>DJVQ01000048.1:0-11042 GCA_002441265.1 Syntrophaceae bacterium UBA6252
TGATGGAAATCTTGTGCACCGGGTCCGTTCCCGGAAGGGAAAGGGCGACCAGGGCGTGGCCCACCTCGTGATGGGCGACGATCTCCCGCTCCTTCCGGTTGATGAGGCGGTTTTTCTTTTCCAGCCCGGCGATCACCCGTTCCACCGCCTCCTCGAATTCGGGCAGGGCCACGATTTTCCTGCCGCGGCGGACGGCGAGGAGGGCCGCCTCGTTGACCAGGTTGGCCAGGTCGGCGCCCACCATGCCGGGGGTCATGTCCGCGATCTTTTCCACGTCCAGGTCCGGGTCCACCTTGATGTTCCGCAGATGCACCTTCAGGATATCGACGCGGCCCATCCTGTCCGGCCGGTCCACGAGGACGTGCCGGTCGAACCGGCCCGGCCTGAGAAGGGCCGGATCGAGGATTTCCGGGCGGTTCGTCGCTGCCATGAGGATGACCCCCGCATTGGGGTCGAATCCGTCCATCTCCACGAGAAGCTGGTTCAGGGTCTGCTCCCTTTCGTCGTGTCCGCCCATTCCGCTGAAGCCGCGCGCTTTGCCCAGGGCATCCAGCTCGTCGATGAAAATGATGCAGGGCGCCTTCTGTTTCGCCTGGACGAAGAGGTCCCTGACCCGGGCGGCGCCCAGCCCCACGAACATCTCCACGAACTCCGAGCCGCTCAGGCTGAAAAAGGGGACGCCGCTTTCCCCGGCGACGGCCTTGGCGATCAGGGTCTTGCCGGTCCCCGGCGGGCCGACGAGGAGGATCCCCTTGGGGATCTTTCCGCCGAGTTCGGTGAATTTGCCCGGCTGTTTCAGAAAATCGACCACTTCCATGAGTTCCTGCTTGGCTTCGTCGACGCCCGCCACGTCCTTGAAGGTCACGTTCAATTCGTTTTCCATGTAGATCCTGGACTTGTTTTTCCCGAGCGTCATGAAGCCCGCCTGCTGGCCGGTGATCCGTTTCATCATGAAGTACCAGATCCCGACGAAGATCAGAATGGGGAACACCCAGGAAAGGATGTCGCGGAACAGGGTGGACTGGATCTCTCCCTTGAAGGTGATGTGATACTGTTCGAGAAGGTTCGAAAGGTCCGGATCGACCCGTACGGTCTTGAATTCCTCCTCCCCCTTGTCGGTTTTCATGGTTCCCTGGATCTGGTTTTCCGTGATGGCGAGTTCGGTGACCTTGCCGTCCTTGACCAGCCCCAGGAACTGGCTGTACGGAATGGTTTTGATGGCCATGACGGTGGAGATGTAGTTCTGGATGATGAGGACCAGCCAGAAGGCCAGCAGGATGTACCATATGGAAAATTTGTGGTGCTTCTCCATGGAGAAATCGCTCCTTCCTTTGAAATCGGATGAAACCGCGACAAACCGGAATTCCGGGGAAGCCCCCCCTTCAAATATAATGCCGCCGCCCTCTAAAATCAAATCCGGCGGCGGTTTCTCCGGGGATCGTTCACGGGCGCCGGTTTCTCCTTCCCGTCACCGTGTCCACGGCGATCCTCCAGAGGCGGGTTTTCGGCAGCACCTCGGGATCGAAGGTCCAGGTCTTTCCGGTATAATGTTCCATGATCCGGTTCAGTGCGTGTTCCTTTCCCGCGGGATCGCGGATTTCCTCGATGGTCCCGTGGCCGACGACGGATTCGAAGGAAAAGGACCATCCGCAGGCCTTCCTGGGATTCTCGATGATCCGGACGCTGCGCTCCGCTTCGAAACAGACCCGGCGGTTTCCGAGAAAGCAGTCGATTTTCTTCCCCGTCCGGCCGGTGTGGATGTAGAGGGCCTGCCCGTCATAACCGAAGGACAGGGGGATCACATAGGGGATGCCGTCCAGGGCCATGGCGAGACGGCACACGTCGGCCTCCCTCAGGATCGCGTCGATTTCCTCCCGGCTTTCAATTTCCCTCTCCCTGCGGGTCATTTCCAGTCTCTCCTTCCTGTGTCTCCTTGCGTCATTCCCATTTGCTCATTCCGAAAAAGAGCAGGAATCCGAAAATCTCCAGCCGTCCGAGGAGCATGGTCATCGACAGGACCCATTTCCCCGGATCGGGGATGTGGCTGAAGTTTCCCGTCGAACCCACCGTCCCGAAACCCGGCCCCACGTTTCCCATCGTTGCGGCGGAACCCGAAAACGAAGTCAGACCGTCTACGCCCATGGCGGTCAGAAGCAGCGCGGAAATAAAGACGATGCCGATGTAGAGGGAAATGTACATCACCCCGTATTCGACGGAGTCGCCGTCGATGACGACGCCGTCGATCTTCGGCTTGACGACGGCGGCGGGATGTTCGATCTGTGTCATTCTCTTCTTTACGGCCTGCCAGAAAATCACGATCCGGTCCGCCTTGATCCCCCCCGAGGTGGATCCGGCGCAGGCGCACTGAAGGGTCAGGAAGATGAGGATCAGGACCGCGAGGGGATGCCAGACGGAGGAATCGGCGGTCGCAAAACCCGTGGACGTTCCGATGGAAATCACCTGGAAGGACGCGTACCGGAGCGCGTCGGCCCAGCCCGGGTAGGCGCGGCCGTGAAGAAAGAAGGTGATCAGAACGACGCTCAGGGCCATCGCGGCCAGGTAGTACCGCGTCGTTACGGACCGCAGCGGCTCGAGCACGTTCCCGGAGAAGGCGCCGAAGAGGAGGGCGAAGTTGATGCCCGACAGGACCATGAAAATCATGACGACGACTTCGACGGCGACGCTGTCATAATAGGCGATGCTCAGGTTCTTCGGGGAAAACCCCCCCGTGGCGATGGTGGCGAAGGAATGGGTTACCGCATCGAACAGGTTCATGCCGCAGGCGATGAGGGCGAAGGTTTCGAGAAGGGTCAGGCCGACGTAAACGGTCAACAGGACCCGCAGGGCCTCCTTTGTGCGGTAACGGAAGTTTTTCAGGGCGATGGGAGACATCTCCTTCCGGTACAGGATCATTCTGACCCTGCCCATGGCGGGGAGAACGGAGAGCGCGAAAACGATGATCCCGATGCCCCCGATCCAGTGGGTGGAGGACCGCCAGAACAGCAGCCCGGCCGGTATGGACTCGATGTCCGCGAGAATGGAGGATCCCGTCGTCGTGAATCCCGAGACGCTTTCGAACCAGGCGTTCGTGAAACTGAAGACGCCGCCCCACAGGAGGTAGGGCAGCACCCCCGCGAGGCAGGAGACGAGCCATCCCAGCACGACGATGATGAATCCCTCCCGGTTGGTGATGTCTTCGAAGGATGGAACGAAAATGGCCGGGAAAACGCCGAAGAGGAGGGACAGAACGGCGCTGTACAGGAGCGGGAGGAATGCGGTGTCGGAATGAATCAGGGAAACGCCCGCCGACAGGAAAAGAAAAACGGCATTGAGGAGGAGCACCAGGCTGACGTACCTGAGAATGACATGGAGTCTCATGGTTTGTCCCCGGCGGACGGAATTCTCGATGTCAGGTCCGCGACGGACGAGGCAAGTTCCCCGATTTCGTCGGAGGTCTCGATGCGGACCTTGAAGGGGGCGCCCGTTTCCAGGAAGCTTCTGATGCCTTCGGTGATCCGGATGATGGGGCTCACCATGAAGACGTTCACGAAGTAACTGAAGATCAGCGAAAGAACCATGGCGGCGACCATCGCCACGACACCGGGCATGGTGGACCGGTGGGCCTTGCTCCCGAGAGAAAGGGCCGCGTCGTACATGCCCTTGTCGTTCATGTCGGAGAGCTGTTGAACCGAGGACTTGACCTGAAGGAATGCCGGGAACGCGCTTTCCCGATACCAGCGCAGGTCCCCTTCATGTCCCGTTCCGGCGATGGGCATGAGCCAGAGGGTCTTGTAGGCTTCGTATTCCTTCCGGATCTTCTCGACGAGTTTCCCCTCGCCGGGCATGGTGACGTTGTTCCTTGCCGTGTCGAATCCTTCCAGGAACCGCCGGTCCGCCTCGTCGCCCATCTCGCGGCCCTTTTCGCGCTGGCCCGTCATGCGCAGGAGAACGGCGCTGTCCTCCCTTTCCAGGGCCTCGATCATGATTTTCGCGGCACGGATGCTTTTGTAGTGGTCCTCCAGGAGTTTCGGCACCGATCCGGCGATGCTCTTCAGCTCGAGAACGGACCATGCTCCTGCGAGGAGCAGCATCAATGCAAGAACCAGGAATCCCGAAACGATCTTCATTCTGAGTCCCATGGCCGCTCCTTTCGCGAACCCGGCGGCGCCGTCCGCCGTTTTCCGTGCGTTTTCCCAATCTATTACCATCGATGTCCGATCCTGAAAAGGTTTTAGCGATCCGAGCCCCCGCGTCCTACCGGAAACGCGCCGCGGCCCCCGGGATCCGGACGTCCCGCCGCATATGGGCTTTTTACGAAGCCGTCAAGTTATGATATAAGTACTTCCTGTCCAAGGGCCGCGGGAAAGGGGGAACGAATGGAAAGCATGGTGGAATACTCCCCGGCGGAGGAGCGGGTCAACAGCTTCACCCACGGGGTGGGTGCCCTGGCGAGCGCCGCGGGGCTTGCGGTTCTGGCGGCGTCGGCGGCGGCGCACGGCGGCTGGAGGCATGTGACCGGCTGTACCGTCTTCGGCCTCACCATGGTCTTTCTCTATGCCGCTTCGACCTTGTACCACGCGACCTCCCGGCCGTCCGTCAAGAAGCGGTTCCGGAAAATCGACCACTCGGCGATCTTTCTCCTCATCGCGGGGACCTACACGCCCTTCACCCTGCTGTGCATCGACGGTCCCCTGGGGTGGAGCCTTTTCGGCATCGTCTGGGGACTGGCCGCCGCGGGAATTTTACTGGAATTCACGATGTCGACCCGCCGCCGGAAGCTGTCCGTCGCCATCTACCTCGTCATGGGATGGATAAGCGTCGTGGCCCTCCGGAACCTCCTGGAGAGCCTTTCCCCGCTGGGGCTTGCCCTGCTGTTCCTCGGCGGCGTCTTCTACACGGGGGGAGTTGTTTTTTACGTCTGGAAGAAAATTCCCCATCACCACGGCATCTGGCACCTCTTCGTCCTCGGAGGGACTGCATCGCACTACTTCTCCGTCTTGACCATCCTCTGAGACGGCTCCGAAAAAAGCTTCATATGCTGCGTTGCCCGTCATCCCTCCTCCCTGCGGTGTACGCAAAAGTACGCCTCGGTCGTCGGGCCTCGGGCGCCTTGCCTCTAAAGCTTTTTTCGAAGCCGTCGCGAAGGGACACCTTTAAGGATTTCCATGAATTCGCCACCCGTGGGGGCCTGTGAAAGAGACCCAATGGGGCGTTGCCCGTCATCCCTCCTCCCTGCGGCGTACGCAAAAGTACGCCTCGGTCGTCGGGCCTCGGGCGCCTTGCCTCTGAAGCTTTTTTCGAAGCCGTCGCAAAGGGACACCTTTAAGGATTTCCATGAATTCGCCACACGTGAGGGCCTGAGAAAGAGACCCAATGGGGCGTTGCCTGTCATCCCTCCTCCCTGCGGCGTACACAAAAGTACGCCTCGGTCGTCGGGCGCCTTGCCTCTAAAACTTTTTTCGAAGCCGTCGCGAAGGGACGCATTTAAAGATTTCCACGAGTTCATTGAACGGGGTGGCTGTTGAAAAACCTTGACGGAAACGGAAAAGATCTGCTAATTGATAATCGTTATCAATAACGGGGAGCATTCGTCGGCGGGGTGCCTTGGTCATGCCGGAAAAAGACGGCCGGTTCGAAGCGATCATTGAAAAAATCAGGGCGAAGAACTTCAAGCTCACGCCCCAGCGCATGGCCATCGCGAGGGTGCTTTCGGACGGCGGGAGACACCCGACGGTGGAGGAGATCCACGAGGAACTCCGGGACCGTTTCCCCACCATGAGCCTGGCGACGGTCTACAGGAACGTTCTTCTGATGAAGTCCCTCGGCGAGGTGATGGAGATCGGGTTCGCCGACGGGAGCAACCGCTACGACGGCATGCGGCCCCATCCCCATCCCCATGCGATCTGCATCGCGTGCAGGGAGATCCTGGATCCCGAGCTGTCGGGCCTGGAGGACATGTCGGAGGAGGTGGCCAGGGAAACGGGCTTCGAAATCGTGAGCCACCGGGTCGATTTCTTCGGGATTTGTCCGAAATGCCGGGCGAAGAAGTGAGGATTTTTTTTGGACCTTTAATGAGAATGATTATCATTTAGGAATTCTATTAATTCATTAATAGCATAATATGGAAAGAATTAGAATCTATGGGTGCCGCTTCCCCGCCGGGGGGCGGGCAGGCTCCGGGACTGCGGCCCTGCGGAAACGGCCGGACATTTGTCATGTTCCGGCCGGCGGACCGATTGAATGGAGGTGACCTATGGCGGAAAAACTGAAGGTCGGGTGCGCGCGCCCGACGGGAGGACCGGTGGGAGAACCGGTGGAAGAGAAAAAAATCGAGGAACAGCCGGCAAAGGGAAAGGAGGCAGGAACCATGGTCCGGATCGGGAAGAAGGCGCCCGATTTTCAGGCGCCCGCCTATCACAATGGAGAGTTCGTGGCGGTGAAGCTGTCCGAATACCTGGGCAAGTGGGTCGTTCTGTGTTTCTACCCGGGGGACTTCACCTTCGTCTGAGCGACGGAAATTTCGGCAGTTGCCGAAAAATTCCCCGAATTCCGGAAGCTGGGTGTCCAGGTTCTTTCCATGAGCATCGACAGCGTGTTCGTCCACAAGATGTGGGTGGACCACGAGCTTTCCAAGATGGTGAAGGGCGGCGTGCCTTTCCCCATGCTGTCCGACGGCGGCGGCAAGGTGGGGACCGTGTACGGCGTTTACGACGAGGACGGCGGGGTCGACACGAGGGGACGGTTCATCATCGACCCCGACGGGATCGTCCAGGGCTTCGAGGTCCTAACGCCCCCCGTGGGAAGGAACGTGAACGAGACCCTCAGGCAGATCCAGGCGTTCCAGCTGGTCCGCAACAGCCAGGGGACCGAAGCGACGCCTTCGGGATGGCGACCGGGCAAACCCGTGCTGAAGCCGGGTCCCGATCTCGTCGGAAACGTCTGGAAGGTCTGGAAGACGGACCTGGCCTTCGACTGATCCGGGGGATGGCGATGACAAAACGGAGCTGGCGGTGTTGAAAAACCGGGGCCCTCGAGAGAGGGCCCTTTTTTCGGGCGTCGCGAAGCCGTCAGGCCTGCTGCTTTGCCGGTCGCTTGCTCTTGTCCAGTTCCATTTTCCGGAGGCGGATGCTTCTGGGGGTCACCTCCACCAGTTCGTCACCGGCGATGAACTCGATGGACTGGTCCAGGGAAAGCCGCCGGGGGGGCCGGAGGGACACGGTGGCCTCCGCCGTGGAACTCCGGACGTTGGACAGGTGCTTTTCCTTGGTGATGTTCACCGTGAGGTCGCCGCCCCGGTTCCGGTCTCCGATGATCATTCCACCGTAGACTTCCGTGCCCACTTCCACGAAGAGTTCCCCCCGGTCCGCCATGGCCATGCTGGCGTAGGTGGTCGCCTTTCCGGCCCGGTCCGCCACGAGGGCCCCCGTCGCGCGCTGGGGAATGGTGCCGAACCAGGGCTGGTATCCCTCGAAAAGGGTGTTCATCACCCCGGCCCCCTTCGTGTCCGTCAGGAAGTGGCTCCGGAAACCGATGAGTCCCCTGGAGGGGATGATGAACTCCATCCGGACCCGCCCGCTTCCCTTGTTGACCAGGTTGGTCATCCGGCCTTTCCTCTCGGCGAGCTTTTCCGTGACGATCCCGACGAACGGTTCGGGGATGTCCAGAAGGAGCCTTTCCGTGGGTTCCAGGATCGTGGAGCCCTCCTGTTTCGTGATCACCTGGGGCTTTGAAACCATGAACTCGTAGCCTTCCCGGCGCATCGTCTCGATGAGGACGGCCATCTGGAGTTCTCCCCGGCCGCAGACCTCGAACATGTCCTTCCGGGGGAGGGGCTTGATTTTCAGGGTCACGTTCCGGAGGGCCTCCTTTTCGAGGCGGTCCCGGAGGTGGCGGGATGTGAGGTATTTCCCCTCCCTGCCGGCGGTGGGGCTGTTGTTCACGTAAAAGAACATGGAGACGGTGGGTTCGTCTATGGAGATCCGGGGCAGGGCGAGGGGCGTTTCCTGTGAGGTTATGGTGTCTCCGATGACCACCCCCTCCACGCCCGCCACGGCGATGATGTCCCCCGCCTCCACCCGTTCCGCCTGGACCCGGTTGAGTCCCTCGAACGTGTAGAGGGTGGAGAACTGGATGCCCGGCACCGTTTCTTCGAGGCCGCACAGGGCGTAGATTCCCTTCATCTCCAGGATGCCGTTGGCCAGCCTTCCGACGGCGAGCTGTCCCACGTAGGGATCGTAGTCCAGGTTGGTGACGAGGAACTGGGGAACGGCGTCGTCGTCGGCCTCCGGGCCGGGGATGGCGTTCACGATGGTCTCGAAGAGGGGCCTCAGGTCCCGGGACCCGTCCTCCGGGCGGGAATGGGCCACGCCGGTCTTGGCGTTCGTGTACAGGATGGGGAACTCGATCTGGGCCTCGCCGGCGTCGAGATCGATGAACAGGTCGTAAACCTCGTTCACCACTTCGCCGATCCGGGCGTCGCTCCGGTCGATCTTGTTGATCACCAGGATGATGGGGAGCTTCTTCGCCAGCGCCTTCCGAAGGACGAAGCGGGTCTGGGGGAGGGGGCCTTCGCTTGCATCGACGAGGAGAAGGGCCCCGTCCACGAGGTTCAGGCTTCGCTCCACCTCGCCTCCGAAATCGGCGTGTCCCGGCGTGTCGACGATGTTGATCTTGATCCCGCCGTAACGGATGGCGGTGTTTTTCGCCATGATGGTGATGCCCCGTTCCCGTTCCAGGTCCATGGAATCCATGATCCGTTCCGCTACCTGCTGGTTTTCCCGGAAGGTTCCGCTCTGTTTCAGCATCCCGTCCACGAGGGTGGTCTTCCCGTGGTCCACGTGGGCGATGATGGCGATGTTTCTGATGTTCTGCTTGCGCATTTTTTTATGTCTCCGTTGCACGTTCGATGGCTTCCCTTTTTCCGGTCCGCCGGGGCGACTTATATCACAAAAAACGGACGATTTCGCAAGATTCCGGCGGGGCGGCCCGGCGGCCCCGTTTCCCGGCGGTGTGCGGGACCGGCCGGCGCGCCTTCCACAGCGGCGGTGACGCGTCGCACGGGACGGCGGGCGCCCTCCCAGTTGTTTCAGGGTGTCCCCTGTTCCTCGAGGATCCGGGCCAGGGTGGCCGGCATGTCGCCGGGTTTGACTTCCATGGTGATGGTGGACCGGTAGCTTTTTTCCTTCAGGAGAGCCAGAATCCTCCGGTAATCGACGATTCCCTGCCCCAGCGGGAGATGAAGGTCGTCACGGACCGACGTTCCCCCGCGATTGTCGTGGACGTGAATGTGGGCGATCCTGTCGAAGCAGTGCTCGATGAACCCGTAGGAGGTGTTTTCCCGGGAGAGCAGCTCGCCGTGGCCGATGTCGAGCGTCATCCTCAGGCCGGGAATGGCCTCGAAAAGGGGTAGAAAGCTGTCGTGGCGTTCGCTCAGGTTCTCGATGCACAGCGTTACCCCGTGTCCTTCGGCAAGGGCGACCATCTCGGAAAGGAGGCGGGATTTCTTTTCCGCCGTGCCGGGGGCGATCCACCTGCGGTCCATCCAGAAATGAAAGGTTCCCTTGCGTATCCCGAGCCGTTCCGACAGGGCCAGAAGTTTTTCCATCCTGGGAAGGAAGAGGCTTCTCAGGATGGAGGGGTCGTTGGGGTCGTCTTCGTTCGGGTAGTGGGCGAGGTAATCGATTCCCCATTCCCGCCGGATGTGCCGGAAATCACCGAGTTGGCTTTCAACCTCGTCGGGATCGGACAGGGAAACCTCCGCGAAGGGATATCCGAGCGCCGCCACCGTCCTCAGTTCGTCCAGGGTGTGCGCTCTTCCGCCGATGGTCCACATGGAACAAGCTCCTCTCCGGTTTTGAAAATCTTGTGGCATTATACGTTCCCCGCCGTGAAAAATCAAAAAGGAAGGGCCCGGGAAATGTTCCGCCGTCCCGCCCGTCTTTTGTTCTTTTCCCGGGAGCCCCTTTGGGGTAAAGAGGAAGTGGCGGATCTCCGGGAATGTCCCGGTGGAAACAGGCGAACGGGAGGAATCGAGGCCGGTCATGGAATACGAACTCATCGTCGGAGGCGCGGGGTACGTCGGTTCACACGTGAACAAATACCTTGCGGAAAGGGGAATCAAAACGGTGGTGTTCGACAACCTGGACCGCGGCCACCGGGAACTCGTGAAATGGGGGGAATTCGTGGAGGGGGACCTGGCGGACCGGGAGGCGCTCCGGGCCTGCTTCCGCAGGTATCCCATCCGGTCGGTGATGCATTTCAGCGCCTTCACCTTCGTGGGCGAGTCCGTCGAGGACCCCGAGAAATATTATCGGAACAACGTGGCAAACGCCCTGAACCTTCTTTCGGTGATGCGGGAGTTCGGTACGGCCCATTTCATCTTCTCGTCGAGCTGCGCCGTCTACGGGGTGCCCGAGAAGGTCCCCATGGCTGAGGATCATCCGAAGCATCCCGTCAATCCCTACGGCCGGACGAAATGGATGATCGAGGTGATCCTCGAGGACTATGCCCGGGCCTACGGGCTGAAATACGCCATCCTCCGATACTTCAACGCCGCCGGGGCCGACCCGGACGGGGAGACCGGGGAATGGCACGACCCCGAGACCCACCTCATCCCCCTGGTGCTCGACGGGGCCCTCGGGACGAGGCCCGACGTCAGGATCTTCGGCACCGATTATGACACCCACGACGGGACCTGCGTCCGCGACTACATCCACGTGTTCGACCTTGCCGACGCCCATGTCCTCGCCCTGCGGAGACTCCTGGACGGGGGGGCAAGCGATTCCTTCAACCTGGGAAACGGCCGGGGATTCTCCGTCCGGGAGGTGATCGAAACGGCGCGGCGGGTCACGGGCAGGCCCATCCCCGTCATCGAGGGGCCCAGAAGGGAGGGGGACCCGCCGATGCTCGTCGGCAGTTCGGAAAAGGCGAAACGTGTGCTGGGATGGAATCCGCGATATCCAGATCTGGAGGTCATCCTGGAGACGGCCTGGAGGTGGCACCGGCTCCTGAACTCCCGATCCTGACGGCTTCGTAAAAAGTCC
>DJVQ01000048.1:11077-20134 GCA_002441265.1 Syntrophaceae bacterium UBA6252
GTTGATTCGGCTTTTTTACGAGTTCGTCGATCCTAGACGTTTCGGCGGAAGGCGCCGCCGGGACCGCCGGCCCCGGAGAAAGGCGTCACGGCTGCGGGGGAACTCCGGAATGAAGGGGAATTATCGTGCCGCCATGGGGGTCAGGATGTGGAACACGCCCCCGTCGGTGAAGAAAAAAACCTCGTGTCCCGTAACGGCCGGGTCCTGTCCCGCCGGGGCCGTGACCGGAACGATTTCCACGGACCGGATGTCGAGCCACCGGTCTCCCACCTGGATGCGGACCACCATGCCGTCCTTGTTCCGGACGTTGGGGATCCTGTAGGAGTCGAGCACCCTCGCCAGAAAGCGGTTCTTCAGCTCCGTCACCTGGACGGCCCTTTCCTCCAGGGCCTGGAGCTGTCCGTAGGTCGCCCCGTAAAGACACGCGGGGGGAATGAGGAAAAAGAGACATACGCCTGTCAGAAATCGTCCGAGGAAATGCATCGGGCCTCCCTTCATTGCGTTCCGGAAGATCCGCGGGGCGGCTCTCCCGTGAGGCGCATCCGTTTTCCCGAGGGGTCGGTGAAGACCGCGGAGATGACTTTCCAGCGGCCGTTATCCCGGTAAAGGGTCATCCGGACTTCCGTTTTTCCCCGGGATCCCTTCACCTCAATGAGGAAATCCGCCGTCCCCCGGCCCTGGGACGTGCGGATGGAGCCGGCCGGAAAAAGCCCGAACTGCGGATCCTCACCCACCGCCGCGCGGATCTCGCCGCTTGAACGGATGAACGACTCGGCCGTCTTGTACGCCGGGGAGCCCCGGATCATGAACAGGGTCGCCGCCAGCATTCCGGCGGAGAGAAGGACGAGGACAACGAGGCCCACGAGCAGGAATTTCAGGACTCTGGTTCGTGGCGGGACTCCGGTCTCCCGGTCCGCCGGTTCCGCCCGGCCGGGAACCGCCGGGGGGCGCGCCTCCTTCTTTTCCGGGGAGACGCCCTGACCGCCGCGCCGAACGCTCGATTCGTACGTGTACATCCCGGGGGTGTGGGAAGTGGTTCCCACGTGAACCTCCGTCTGGTATCCGCAATGCCTGCAGCGGACCCGAAGGGAAGGCTGTCTCCACTTCTTTCCCTTCACTTCGTTGATTTTTCCGCAATTGGGACAGATCAGGACCATGCCACCCCTTTGCCGGTGCGCTTTTTCGATGGATTCTCTTTCAAGATCAATTAAAAAAGTAACACAAACCCCCTGACCGGGCAAGGGCTTCCTGGAGATTTCCGGAAAGATCTTGCGGCAATGCCTTGAATTCTTTATAGTGCTTGCATCTCTTGAAGGAGGGGGCTCATGACAGGAAGAATGATCCGGATCCTGCTGGCCAGTTTCAGTGAGGGGCATGGAAAGGAACTGTGGCAGACGGCGAGAAACATCCGGGATGCCGGTTCCGAGGCCATCTACACGGAGGCGACGAAGCCGGAGGTGATCGTTCATTCGGCGATCCAGGAATCGGTGGACTGGATCGCCGTCGCCGCGTCTCCGGGGGTGGATCTCGATCTGTTCCGGAGGCTTTTCGAGGTGATCCGGAAGGAAGACGCCGGGGACATCCTGGTGACCGCCTCGGACGACCTCACGGAAGCGGACAGGTCGCTCCTGACCGCCATGGGCGTCCGGTCCTTCTTCCCGCTCCGCGGGTCCCATGAGGACATCGTCCTGTGGATCCGGGACCACCTCAAGGACGAGACGCCCTCCCCGTGACGGGTTTCACGGAGGGGCCCCCGGTTTCACGACGTCCGGTTCGATGATCCCGCCCGGACATGACGATATCGTAAAAAGACCAAATCAACACTTATTCGAACGGCAAAGTAAAAAGCTCCATAGGCAAGGCGCCCGAATCCCGAGGAATGAGGCGTACTTATGGTACACCGCAGTGACGAGGGAAGATGGGGAACGCAGCATATGGGCTTTTTACGAAGCCGTCAAATTATTTCCGGAAGAAACGGAACGCCTTAACCGCCCCGAGGAGAAGGGCTCCCAGAAGAATGATCGCGGCCCCCGAGGGAAGGTTCATGGAGAAGGAAACGGCGAGGCCGCCGATGCACAGGAGGATCCCCGTCACCGAGGAGAGGATCATGAGACGGGTGAAACGGATCGTGAACTCCCGTGCGACGGCCACGGGAATGGTCAGGAGAGCGAGAACCAGGATGATTCCCACCACCTGGATCAGGGTGACGATGGCAAGCGCCACGAGGACGAGAAGTCCCGTGTGAAGCCCCTTCACGGGCATTTTCCTGGACCGGGCGAATTCCTCGTCCAGGGCGATGGAAACGAATCCCCTGAAGAAAACGATCACGGAGACGGTGACGACGGCGGTGAGAGCGGCGGCCAGGACGAGGTCGCCCCGGGGGACGAGAAGGATGTTTCCGAACAGGAAGGACATGAGATCGGGAACGTATCCCGGGGTGATGTGGATGAAGACGATTCCCAGGGCCATCCCGACGGCCCAGAGGATCCCGATGAGAAGGTCATTTTCCTCCGTGTTTCTTTTCCCCGCCGCGGACAGGAACAGGGCCGCGAGAACGGTGAACGCCAGCGCCCCCGCGAGGGGGTTCAACCCCAGCCAGCAGGCGATGCCCATGCCCCCGAAGGCGGAATGGCTCATGCTCCCGCCTGCGAACACCATCTTCCGGGTGACCACGAAGGGACCGATGACGCCGCAGAGGATGCTCGCCAGAATGCTTGCCGCGAGGGCGTTCTGCATGAACTCGTAGGAAAAAAGGTCCATCATTTATTGTTCCCCCCCGTTGTGCTCTCTCAGGAGGGTGTGGGGAATCCCATGGCCCAGGAGTTCCACGGGACACCCGTAGAGGGTTTCAAGGTCGTGGCTGTCCAACTCCCCCCGCCCGTGGAGGAAGCTCTTCCCGTTGACGCACAGGATGTGCTTGTACACCCGGGCGAACGGCGTGGGGTCGTGGGTGACGACGACGATGGCGATCCGGCTGTTCATGTCGTCGAGGAATTCCCGGAGGGTCGTCTGGGCGGTGATGTCGATGGAAGCCGTGGGCTCGTCCAGGAAAAGAAGGACGGGATCGGCGACCAGGGCCCGGGCGATGAGGGCCCTCTGGAGCTGGCCTCCGGAAAGATCGGTGACCCGCTCCCTCCTTTTTTCGTAAAGGCCCACCTTGTGCAGCATTTCTTCCACCCGGCCCCGGCCGGACTGTTTGCCGTAGGAGAGGTAGTTCCCGCCGGTGATCAGGCCCGTTCCGACCATGTCGAAGACGGTAATGGGGAAGTTCCGGTTGAAGGTGGCGTACTGGGGAACATAGCCCATTCTTTCCCTGAGGCTTTCCTCGGCAAGAACGACGGCGCCGCTCCAGGGCTTCTCGATCCCCAGGACGAGCTTCAGAAGGGTCGTTTTCCCGCCCCCGTTGGGGCCGATGACGAGGATGTAGTCCCTTTCCATGATTTCGAGGGTCACCCCCTCGAGGACCGGATGATCCCCGTATCCGAAGGTGACGTTTTCGATCCGGACCAGGCTTTTCATCGGGCCGCTTTCCTCAGTGCCCGGGAAAACCGTTTCAGGCTCTCCATCCAGTTCTCGTCGAGGGGGTCCATCTCGACGACCTCGCCCCCGATCTCACGGGCGATGAGGCCGGCGCTTTTCGTGTCGAATCCCTTCTGGACGAAGATGATCCGGATCCCCTTCGCCCGGGCGAAATCGATCATCTCCCGGATCCGGGCGATGTCCGGCGTTTTGCCCTCCGCTTCGATGGCGTGCTGCACGAGGCCGTATTCATCGGCGAAATACTCCCAGGCGGGATGGTATACGAGAAAGGACATGCCTTTCTCCCCCCGCAGGGCATCCCGGATCTCCCGGTCCAGGTCGTCGATCTCCCCGAGAAAACGGTCCCGGTTCCGGCGGTAGAATTCCTCTCCCGCCGGATCGATCCCGGAAAGGGCCTGGCAGATCCGTCCGGCGGCGGCGCGGACGACGGCCGGGGAGAGCCAGACATGGGGGTCCGGTTCCTTCCCGTGACCATGCGCCGCTTCCTCTTTCTCTCCTTCGTGTTCTTCCCCCTCGTGCTTTTCCCCCTCATGGTGATGGGGTTCCATGAAACGGAGGGGTACCCCTTCGGACAGGTTCACCACCCGGATGTTCCCGTGTTTATCGAGGAAGGGATCGATGTATTTCTTTTCGAAGGTGAACGAGGGGACTCCGACCTTCACGTAGAGGTCCGATTTTTCCAGGGCCATCACCTGCCGCGGGGTGGGTTCGTAGGTTTCATGGGAGGCGTACGGGGGAAGCATGACCTGAAGGGCGACCCGGTCCCCCCCGATCCGTTCGACGAAAAAGGCCAGGGGCGGGACGGTGACGGCCACCCGCAGGACCTGCTTTTCCGCGGCGCGGACTCCCGCCGGCAATGCCGTCAGAAGAACGATGACCAGAAAAAGACAGGGGCCGAGGAGGTTTCTTCTCATTTCTCCTTCTCCTTTCGAACGGGGGCGCCGTCGCAGCGTCCGCAAAGACCGGAGATGCTCACCGTGAGATCCCGGGCGAGGAGACCCTCGGGGAGGGTGAGCCATGCTTTCATCTCGCCGCCGGCCAGTGGGGGCAGGCAGGTCATGGAGCGGCAGGACGTGCAGTAAAAATGGGGATGGAGCGGATTGTGGCGGCAGGCCATCTCGTAGTAATTCGTTCCGGAGGACGTGGGAATCTCGCGGACGATTCCTTTATCCCGCAGCGTGTTCAGGGTCCGGTAGATGGTGACCCGGTCCATGTCCATTCCCTCCGAGACGAGGTCGTTCACGGTGATGGCGCGGTCCGACCGGATCAGCTTTTCCAGAATGGCGATCCGGGGTGCCGTCCGGGCCAGTTGCTTTCGTTCCAGGACTTCCCGGGGATCGCAGTGCGAATCCTTCTTTTCCATGACGCTCCTTCTATCACGGATGCAACTCGTTTGCAACAACGGGAAAAGAGGAATCCGGCGGGGCTCCGATTTTGAAGATTGATCGAGGGGGGATTTTGAATTATAACATCAACCTTGACGAACTCGTAAAAAGGCCAATTCAATACTTTTTCGAACGGCAAAGGAAAAAGCTCNNGCGCCCGAATCCCGAGGACTGAGCACGGATGGTACGCCGCAGGGACGAGGGAGGAAGGGCAACACAGCATATGGGCTTTTTACGAAGCCGTCAACCTTGGTGCTGCATAAGAAATCGAGAGAGGTCCATGAAGGAAATGCGGGATTACGAAATCGTCCGGGAGCAGGAAATCCCGGAACTGGGCGCGAGAGGAAAATGGTACCGCCACCGGGGAACGGGGGCCGAAATCCTGTCCGTGGAGACGGACGACGAGAACAAGGTCTTCGGGGTCACTTTCCGGACGCCCCCCGCCGACGGGTCCGGTCTCCCCCATATCCTGGAACACTCGGTGCTGTGCGGCTCCCGCCGCTACCCGGTGAAGGAACCCTTCGTGGAGGCCCTGAAGGGCTCCCTCCAGACGTTCCTCAACGCCTTCACCTATCCCGACAGGACCTGCTATCCCGTGGCGAGCCAGAACCTCCAGGATTTCCGGAATCTCGTCGACATCTATCTGGACGCCGTGTTCCATCCGCGCCTTTCCCCCTCCGTGTTCCAGCAGGAGGGGTGGCACTACGAACTGGAAAACCGGGAAGGCCCTCTCGGAATCCGGGGGGTCGTCCTGAACGAGATGCGGGGCGCCTATGCCTCTCCGGAACGGCTCCTGGGGGTGTGGTCCCAGTCCTCCCTGTTCCCCGACACCCCGTACCGTTTCGACTCCGGCGGCGATCCCGCCGAGATTCCCGGACTCACCTACGAAAGGTTTCTCGACTTTCACCGGACCTGCTACCACCCCTCCAACGCCCGGTTCTTTTTTTACGGCGACGACGATCCGGCGGGGCGGTTCTCCATGATCCGCGATTACCTGAAAGACGCCGGCCGCCTCGCGGCGGCGCCCGTTCCTCCCGTCCAGCCGCCCTTCCGGGAACCGGCCAGGATGGTCCGGTCCTATGCCTCGGGCGATCTCCGGGGAGGCGGGCGGGGCGGGTACATGACGGTGAACTGGCTGCTCCCGGAAACCTCGGAGAGGGATCTCAATTTCGCCTTCCACGTCCTCACCCATATCCTCATCGGCATGCCCGGGTCCCCCCTGCGGAAGGCCCTGATCGATTCGGGGCTGGGGGAGGATCTCGCCGGTTCCGGCCTGGAATCGGAACTCCGGCAGCTCATCTTTTCCGCGGGCATGCGGGGGATGGACCCGGGGCGGGAACGGGACCTGGAAGAGGTCATCTTTACGACCCTTTCCCGCCTGGTCCGTGAGGGAATCGATCCGGCCACGGTGGAGGCATCCCTCAACACGGTGGAGTTCCGGCTCCGGGAAAACAACACGGGATCCTACCCGAGGGGACTCGTGCTCATGCTCCGGGCCCTGACCACCTGGGTGTATGACAGCGACCCCTTCCTCCTTCTTTCCTTCGACGGGCCCATGAAAAAACTCCGGTCGGCCTGTGAAAGAAACGGGCGGTTCTTCGAGGAACTCATCCGCCGGTGGCTCCTGGAAAACCCCCATCGAACCACGGTGCTCCTCGTTCCCGACGAGGGGCTGGCGGAGCGGGAGGAAAAGGGGAGGACCTCCGCCCTCCTGGACGCCCTTTCGGGCATGGCTCCGGAAAAACGGGACGAAGTCGCGGCGGAAACCGTGCGGCTCCGCGAGATTCAGAACACCCCCGATCCGCCGGAGGCCCTGGCTTCCATCCCCGTCCTCAGGCTGGAGGACCTGGACCGCCGGGGAAAGACCATTCCCGTTTCCGCTCGCGGGGACGGCGCCCCCCTGCTGCTTTTTCACGACATCGAAACGAACGGGATCTGCTATGTCGATCTGGCCTTCGACCTCGCCCCGCTGCCCGACGACCTCCTTCCCTTCCTCCCCCTTTTCGGGCGGGCCCTTCTGGAGACAGGGACGGAGAAGGAGGACGAAATCCGCCTTTCCCAGAGAATCAGCGGGAAGACGGGGGGGATCCACACGGCCTTCATCACCTCCAGGGAACGGGCGGGCAAGGGCCCGGTCCTCCGTTTCGTCATCCGCGGGAAAGCTCTGGAGGCGCGGCTTCCCGACCTTTTTGCCATCTTCGGGGACATCCTCACCATCCCGCGGCTCGACAACCGGGAACGGTTCGGGAAGATGGTCCTGGAACAGAAGGCACGGATGGAGCGGAACATCGTTCCCTCGGGACACCAGTTCGTCAACACCAGGCTTCGGTCGTTCTTCAGCCGGTCCGGTTTCGTCGCGGAGCGGATGGGCGGGTTGAGCCAGCTCCTTTTCCTCAGGGACCTGGCCCGAAAAGTGGAGGAGGACTGGCCCTCCGTCCACGGAACGCTGAAAAGGATCCAGGGGATCCTTCTCACGGGAGACACGGCCCTGGTCAACGTAACCGTTCCTTCGGGATCATGGGACGGGGTGTCCCGGAGAAGCCTGTCCCTGGTGGAGGCCCTTCCCCGCCGCGGGGAAATCCCTCCCGCGGAGTCCTTCTTCGCGCCGGGGGAAGGAAAATCCGAAGGATTCGGCATCCCCGCCTCGGTGTATTACGTCGGCAAGGGGATGAACCTCCACGATACGGGATACCGTTTTCACGGGTCCTCCAGGGTTGTCGCCCGGTATCTCCGGAACACGTGGCTGTGGGACCAGGTCCGGGTCCGGGGGGGCGCCTACGGGGCCTTCTGCCAGTATGACGACCTCACCGGCGTGGTGACCCTCCTGTCGTACCGGGACCCGGGATTCCGGGGGACCCTCGACGTTTTCGACCGCGCCGGCTCCCACTTGAAGAAAATGGAACTTTCCGCTGAGGAATTGAGGAAGGGGATCATCGGGGCCGTCGGAGACGAGGATGCCTGCCTTCTTCCCGATGCCCGGGGGTATGCGTCCATGATCCGCCATCTCACGGGGACCACCGACGAATACCGCCGGAAGGTGCGGGACGAGATCTTTGCCACGTCGGTGGAGGACTTCAGAATGTTCGGGGAACGCCTGGAGGCGCTTCGGGACCGGGGGATCGTTCAGGTCCTCGGGCCGGAAACGGGAATCCGGGAGACGGCGGGGGGGCTGGGTCTCGATCTCGACGTCAGGCCGATCCTTTGACGCCGTTTCCGGAGCCCGCCACGATGAACCGGCATTCGCCCCGGTACCACTCCCGCTTCAGGACGCGGTCCTCGAGGACGGAAAGATCCTTCCGCCGGAGGAGGTCGTAGAAATCCTCCTCGTAGGTGACCTTCCCGAAATCGATGGTGGTAACGTATTTGAGGCGGGGCTTGACGAATTCCATCCAGAAGGACCGTTCCCGGAACATGGTCTGGAAGAAGACGACCTTTCCCTTCCCGTTGAGCCATTTCCGGACGCGGTCGAGGACCATGGCCTGGTCCCGGAAGAGCATGAAGCTCATGCTGAAGAGGACGTAATCGAAGGTGAGGCCGTTCCCCGGTTCGAACGCCTCCACCGACGTGTTGATGACCCGGATGTGCTCTTCCAGATCGTATTCCCGGATGAGTTCCCTGCAGTGGGCGAGATATCGTTCGTTCAGATCGATCCCCACGATCCGGATCCCCTTGTCCCGGATGAGGGAATGGTGTTCCTTCACCATGATTCCGTTTCCGATGCCCACGTCCAGGATCAGGGACCCCTGGGGAAAATACTCCAGGCAGTTCCTGTAGCAGCGGTTCGTAACGTTGTCGATGAAAAAGGCGTACAGGAGATTTTTCATGTCAGTTCGTCAATGGCCTTTCCCTGACGGCACTGCGGACAGTGGCGTGTAGGCACCGCTTGTTTCACCCCGGACCGGGGCGGTTCTGGTCATGGAATCCGGTGAAAACCGGTCGAATCGGCCCCCTGTGTCAAACTGAAAAGTCAAATACCACAGAACCCCTGTTTTGACAACCGATTATCATGCCATGAATGTCCCGGAATTTCGGGGGCCTGGCCTTCGCCGCGCCGCCGGTGCGCGGGCCGGGCGGCAACGCGGCGTATGGACTTTGCCGTCAAATGTAATGAAGTCGTAAAAAGGCCCATTCA
>DJVQ01000048.1:20170-64370 GCA_002441265.1 Syntrophaceae bacterium UBA6252
GAAGAAGGGCAACACAGCATATGGAGCTTTTTACGAAGCCGTCAAATGTAATGGTGCATGATCCGGTGCAGGTCCCGGTCCAGTTTTCCGGGCTCTCCCTCTCTGTAATCGTCGATGGCCCGTTTCAGAATGTCGTAGGTCCTCCGGTCGGAGAGGTCTCTCAGGCCGCGGTAGATGCCTTTCCTCCTTCCCAGGCGAAAAACCAGGCGGTCGTCTTCGGGAAGGGCGAGATAATCGTCGATGATCCCGAGGAGCCGTTCCCGGTCCTCCGGGAGTTTCCCCTCCAACTCCTCGAGAAGGTTGAGAATATGGTCGCTCACGATCCGGCTCTCGATGTCGTCGAGGTGCTCGATGAAGAGCCGGATCTCCCGGACGACGTCCTCCTCGGGGAGCGGCGTGAAGCGGCCGTCCTTCATCATGCGGTGGAGTTCCGTCTCCCGCCGGACCTGGAGGGTCCTGAGCCGGATGTAATCGGGATTGATGGCGTTCAGCACCCGGGCCGTTTCCAGGGCGTGTTCCCGGGACCACTGCGTTCCACCGAGTCCGGGAATGACGTACTCGGAAAGGGAAATGCCCGATGCGACGATCCGGCGGCCGCCCTCGATGTGTTCCTCCGCCGTTACCCCCTTCCTGATGAATTCGAGGAGGGGGTCGTATCCCGATTCGAGACCGATGTGGATCCGCGTGAGACCGGCCTCCTTCAGCCTCCTGAACTCCTCCACAGATTTCCGGCAGGCCGTTTTCGACCGGCAGTAGGAGGTGACCCGTGTGACGCCCGGGAATGTCCGTTTCAGGTATTGGAGAATTTCCACCAGGTCGTCCGTCTTCAGGACGATCGAATTCGCGTCCTGCAGAAAGACCGATTCGCCCCCGAAATAGAGCCAGGCGGCGACACTGCGCAGGGAATCGACGGACAACTCCCCGTCCCGGAAGACCCGGTCGATGACGGCGTCGGTGATCCCGCCCCCTTCCCCCAGGGCCCAGGAGATCCTCTGGATCTCGTCGGCGGCCCGTTTCGCCTCGTCGATGTCCTTCCGGACTTCCTCCACCGACCGGACGCTGAACTTGGCGCCGTGATAGGAATGGCAGAAGGCGCACCGGTTCCACGGGCAGTTCCTGGTTACCCGGAGAAGAAGGCTTTTCGCCTCGCTGGGGGGGCGGATGGGCCCCTGTTCGAACACATGTTCCATTTCCATGGCTTTTCTCGCAGGGAAAATATAGGCATCCCCCACGGGAATGGCAAATCCGGGGAGGGGGAAAAGACCGCGGGATCAGGCGGTCTCTTCCAGGGCCTCCTTGAAGACGTCGAAGGTCTTCCGGTCGAAGAGTACGAACCGGACCCGTTCGATGCCCTTGTGTTCCTTCAGGTACGCCATGACCGTACGCAGGGCGATCCGCGCCCCCTCTCCCGGCGGGTACCCGTAGACCCCCATGCTGATCGCGGGGAAGGACAGGCTCTTCAACCCCCTTTCCGACGCCCGTTCCAGGCTTTGGCGGTAGGCGCTTTCCAGCAGCTTCGCCTCACCCTTGTTCCCGCCCCGGTAGACGGGACCCACCGTGTGGATGACGTACCGGGCCTTGAGGTTCCCCCCGGTGGTCACCACCGCCTGCCCTGTCGGGCAGTAGCCGATTTTCCTGCATTCCTCCATGATGGCCGGTCCGCCGGCCCGATGAATCGCCCCGTCGACCCCTCCGCCGCCCCGGAGTCCCTCGTTGGCGGCGTTGACGATGGCGTCCGTGGTCTCTTCCGTGATGTCCCCCTGGACGAGGACGACCGTTGCACCGTCGATCTTCTTTTCCATGGATGATCACCTCGCTGAAATGTTCAAAACGTTTTTCCAGACCCGGGAATCACCGCCGGCCGTCACGGACCCGCGTTCCCTCCCCGTACAGGAGCATCCGGTAGGTTTTTTCGATCCGGTCCCAGTGCTCCTCGCGGTCCATGGACCAGAACCGTCCGATGACGGAGACGAGCTTTCCAATCTTCCGTTCCCGGCAGCGGCGTTCGATCTCCCCGACGTATTCGGCGCCGCTCTCCGGCCGTTCCCCCCGTCGTCCCAGCATGGCGTGGACGTACACCCGGTCCATCCCCTCCTTTGCGGCCAGGTCGAGAAGGGCGTAAAGATAATCGACCGATCCGTGGGAGCTGAAAAAGGAGACGATTCCCATGAGGTGAAGGGCATTCCCCCGTTTCACGGCCGTCCGGACGGCGCCGGTGAAAGCCGGGTTCCGGAAAAAGGACCCGTCCTCCAGGGCGGTCCGGATCAGGACCCGGTCGGAGGGGATCCGCCTTCCCGATCCGATGTGGAGATGCCCTGCCTCCGAGTTTCCCACCGTTCCCGGAGGGAGACCGACGGCGCTTCCCGCCGCCTCGAGGACGGAAAGAAAGCCGCCCTCGCGCAGCCCGTCCATGACGGGGGTGCGGGCCCGGGCGATCAGGTTCCCCCGGGGATCTTCCCGGTGGCCCCACCCGTCGAGGATGACGAGGAGGACCCGCTTCTCCTGCCCGCCGCCCGGGGGGACGGCCCCCTCCACGAGGGTCGTTCCCGTCATGGCGGGCGGTTTCGGGATTCCGAGCAGGTGGAGGACGGTGGGGGCGATGTCGGTGAGCTCCCCCTTTTTCCGGAGTCCGACGGGGCCGCCGGGGGCCAGGAGGAAAAAAGGCACCGGCGAGTCCGTGTGCCCCGTGTCCACGGCACCGTCGGGATAGAGCCACTTCTCCACCGTGCCGTGGTCGGCGGTGACGATGACCGTCCATTGCCCCTTTTCCGCCGCCCGGAGGACCCGTCCCAGATGGGCGTCCACGATCTCCACGGCCCGGATCGCCGCTTCCTCGTTTTCGATGTGGCCCACCACGTCCACGTTGGGAAAATTGACCAGGACAAAGGGGTGGGACGGGGTTTCGAGTTCCCGGAGGACGGTTTCCGTGACGCTTTCGATGGACATCTCCGGCGCCTCGTCGAACAGGGCCACGTCCTTCCGGGTGGGAACGATGATCCGCTTTTCCCCCGGGAAGAGCCTGTGGGACTTTCCGTTGAAGAAGTAGCCCACGTGGGTCGCCTTTTCGGCCTCGGTGATCTTGAGAACCGGGAGGCCGCGCGCCGAGAGGACCTCTCCCAGGGTGTCCCGGAGATCCTCGACGGGCGGGAAGGCCACGTCCACGGAGAGTCCCCGGGCGTATTCGATCATGGTGGCGAAACGGAGATCCATCCCCGACCGGACGGGAAACTCGGAAAACCCTTTTTCCGTGAGGCTCCGGGTCAGCTCGATTTCGCGCTCTCCCCGGATGTTGTAGAAAATGACCGAATCCCCCGGAGCGATCCTTCCCTCGGGAACCCCCGATCCGTCCTCCAGGACCAGCGGGTTCAGGGTTTCGTCGTCCTCCCCCCTTCCGTAGGCGGCGCGGACCGCCGCGGCGAGGGGTGAGGGAAGGGTTCTTTCCATGGACCGGTCTCCTTTTTTTTGGTACACCCTAGTCGATCCGCCTGGAATTGTAAAGATGACGGCTTCGTAAAAAGTCCATATGCTGTGTTGCCCTTCTTCCCTCCTTACTGCGACGTACCATAAGTACGTCTCATTCGTCGGGATTCGGGCGCCTTGCCTGCCGAGCTTTTTCCTTTGCCGTTCGAAAAAGTGTTGATTCGACTTTACGAGTTCGTCGAAGATGGCGGGCCAACCGGGGGCATTTTTGGTTGAAACTTAAGGATATCCATGTTAGACGTTGGTTTCTTTGGAGAAAATGGAGTTTGCGAAAATAGCGGAACGCGGTAATATTCAATGATGATCCGGGAAAAAGGCTATGACCAGACACAGGAGGACATCCTTCGGGAACGGGCGAACGTTCTGGCCCGGGCGGGCGACAGTGTATGGTTCGCCCTGGAAAGGCTGAGGATCCTGGACGGTGAAATCAACCGGAAAATGGAGCTTTACCGGAGGGCGTCGACGAGGATCGAACTTGCAAGCGACGTCCGCGAGCGGTTGCGGCGGTTCACGGTGGATCTCGTGGAGGACATCAACGACGGGATCGCCCGGTACAACGAGGCACGGGAGTACGCCAAGGTCCGTTACTACTATCTCATCGTGACGCGGGAGGCCATGGGTTTCAGGAGACACCAGACGGTGGAGGAAATCTACCGGATTCCGGAGAAGAAACGGACCATCGAGGGACCGGCATGGATCGATTCGCGAAAATGAGACAAAAGATGGTGGATTCCCAGATCCGGTCCAGGGGGATCCGGGACGAGCGGGTCCTCGAGGCCATGGAAAAAGTCCCCCGCCATTTCTTCGTCGAGGAAGGGCTGCAGGATCAGGCCTATTCGGACCACCCGCTTCCCATCGGGGAACGCCAGACCATTTCCCAGCCCTACATCGTGGCCCTCATGACGGAAGCCCTCGCCCTCACGGGAACGGAAAAGGTCCTCGAGATCGGGACGGGTTCGGGATACCAGGCGGCGGTGCTGGCGGAACTGGCGGACCGCGTTTTTTCCACCGAGCGGCTCCCGAGGCTGGCGGACCGGGCGCGGAAGATCCTCTACGCCCTTCGGTACAGCAACGTGCTGATCAAGGTGGGGGACGGAACCCAGGGGTGGAGTGAAGAGGCGCCTTTCGACGGCATCATCGTCACGGCGGGGGCTCCGAAGGTTCCGAAGCCGCTTGTTCAGCAGCTTGCCGTGGGGGGGCGGCTGGTCATTCCCGTGGGGGACCGTTATTCCCAGAACCTCCTCAGGGTGGTCCGCCTTTCGGAGGATCCCGAGGACGTGGACGAGGAGGATCTCGGAGGGTGCCGGTTCGTCGATCTGATCGGGGAGCATGGATGGAAAAACAACGGCCTCGTCTGATGCGGAGGCTCTATGACTGGATTCTTCACTTCGCCGAAACGCCCTGGGGGACGAAGGCCCTTTTCCTCCTTGCATTCGCGGAATCGAGTTTCTTTCCCATTCCCCCCGACGTGCTCCTCATCGCCATGGCCCTGGCCGTTCCCGGAAGGGCCTTCCGTTATGCCGCGATCTGCACCGTCGGATCCCTGCTGGGAGGCATGCTCGGTTACTTCATCGGCTACGGGTTCATGGAGGCCGTCGGCTTCCGGATTCTCGATTTTTACGGTCTCACGGCGAAATTCGATGTCATCGGGGATCTCTACAACCGCTACAGCGCATGGGCGGTGGGCATCGCCGGTTTTACGCCCATCCCCTACAAGGTCTTCACCATCGCCGGCGGGGCTTTCCGGATCGATTTCCCCATGTTCGTGCTCGTTTCCCTGGTGAGCCGGGGTGCCCGGTTCTTCCTGGTGGCCTGGCTTTTCCACCGGTTCGGAGAGGGGATCAAAACCTTCATCGACCGGTATTTCAACCTTCTGACCGTTCTTTTCACGATCCTGCTCGTCGGCGGATTCATCCTCGTTCGCTGGTTTCTCCGATAAGCGGGCAGAGACGGGAGAATGAGAGGAATCATCAGGTTTTTCATCGTCCTTCTGGCGGCCCTGCTGTGCGCCGCCTGTGCCGGACCGCCGGACCGGCCGGCCGCTCCGGGAGGAGGGGTGTACCACTTCGTCGAGCCGGGCGAATCCCTGTGGTCCATTTCACGGGCTTACGGCGTCGAGGTGGATCTCGTCGCCCGGGCGAACGGGATCGACGATCCCCGTTCCCTTTCCGCGGGCGATGTTCTTTTCATCCCCGGGGCGCAGCAGGTGATCGAAGGGGATGTGCCGCCGGACGGAACGGCTCCCGCGGAAAAACCCCCCGTGAAGAAGCCTCCACGGAAAATAGAGGCGCCGAAGACCGCCGGGAAACCCCCGGCCGGGGCGGTCCGGAAAACGGCGGTTCCTCCCCGGCCTGCGCGGAGCGGGCGGTCGGCGAAATTCATCTGGCCCGTCTGCGGGGAGGTCCTTTCCCCTTTCGGCCGCCAGGCCGACGGCATGGTCCACAACGGAATACGGATCGGAGGGGAGGAAGGATGCAAGGTGGTGGCCTCCGCCTCGGGAACGGTGATTCACTCGGCGGGCCTCAAGTTCTACGGGGGAACGGTCATCATCCGGCACGATGGAAATTACAACACCGTCTATGCCTACCTGAAGGAACGGATGGTCAAGGTGGGGGACCGGATCTCCCAGGGGGAAACGATCGCCCGCCTGGGGAAGGACGAACGGGAAGGCATTCCCTGCCTGCATTTCGAAATCCGGCGGGGGAAAACGCCCCGGGACCCCCTGTATTATCTGCCCCCCCTGACGGCCGCACCGGCGGACCGGAAAGAAGGAAGGAAGGGGGGGTAGGAGAACCCCCCGTTGCTCGATGAACCCATCAGGAAAGGAAAGGGAATGAAACTGACGGACAAAATCTATGTCTACGAATGGACGGATGCTTTCGAGAACAACTGCAACAGCTATTTCATCGGGGGTGGAACGGGAATCCTCATCGACCCGGGACTGAAGCAGTTCTTCCCCTCCCTCCTGGAAAGGATGGAGGAGGACGGCATCGGGGAAGGGGAGATCCGTTACGTCCTCAACACCCACTCCCATCCGGATCATTTCGAGGGATCGGAACTGTTCAACGGGAACGGCGGCGTCACGATCGGACTGAGCGGGACGGAAAAGGACTTTTACGAACAGACGGGGAAACACTTCTACAGCTGGTTCGGCCTCAATCCTCCCGATGTGGACGTCGGCCTCGATCTCGAGGAGGGCAAACTCGTCATCGGGGACGAGCCCTTCGAGGTGTTCCTGACCCCCGGCCATTCCCCGGGATCGGTCTGCATCTACCAGCCCTCGGAAAAAGCCCTTTTCTGCGGCGACGTCATTTTTCACCAGAACGTGGGGAGGACGGACTTCCCCGGCGGGGACGGGGAACTCCTGAAGAAAAGCATTCTCAGGCTTTCCAGGGTCGATGTGGAACACCTGCTTCCGGGGCACATGGACATCGTGTCGGGGGCGGACCGGGTGAAAAAGAATTTCCTCCAGGTCATCGAGTACGTCTTTCCCTACCTGTAGGAAAAGGAGTGTCAACCGGGCGCCCGAATCGTGACGACCGAGGCGTACTTTTTCGTACGCCGCAGGGAGGAGGGAGGAAGGGCAACGCCGCATATGGACTTTTTACGAAGCCGTCAAAGGATTTGACGAACGGGGAAAGAGTAAGTATAAGTACGCTTTTCTCGAAACAGGGAGGACTTCTTTCATGATCTTGGAACAGATCCAGGTGGGACACATGGCCGTGTTCGCCTATCTCATCGGCGACGAACAGACGGGGGAGGCGATGCTCGTAGATCCCGCCGCGGACGTCGGCCGTCTCCTCGGGGAGGCACGGAAGCGTGGGCTTCAGATCCGCCTCATCGTGAATACCCACGGCCACGTGGACCATATCGCCGGCAACGCGGACTGCCGGAAGGAAACGGGTGCGAAGATCGTCATTCATGAACTGGACGCGGACATGCTCACATCCACCCCCTCCGTCATGCTCCGGATGTTCAACGCCAAGGCGTCGCCGCCGGCGGACATCACGGTCCGGGACGGGGACACCGTCGCCGTCGGCGGGATCAGCCTTCAGGTCTTTCACACGCCCGGCCACACGCCGGGGGGGGTCTGTCTTTACAGCCCCGGTTTCGTTCTCACGGGGGACACCCTTTTCGTCGAGAGCGTGGGGAGGACCGATTTCCCCGGGGGGTCCTGGGAGGCGCTCCGTAATTCCATCATGACCCGCCTTCTGACCCTTCCCGAAGAAACCGTCGTTCTTCCGGGACACAATTACGGCAGGGTGCCCCGGTCCACCATCGGTCATGAAAAGCGACACAATCCATTTCTGCGGTAGGGAGGCTGTGCCATGGAGAAAAAAGGAATTCCGTCGGTCGACCTGAAAGGGCTGAAATTCCGGGGCAGGGGAAAGGTCCGGGACATCTACGATCTGGGGGATTCCCTGCTCATCGTGGCGACGGACCGCATTTCGGCGTTCGATGTCATCTTTCCCGATCCCGTGCCCGGCAAGGGGAAGATCCTCACCCGGATGTCCCTCTTCTGGTTCGACCGTATGAAGGACATCGTCCCGAACCATATCATCACCGCCGACGTCGATGCCTTCCCGGAGGCCTGCAGGCCCTACCGGGACATCCTGGAAGGCAGGAGCATGCTCGTCCGTAAAGCGGTTCCCCTTCCCGTCGAATGCGTGGTCCGGGGATATCTCACCGGCTCCGCGTGGAAGGATTACCGGGAGGGAAAGCCCGTTTCGGGGATCGGGCTTCCGGCCGGTCTGCCCGAATCGGCGAAGCTCGAGACGCCCATCTTCACTCCCTCGACCAAGGCCCCCGAGGGGGAGCACGACCTTCCCATATCCCGGGAGGAGATGTCCCGGCTGATCGGCGGGGACCTGACCGAACGGATCATCCGGATTTCCCTGGAAATCTATCAAAAGGCGCAGTCCCTCGCGGAAGAGCGGGGAATCATCATCGCCGACACGAAAATGGAATTCGGGACCATCGGCGGCGAACTCCTCCTCATCGACGAGCTCCTCACGCCCGATTCCTCCAGGTTCTGGCCCCGGGAGGAGTACGCGGAGGGGCGCTCCCAGAAAAGTTTCGACAAGCAGGTCCTCAGGGATTACCTTCTTTCCACGGACTGGGACCAGAAGCCGCCGGCGCCGGAACTTCCGCCGCAAATCGTGGAGAAAACACGGGAACGCTACGAGGAGGCCCTCCGCCGCCTGCTCCGGTAGGGCCGGGGCCTTGACAGGGGAGGGATGGATGATTAATTTGTGTGCGCCGAAGTGTGTCCGTTTCCGCCCGGAAGACCGGACGCCGGCAGACATCCCCGGAGAAGGAGAAGGGAAGGGGATTTCACGATGAACACCCGCACGGACTTGCACTGATTCCATGAAGAACGACTACTACGGCATCCTCGGGGTGGACCGTAACGCGACCGCCGAGGACATCAAAAAGAATTACCGCAGGCTCGCCATGAAGTACCATCCCGACCGCAATCCGGGCGATCGGGAAGCGGAGGAGAAATTCAAGGAGGCGGCGGAGGCTTACGAAGTTCTCTGCGATCCCGAAAAGAGGGGAATCTACGACCGGTACGGCCATGAAGGTCTCCAGGGATCCGGGTACCATGGATTCTCCGGTTTCGAGGATATCTTTTCCAGCTTCGGCGATATCTTCGAGGACGTGTTCGGTTTCGGAGGGGGCGGCAGGGCCCGTTCGCGGACGGCCGTCCGTCAGGGGGCGGATCTCCGATACGATCTTCGGCTCACCTTCATGGAGGCGGTTTTCGGGGTTTCCCGGGAAATCGAAGTGGGACGGCTCGTCGCCTGCGGCGGGTGCAAGGGGACCGGCAGCGCGGCCGGGACGAGTCCCGAGGTGTGCGGAACCTGTCAGGGAAGAGGCCAGGTCACACAGAGGAGCGGATTTTTCAGCATCAGCACCACCTGTCCCCACTGCCGCGGCGAGGGCCGGATCATCCGGAATCCCTGCAGGGAATGCAGGGGCACGGGGAAAATCCAGAGCAGCAAGTCCGTCCAGATCAGGATTCCCCCCGGCGTGGAGACCGGCTCCAGACTCCGTCTCCGCGGGGAGGGCGAGGATGGGGAACACGGCGGACCCTCCGGGGACCTTTACGTGTTCATCGAAGTGGACGCCCATGAATATTTCGAAAGGCACGGGGACGACATTCTGCTGAAAATCCCCCTCTCTTTCACCCAGGCGGCCCTGGGGGCCACGATCGAGGTCCCCACGCTGAACGGAGCGGAAAAACTCAAGATTCCGAAAGGCACCCAGCACGGGAAGATCTTCCGTCTTCCCGGAAAAGGCATTCCCAACCTCCGGGGATTCGGCAGGGGGGACCAGATTGTGCAGACCGTTGTGGAGGTCCCCACCAACCTGACAAAACAGGAGGAAAAAGTCCTTAAAGAATTCGCCCGCCTTCGCGGAGAAGCCTGAACCTACCCATTTGTCGTTTTTTATCGAGTCCGAAGGGAAAATTCCATTGACAGGAGGGGGTGACTTCCCTATACTCCAACCGCCCACATTGCCGGGAAGTCGGAAATGCATTCCACTCGATAAAGGATGCCGAAATGCCCCCACGGAGAGACATCAAGAAAGTCCTGATCATCGGATCCGGCCCCATCGTCATCGGACAGGCCTGCGAGTTCGATTATTCGGGAACCCAGGCCTGCAAGGCCCTGAAGAAGCTCGGTTACGACGTGGTCCTCGTGAACTCCAACCCCGCGACGATCATGACGGACCCGGAAATGGCCGATGTGACGTACATCGAGCCCCTGAACGTCGAAACCCTGAAGGAAATCATCGAAAAGGAGCGCCCCGATGCCATTCTCCCCAACCTGGGGGGACAGACGGGGCTGAACCTCTCGTCGGAACTTTACCGGAAAGGCATTCTCGACGCCTTCAACGTGAAAGTGATCGGCGTGAACGTCGACGCCATCGAGCGGGGGGAAGACCGGATCGCCTTCAAGGAAACGATGAACCGCCTGGGTATCGAAATGCCCAGGAGCAGTCCCGCCTACACCGTCGAAGAGGCGGAGGGCATCGCCGAGGAACTGGGGTATCCCGTGGTGGTCCGGCCGGCCTACACGCTCGGGGGGACGGGCGGGGGGCTCGTCTACAACCGGGAAGAGCTTCAGGTGGTCTCGAGCCGGGGGATCTCGGCGAGCATGATCGGCCAGATCCTCATCGAGGAGTCCGTTCTCGGATGGGAGGAACTGGAACTCGAGGTCGTCCGGGACGCGAAAAACCAGATGATCACCGTGTGTTTCATCGAAAACGTGGATCCCATGGGCATCCACACGGGGGATTCCTACTGCACCGCCCCCATGCTCACGATTTCCGAAGAACTCCAGGAGAGGCTGCAGAAGCACTCCTATGACATCGTGGAAGCCATTCAGGTGATCGGAGGAACGAACGTCCAGTTCGCCCACGACCCCGACACGGGGCGGGTGGTGGTCATCGAGATCAATCCCCGCACCTCCCGGTCGTCGGCCCTGGCGTCGAAGGCGACGGGCTTCCCCATCGCCATGATTTCCGCCATGCTTGCCGCCGGCCTGACCCTCGACGAGATTCCCTACTGGAAAGAAGGCACCCTTGAAAAGTACCGGCCCTCCGGGGATTACGTGGTCGTGAAATTCGCCCGCTGGGCTTTCGAGAAGTTCCCGGGTTCCGAGGACGTCCTCGGCACGCAGATGCGTGCCGTGGGAGAGGTCATGAGCATCGGGAAGACCTACAAGGAGGCCTTCCAGAAGGCCGTCCGCTCCCTGGAAATCAACCGGTACGGTCTCGGTTTCGCGAAGGATTTCCATCAGAAAACGGCGGAGGAACTCCTGAAGCTTCTCGGCAGGCCGTCGAGCGAGAGGCAGTTCATCCTCTATGAGGCCCTTCGCAAGGGGGTTCCCGTGGAGGAGCTCTATCAGAGAACCCGGATCAAACGGTGGTTCCTGGAGCAGATGAAGGAACTGGTCGACCTGGAGGAGGAGATCCTCCGGTTCAAGGGAAAACCCCTTCCCGACAATCTGCTGATCCGGGCGAAGAAGGACGGCTTTTCCGACCGGTACCTGGCGGGCCTCACGGGGACGAGGGAAAGGGACATCCGGAAACGGCGGGCCGCGCTGGGCGTCGTTCACTGCTGGGAGCCCGTTCCCGTGAGCGGCGTGGAAGACGCCGCCTATTACTATTCCACGTACAATGGCAGGGACCTGGTTCCCGCGACGGGAAAACGGAAGGTCATCGTTCTCGGCGGGGGACCCAACCGCATCGGCCAGGGGATCGAGTTCGACTACTGCTGCTGCCANNGGCATCGAGTTCGACTACTGCTGTGTTCACGCCGCCTTCGCCCTCAGGGACGAAGGGATCGAGTCGATCATGATCAACTGCAACCCGGAAACGGTGTCCACCGATTACGACACGGCGAACCGCCTCTACTTCGAGCCCCTCACCGTGGAGGACGTGCTTGCCATCTACGAGAAGGAGAAGCCGGAAGGGGTCATCGTCCAGTTCGGCGGACAGACCCCCCTCAACATCGCCGGCGAACTGGCGGCGGAAGGGGTGAACATCCTCGGAACGTCGCCGGAGACCATCGACCTGGCGGAGGACCGGGACCGGTTCCGGAAAATGATGGAAAAGCTGGGGATACCGGAACCGAAATCGGGAATGGCGAGCACGTTCGAGGAGGCCCTCGAGATCGCCGGCCGGATCGGCTATCCCCTGATCGTGAGGCCGTCCTACGTCCTCGGGGGAAGGGGGATGGAGATCGTCTACGACGAGGACATGCTCCGGCGGTACCTGGCCCGGGCCGTGGAAGTGACCCCGGAACGGCCGATCCTCATCGACAAGTTCCTGGAAAACGCCATCGAGTCGGAGACGGACGCCATTTCGGACGGGTCGGATGTATTCCTTCCCGCCGTGATGGAACACATCGAGCTCGCGGGCATCCATTCAGGCGATTCGGCCTGCGTCATTCCCCCCATCAGCATTCCCGCCCGCCACCTGGACACCCTCTCGGAATACACGAGGCGGATCGCCCTCGAACTCGGGGTGGTCGGCCTCATGAACATCCAGTACGCCATCGCCGATGACGTGGTGTACATCCTCGAGGCCAACCCGAGGGCGTCGAGAACGGTGCCCCTCGTTTCGAAGGTCTGCAACATTTCCATGGCGCGGATCGCGACCCGGCTCATGCTCGGGAAGAAGCTTCCGGAGCTGAACCTGAAATCGAAGCCCATTCCCCACTTCGGCGTGAAGGAAGCGGTGTTTCCCTTCAACATGTTCCCCGAAGTGGATCCCGTCCTGGGACCGGAGATGCGGTCCACCGGCGAGGTCCTCGGCCTTGCCGATTCCTTCGGCCTGGCCTTCTACAAGGCCGAGGAGGCGGCATCCCAGACCCTTCCGGTGTCGGGAACGGTGCTGATCACCGTGTCGGACATGGACAAGAAGGGCATCGTCGAGGTGGCGAGGGCCTTCACGGCCCTGGGATTCAAGGTGCGGGCGACGCAGGGAACGGCTGATTTCCTCGCCTCCCGGGGCATTCCCACGGAACCCATCCTCAAGATGCACGAGGGGAGGCCGAACATCACCGATGCCATCAAGAACAAGGAAATCCAGCTTGTCATCAACACGCCCAGCGGCCGTCTGAGCCAGCACGACGACTCCTACATCCGGAAGACCGCGATCAAATACAAGATCCCGTACATCACGACGGCGGCGGCTGCCGTGGCGGCCTCCAAGGGCATCGCGGCCATACAGAGAGGCCACGGGCAGGTGAAGTCGGTGCAGCAATATCACAGGGAGATCGGTTGAAAGGGGTATGAACGCATCGGAAGTCAGGGGAGAGAATTGCGGGATCTTCGGGATCTGCTCGACGGAGGAGTGTGCCGGGAGCATTTACCAGGGCATTGATTTTCTTCAGCACCGGGGACAGGAGTACTGCGGCATTTCAACCTTCGATGCCGGCCTTCACCACGTGACCCACCACGGAAAGGTGATCAACATGTTCACCGATGACGAACTCAGGAGCCTCCGGGGCCGATGGGGGATCGGTCACGTGAGCCTCTGGGAACGGCAGCCCATGAAGTGGCAGACCCAGGTGGGGGAAATCGCCGTCGCCTTCAGCGGGAACATCATGAACGCCGAGGCGCTCATGACGGACATGATGCACCGGGGAAAATCCTTCTACAAGGGATACAACATCGAAATCCTCTCCAAGGTCATCATCGAGGAACAGGACATCCCGAAGGGGATCGCCGTCCTGGCGGAGAAGGTGCGGGGGGCCTATTCCCTTGTCGTCCTTTCCCGGGACGGCGTCTACGCCGCCCGCGACATCTACGGCTTCCGCCCCCTCATCATCGGGACGGACGGGAAACGGTTCGCCGTGAGTTCCGAATCCCGGGCCCTGAAGAATCTGGATCTGCAGATCGTCAGGGACGTCGAACCGGGGGAGATCCTTCTGATCGACGACAAGGGATTTCATACGCTCGCCAGAATTCCCTCCCCCCGGAGGGCCCACTGCGCCTTCGAATGGGCCTACACGGCGAGCATCGACTCGGTCATCGACGGCGTCTATGTCCAGGAGGCCCGGAGCAACCTGGGGGAACAACTGGCCCGGCGGGATGAGGAGGAAGGGGATTTCCCCGGGGATTGCGTGTCCCCCGTTCCGCTTTCCGGGATCGGCCACGCCCTCGGCTATCACCGGTATTCCAGGATCCCCTACCAGGAGGTCTTTCTCTACCACCGGTACGCGGACCGGAGCTACACCCAGTCGACCCAGCTCGCCCGGGAACGGATGGCAAAAAGGAAGCTTTCCGTCCTGCCCTACGCCGTAAAGGGCAGCCGGATCGTCCTGTGCGACGATTCCATCGTCCGGGGGACCCAGATCATGAACAAGGTCCGGGACCTGAAGAAGGCCGGGGCCCGGGAGGTTCACGTCCGGGTCGCCTGTCCCCCCCTCATGTATCCCTGCGATTTCGGGATCTCCACGCGGTCCTACGACGAGCTGATCGCCCGGCGGTTCATCTCCGAGGGAAACGTGGAATCGAAGGCGCAGCTCAGGGATCTCGAAACATGGATCGCCGGCAGGATCGACGCCGATTCGGTCCGGTTCAACAGTCTCGAACGGTTCGTGTCGGCGCTGAAGATTCCCAGGGAAGACCTCTGCCTCAAATGCTTCGACGGCGGATTCCCCATCCGCTCCGGGTGACGGCCCCTTTCCCCCCGCCGGAAATCGTCATTCCCCTGCCTTCCGTTGCCGTGTCCCGGAATGCTTCGGGTCCCGGATTCAGGGAAAGGAAAGGGAGAAGACGGAAAGAGGATTCACCGCCGTTTCCCTGATCGTCATCCCCCAGTGAAGATGGGGTCCCGTGGCCCGTCCGGTGTCGCCCACGGAACCGAGAACCTGCCCCTTCCGGACCCGGGCCCCCCCCTTGACCCTGATCTTCGAGAGATGGCAGTAGACCGTGTGAAGACCCTTCCCGTGGTCGAGGATCACCGTCTTCCCGCCGTAATGGAGCGCTTCGGCGAGGACCACCGTCCCCCCGTTCGCCGCCTTCACGGGCGTCCCCTTCTTCGCCCCGATGTCGATTCCCCTGTGGCGGGACACGAGGGTGTCGTTGAAGATCCTTTCCTCCCCGAAATTCTTCCCGATCCTTCCCCCAGCGGGGAGGATGAAATCTCCTTTTCCTTTCCATCGCTCCTCGCATGCCCGGTACGCCGCGCGGCAGCTTTCCACGTCGCGCCGGATCCGTTCCTGGTCCTCCCTGTCCGGGTCGACGAACTTCGGGTGAACGGAGAGGGCGTTCTTCGGGAAGGTCGTTTCCTCGACGGGCAGCGGGACGGAGAGACTGCGGCGCGTGCCGTCCTGAAATTCTACGGTTACCAGAATCTCCGCCGTCCGCGGCGGGTCGAACGGATCGATTCCCGCCAGGAGGAAGGGGCGGGGGTGCTTCCGGTTTCCGAACGGCCATGTCTCCCCGCAGAAGGACAATACGGCCTTCCGGAAATCGAGGGGCTTCAGGAGGGTGATTTTAAGGAGTTCCCCGGGGGCGATGGAACGGCATTCCCCGAGGACCCGGACGGTGTCGTTCCCGGCGGTGAACTGAAGGCATTCGGCCGTGGCGGCGTGAAGAAGCGTCAACAGAAGGGATAAAAGCAATATGCGTTTCACGGGACCTCTCCCGTTCGTTTTTTTCGGGCCGTGCCCTCGGGAAGGAGGTCCGCCGGGCGAAGACCGGTGAGCAAGGTCGAATGAAAATGGTTTCCTCCCCGACGCCGCAATGATATCATCAAACGCGGTACATGCAAAGAAAGGAAGGGGTAAGGGAATGGACCGCAGGGATTTCCTGAAAAAAACCCTTTGCGCCGCAGCCGCGGCGTCCTGCCCGGGAACGCTTCTGTCCCTCGCGGAAGGATGGGCCGTTCCTCCCGTTCCGGACCTGGCGGTCGTCCGCGGGCCTTCCCCCGAGGCGATCACCCGGGCGGCCGTGGACGCCCTCGGCGGGATCCGCCGTTTCGTTTCCACGGGGGACGTGGTGGTGGTGAAACCGAACATCGGGTGGGACCGTACGCCGGAGTACGGGGCGAACACGCACCCCGCCGTCGTGGCGGCCCTGGTGACGCTGTGTTTCGAGGCGGGCGCCGGGAAGGTGAAGGTCTTCGACCGGCCGGTGAACGATCCCAGGCGCTGCTACCGGCAAAGCGGCATCGCCGACGCTGCGGAGGCGGCGGGAGCGGATGTCCACTACGTCGACGAACGGAAATTCAAGACGGTGAAGCTCGACGGCCTGGCCCTCAAGGATTGGCCCCTTTACGAGGAGATCCTCGAAGCGGACCGGGTGATCAACGTGCCCGTGGCGAAGACCCACGGCCTGTCCACCCTGACCCTGGGCATGAAGAACTGGATGGGCGTCATGGGCGGCGGCCGCTGGCTGATCCATCAGCGGGTTCACGAGAGCATCGTGGACGTGGCCCGGAGAGTGAAACCGGTCCTCACCGTCCTTGACGCGGTCCGGATCCTTACGGCCAACGGGCCTCAGGGGGGCCGGCTGGAGGACGTGAAGGTTCTCGACACGGTCGTCGCGGGAACGGACCCCGTGGCCGTGGATTCCTTCGGTGCGACCCTCTTCGGCATCCGGGGGCGGGACCTCGAATCCGTCCGCATCGGCCATGAAACGGGACTGGGAAACATGAATCTCGACACCCTGAACATCCGGCGAATCGAACGGTGAGGCCGGCGGTCCGGAAGGATTCGAAAGCATGAGAATCAAGACGGCCCGCTGGCTGGTCCAGATCGCCTTCCTCCTCCTGTTCCTCTTTCTTTTCATCCAGACCGAGTCGAAAGGGGACGACACGCTGGGCTATCCCGTCCGCCTGTTTCTCGATTTCGACCCCCTGATCCTTCTTTCCACCCTTCTTTCCTCCCGGGGCCTCGTTCCCGGATTTCTCCTGTCCCTCTCCGCCGTTGTCGCGACCGTCTTTCTCGGCAGGGTCTTCTGCGGCTGGATCTGTCCTCTCGGGACGATTCACAACATCGCGGAGATCGCCGCGGGACGAAGGAAACCCGTCCTGCCTCCCGGCGCCCGGAAGTGGAAGTACTGGATTCTTTTCTTTCTTCTTTCCTCGTCTCTTTTCACCATGCAGGTGACGGGCATCCTCGATCCCCTGTGTCTTCTCGTCCGGTCCCTCGCCCTTTCCGTGCATCCCGCCTTTCAGAACGGGTTCGCGGCGCTTTTCCAGACCGCCGGGGACTGGCCCGTCCCCGTCCTTTCCGCCTTGGCGGAGGGGCTTCACGACCTGTTCCGGAAGCTTCTTTTCTCCTTCCGGGAACCCCGTTTCTTCCAGGCCGTGTTCACCGGTCTCTTGTTCGGGATCATCGTGGGACTCAATTTCGTGGAAAAACGTTTCTGGTGCAGGTACCTTTGTCCGCTGGGGGCGCTTCTCGGGCTTCTCTCCCGGAAGGCCTTGCTGAAAAGGTCGGTGAGCGAGGGATGCACCGATTGCGGCGTATGCGGCCGTGTGTGCCAGGGGCGGGCGACGGGCGAGGACGCCCGGGAATGGGCGTCGTCGGAATGCCTTGCCTGCTTCGAGTGCGACGACCTCTGTCCCTCCGGATCCGTCCGGTTCGGTTTCAGCCGGGAAAAGGGGGGCGGTTCCTTCCTGCCCGGGAGGCGTTCCGTCCTTGCGTCCCTTCTCGCCGGGGCGGCGGCCGTTCCCTTTTTCCGGATCTTTCCGGGGAGCCGGGCGGGCGTTTTTTCCGGGAAGCTGATCCGGCCTCCCGGTGCGCTCGACGAGGGGGATTTCCTGGCACGGTGCGTCCGGTGCGGCGAGTGCATGAAGGTCTGCATCACCAACGGGCTTCAGCCGGCCTTCCTGGAGGGAGGCCTGGAAGCCCTCTGGACGCCCGTTCTCGTTCCGTCCGTCGGTTACTGCGAGTACCGGTGCACCCTGTGCGGCCAGGTCTGTCCCACCGGTGCCATCAAACCCCTGAGTCCCGGGGAAAAGGAATCGGTCCGGATCGGAACGGCTTTCATCGATTTCGGGCGGTGCCTTCCCCATGCCTTCGGGATCCCCTGCCTGGTCTGCCAGGAGGTCTGTCCCACGGCGATGAAGGCCGTCTGGTTTGAAAAAGGGAATGTCACGGACCGGGAGGGAGGGGTCAGGACCGTGAAGAAACCTTACGTGGACCCTGCACGGTGCGTCGGCTGCGGGACCTGCGAGCACAACTGTCCGGTCCGGGGGGAGCCGGCCATCCGGGTCGTCAGCACGGGGGAGTCGCGGTCAAAAGAAAACCGGCTGCTCCTTTGAAAAGGAAGCAGCCGGTTCATCCGGTCCGCCGTCCGTCGGTCTCAGCAGCTGCAGCCCGATCCACAGGACCTCGGGACCATGCTGGAATCGATCTTGAAGCCCGAACGGCCTCCCATCTCGATGAAATCGATCTTCACCGGCTTGATTTCGTCCAGAAGTTTCGGGTCCACCAGGAATGTGAACCCCCTTTCCTCAAAAACCACATCTTCCGTTTTAGGCTCATCCAGAGCCATTCCGAGCGACGGGCCCGATCAGCCGCCCTCGAAAAGGGCGATGCGGATGGGCGGAACGGGATTCCTGTCCTTGAGGGCGGACGACAGCATTTCCGCCGCTTTTTCAGTCACTTCGAACATGCTCACTCTCCTTTTTCGCCGGGCCGAAGCAATCGGCCGCATGGAGACGAAATTAATATTTGAGACCAATATATAGCTTTTTTTTAAATTGTCAAAGGATGCGGGCCGGCTATGACACGAGCCGGGGCTGAAGCCCCGGGCTGCGAAAAGGCTGGCGAAGCTGTAGACCGGCCCTTCAGGGCCGGCGGTATCTTGCCGGAAAGGGTTGCCGTGGAGGGGCGCGGGCCGGTTTTCCGGCTCAGGAACCGCTTTTCGACGGTTCCGATTTTCTCGCTCCACTGCAACACCGCCGATTCGCCCTGCGGGGCTTTTCCGGCCCGGACAAGCGGTGTTGCGGGCGTTCCGCTTCGAAAGGAACCGTGAGCGAAAAGGCGGTTATTCGCCTCCAAAACCGTCTCACGCCCCTTGGAACCGCCATGCCGGCCGGGTTCCCTTCTTCATGACCGGGGCCGACACCGAAAAGCGATTGTTCAGGGGTTGTTTGATGTAGTCCGGCCCTTCAGGGCCGGCGGGGCGGAACGCCTTGGCCGAACCCCCGGACGGCCCGGGGAGATCGCCCGGAGGTCATTTCACGAGAAGAATCGGGCAGGAACACAGCATTCCCACCTTGTAGCTGATGGTTCCCCATCCCTCGGACGGGCGTCCCAGGTCGACCTGGTGGGAATTCATGATGATGAGGTCCATCCCGCGTTCTTCGGCGAACTTCAATATTTCCTGGGCGCGGTTTCCGTATGCAACGGTATTTTCGATCTTTATCCCCCTGTCTCCGAAGGATTTCGCGAGCCCTTCCATGTGCGCCCGTGCCTTTTTCTCCAACCGGCGGTAAAAGTCCTCGCATTCGTCGAAAGTGGTTCCCTGGATGATTTCGACGACATGGAAAAGATGCACGCCGCCGCAGTAATGCTCGGCGATGTTGACCGCGATGTCCAAAGGACGGCGACTCTTTTCCGAAAAATCCGTCGGGACGAGAATGTTTTTGAACACGGGGAACCCTCCTTTATTCCGTTCCTTTCCTTCCGCCGGGAACCGGTCCCGACATCCATGTCTCTACCAGCATTGAGGGGGAGATTCAATCATTTTGGGGGGGACTTTCGGAAGACCTTGCGTTTCCGCCGTTTCGGACGGAAATGCTTCCGGTTGCGGGAAACGGGGGAATATGTTAAAAGAAACACTTAATTCCGCCCGTCGGGAGGCACCGGAATGCCGGCGGGCAGCCGGTTTTGTCGATGGACGGACCATGAGAAAACAGGATGAACGATGATCGACCGCTATCAGAGGGACATTAATTACCTCCGGATTTCCGTGACGGACCGGTGCAATCTCCGTTGCCTTTACTGCATGCCCAAGGAGGGGGTTTCCCTCATCGGGCACGACGACATCCTGAGATACGAGGAAATCGTCCGGATCGTGAAGGTCGCCGTCGGGATGGGCATTGTCAAGGTGCGGGTCACCGGCGGGGAGCCCCTTGTCCGAAAGGGGATCGTCCATTTCGTGGGAGAGCTGACGCGCATGGAGGGCCTCCGGGATGTCAGCCTGACCACGAACGGGATCCTCCTGGAGGAATTCGCCGAACCCCTCTACAGGGCGGGGGTCCGGCGGATCAACATCAGCCTCGATTCCCTGGATCCGGCTAAATACCGATGGATTACCGGAGGGGGCAGGCTCGGAAAGGTCCTGCGGGGAATCGAACGGGCGGAGGAAGTGGGATTCCAGCCCATCAAGATCAATGTGGTCGCCATCGGTTCCTTCAATGAGGACGAAATCGTTTCCCTGGCCGGAATGACCCTGAAGAAGCCCTGTCACGTCCGTTTCATCGAACTCATGGATGTCGGCGGCGGCAGCGCGTGCGCCCTGGGTTACCTGTCCAACGATTCCGTGCTGGAGAAGATCCGGGAGGTGTACCCTCTCATTTCCATCAATGGAAAACGTTCAGCCACCGACGGGCCGGCGAAGAGATACCGGATTCCGGGAGGGGCGGGCGAGCTGGGGTTCATCAGCGCGACGAGCCATCAGTTCTGCGGCGGTTGCAACCGGCTGCGGCTGACGGCGGAAGGCCACTTGCGCGCATGCCTTCTGTCCGACAGCGAGATAGACCTCAAGGAACCCCTTCGGCAGGGATGCAGCGACGACGATCTGAAAGCGCTTTTCCAGAAAGCGGTCGAAGGAAAACCGAAAAACTCCCCGAAGAAATCCTGTGACGGCAGGAGGAAAAAATGCGAGAGGAAGATGTTCTCCATCGGGGGCTGATGGATTTCTCCTTCCGGGGCAGGAGAAAATGACGCGGAAAGGTGTGGGTCCCGTCAGGGCGGAGGAATGGCGCATCTCCCCCCGGGGGATCTATTGCGACCGGCGGAAAAGGCACCTCCTCGTCGAATTCCTCAAACCGCGGGGAGAGGAAAGGGTCCTTGCCGTGGGAAGCTCCGTCAACGCCGTTGCCGACTGCCTGCGGAAGAAGGGCTGTTCCGTCACCCAGTGGGTCCCCGGTGAAATCCGTTCCTCGCAGCCGCTGCCCGGAAGGCGCGGGAGGGAGGACGCTTCCGGACCGGACCATTTCGGCGAACTGCCTTTTTCGGACAATGAATTCGACATCGTCGCCGTAACGGACTGCCTTCCCTTGTTCGAACATCCGGAATGGATGATCCGGGAAGCTGTCCGTGTCTGCCGGGAACAGGTTTTCGTAGGGATTTCGAACCGTCTTTCCCTCCACGTCACGCCTCCCGATCCATCGGAAGGACCCTGCCCGCAGGGTGGAACGAGAAGAAGGGTCTTCGGCCCCGGAGGGATCCTCCGGGCCATCGGGAAAGCCCTTCCTGGAGCGAAGATCCGCTGGGGGAGCGTTCTCTATTTCCCGTACCGCTGGTACACGGCCTGTTCCGACATGGAAGAGCGGATGCCCGTGAACGGCAATCCTTTCGGCTTTTGCCTCGGCTTTGCATTTCCTGTCTTTTACGCGTTCCGTTCCCTTCAGGAACCGCTCCGGGACAGGGTCCTGGCCGACTTGAAGCCGGAAAGGGGGATCTGGAAGGAGGTCCGGAGGGACGATGGGGCGGGTCGTGATCGGGGCGGTTTCGTGATAAGTCCTTGATTGCCGTAGGGGCCGGTACAGGGGCCTCGAGGGAACGCCGTGCCCGAGACGGCGGAAATCAGGATTCCTGGGGTGTGACATGAGCCGGGAAGCGATGCTTTACGAGAAGAAGGAAGACGGAAAGACGGCCTGCCGCCTTTGCGCCCACGCCTGCGTCGTGGCGTCCTCGAAACGGGGGATCTGCGGAGTCCGGGAAAACCGGGAGGGAATCCTCTACGCGCTGAACTACGGGCGGATCGTCGCCGAAAACGTGGACCCCATCGAAAAGAAGCCCCTGTTTCACTTTCTGCCGGGGTCCCGTTCCTATTCCATCGCGTCGGCGGGCTGCAATTTCCGGTGCCGCTTCTGCCAGAATTACGAGATCTCCCAGATGCCCGCTGAAACGGGCCGGATCCCGGGGATGATGACGGAGCCCGGGGAAATCGTGCGCCGGGCGGTCGAATCCGGTTCGAGGAGCATTTCCTACACCTATACGGAGCCCACGATTTTCTTCGAATTCGCGTACGAGACGGCGAAACGGGCCCGGGAAGAAGGTCTGCGGAACGTTTTCGTCACCAACGGGTATATGACCGGGGAGGCGCTGGACAGGATCGAACCGTACCTGGATGCGGCGAACGTGGATCTGAAGGCGTTCACCGACGATTTTTACCGGAAATACTGTGGCGCCCGTCTGGAACCGGTTCTCGAGACGCTGAAAAGGATGAAGGAGAAGAGCATCTGGCTGGAGGTCACCACCCTCGTCATTCCGGGGCTCAACGACGGCCGGGAGGAACTCCGGAAGATCGCCGGATTCATCCGTTCCATCGGGCCTGAAACGCCCTGGCACATCAGCCGGTTCCACCCCCGGTACCGGATGATGGATCTCCCCCCGACGGAACTGGAAAATCTTCACGAGGCGGCGAAGATCGGGAAAGCCGAGGGGCTGGAACACGTGTACACGGGAAATGTTCCCGGCGACGATTGGGAACAGACCCGCTGCTCCCGGTGCGGGACCACTCTTGTCCGGCGGTTCGGCTATTCCGTCGGGAAATGGAACCTCAAAAACGGCGCATGTCCGGAATGCGGGACCCCCCTGGCGGGCGTGTTCAGGTGAGGGAGGTTACCGGTCCTCCTTCTCTTCCGCCCACTCCAGTTCCTCTTCGTCGTATGATCTTGAGAGGACTTCCCGGGCCCGGGACGCCTCCTCCGCCGGAACGAGCACTTTCACCTCGCCGAGACCGTCCAGGGTGAGGCCGTAAATGGTTCCCAAGGCCTCGTACCGGAGCTTTACGGGGATTCCCTCCGATTCCAGCCGTCCTGACACGATCCGGGCCTTCACCATTCCCTGAGCGAAGTGGACCACTTCCCATGTTTCGTCTTCCATGAATTTTACCCCTTGACGGCGTCGTGAAAAATCCATATAGTGCGTTCCCCGAGTTTCTTACCCTCTCGGCGTGCTTCCCGGCACGCCCCGTTGCAGGGATTCGGGTCCATTAGATTCGGAGCTGTTGCTTTTGCTGCTCGAAGAAAACATATTCAGGCCGTTATGCGTTCTTCATCCCCTCCCCGTCAAGACTTCCCCCTTCACTTCTGATTTCCGCGCCATGAACGTCATCGGCCCGCCGCAGGCGGTTCAATGAGGATCTTGATGTAGCCATCCAGGGCTTTTCCCGTGTCTTCCCGTCGTCCGATGCCGGCGAGCCGGAGGATCGTTCCGTCACGGATTCCCGGCGGAACGGTCACGGAGAAGACCTTCTTCCCCTCCGCCCCCGAGATGCTGATCATTTTCCGCGCGCCGCGCACGGCTTCCTGCTCCGTGATCGCCAGGGTGCCGATCAGAGGGCGGACGTCGTCGCCCCTGTAGGGTTTCATGACCTGGATTCGGGGGGAGGTCTTCCGGGTCGTCACCTGCTCGAGGGAGGAGATGCGGCCGAACCTCGGGAAGAGGTCGAAGAGTTTCAGGACGATGATACCGAAAAGGAACCCTCCGATGTGGGCCCACCAGGCAATTCCTCCGCCTCCCGGGCCGGAGGCGGCGGCGCTGAGAAACTGGAAAATGAACCACAGGCCGATATAGAAAGCAGCTGGAATTTCAAAGAAATAGGGGATGATGATGAGGGGGATGAACGTCAGAACCCGCGAGCGGGGATACAGGATGAAATACGCTCCCATGACCCCGGCGATGGCGCCGCTGGCCCCGATGGTGGGCATCTGGGAGGTGAGGTTGAAAAGGAGATGGGTGATCCCGGAAGCCCAGCCGCACAGAAGGTAAAAGGCAAGATAGCGGAAATGCCCCAGGTGGTCTTCCACGTTGTCTCCGAAAATATAGAGAAACCACATGTTTCCCAGGATATGCCAGAACCCTCCATGAAGGAACATGAACGAGAGAAAAGAGAAGGCCTGTTCGGAAAAGGTGAAGTGGGCGGCGATCTCCGGAACCGTGTACCGGGCCGGAACGAGGCCGTAGAGAAAAATGAACTGGTTCAGATGCTCATACTGGGAGATCTGGATGAAATAGACAAGAACGTTCAGAGCGATGAGGCCGAGATTGACCAGGGGAAAGGTCCGGGATCGGATGGCGTCGCGGATGGGAAACATGGGGTGCCGTTCCGGTGGTCGGATTTTGCCATCCAGGACAGGATCGCAATCCCATCCTTTATACATGGGGTCCCGGGAAAAATCAAACGAGGCGGCGTCGTGACGTGTATCGTCCCGTTCCCACCACGGGGCTGCCGGTGGACCGACAAGCTATGTGCAAATACGCATATATATGCACCGATGCACTATGCATTGCTGCATGCATGAAAAGTGCTTTAAAAAATAAGATGATGGATTACAGATACTTGAAACCACGGTCGAAGATGGCACCCATTTTGCTCATCACCTCTTTAAAAAACAGGAAAGGGGGTGGATGGAATATCGATCAAAAGAGGTGTTGAGAGCGGCCCTTGGAACTCCGGAAAGATATTCTGGCACCCTCTCGACGCGAAACTAACTGATTAAAATCACAATAGCGTATCGATGTAAAGAGGAATTTGAAGCTGCAAACAGGAATTTTTTCGGAGGTGACGGATATGGAAGTGGTTGAGCAGGGGATGGGGCAGTTATTTTCCAGGACGACCCCTGATGATTTTCGCAAGGCCATGCTGGAAAAAGCGGACACCATGAACAACGACAAGAGGATGGATCTCAAGGAGGCCATCAAAAGGTTTGTCAAGAATGGAGACTACCTCTCCATCGGAGGGTGCAGCATCGTCCGGCTTCCCATGGCTTTTATCCATGAGGTGATCAGACAGGGGTTGCGTTTCAGAATGGCCGCCGGGACCAGAACATTCGACATCGATCTCTTCCTCGACAATGACCGTGTCCTGGAGATCGACATCGGATACATCCTCGGTCTGGAGATGCTCGGCATTCCCCAGGCTACGAGAAACAGGGTCCGGGACCGGCTGAAAAAGGGAGATCTCAAGTTCTGCGAGTGGTCCAACGGTACCATGGCCTGGCGCCACAAAGCGGCCGCCATGGGTGTGCCCTTCCTCCCGGTGAGGACCCTTGCGGGAACCGATACGTTCAAGTTCAGCGGCGCGAAAAAGGTGAAATGCCCCTTCACGGGGGAACTGGTCGTACTCGTGCCGGCGCTGTACTGCGACGTCTCGGTTATTCACGTCCACAGGGCCGACAAGTACGGAAACTGCCAGATCGACGGAATGCTGAATGAAGACGTGGAAAAGGCGCGCTCTGCAAAGCGCGTGATCATCACGACGGAGAAGATCATCGACACCGACGAGATCCGGAAAGACGGATCCAGAACCATCATCCCCCAGTTTTACGTCGACGCGGTCGTCGAGGTCCCCTACGGCGCTTTCCCCACGAACATGCCCAATCTCTACTATCTCGACCTGGATCACCTGCAGATTTACGCGGACGCGGCGAAGGATGTCTCGGGAAAGGCCCTGGAAAACTACTACATTGAATATATTTACGGAGTCAAAGATTTCGCTGAGTACCTTGAGAAATGCGGCGGCAAGCACCGGTTGAACGAACTCAGGGGAATCGAACTAATGGAAAGGAATTAGGAACCATGGCATCGAACGACAAGAAATACAACAATATAGAACTCATGGCGTCGGTGGCCTCCCGGTATCTGGAAGACGGCAAGGTGATGTTCGCCGGTACGGGGATTCCCATGCTTGCGGCAGCGCTGGCCCAGAAGACGAGCGCCCCGAACCTTGTGCTCGTCTACGAGGCGGGCGGCATTTCGCCGGCCGCGTCCATGCTCCCCCTTTCCGTGGCCGATTCGAGAACGACGTACCGTGCCATCTGCAATGCCAGCATGCCTGAGGCCATGGAGATGAACCAGAAGGGTCTCGTGACCTATGCCTTCCTCGGCGGCGCCCAGATCGATCCTTACGGGAACCTCAATTCGACGATGATCGGGACGGATTATTACAACCCCAAGGTCCGGCTGCCCGGGAGCGGCGGCGCCAACGAACTCGGATCGCTTGCCTGGAAGACCCTGATCATTATGAACCACAGCCGGAAGCGGTTCGTCGAGAAGGTGGACTTCATCACGACCCCGGGATACCTTGACGGCCCCGGGGGCAGGGAGAAGGCGGGTCTGCCGCCGGGCACGGGTCCCCACCTTGTTTTTACGGAACTCGGTTTGTTCGATTTCGATGAGAAGACCAAACGGATGAGGCTGAAATCGGTTCTTCCCGGGGTCACGGTGGAAAAAGTGGTATCGGAAACGGGTTTTCAACTGATCATTCCTGAAACGGTTCCCGTGGAAGACGAACCGACGAAAGAGGAGTTGAGGCTGCTGCGGGAGGAAGTGGATCCGTGGCGGGTTGTGCTCCGGAGGGGCGATAATAACGCCCAGGAGTGAGAAGAGGAGCCCCGGTGATCCATAGGGATGCAGGGACGGGGCGGAGAAGATATAACTGCATGATCATGCAATTATATCGAAGGAAGAATCTGTAAGGAGGATAAGATGAGAAGAAAGAGTACGGCAGTTTCGAAGTGGATCGCTGCACTGGTTGTCGGGTTCTTCATCATTGGGATGGCGATGACCGTGTCGGCAAAGGAGACGATGTGGAGAATGACTTCCACATGGCCCCCGTCGATCAACCTTATCGAGGCGGATCAGCTTTTCGTCAAGTACGTGAATGAGCTCTGCAAGGGCAAGCTTCAGATCAAGTTCTTCAGCGGCGGTACCCTCATGCCCGCCCAGGAAGTGTTCGACGCCGTCAGCAAAGGCAGCATCCAGGCTTCCGGTGACTGGCCGAACTACTGGTCCGGAAAGGACATCGCATTTGACACCCTCGGCTCCTATCCCATGGGTCTGACCCCTGTCGACTATATGGTGTGGATCTACCAGGGCGGCGGTCTTGCCATCTATCAGGAGATCTATGGTAAATACGGCCTCATGTATTTCCCCACAGGCGTTACGCCTTCCGAGAGCGGTATCCGGAGCAACAAGCCGGTGAAGACCGCTGCTGACCTGAAAGGCATGAAGGTCCGGATGGGCGGCAAGGCTCAGGGATACATCCTGAAGGAACTGGGTGCCGCACAGGTCGTTCTGTCCGGCGCGGAAGTCTACCAGGCCCTCCAGAAAGGCACCGTTGACGGCGCGGAATTCTCCGGCCCCAGCACCGACTGGAAGATGGGTCTCGGCGAAGTCAGCAAGTACTGGATCGCCCCCGGTTTCCATCAGCCGGCGTCCGTCATGGGCGTTATGATCAACAAGGCCGCCTGGGATGCCCTGGACAAGGAGACTCAGTCGCTGGTTCAGGCCGCATCCAAAGTGGCCTTCCTCGAGTTCATCACCAAGCAGTACTGGGACAGCATCGAAGGCACGAAGAACTTCCTGGACAAGGGAATTCAGCTTAACAAGATCGATACGGAAACCCTCGACAAGATCGAGAAGATCGTGAACAAGTACACGGAAGAAACGGCCGCAACGAGCCCGCTCTTCAAGAAAGCCATCGAGTCGCAGATCAACTACCGGAAAGCACTCTCTACGTGGAGGAACATCGAGGAACCCTTCAATTTCGGTTATAATCCGAAGGAGTACCCGAACATTAAATAACAACACACCGCCCCGTGTGAAACTGTTCGGGCGGGGGGGCTCGCGCAGGCCCCCCCGCCGGGACAGGGCGGTCCAACCCCCCCGGCCGAATGGAGGGAGGACAGGTGCCCGGCAGACAGGAGGAAGCGTTACCCATGGATCTCGCAATCAAGATTACCCGAGTCATAGATACCATAAGTGAGTGGACGGGAAGAATTTTCAGCTGGGTCATCGTCCCCATCGTTCTCATCACCGTCATGGAAGTGATCATGCGGCGGTTTCTCAACTCTCCGACCATCTGGAGCTTCGAAATCCTGAAACAGCTCTTCGGACTCCATTTCATGATCGTCGCCGCATATGCCCTTCTTTACGGTTCCCATGTGTCGGTGGACCTTGTCACGATGAACCTGTCCACGAAGAAGAGAGCGGTGGTGGACATCATCTCCTACATCCTCTTCTACTTTCCCTTCGTCATCATCTGCATCAAGGAATCCTATTCGTTCGCGGCCGCGTCGTGGGCGGTGAAGGAAAGGACGTGGAGCGTTTTCGCGCCCATCATTTACCCCATCAAGACCGTGATTGTAATTACATTCATCCTGCTTCTTCTGCAGGGCATCTCTGAATTCATCAAGAAGGTGTATCTTGTGAAGGGGGTGAAATTATGATGGACCTTAGCCCTGAAACCCTGTCGCTGTTAATGTTCATCGGCCTCTTCATCGGCATCTTCATGGGCCACCCCCTGGCCTTTGTCCTCGGCGGACTGGGCGTGTTCTTCGGCTGGATCAGCTGGGGACCGGACATGTTCTCCCTGTTCATCAACCGGATCTATGGGGTCATGGACAATTACGTCCTTCTCGCCATCCCCCTCTTCATCTTCATGGCCCAGCTTCTGGACCGTTCCGGCGTCGCCGACGATCTCTTCGTGGCCCTCCGTTACCTGCTGGGAACCCTGAAGGGAGGCATCGGGCTGGCGGTCATCCTGGTGTGCACCATCTTCGCCGCCTGCACGGGGATCATCGGCGCCTCCATCGTCACCATGGGGCTCCTCTCCCTTCCAATGATGCTGAAATACGGATATGACAAGCAACTGGCCACCGGCGCCATCTGTGCCGGGGGAACCCTGGGCATTCTCATCCCCCCGAGCATCATGCTGGTCATGATGGCGAGCGAGGCGTCCCTTTCGGTCGGCAGACTGTTCGCGGGAGCGGTCGTCCCGGGCGTCCTTCTTGCCTCGCTCTACCTCATCTACATTGCGGTCAGGTGCTTCACGAATCCGAAACTCGGCCCCCCCATGAGCCAGGAGGAATATTCGAAAGTGAGCATGGGCCAGATCATGAAAATGGTGTTCCGGTCCCTCGTTCCCCCGATGATTCTCGTTCTCGGCGTCCTCGGGTCCCTCTTCTTCGGGATCGCCACCCCCACCGAAGCTTCCGGCGTGGGAGCGTTCCTCGCCTTCTGCATGGTTATCGCCTACGGGAAGTTCACCTGGAGGGGATTGTATGAAGCCGTCGTCTCGACGGCGAAAACGAACGCCATGGTGATCATGGTGATCGTCGGCGCAACCTGTTTCACCGGCGTGTTCCTCGGGATCGGCGGCGACCAGGTGGTTACGGAGTTCGTTCTCTCCCTCGGCCTCGGAAAATGGGGTACCTTCGCTGTCATGATGCTCATCGTGTTCATCCTGGGCGCATTCATCGACTGGATCGGGATCGTTCTCATCTGCTTCCCCATCTTCATCCCCATCGCCAAACAGTTCGGCTTCGACCCGGTGTGGTTCGTGGTCATCATCGCGGTCAACCTTCAGTCCTCCTTCCTCACGCCGCCCTTCGGCTACGCCCTGTTCTACCTGAAGGGAATCGCGCCGCCCGAGGTCACGCTGGTGGACATTTACAAGGGGATCGTACCCTTCATCATTCTCATGCTGATCGGTCTTACACTGTGCACCGTTTTCCCCGATCTGGTCCTGTGGCTGCCTTCTCTGATTGTCGAATAGGATGGGTGAATATCCGGTAAAACGGTCCAACATAACGCCATAACCTCCCGGAAGGCCCGGGGAAAAACGCACGCTTCCCTGGGCCTTCAGTACCAAAATTCGCTATAAGGAGTTGCGATCATGAGAATCAGAAGATACGAGGACGTACAAGTCGGCGAAAAGGCAACATTCCGGAAGACCATCACCGAGGCGGATGTCTGGGCGTTCGGCGCGATCAGCGGCGACTTCAACCCGGTCCACATGGATGAGTCCTTTGCGAAGGGCACCATGTTCAAGACGAGAATCGCCCACGGGATGCTTACGGCGGCCCTTCTGGACAGCACGCTGACGGGGATCATGGGGCAGGGAGGCATCCACATTACCCAGGAAGTGAAATTCCTTCTGCCCGTGAGAATATCCGACAGCGTCGAAGTGGTGTCCGAGGTCGTTGAAAAGATTGAAGCCAAGAACAGGCTCGTCATCAAGACGGTCATCACCAATCAGGAAGGCAAGGCCGTTCTTGAAGGCAAGGCCGTGACCATGATGCCTCGGAGCAAGTGATCCCGTTTCACTTGCCGGCGGGACGGAACATCCTTTGACGGGCCGCCCCGCCGGCAGTCCGCCGGACGGCGGGGATGGATTTGCACTCTCGCCGTTTCTCCCTCCTCCGGAGGTTTTCTCCCCCACTGGAAATCTATTGAAAATAGTGATAAAATATTATCGTTATGCGTTTTACCCGTTCCGATGGAACCGCGGATGCATGATTCGGGGCTTGCGGGATCGGATGGGGGGGTACCGACGGATTTTCCACGTAGGTCACGAATCGCTGCTGCCGTGGCTGGCATTGGGGAGAAAAAAAATTTTTGAGGAACAGCCATGTCGGTAACGACTCAGGAAAGACTGGACATCATCCAGGCCATCATCGAATCGATCCAGGATGGCGTCTTCATCGTCGACCGGGAGGGAAACTACGTCAACGCCAACTCCGCCTTCGAGAGGATCACCGGCATCAATCGGGAGGAGATGGTCGGGAAGCACACATTCTACATGATCCAGAAAAAATGGATCACCAAGGCAGTCAACCTGGAAGTCATCAAGGATCTGCAGTATCGAAGCGAAATGATCACTTATCCGAGCGAGAAACAGATCCTCGTTACGGCGACCCCCATCATGATCCGGGGGGGCGGGTTCGTGGGCGTTGTCAGCAGCCTGAGGGACGTCACGGAATTGGGCCGTATCCAGGAGGATCTCCTGAGTTCCAAGCGGATCATCATGGACTTCAAGAAGAAGCTGGAGACCCTGGAAGGAAAAATTGCGGCGGACCAGGATTCCGCGGTGATCGCCCAGAGCACCGAATTCCGGAGGGCGATCTTTCTCGCCAGGAGGGTGGCCCGGTCCGACGCGACCGTTCTCATTACGGGCGAATCCGGCGTGGGAAAAGACATCATCGCGAAATACATACATGAATACAGTGCCAGGAAGGAGTTGGGGCCGTTCGTGAAAATCGACTGTGCCTCCCTTCCGGCCACCCTGCTGGAATCGGAGCTTTTCGGATATGAAAGGGGGGCTTTCACGAACGCCCGCGCCGAGGGCAAGAAGGGAATGTTCGAAGTCGCCAACAACGGGACCATGTTCCTCGACGAGATCGGCGAAATCCCCCTGGAGATCCAGTCGAAACTGTTGAACGCCCTCCAGGACCGGCAGATCAAGCGCCTTGGCGGGACGGCGGCCATACCGGTGGACGTGCGGATCGTGTCGGCCACCAATGTCGATCTCGCCAAGATGGTCCGGGAGAGAAAATTCCGGCAGGATCTGTACTATCGTCTGAATGTCGTTCCCATACACGTCAAGCCTCTCCGGGAAAGAACCCAGGATGTCCTGCCGCTGATCAAGCATTTCCTTTCCCTTTACACGGAACAGTACCATCAGAAAAAAAACATCGTTCCGGAAGCCATGAACTGCCTTCTGAACTATCCCTGGCCCGGCAACGTGCGGGAGCTGAAGAACACGATCGAGAGGATCGTCGTGACGAGCCCGGGCAACGTCGTGTCCATTCAGGACATTCCGGAGGAAATCCGGAAGGGAAGATTCGAGGAAACGGTGGATCGCGGTGGAGACAAGAATCATGTGATTCAACTGGGGCCGCTGAAAACGATCATCGAGGAATTCGAGAGGGACGTCATCCGAACGGCCATGGACAGGCACGGCAACCTGAACGACGTGGCCCGCCTTCTGGACATCGATCTTTCCACGCTGACGAGAAAAAACAAAAAATATTTCCTCACCGGTTACACGAAAAAAACCGCGAAAGGCTGAGTCGTCCGCTTCCGGGCGGCGGGGATAAAAAAAGGGCAGGAGCGGAAGCTCCTGCCCGGTAATGCCGAAATGCGCCGAACGATGGGCGCCTTCGATATTATTTAATGAAGGGCGAGGGCACGGGGTAGATCGCTTTCCCGTAAGCCGTGTTGCAGACGACGGCCCCGGCCAGGTAGATGCCGATCCAGCCGGCGACGATGAGGAGATAACCGACGACGGGTTTCCAGACGGCCGGGTCGGAGATCCCAAGGTCCAGGGTGACGATGGTCCACAGAACGACATCGACAAGCAGAACAAGGATGCAGATGGCCTTGTTCGCCTTGAAGTATGCCGGCGTCACCACGGTGAGGAATCCGGCTCCCGCCATCCACAGCCAGCCTTCCACGTAGGAAAGGGGCTTGATGTTGAAGCTGAGGAGCATGAATTTCGCGAAAACGCTGAGCGCCGCGGCGAACATGAAGAAGGCCGCGAAGAACAGAAACACGTTACCGCCGACGATATTATGGTCTTTCAACTCCATGACTGCCGTTGTCCACTGAACGATGCCTCCCCCCACGAGCCAGGCGGCAAGAAGCGGCAGACCGCCCAGGCCCACTTTGCCAAGAAACACCGCTGCAAAACCGAAACACGCGACAGCGAGAGCAGCAAGACCGGCCGGGCCGGGAGATGCGAAGGTATGTTCCTGTGCCATAATGACTCCTCCTTTTTGAGTACGCGACAAAATAAAAAAAGATGGGTTTAAAAAAATGATGAAAATTCAACCGCCCTGTGTGGTGTACGTATAGGTATGCTTTCGGCAGGCCATCCCTCCTTTCTTCCGGCGGATTCCTTTCCTTGCGCAGGTGCCAGCCCCCGAGAGGAAAATGCCGGTATATGCCCCTGAAACACCTGTATATATAGGAATAAAAGGATCATATTCCTAGAATACACGCCATTGCTATCAAATTCGACAATGGATGTCAAGAAATAAGGAATAAAGCGGTCATTCAGGGGGTATCCTCTGGAATTGACTGTGATTCCTCGATTGAGTAACACGCTGGGCAAAAAAAAGGCGGGAGATTTCTCTCCCGCCCCGGGAATTCCGAAGCGCCGGCGCACGGCGTCTTCGATGTTATTTGACGAAGGGTGACGGAATGGGGTAGATCGTTTTCCCGTAGGTCGTGTTGCACACCACGGCCCCGGCCATATAAATGCCGATCCACCCGGAAATGATGAGAAGATAGCCCACCACCGGCTTCCAGACCGCGGGATCGGAAATCCCGAGGTCCAGCGTCACAATGATCCAAAGGACGATGTCGATGAGGACAACAAGGGTACAGATCGCCTTGTTGGACTTGAAGTATGCCGGTGTCACCGCGGTCAGAAAGCCGGCCCCCGCCATCCAGCACCAGCCTTCCACGTAGGCAAGGGGTTTCAGGTTGAAGGTGATGAGCATGAACTTGGCGAAAACGCTGAGTGACGCGGCGAACATGAAGAAGGCCGCGAAGAAGAGGAACACGTTACCGCCGACGATGTTGTGGTCCTTCAGCTCCATGACCCCCGTCGTGTATTGTACGATTCCACCCCCTATGAGCCAGGCAGACAGCAGTGGCAACCCCCCCAGGCCCACCTTGCCAAGAAACACGGCACCGAAACCGAAGCACGCGACGGCAAGGGCTCCCAAACCCGCCGGACCGGGTGACGCAAAAGTATGCTGCGTATGTGCCATAAATGAGTCCTCCTTTTTTTCATCCTTTTTTCATCTGTACCGATTGCCTGTTGAACTCCCCTTGAAACAAAAACCGCCGACTCTTTTTTCACCTCCTTTCTTTCCCGTAATTATCCCTCCTTTTGGGCATATGGAAACCTGGAATGTACTCCGTATCCCCCCCCCTGAAGAAAAGAAGAAAGCGACTCTTAGTTCCGAATGGCACATCGATGGTTGAATTAAAAGCAACTTCGCACAGCGGTCTCTTAGCAGATTATAAGAATTACTGTCAAGCAAAAAAAGAAACATCCTTTTTCCGGACATTTGTTATTACTGCAGTGCGGACGGATTTCCGGGGAACCGCGATGGGTTCACGGGGAGGCAAGGCACCGTGAGACTTGGACAAATGGTAGAATGAACGAGAAGGCCCGTTTCCGGCTGTGGGGGCGAGGGTTTATTCCGGCGGCAGGGCTCAGGATCCCTGACGCCGGACCCGAACTTTTACCGGGGTCCGGCGCGAAGGGCGCATCCGGGAGAGCATTACTGGTAATAACGGATGAAGATAATGACGAAGCCGAGAAACCAGACGATGAAAAAAATCATGTAGCTTGTTTCCCTGTTGAGATTGAAGAGGGGTTTCTTCGACAGAATGGGGTAAATATCTTCCGCCTTCTCGGGCTGCGGCGGGGGCTCCTTCTTTCCTTTGACTTTACGCTTCAACGAGGGTTCCTCCTTTTTTGTTTCTCCATATCATGACGGCTTCGCAAAAAGCCCATATGCTGCGTTGCCCTTCTTCCCTCGACCCTGCGGCGTACCATCCGTACGCCTCATTCCTCGGGAATCGGGCCTTGCCTATGGAGCTTTTTCCTTTGNNGAAAAAGTGTTGAATCGGCCTTTTTCAACTTCATCATATCATGGGTCGAAACATGCGGGCTGTCAAGGAAAGAAAAGGCCCGGCGGGGCCGGGCCTTTTCGCGTGCCATGTGCGTGCATCAAAGGCGCGTTTACTTTCCGCACTGGTAGGGATCCCAGTCGTATCCCCAGTAATCGCTGTGGAAAGGCACCTTGTAGTTTTTCCTTTCTTCGTGGGAGGGATACCTCCTTGCGCCGCCCTCTTTCGGAAGCATCGGGACGGGGAACCTCGGAGGGAGGAGCCCGTTTGCCTTGGCTTCTTTTTCCAGCCAGTCACGATCATCGGGATGGGCGATGGAGATCAACGCCGAGGCCCTTTCGTATCCGTTCAGTCCCCGCAAATTGACGATCCCGTACTCGGTGCAGACGTAGTTGGCGAGCTGGGCCGGCACGTCGACGGAGGACCCCTCCGGGAGGAAGGGAACGATGCGGGAGGTTCCGTGCTTGCTCCTCGAGGTCATGGAGGCGACGCCGCGGCCGCCCTTCGACTGGGCGCAGAACGAAACGAACTGGAAATATCCGCCGGAGCTGGAAATGGGACGTTTCTCGTAGAATCCGGAGCACTGCTGGCCCAGGAGGTCCACGGCCACGCAGTTGTCGATGGCGATCATGTTGTCCAGGCGGGTCAGGTTGTGCAGGTTGTTCGTGTAACCGATGTCATAGACCGCGAGGTTCTGGTTCCTGTTGATCGTGTCGTAGTACCAGTTCACGTCCACGGGGAAGGCGAAGGTCCACACGCTTTTGCCCCTGTCGTAAGGAAGGCTCTTGTAGCGGTTCGTCACCTGTCCCGATTCGATGAGTTTGATGAGGCCGGCGTTCAGCATTTCCGTGTGGACGCCGAGGTCCTTGAATCCGGCTTCCGTCATGGCGCTGACGCAGGCGGAGGGCAACGAGCCGATTCCAAGCTGAATGATGTCCCGGTCCCGCATGATCGTCATGATGTGTTCGGCGATCTTTTTCTCCTCGGGCTTCGCCTGGATGGCCTTCTCGTTGATCTGAGGCCATTTGTATTTTTCGACGTCCACTTCCACCCAGTAGTCGATGTCGTCGATGTGGTAGGTGTTGAAGCGCCCCCCTTCGGCCCAGGGGTAGTCGCTCCGGACCTCGACGACCGATTTTTTCGCACACTGTGCGAAAATACTGCAGTTGTTCGTCCCGTAGGACCAGTTCACGAATCCGTGTTCGTCGAAGGGCGTTGCGGCGTTCCACCACCAGTCGAGACCCCGGTTGGCCTTCACGGCATTGACGAACCGGTAATGGCAGAACCACATTCCGAGCGCCCACCCCCACTGGGCCCAGCTTGTCACGTTGTTCGTGTCCCTTGCTTTCCGGCTCCAGGGGAAGAAGAAGTATTCGTGAAAGCAATGATATTCCTGCTGCGGATCGACCTGCTGAAATTCGGGATGGGGGAAGAACATGGCATAGTTCCAAAGCTCGATGTTCTTCAACTGGCCGGGGCCGGGGCCGAGCCTCCTGGCGAGTTCCTTCATGCACTCCGTGGAGTCTCCTCCGACGGACCCGGGCTGAATCCACTCGCCGGGCTTCACCATGTCGAGGATCTGCTGGGCTGTTCTTTTTTTGTCGCGTATTTTCTGCTGGATAGGTGTTGTCATTGACTCCCTCCTCATAAATCAGGAAATTGATCTCCTTTTTTGAGGTAATATCTGTGAACAAATGCCTACAACCCGCGTGTCCGAGTTCACCGATCCCCTCTACCTCATCCATCACTCCTTTCCTGTATTGGTTTTCCCGGTTACTGGGCCGCCTGATCTCGATTTGCGTTGAATGCGGTTCTGTTAATCCCTCTTGGATATCTTGTCAAGGTAAAAAAGGCCGAAAAGAGGCTGAATTCTCCCGAAGTTCCGGTTCAATCCACAACATATGGTATCCTCTCCCGGTCTGGATACATGTTCTGGTGTTTTCCCCTTTACAAACAGGCTCCGTTCCACTATAAGAAGAATGATCTGATAATGGTCTCACACCAGGATGGATGCCGGGGGGCGTGGTTCATGATCATCAGAAAACTGGAAATCACGGGCTTCAAGTCCTTCAGGGACAGGACAGTGTTCCATTTCACGCCCGGGGTCAGTGCCGTCGTCGGTCCGAACGGTTGTGGGAAGAGCAATGTCGTCGACGCCATCCGCTGGGTCATGGGGGAGCAGCGGGTCCGTTCCCTCAGGGGAAAGCGGATGGAGGACGTGATTTTCAATGGCAGCGAAAGCGCGTCCGCCGTGGGGATGGCGGAGGTGTCCCTCCTTCTCGAGGCCAACGGCCGTCCCTTTTCCGGAGCGTTCAGCCACGCTTCCGAAGTGATGGTGACCCGGAAAATCTTCCGGAACGAAGAAAGCGAATACCTCATCAACCAGGTGCCCTGCCGTCTCATGGACATCCGGGAGTTCTTCATGGATGCCGGCATCGGGGCGCGGACCTATTCCATCATCGAACAGGAAAGCATCTCGCGGCTCGTGGAGGCGAAACCGGAGGACATCCGGGAATTCATCGAGGAAGCCGCCGGAATCGCAAAGTACAAGAGCAGGCGCGACGCCGCCGCCCGGAAGCTGGAGGCGACGGGGCAGAACATGGCGCGGCTCCGGGATATCGTTGCCGAGGTCCGCGCGCGACTGGAGCAGCTCGCGAAGCAGGTGAAGCGCGTCGAGGAATACCGGCGGCTTCGGGAGAAAATGAAGGAAGGCGAGGTGTCGCTTGTCCTTCAGTCCTTCCACGAGGTCCGGGAACGGGCGGACCTGCTTTCCCGCCAGAGAACGGAAACGGGCGACAGGCTTCTGGCCCTCCGGAACGACCTGACCTCCGGCGAGTCCCTTCTGGAGGAAAGCCGGGGGAAACTTCTCGAAATGGACGAGGAGGCGTCCCGCCTGCAGGAGGCGGTCTTCCGGAAAAAAAGCGGGATTTCCACCCTGGAGCAGCGGATCGAATACGCCTCGGGAAAGATCCGGGATCTCGGGGAACGCATGGAAAAAGGAGCCCTTTCGATCCAGATGCTGGGGGAACGGAAGGAACAGACGGCGGAAGAGGTCCGGCTGGGGAAGGACCAGCTGTCGGGGCTCGGGGAGGAGATCGAAAGCGCGAAAGCGGCCGTCCAGGAGCTTCAGGACGGACTTGCCGTGTTGAGGGACCGCGAGGAGGAAACGGCGGAGCATCTGGAAGAAGAGAAGGCCCGGAATTTCGAAAGGGCGGCGGAGCGGGGCCGGCTTGGAAACACCCTCCAGGGTCTCCTGCGGGTCATGGAGGACCTGGACCGCCGGAAAGAGCGGGAAACCCGGGAGTTCGAGGAGCTGGAGCACCGGGCGAAGGAACTTCGGGAAAGGAGGGACCGCTGCGAGTCCGATCTCTCGGAAAACGCGGAGGCCCTTGCGGCGCTCAGGGAGGAGATCGGCCTCGACGAATCGGAACTCCGGGACGGGCGGAAGGAACTGGAAAGACTGAACGAGGAACTCTCCCGCCTGAAGGGGGAGCTGGGGGAGAAGCGGTCGCGGCTCGCGTCGCTGCGGGAGTTCCGCGAGTCCTATGAATGGTGCGACGAGGGAACCCGGTCGGTCATGGCGGCGAAAAGGGAAGGGGGGCTTTCCGGAGACGGGATCTACGGGGTTCTCGCCGACCATGTCGAGGTGTCGAAGGAATACGAACCCGCCCTGGAGGCCGTGCTCGGGGAACGTCTCCAGCACGTGCTGGTCCGCAGTCACGAGGAAGGCGTCCGCGCCGTAGACTATCTGAAACAGTCGCTTTCCGGGAGGGGCCATTTCATCCCCCTGGGGGCGAGGGGCGCGGGGGCGGCCGGACGGATGGAAGGGTTCCCGGAGGGCGCGGTGAGGCTCCGGGATCATGTCCGGGTGAAAGAGCCGTTCGCCGCGATGCTCGATGCACTCATCGGCGACACCGTCGTTCTTCCCGACCTTTCCTCGGCGGTTCGCCTGTGGTCGAAAAACGGGTTTTCGGGAACCTTCGTGACCCCCGGCGGAGAAGTCATCGATCCCCGGGGAATCCTCACCGGCGGAAAAGGAACGAACGGGGCTGGAAACCACCTGAAAAACCGCAGGGAAATCGATGAACTGGCCGGGGCCGTCGAGGAGGCCGAGGACCGCCTCGACGGGGCGAAAAGGGACAGGGACGCCGTGCACGACGCGATCCGCCGCACGGAGGAGGACCTTGCGAGGAAGCGGTCCGCCGCCGGCGACCTGGAACTGGTCTGCCAGGGGAAGAAAAAGGACATCGAGCGGCTGGAAGGCGAGGCGAAATGGCTGGAAAAACGGCTGAGCGTCCTTCGGTTCAACCGGGAGACCCTCGACTCGGAAAAAAGGTCCGCCGAGGAAAGGGCGCTCGATCTCCGGCAGAAGATCGCGTCCCTTGACGGGGAAGCGGCTTCCCTGGACGAAGCGCTGAAGGAATTGAAGGAGGCCTGGCGGGAGGTCCGGGAGGAACTGTCCCGCCAGGAGAGCGAGCTGACCGAGGAGAGGGTTCTTCTTTCCTCGCTGGAGGAGAAGAAGAAGGGGGTGGAGGCACGCCTCGAAAGCCAGAAAAATGCCATCGCCGAGGCGGCGCGGCAGATGGAGGAACGGAAAAGGGAACTGGAGACCTGGGCTCAGGAGAAAACCGGTCTCGAGTCGGCGATGGCGCGGGACCGGGAGGATCTCCGGGAGGCTTACCGGGAGTTCGAGAATCTGGAGGAGCAGCAGTCGGCCCGGAAAGCGGAGCGGGACCGGGAGGAAGAGGCCGTCCGCCAGCGGGAAGGGGGGATCCGCGATCTGAGGAAACGGATCGATGAAATTTCCGGGGAACTGAACCGTCTCGACGTGCGGATCGGTGAGACGAACGTCCAGGGCGAAGCGCTCAAGAACGGGATATTCGAGAAACACCGGGTCCGGCTGGAGGAATGTCTTCCCGAATTTCGTCCCCTCGACGAGGAGGAGCTGAAAAAGCTGGAGGAGACCCTTTCCCGGCATCGGCGGAAGATGGAGACCTTCGGCGAGATCAACCTCCTCGCGGAGCAGGAGTACGGCGAGCTGAAGGAGCGGCACGATTTTCTGTCGGGACAGCTCGACGACCTGGATGCATCCGTGGAGACCCTGAAGAAAACCATCGCGAAGATGAACGCCCTGTCGAAGAAGAATTTCATGGAGACCTTCACCGCCGTGTCCGAGGCGTTCCGGGAGGTGTTTCCCCGGATCTTCCCGGGCGGGAAGGGCGAACTCCGCCTTACCGACGAAGCGAATCTCCTCGAGTCCGGCGTGGACATGGACGTTCAGATTCCCGGGAAAAAGCGCCAGAACCTTTCCCTTCTTTCGGGCGGAGAAAAGGCCCTGTGCTCCATATCCCTCGTCTTTTCCATCCTCGTCCACAGGTCCTCCCCCTTCCTCGTCCTGGACGAAGTGGACGCCCCCCTTGACGATGCCAACGTGAATCTTTTCAAGCGCCTCATCCGGGAGATGGCCGGCACCTCCCAGGTCATTCTCATCACCCACAACAAGAAAACCATGGAAATCTCGGACAGCCTCATCGGGATCACCATGGAAAAGAGCGGCATCTCCTCCACCGTCTCGGTAAGCCTGAACTGACGGCGCCTTCCTTTACTTCGTTTCCGAAACATTGTAAGAATGTCGAAAAACCTCGCCGCGCGCACGGTGGACCGTGCATCCGGCGATCGAGGAAGGAAGAGAGAAAGTGGAAAATGAGAAGCCCCGGGGAGGCGGCTTTTTTGAACGGATCCGGAACGGGCTTTCGAAGACCCGGAAGAGCTTCATCAAAAACCTGGACGAGATGGTCTTCGGGGAGAAGATCATCACGAAGGACGTGTTCCAGAATCTCGAGGAAGTCCTCATCATGGCCGATCTGGGGCCCGCCTTCACGGAGGACCTGATCGAGGAGATGCGGTACCGGGCGAACCGGAAGGAACTGACGGACCCGGGTGCCCTGAAAGGGGTTTTGAAAGATCACATTCTGGAGATCCTGGAAAAAAGCGAGAGGCCGCTTGCGGTACCGGAGGAGCGGCCTTACACGATCATGGTGGTGGGCGTGAACGGAACGGGCAAGACGACCACCATCGGAAAGATGGCCCGGTATTTCCGGAACGACGGGAAATCGGTCCTTCTCGCGGCGGCCGACACGTTCCGGGCGGCGGCCATCGAGCAGCTCGAAGTCTGGAGCGAACGGGCCGGGGTGCCGCTGATCAAGCAGAAGATGGGCGCCGACCCCTCCGCCGTCGTTTACGACGCCCTTCATGCCGCCAGGGCCCGCAAGACCGATGTCGTCATGATCGACACGGCGGGAAGGCTCCACACCAAGACCAACCTCATGGACGAACTGAAAAAGGTCACCCGGATCATGGGCAGGGAGATGGAGGGGGCGCCCCACGAGACCCTCCTCGTCCTGGACGCCACGACGGGTCAGAACGCCCTGGTCCAGGCCAGGATGTTCGATGAGGGGATCGGCATCACCGGAATCGTCCTGACGAAGCTCGACGGAACGTCGAAGGGAGGGATCGTGATCCGGATCGCCAAGGAGTTGAAGCTCCCCATCCGGTACATCGGGGTCGGCGAGGGGCTCGACGATCTGCGGGAGTTCCGGAGCGAGGAATACGTGAACGCCCTTTTCGAGCCTTGAACGAGGTTCATGGAGAGGATCTTCGCCATCGCGGACATTCACGGGTGCCTGGACAAGCTTCGGGCCCTCATGGAAAAAATCCGTCCCGACCGGGAGAGGGACAGGATCGTGTTCATCGGCGACTACATCGACCGGGGTCCCGATTCCCGGGGCGTGGTGGATTACGTCATCGATCTGAGGGACCGGTTCGGCCGGGTCGTCTGCCTCATGGGAAACCACGAACGGATGTTTCTCGACTACCACCTTTACGGGAAGGACGGGGACCTCTTTCTCATGAACGGCGGGGACACGACGCTCCTGTCCTACGGCATGGAGGAAACGCCCGCCGGTAAAAGGGCCCGCGTCCCGGAAGAGCACCTTCGCTTCTTCGAGGATCTCCTCCCGTATTATGAAAGTGAGGGCTACATCTTCGTCCATGCCGGCCTGAGGCCCCATGTCCCCCTGGAGGAGCAGATTCCGGAGGATCTCCTCTGGATCCGGTACGCCTTCATCCGGTCCTGCCAGGACTTCGGAAAGATCGTCGTTTTCGGCCACACGCCTTTTCCCGAGCCCTTGATCGACTTCAACAAGATCGGGATCGACACGGGGGCGGTCTACGGGGGAAAGCTGACCTGCATCGAACTGCCCGCCATGAACCTGTACCAGGCATAACCATGAAGATCGTCGAATGCGTTCCCAATTTCAGCGAGGGCCGGGACGAGGCGGTGCTCGCCCGGATCCTGGAAGCCCTGAGGGCGTGCGGGGAAATCCGGGTCATCGACGGGAGCATGGACCACGACCACAACCGGTCCGTGGTCACTTTCCTGGGGACGCCGGACGGCGTGGTCCGGGCGGCCCACGAAGCCTGCCGGACGGCCCTGGACCTGATCGACATGAGGGACCAGAAGGGCGCCCACCCCAGGATCGGCGCCGTCGACGTCGTTCCGTTCATCCCCGTCAGGGACATGGACATGAGGGAGGCCGTCGCCCTGGCGCGGGACTTCGGCACCGCCTTCGGAGAGAGAAACGGGGTGCCCGTCTATTTTTACGGCGAGGCGGCACGGAAGGAGGAGCGAAGGACCCTGGCCTTCCTGAGAAAAGGCGGCTACGAGAGACTGAAGGAAAAAATGGCGGATCCCCGATGGACGCCCGATGCCGGTCCCGCGGCGTTCAACCCGAAGTCCGGCGCCTCCGCCGTGGGCGCAAGGGACATTCTCATCGCCTTCAACATCAATCTCGGGACGGGCGACCTTTCCGTGGCGAGGGAGATCGCCGCGGCGATCCGCCAGTCCGGGGGAGGATTGAAGCACGTGCAGGCCATGGGGGTCTACCTGGCGTCGAGAGGGATCGCCCAGGTCTCCATGAACCTGACCAACTACCGGGAGACGGCGATCCGGAAGGTGTACGAAGCGGTCCGGGAGAGGGCGGCGGCGCGGGGCCTCGAAATCCTCGAGTCGGAATTGATCGGATGCGTCCCCCGGGAAGCCCTTGCCGAAGGGGAGGCGGAGGCCTTCAACATCTGCGGTTTCTGCGAGGAGAGGATCATCGAAAACCACTTTTGACCGCCCGCTGCACCCGTTCCGGCGCGTCGAAACCTCCCCGTTGACACTCACAGCTTTCGGTGATAGATAACTTTCTCTTTGGATTCAGAAAACGCCCCCGTAGCTCAGGCGGATAGAGCAACGGATTCCTAATCCGTGTGCCGTGTGTTCGAGTCACACCGGGGGCACCAAGGAAATCAAGGGGTTAGGCAGAGCGTCTAACCCCTTATGATTTTCTTGGCTCCCCATCCTTAATTTTTTTTCCACAAAAGGTCATTTTCATCAGTTCAATCCTTGAGAATGAACTTCATTGGATATGATTTTTTACAGAATTGCCACTTTCGTTAATCGTCAATATATACAATAAGATAAGGAAATAATAAAGCGCGCGAAAATGCAATGGATGTCGGACAATTTTACAACCGTTCCGTGAAATTCAATGGAAGATTTTTAAAACACTAAGCATGTCAACATATTGTAATGAAGCATGTGTTTTGCATCATACTGATATAAGGGAAAATTTGTCTTGTTGAAAGGTCAGGGTCCTAAAAGAGTTTGTTTTTTCAGTCAGACAATGCCGGAGGTTTGACTATGAAAAAAGGAAAAGTGCTCATTTTGGCCTTGTTGTTGTCATTTTCTTTAGCTGGGGTTGCATCCGCGGAGTACATCCTGAATCCCGGCTTCGAAGATTACACCCTTCCAGACGATTTTACTTATTGGACCGAAGGTGGCAGTGTCCTCGTGAACACCACCCCCCAGTTTGTCTATGAGGGAAACGCCTCGGCATTTCTCAGGGTTCCAGGGGGAAGCTTGTACCAGTCCTTTACGATTACCGGGAGCGGACTTCTCAGTTACGGAGCATGGTTTCGCATCGCCACAAATTCAATCAGCTCAAATTGGGATCAAGTACAGATAAGTCTCCAGATTGATAGTCAGCCATGGACGACGATCGGAGGAGGCGTCACGAACTTCATCAGTGAGGCAAATTTTCAATGGAATGCATCACTTAACAATTATATCAGCGATTGGTTCCTCATTTCCAATACGATATCGGTCGCCAGCATTCCGATAAACGCTCAGATCAACATTAATGCCCAGAACACGGATACCGAGCTCACAAAGGTGTTTGTCGACAGTTCATTTGCACAATCGGTTCCCGAACCGGCAACGATGCTTCTCCTGGGACTTGGCCTGGCAGGATTGGCGGGAATGAGGAGAAAAGTGCGAAAATAAAAACGATTGAACGGGTTTCCACGCCATGGTCTTTACCATGGTAGAGAAAGGCAGGGTTTTTGACTCTGCCTTTTTCTTTTTCCGGTTCAAAGGGAAGGATGACGGTTGACAAAGACAGTGATGCAAAGTTCACGGAGTCGGTAACGGCGACGGGGTTTTACCCTGGTCACGTCAAGAGATGTTCGCAA
>DJVQ01000062.1:0-15751 GCA_002441265.1 Syntrophaceae bacterium UBA6252
GTGAACTGGGTGCTCGTGAACGGCGAAACCGGGACGGGCGTCACCCTTCATTACATGGCGGAGAAGGCCGACGCCGGCGACATCGTCGGCCGCCGGGAGGTCCCCATCGATTTTCAGGACACGGCGATCGTCCTGTACCGGAAGCTCCAGAAGGCAGCCGGAGAACTTCTGACGGAGCTTCTGCCCCTGATCCGCGAGGGGAGGGCGCCCCGGATTCCCCAGGATGACCGGATGGCGAGCACCTACGGCGGGCGGAAGCCGGAGGACGGAAGGATCGACTGGACATGGCCCGTTCACCGGATATACAATCTCATCCGGGCCGTGACCGAGCCCTATCCCGGGGCCTTCGCCCATCTTCCCGGCGGTGAAAAAATGATCGTCTGGTGGGCGCTTCCGGAGAGGGACGCCGTCCCGGACCGGCCCCCGGGCCGGTTGGAATGGCGCGCCGACGGCGTTTCCGTCCGCGGGAAGGACGGCCGGCTCAGGCTTCTCCGCGGGGAGATCGACGGGAGACGGCTGGACGAAAAGGAATTGATTCGGTATTTCGAGGGAAAGGAAGGCTGGATTCTCACATGAAAATACTCATTCTCGGCGTGAACGGGTTCATCGGTCACCATCTGACGAACCGGATCCTTAAGACGACGGACTGGTCCGTCTACGGAATGGACCTTGCCTTCGACCGCCTGGAACCCGTTCTCGACCACAAGCGGTTTCACTACATCGAGGGGGACATTTCCATCAACCGGGAATGGATCGAGTACCACGTCAAGAAATGCGATGTCGTCATGCCCCTCGTGGCCATCGCGACGCCGAAGCTCTATGTGGAGGATCCCATCCATGTCTTCAACCTGGACTTCGAGATGAACCTCAACGTGGTGAAACACTGCGTCAAGTACCGGAAACGGATCGTTTTCCCCTCGACCTCCGAAGTCTACGGGGATTCGAGGGACCCCGAGTTCCGGGAGGACGAGACCTTCCTCGTCGTCGGCCCCATCCAGAAGGAGCGCTGGATCTATTCCTGCTGCAAACAGCTCCTGGACCGGGTGATTTATGCCTACGGGACGAGGGGGCATCTGGAATTCACCCTTTTCCGGCCCTTCAACTGGATCGGCCCCCGGCTGGATTCCCTCGATACGGCAAAGGAAGGGAGCTCCCGGGTGGTGACCCAGTTCATCGCCGAGCTTTTTCTGAAAAAGCCGATCTACCTCGTGGACGGCGGGCACCAGAAACGGTGTTTCACGTACGTGGACGATGGAATCGACGCGCTCATGGGCATCCTCGAAAACCGCGACGGGTGCTGCCGCAACGAAATCATCAACATCGGGAACCCGGGGAACGAATGCTCCATCAGGGAACTGGCCCACCTCCTGAAGGACCTTTTCCGGGAGCATCCCCTCCACGGGGCGGACGGGGAATATTCGGACATCACGGAACGGTCGTCCGAATCGTACTATGGGAAAGGGTACCAGGACATCTACACGAGAAAACCAAGCATCGAGAAGGCGAGGCGGATCCTTGGCTGGGAACCCCGGATCGGCCTGAAGGAGGCGATGCAAAAAACCCTGTACGCATTTCTGGAGGAGAACGAACGGTAGGAAAGGGCGCCTTCGCCGGCGCCGCCTGGGAAGCGGGGCCGGTTCTCGATGGATGAGGGGGAACCATTCTTGAAAGACCGGAAGATCCTGGGACTGAAAATCGACGTGGACACCTATCTGGGGATGAAACGGGGGGTCCCCCGTCTCCTGGAGACGCTGGCCCGTTTCGGCGTCCCGGGGACTTTTTTCCTTTCTTTCGGCCCCGACGCCTCCGGCCGGGCAGTGTTCCAGCTTGTCAGAAATCCGATGTTCCTGAAAAAGATGATCCGGACCCGGGCGGGCAGCCTCTACGGTTTCCGGACGGCATTTTACGGATTTCTCCTCCCGTCGCCCAAGATCGCCCTTTCCTTTCCCTCCCTGGTTCGCCGGATCGTCCGGGAAGGCCATGAAGTGGAGTTTCATGCCTGGGACCACCGCCGCTGGCAGGACGAGATGCCCGTGAGATCCCGGGAGTGGATTTCCCGGTGGTTCGAAAAGGGGGTCGGGGCATACCGCGCCCTTCTCGGAAAGGATCCCCTGGCCTTCGGCGCTCCCGGGTGGGTCATGGACGAACGGGTGCCGGAGATCCTCCGGCCGTATGGATTTTCCTACCTCAGCTGCACCCGGGCGAAGCGGCCTTTCCTTTACGAGGGCCTGGGAATTCCCGAGATCCCGTCGGATCTTCCCTGTGTCGAGGAGGCGGGCGCGGCGGAGGGGGCCGGGGCCATCCTCGAGGGCCTTGCTCCGGGAGGACTCCACGTGCTCCCCGTCCACGGGGAAGTGGAGGGAGGCGCCGGGGCCGGAGACTTCGAACGCCTTCTCGGAGAGGTGGTGAAGATGGGATACCGGGTGGAACCGCTGTCCCGCATCCGGGACCTCCTCCGGGAGGAGAATCTGCCGGCACGGAATTGCCGGATGGCGCTGCTTCCCGGAAGAGCCTTCCCCTGCGCCGTATGACGGGCAAAGGAGAGACCATGGACATTCAGGAGGGCAACAAGCACCGTCTCGAACAGCTCCGGAAGATCGTCGAACGGGAAAGGGAGATCCTCATCGTCCTTCACAACAATCCCGATCCGGATGCCCTGGCCTCGGCGCTCGCGCTGAAATACCTTCTCAGGGAGAAGTGGGGGGTCTTCTCGGTTATCGCCTACGGGGGGATCGTCGGCAGGGCGGAAAACCAGGCCATGATCCGGCACCTGAAAATCGATATCACCCCCATGCAGAAAGTGGACGTCCGCGACTTCTCCGTGATCGCCCTCGTGGACAACCAGCCCGGGGCGGGAAACAATCCGCTTCCCGGAAGGGTCCAGCCGGCGATCGTCATCGATCACCACGAACCGGTGCGGGCGCGGACTCGGCGCGTGAAATTCGCCGACATCCGTACGGACTACGGGAGCACGTCCTCGATCCTAACGGAATATCTGAAGGAGTCGGACATCGCGGGGATCGACCGGAAGGTCGTCACGGCGCTCTTCTACGGGATCAAGTCGGACACCCGCGACCTCGGGAGGGGGGCAAGCGTCAAGGACAGGGAAGCCTATGTGTTTCTCTATCCCCGGGTGCTCTTCACGACCCTTTCCAGGATCGAACACCCGCAGCTTCCCCGGGACTACTTCAAGACCTTCGAGAAGGCCATCGACAACGCCGTCATCTACCGGGACGCCCTGGTTTGCGAACTGGGGTACATCGAGAGTCCCGACATCCTCGCGGAAATGTCGGACCTCCTGGTGCGGGTGGAAGGGATCCGGTGGGCGCTCAGCATCGGGGAATTCGACGGGGCGGTCTACTTCTCCCTGAGGACGGTGAACCCGAGAGGGCATTCGGACTGGATCGTCCAGAAGATGGTGGAGAAGATCGGGGCCGGGGGAGGGCACCACATGGCCGCGGCGGGGAGGGTCTCCCTTTCCCACGGCCTCGCGAAGGACTATCGGACCGCCGTGGATCTTCTCGTCGCCCGCTTCCTGAAACGGATCAAGCGGGAGAACGTTCCGGGGAAATCCCTATAGGGAGGGGTCGTCGAGGATTTTCCGCATCTCCCGGACCGCGTCGCCGGGGGAGGGCTCGCCGAAAACGGCCGATCCGGAAACGAAGACGTCGGCGCCCGCCTTCCGGACCTCCTTCAGGTTGGTCCGGTCGATCCCTCCGTCCACCTCGATGAGAACGGGAAGGGAGCGTGCGTCGATATATTCCCGGGCCTCCCGGATCCTGGAGAGGGCGGACCGGATGAATTTCTGCCCTCCGAATCCCGGATTGACGGACATGAGGAGCAGGAGATCCACCTCCGGCAGGATGGGCTCGACGAGGACGAACGGCGTGGCGGGATTCAGCGACACCCCCGCCAGGCAACCCGCTTCCCGGATCATGGAAACGGTCCGGTGCAGGTGGTGCGCCGCCTCGACGTGAACGGTGATCAGGTTGCTTCCGGCCTCCGCGAAGTCCCGGATGTACCGCTCCGGCGTCTCGATCATGAGGTGGACGTCGAAGAAAAGGGACGTTCCCTTCCGGAGGGAACGGACCACCGGCGGCCCGATGGTGATGTTCGGGACGAAGTGGCCGTCCATGACGTCCACGTGGATCCAGTCGACTCCGGCCTTCTCGACCTTGCGGATCTCGTCGCCCAGACGGCCGAAATCCGCCGAGAGGATGGATGCGGCGATTTTTCCGCTCATGGTTTCCCGGTGCTTTCGAACTTGAGGATCAGGGGATGGAGGGTGCCCGTGTCCGCTTCCTTCACGGTCAGCCGGAGTTCCTTTGCCTTTTTCGACTCCCCGGGGAAGAAGAGGAAGCCGTACGCGATTTCGCCGGGCGTGACGGGCCGGGTTTCGAGGGAACGGTTTTTCAGGTCTTCCCGGATCTCCCGCTCCACGTCGCGATTGTCCAGCGCCGAGCCGCCCCCCACCGTGGCACCCGCCGCCGCGCCGAGGGCCGCCCCCTTCATGACCGCGTCCCCCACATTGTGCCCGCTGACGATTCCGATGGCCGCCCCGATGAGGGCCCCAGCCGCGCCGGCAAGGAATCCCGATTTGGCCGCCTCCGGGGCCACTTTGCCCAGCTCCGTCTTCTTGGAGATGCGGTCATAGGCCAGGCTGGCGTCCAGGATGGGCCACAGGTTGTTTTCCTCGTCCACCAGGAATGTCGTTTTGGGGACGATTTCGATGGGATGGGTCCCCCGGTTGTCGAAAACGACCTGGACGGGAAGCACCCCCGCGCTGAGGATGTCGAAGCCGAAGGCTTCCCCGGCTTTCCTGTTTTCGTCGTAGGCCGACGATGCGATCACCCCACCCGCCACGTCCACCGCGTTCGGGTAGGCCTCGGGCATCTTGAAGGGCACCACTTTCCGTTCGTAGGACGCGCATCCCGAGAGAAAGGCGAGGACGATGCATCCCGAAACGACTGCTCTGAAATATGACGAAATCGTGCGGATCATTGATTTTCCCCTTTCTCCGGAGGTCCTGCGGCCGCGGAATGCCGGAATCTCTGACATAATGAGGAAAATACTATACCCCCGCAAAGGATGTCAACATTTTCCGGGCAGTTCCTCCAAGTAGTTCTTGACAGGAACCGAAAAGGACTTTATCGTCACGGCGCGATCGAACCACTTACGGCTTCGTCAGGAGACACGGGATTGAAGCACCTCGCTTCCTACAATGCCCTCCTCGGTCTTTCCGCCCTCGTCCTGGGACCCTATTACGGTCTTCGGATCCTTGCCACGGGAAAGTACCGGAAGAGCATCGGCGGCAAACTGGGAAGGGTGGACGGAAAGGCGTTTGAAGCCCTCCAGGGCTCTCCCCGGATCTGGCTCCATGCCGTTTCGGTGGGGGAGGTCACGGCGGCGGCCCCCGTCATCACCTCTCTCAGGGCGGCCTGTCCCGGGGCCTCGATTCTCCTTTCCACAAGCACGGAAACGGGGCAGGAAATGGCGCGCCGCGTGGCCGGGGATGCGGACCTCCACTTCTACTACCCCCTGGATCTTCCCTGGGTGGTCCGCAAGGTCATGGGGTACGTCCGGCCCGACGTCTTCGTCCTCCTCGAGTCCGAATTCTGGCCCAACCTGATCGACCAGTGCCGCGGGAGAGGGACGCCGGTCGTCCTGGTGAACGGCAGGATCTCCCCCCGCTCCTTCAACCGTTACCGGATGTCCCGCTTTTTCTGGAAGGAGGTCTTAAGTTCCGTGGATCACATGGGGATGATCTCCCTCACGGACGCCGAGCGCATCCGGGCTTTCGGCGGATTGCCGGAACGGATCACCGTCGAGGGGAACGCCAAGTTCGACGGTCTCGCCGCCCGGGTGGCCCCCGCCCTGCGGGAGGAAGCGAGGAAAAAGCTTCAGATCGGGAAGGAAACGCCGGTATTCGTCGCCGGAAGCACCCACCAGGGGGAGGAGACGGCGGTCCTCGATGTGTATTCCCGGATCGTGGAGGAATTTCCGGGGATGGTTCTCGTCCTCGTTCCCAGGCACACGGACCGGCGGGAGGCCGTGCTCCGGACGGTCCGGGCCGCCGGTTTCGACGATGTGATCACCCTGTCCGAGATGGATGCCGGAAGGGTCCGGAAAGGGGAACGGGTGATCGTCGTGGACGTCATCGGCGAACTGTTCAAGATCTACGGGCTTGCCACGGTGGTCTTCTGCGGGGGGAGCCTGGTTCCCAAAGGGGGCCAGAACATCCTCGAGGCCGCGGCATGGGGGAAGGTGGTCTTCTACGGTCCTTCCATGGAGGACTTCAGGGAGGAGCAGGCCGTGCTCGAGGAGGCCGGTGCCGGCAGAATGGTGGAAAGCGCCGACGCCCTCTGCCGGGGCATCCTGGAAGCCCTGCGGTCCCCGGAAGCCCTTGCGCGGGACGGGCGGAAAGGCCGGGAGGCCGTCCTCCGCCACCGGGGGGCGTCCGACCGGTACGCCCGCCGGATCGTCGAGGCGCTCCAGCGAAGCCGCCCGGAATTTCAGCCCTCCGCCTTCCTGAGATAATCGTTCCAGCGGCTGTCCACCCAGGCCTGGAGACGATTCAACTGTTCGATGCTCATCTTCCGAAACCGCCCCTGCTTCCCCACGTAGTTGATGATGGGCTGCTTCTTCCCGCGTTCGGCCATGGTCTTGCTTCTTCCGGTGAAGCGGAATTTCCCGTCCTCGATCTCGAAGAGAACGACGATTCCCGTTTCCACGGCGAGCTGGCCCATCCGGACGGTGTCCTTTGCAGGGAACATCCACCCCGGCGGGCAAGGGCTGTAGATGTGCATGTACCGGGTTCCCTTGATCCTCTTGGCCTTGACGAACTTTTCGTACAGATCGATGGGGTAGGCGGGGGACGTGGTGGCGAGGTAGGGCAGATCGTGGGCCTCCATGATCCGGACGAAGTCCTTCTTGCTGTGCTCCTTGGTGAGGATGGGCGTCGTCGTCGTGATGGCCCCCATGGGGGTGGCGCTCGAACGCTGGGTCCCCGTGTTCATGTATCCTTCGTTGTCGTAGCACACGTAGATGAAGTCGGTGGTCCTCTCGGCGGCCCCGCTCAGGGCCTGGATTCCCATGTCGTAGGTGGAACCGTCTCCGGCCATGGCCACGACGGTGATGTCCGTTTTGTTCAGCGCCCGGAGCCCCGCCGCGATTCCCGAAGCGGAGGCGGCGGTGCTGGCGAACGTCGTGTTCAGGCAAGGCACCGTCACCGGGGTGATGGGGTAAAGCCCGTGGAGAACGCAAAGACAGCTTGCCGGAATGGTCAGGACCGTGTTTTCCCGGAGGGCCTTCAGCATGTGGCGGTAGGCCAGGGTGAGCCCGCAGCCCTGGCAGGCCCGGCTTCCCGGCAGAATGTATTCCGTCTCGTTGATCTTGAACAGATTATCCTGCATGGTCTTCTCCCGTGTAACAGTTCAGCCAGAGGGAACGGTTTCCCTGTTTTCCCGCCTGGAGATCTTTCCAGGCGTCCCTGCCGGCGTCGGCGATTTCCCGGGCCTTCACGTCCCGGCCCCCGAGACCGGCGACCACGTCGACCACGGGAATCCGAAGCGGGGTCCCGTAGAGGGCGGCCTTGAGGTCCGAGGTGAGGCACCCCTCGTATCCGTAGCTCAGGCCTTTCTGGAGGACGACGAGGGCCTTCGCGCTCCGGAGAGCTTCCGCGGCCTCCTCCCGCGGGAAGGGACGGTACGTCCGGACACCCGCAACACCCGCGGGGATCCCCTCCTCCCGGAGGAGGTCGGCGGCCACGGTGGCCTCGTTCGCGATGGATCCCATTCCGGAGAAAACGAGTTCGGCGTCCTCGCACCGGTATTTCCAGACGAGCCCGCCGTGGTCCCTTCCGAAAACCCCCGCGAAGTCGTCGTTCGCCTTCTGGATCACTCCATGCGCCCTCGTCATGGCCGCCTGGAGCTTGTACCGCATTTCCATGTATCCGTCGCAAAGAACCCCCTCGGGATTCGGACGCCTCCAGGGGAACAGGACGGAATTGATCGTCCGGGGGGCCTCCGGCGTCAGGAGCGTGTGCGCCTTGTAAGGGGGAAGGAAGCCGCGGACCTCTTCGGCGTCGGGGATGTCCACGGGCATCATGGTGTGCGAGAGAACGAAACCGTCGTAACAGACCATGACGGGGATGTAGAGCGACTCGGCGATCCAGTAGGCCTGGATGATCGTGTCGATGATCTCCTGGTTGTCCCTGCAGTAGAGCTGGATCCATCCGGTGTCCCTCTGGGCCAGGGAGTCCTGCTGGTCGTTGAAGATCGACCAGGGGGCCCCCACTCCCCGGTTCACCACGCACATGACCACGGGCAGCCTCGACCCGGCGGCCCAGTGGAGCTGTTCGTGCATGTAAAGGAGCCCGTTGGAGCTTGTCGCCGTGAAGGTCCTTGCGCCCACGGTGGACGCGGAGATGCACACCGTCAGGGCGGAATGCTCCCCTTCCACGCGGACGTATTCGGCCCGCATTTCCCCTCCCTCGACGTACCGGGAGAGGATTTCCGCAAGCTGGGACTGGGGGGTGATCGGGTAGGCCGCGACGACGTTGGGGCGGCAGAGCTTCACACCCAGGGCGGCCGCTTCGTTTCCCGTAAGAATTCTCACGTCAGCCATCGTTTTCCCCCTCCCTGACCATCCGGATGGCGTTGGGCGGGCACTCCTCCGCGCAGATGCCGCAGCCCTTGCAGTAATCCATGTCGATCTCCACGGGAATGGACATTTTGACCACCCCCTCGGGACAGTAAAGCCAGCAGAGAAAGCACGCGGCCTTGTTCTTCGACGAAGGAATGCATTTCTTGTGGTCGATCACGGGCCGGAAGTCTCTCCAGTCGCCTGTTCTTCCGGCCTCCCCCTTGGCGGGAACGCAGAGGGCGGAAACGTTGAGGTCTCTTTTCACGTTTTTTTCATCCATGACGCTCTTTTTCCTTTTCACGGACAATGGTTTTCTCGAAGGCCGCCTGTACGACCGTGAAGTTGGCCCCGGCGGCGTCGGAAGCCATCTTGCGCTTCAGGGCCCTCTCGATGTTGTCCAGGGTGACAAGACCCGTAACCCGGCAGAACGCGCCGAGCATGGGAGTGTTCACGACGGGCATCCCGCCCACGATCAGGCGGCTTGCGACCGCGATCTCCGTGGCATCCACCGTGGCGACGGTGTAGCATCCCTCGATCCCCAGGTTCTCCGGGGAGGAAGGGGTGTTGACGATGAGGGGGCCGCCTTCCCTGAGGCGTCCCAGGATGTCCACCATCCCGAAAAGGGAGGCGTCCAGGACCACCGCCACGTCCCCCGCCTCGATCTGGGCGACCGTTCGGATCGGGTTGCGGGAGACCCTTGTGGAGGCCACAACGGGCGCGCCCCTCCTTTCGGGTCCGAAGGTCGGGGCCGACGTGACGCCCCCGTACCCTTCCAGGTACGCCGCCTCGGCGAGGATCTGCGCGGCCAGGACCACCCCCTGGCCGCCCCTTCCATGCCACAGAATCTCTTTCATGTTTCCCCCAGTTTCCGTCGTTTCGGGCAATAAAAAAGGCCATGGAAAATCACCATGGCCTTCATTCCTGTAAACCGGCTTTTTCAGGGCGGGTCTATGGCAGGCCACGGCGATATGCCCGAAAGAAGGGCGAGGCACAACAGGAGGCCCTGCAGTCGATCGGATAAAATCTCTCTATGGCCCGTCATTAAATCTGATCCTTCTTTCCGGAAAGTCCTCGAAAACTCCCGAAAAAACCGAAAGTGGTTCAGAACATACCGAAAAAGGGAAATGCTGTCAATGGAAAAATCGCGGAAAAATCGACTCCTTTCGTTGACGGACCGGTGGAGATCTGTTAGACATGGGCATTGGCGCTCCTGTCGAACCGATACACGGGATCGATAAAATACCGGAACAACGGAGGGAAGAAACATGGATCTGGGATTGAAGGGAAAAACGGCTCTTGTGGCGGGAGGCAGTATGGGGCTTGGAAAAGCGGTGGCCCTCGAACTGGGCCGTGAAGGAGCCCGGATCGCCATCGGGTCCCTCGACGATGCCTATCTGCCCCAGGCGGCGGAGGAGATCCGGCGGAAGACGGGGGCCGAAGTGATCGCCGTTCCGGCTGACGTTTCCGATCCGGAACAGGCGAAAGCCTTTGTCACCAAGTCCGTCGAACGGCTGGGTTCCGTGGACATTCTCGTCAACAACGCGGGGGGGCCTCCTTCCGTCGCTTTTCTCGATATCGACGACAAGACGTGGCAGTATGGTTTCCGGCTCAATCTTCTCAGCACCATCGTGATGACCCGCGAGGCGGTCCCCCTGATGAAGGAGAAGAAGTGGGGCCGGATCATCAATATGACTTCCATATCGGTGAAACAGCCCATCGACGGCCTCATGCTTTCCAACACCATCCGGTCCGGGGTGATCGGGTTCGCCAAGACCCTGTCGAACGAACTGGCGCCTTTCCACATCACTGTGAACAGCGTATGCCCGGGGTACACCCTGACGGACCGGGTTCGGAACCTGGCGAAGACGATCGCCGGCCGGGAGAACTCGACGCCGGAAGCGGTGATCGCGAAATGGGAAAGCACCATTCCCATGAAGCGGCTGGGAACTCCCGAGGAGTTCGCCGCACTGGTCGCCTTCCTGGCTTCGGAGCAGGCGGGTTACATCACCGGCGCGGCCATCCAGATCGACGGCGGCTGGTACAAGGGGGTCATGTAATCCCTTCGGACGGCCCGTCCGGAAGGGGATCGGGAAGGAAGGACGGGACCTCCCCGTCCGGGGAACCGCAAAGGAACGCCGATTCCTTCGCCGTGATGATTTCCTCGAGCCGTTCCATGAGAGGTCCAAATGTTTCCGGGTGGAGCGAGGACACGGGAACGGCGTGGAATCGGTGACAGAGGTTCTCCAGCACCGCCGCGTCCGGGCACAGGTCGGTCTTGTTGAAGACCCGGAGTTCCGTTTTCCGCTGGAGGTCCAGCTCCTCGAGAATCCGTTCCACCGCGGCCATCTGGTCCTCGAACCGGGGATTGGAGACGTCGATGACGTGAAGGAGCACGTCCGCCTCGTCCAGTTCCTCCAGGGTGGCCCGGAAGGCGGCGAAGAGGTCCTCCGGCAGGTCGCGGATGAAGCCCACCGTGTCGGTGATGATGGCTTCCCGGTCCCGGGGGAAACGGAGCCGCGAGCTTTTGGGGTCCAGGGTGGCGAAAAGACGGTTCTCCGCGAGAACGCGGCTTTTCGTCAGCGCGTTCAGCAGGGTTGATTTCCCGGCGTTGGTGTAGCCGATGATGGAAATCACCGGGAGCCCCTTCTTTCTTCTCATCCGGCGGCGCTGGTGGCGGGCCTTCCGGATCGACTTCAATTCCTTTTCCAACTGAACGATGCGGTCCCGGACGCGGCGCCGGTCGACTTCCAGTTTCATCTCTCCGGGGCCTCTGCCGCCGATCCCGCCGGCGAGGCGGGAGAGGGCGGTCGTCTGTTGAACGAGGCGCGGGAGGCGGTATTTCAACTGGGCAAGCTCCACCTGGATCTTTCCTTCCCGGCTGTGGGCCCGCTGCGCGAAGATGTCCAGGATCAGCTGGGTGCGGTCGATGACCTTGAGGTCGGTGATTTCGACGATCGACCGGGCCTGGGAGGGGTTCAGCTCGTGGTCGAAGATGAGCAGGTTGGCCCCCTTCTGGAGCGCCCGGATCAGGACGTCGGAGAGTTTTCCCCTTCCCAGGAGAAACTTGGGGTCCACCTGGGGCCGGTGCTGGATCACCGCATCGAGGACCTCCACGTTGCAGGAACGGGCCAGTTCCCTCAGTTCCTCGACGGCGCCCTCGCTGTCCGAGCCCGGGTCCGTCTCGACCCGGACAAGGATGGCCCTGTCGGAGAAGCGGACTTCCCGGGCCCGCTGCTTCCGGGCGATTTCCTCCTCCAGGGCCTGGGTGAAGGCGAGAAAGCCCTGGGGCATTTCGGAGGGAAACACAGGGTCGAGAATCGTCCAGTAACGGCCGTCCGGGTTTTCCGGGATCAGGTGGGCCCCGAAGACTTTGCCGGGCAGGCCGTTCTTTTCCACGGACACGGCGCAGATGTAATCGAGGCGCAGCAGCGCCAGGTCCACCAGGTCGTCCCGGGTCAGCGATTCCCCGTTCAGATGGGTGTGAATGAGGCGGAGCCCCTTCAGCCGGCCCGCCCCGGAACGGAATCCGGACAGGTCGGGGATGACGATCTGACGGTGGTCCCCCACGATGACGCAGTGGACCTCTCCCCGCCGGCTGACCAGCACGCCGATCTGCCGTCCCACGGACCGGGAGACTTCGCTCAGGTTCCGGGCAAACTCCTGTGTCAGGGGAAATTCGGGAGGGATTCTTCTCCGGTAGAGACTTTCGATCTGTCTGGTTTCGCCGGGCTTCAGGCCCGTAAGGTTTCCGTAAAGCTTATGGATATTTGGCGGCCCTCCTGGCCCTCATGGGCGGCTTCGTAAAAAGCCCATATGCTTCGTTGCCCGACCTCCCTCCTCCCTGCGGCGTACCGGGAGTACGCCTCGGTCGTCGGGAATCGGGCGCCTTGCCTATGGAGCTTTTNNCTTCGTAAAAAGCCCATATGCTGCGTTGCCCTTCATCCCTCGTTCGAAAAAAGCGCTGGTCTGCCTTTTACGCGTCCGTCTTACTTGAACTTGTGGGGGTTGACCTTCTTCTCCATGGTGTCGAGAAAATTGGACCAGAACTGGGTGCGGAACGGGGCGACGATCTTCTTCGGCTCCTTCGCGCAGCACTGCGGGCAGGCGAGATCATCCGGAGGCGAATCGATCTTGTGGAACACCTCGAAGACGTGCCCGCAGGCGGTGCATTCGTAATCGTAAAGGGGCATGAAACTCCTCCCTCGCTTAATGTGCTGCCGTTTCACGCTACCATGATCCGCTCCCCCCGTCAAGAAGAGGCCGATCAGGGAAGGACGTTCGGGAGCCGTTCGGCGAGACCGGAATCACCGGCGGAGGAACCCCCGGTTTCGCGGCACGGCCCTTCAGGGCCGGCGGCCGTAACCCTCAGGCGAGACAGCCGCCGAATTCAAAAAAAAACCCCGGGAAGGGGTCCTTCCCGGGGTTTGTGAAGCAGTGTGGATTTAGAAGTTGAGGGTCAGCCTGTTGAGGACAACGTAGTTGTTCTCGATTTCGTGGCTGTCGCTCGTTCCCTTGTAGTAATCGCCCGCGACAAAGTAGCCGAAGCCCACCATGTAGTCAAGGTTGTCATAGATCTTGTAGGTGGCGGTGATGTCGAATTCATAACCGTAATCGTCGCTGACGAAGTCCTTGCCGCCGACTCTCGGCTTCTCGTCCGCCTTCGCCCAAGTGAAGCTCGCGAAGAGCTGCAGTTTCTCCATGGGGGAGAACTCGCCGTAAACCTGAGCCAGCCAGGCGTTGGAGATGCTGCCGGAGGTCGTGGCGTAGGTTCCCATGTTGCCGATCGTGTCGTTGTAATCGGAGTTGAAGAGGATGAGGCAGGGGTCGTAGTCGCAGTTCGCCGTGCTCGTACCCTGCTGATCGCACCGCTCTCCGCCGTAACCGGCTTCGTTCTTGTCGGTCGTGTCGGGGTCGTCGCCCTGGAGCCAGCCAAGCTGAACACCAACAGCCGCCGGGCCCATGTTGAACTTACCGTTCACATACGCGCTCCAGCCGCCGCGGTCGATGTCCGTGCTGCCGGGGGAGTCAAAGTATTCTTTGTCTTTCCCGAAGTAGTAGTTCACTTCCGCTTCCAGGTAAAGGGGACCGAAGGTGCCCTTCATGTAGGCCATCGGGGCGTGCCAGTAGCGGTTGTAGGTTCCCGCGGCGTCCGTCACGGTCTTGTTGTAGCGGAGGTAGTAGTGGAGGATACCGAACTCGATGTTCTCGATCTTGCCCAGGTAGCCGATGGCGTACTTGTCGTTGTCCTGGTCCGCCATATCGGTGCCGTAGTCACCTTCCGTCGTCTTCGCCGTCAGGCCGAGGAGCGTCCCGGGGCCCATCTTCGCGAACAGGTAGATACGGGCTTCATCGTATGCACCGTCGCACCACCAGGTTCCGAAGGTGCCGCCCTGCGTGTAGCCGGCGCGGACTGCGAGGCCGTAAGGCAGCTTCGCATCGATGTAGGTCCTTCTCCACCGGAGGTTCTGATGGTTCGTGTTGCTGTATCCGGGCAGCGGGCTGACATAGCTGCCGTTCCACAGACCGGTGTGGGCGTCGATCCGGATGGTGAGCTTCAGGCCGTCGGCGACCTGGAGAACCGGGTTGATCCGGAATTTCTGCCAGTAGAACGCGTTGGAGGGACCCGCCTCGTCAGCGGCGTCCTTCGCCAGGGAGTTCGCATCCACATACCGACCCTCGATGAAGTAGTAGCCGCTCACTTTGAAGTCCGCCGCGGAAGCGAACCCCGTGAATGCTACCAGCAGTCCAAGGGCAAGCAATACTGCCAACAGTTTCTTCATTTGTAATCCTCCTCAGATTTTGGCTTAAACCCTGATACCCTGCCCGTTGAAACGGGCTTTTCTCCTCATTTGATCATTGATCTTTCATGAATCCCCCCGCCGGAACTGCGCAAGGGGCCTCAAACCGGACCCGATCACCCCCTTTCATGGACGGTCTGGGGATATACCTCCCCCCTGTGGCATGGCAAAAACGCTAACATCGGGGAATTGGAATGTCAAGACTTTTTTGCGGTTACCTGGGCAAATTTTCCCTTGACATCATGGGGATGACAATTTATACTCCCTCGGATTTTAAATACATCTTTTCACCCGTGATCTTTCAATCAGGCAGCGCTTCCCAGACGTTCGGTTTCCCGATGCCGGCATGTGATTCATCGGGGCTCCGGCGGACCTTGCGGTTGCGGTCGCTCGGAGGCCCGGCAAACGGTTTTTCCTTGATAATAAGGAAGGAACGGTCCCGTGTCCTTCCTGTCCGAAGTATGGATAAAGCAAACATGGAGGTGATAAAAAGCAATGGCAGAACAAGTTCAGCTGAAGGAAGTCTACCCCGTTCCGGAATTCATGAAGAAGAGGGCCTATATCAACAGCATGGAGCAGTACAAGGCCCTCTGGAAACGGTCCATCGAGGACTCGGACAAATTCTGGGCGGAAATCGCCGATGAGTACGTGACCTGGTTCAAGAAGTGGGACAAGGTCGAGGATTACAACTTCGATCTGAGAAAGGGCCCCATCTACGTGAAGTATTTCACGGGCGCCAAACTGAACGTCTCCTACAACTGTCTGGACCGTCATCTCGCGAAGAGGGGCGACCAGGTGGCCATCCAGTGGGAGGGGAACGAGCCCACCGAGCAGAAGGCATACACGTACAAGGAACTCTACAAGGCAGTCTGCAAGTTCGCCAATGTCCTCAAGTCCCTTGGCGTGAAGAAGGGCGACCGGGTCTGCCTGTACCTTCCCATGATTCCGGAACTCGCCATCGCCATGCTGGCCTGCACCCGGATCGGCGCCATCCACAGCATCGTCTTCGGCGGGTTCAGCTCAGACGCCCTTCGCGACCGGATCCAGGACAGCACGAGCAAGATTCTGGTCACCTGCGACGGCACCTTCCGCGGCGCCAAGGCGATTCCCCAGAAGGACAATGCCGACGCAGCCCTGGCTGATTGTCCCTCCATCGAGAAACAGATCATCGTGAAGCGCGTGGGTGACAAGGTCAAGTGCTCCTGGAAAGAGGGCAGGGACCTCTGGTGGGATGACGTCATGGCCAAGGCCGCCGACACCTGCGAACCCGCGCAGCTGGATTCGGAAGATCCGCTCTTCATCCTTTACAC
>DJVQ01000062.1:15790-24028 GCA_002441265.1 Syntrophaceae bacterium UBA6252
GTGCACCGCCGACATCGGCTGGGTCACCGGGCATTCCTACATCGTCTACGGCCCCCTCTGCAACGGCGCCACGTCCATCATGTTCGAAGGCGTTCCCAACTACCCCGACATCAGCCGTTTCTGGAAAATCGTGGAAAAATACAAGGTGGACATCTTCTACACCGCCCCCACGGCCATCCGGGCCATCATGAAGGAAGGGGACGACTGGGTGAAGAAGGCGAACATTTCCTCCCTCAAGGTCCTCGGTTCCGTGGGCGAACCCATCAACCCGGAAGCCTGGAACTGGTACCACACGAGGATCGGCCGGAGCGAATGCCCCATCGTGGACACCTGGTGGCAGACCGAGACGGGCGGAATCCTCATCACCCCCCTGCCGGGTGCGATTCCCCTGAAACCGGGCATGGCGACGACGCCCTTCATGGGCGTATGGCCCGCCCTCCTCAATGACGAAGGAAAGGAAATCCCCGAAACGGTGGCTTCCGGCGCCCTCGTCATGAAGAAACCCTGGCCCGGCATCATGAGGGGCGTTTACGGCGATCCCAAGCGCTTCCAGGAAACCTACTTCGAGCAGTTCCCCGGTTACTATGTGGCCGGCGACGGCGCGAGGAGGGACAAGGACGGCTATTACCAGATCACGGGAAGGATCGACGACGTCATCAACGTGTCCGGTCACCGCATGGGAACGGCGGAAGTGGAAAGCGCTCTGGTCGCCCACCCGAAAGTCGCCGAGGCGGCGGTTGTCGGTTATCCCCATGAACTGAAGGGCCAGTCCATCTACGCCTACGTCACCCTCAAGGCGGGCGTGGAGAAGTCCGATGCCCTGAAGAAGGAACTTGTCAATCACGTGAGAAAGGAAATCGGTCCCATCGCCACCCCCGAGAAGATCCAGTGGGCCGATGCGCTTCCCAAGACGAGAAGCGGCAAGATCATGCGGCGGATCCTCAAGAAAGTGGCCGCCAACGAAATCGGTGAACTCGGCGATACCTCGACCCTGGCGGATCCTTCCGTTGTGGACGACATCGTGAAGAACCGGGTGTAAGAGAATATCTCGCAAGAGAAAGATCCTGACAATCAAAAGGCCGGATTGCCGGCGCGGTCCTTTCCGGGGCCGCGCCGGGATTCGCCTGGGAAAGGAGGTTACTTGTGAATTTAATCGCGTGCGTAAAACAGGTGCCTGACACGGAAGCCCAGATCAAGGTAAAGGCGGACGGATCAGGAATCGAAGAAGCCGGAATCAAATGGGTCATGAATCCCTATGATGAATTCGGTGTGGAAGAAGCTCTGCGGCTGAAGGAGAAAGCCGGCGGCACGGTCACCGTCGTTTCCGTCGGTCCCGCGAGAGCCATGGAGACCATTCGTACGGCCCTTGCCATGGGAGCGGAAAAAGGCGTCCACATTACGGACCTCGACAACGCCGACGCATTCGCGACGGCGTCCGCCCTCGCCGCCGCCATCAAGGAAATCCCCTTTGACCTCGTCTTCTGCGGCCAGAGGGCCATCGACGACGATTCGGCGCAGGTGGGATCCATCCTGGCCGAACTCCTCGGGGTTCCCCAGGTGACCATCGTCACGAAACTGGAAGTGGCGGACAACAAGATCAAGGCCGTGAAGCCCATCGAGGGCGCGCAGCTCCTGATCGAGGCCTCCATGCCCTGTGTGGTGACCGCCCAGAAGGGTCTGAACGAACCCAGGTATGCATCCCTCCCGGGGATCATGAAGGCAAAGAAGAAACCCGTGGATGTGAAGAAAGCGGCTGATTACGGAATCAGTGCGGATTTCAAGGCGAATGTCGCCAAGATGATGCCGCCTCCCTCGAGACCTCCCGGAAAGATCATCCAGGGGGACGACCCCGCGGTGAAGGCTGCGGAGCTCGTCAAACTGCTTCGCGAAGAAGCGAAGGTAATTTAAGGAAGGGAGGAGGACAATCATGGCGAAAGGTGTATGGTTTGTAGCGGAACAAAGAGACGGAGCCCTTCGGAAGGTCAGCTTCGAGTGCGCCAGCACCGCGAGAAAGCTAGCCGACGAGACGGGCGATGAAGTGTGCGCGGTTCTCCTGGGCTCCGGTGTGGAAGGATTGGCCGCCGAACTCGGAAAGTACGGCGTCGACAAGGTGTACCTGGCGGACGCGCCGATCTTCGCCCAGTACCAGACCGATTCCTATGCCAATGCGGTTGCGAAGATCGTCAAGGAAAAAGCCCCCGCGATCCTCCTTCTTTCCTGGTCGGTCCTCGGAAAGGACCTTGCCTCCCGCCTGGTGGGCAAGCTGGCGACCGGAATGGCCTCCGACTGCGTGGAACTCCGGATGGACAACGGCCGTCTCGTGGCGAAACGCCCCATGTACGCCGGGAAGTGCTTCGGAGAAATCACCTTCGCCTCGGATCCGCAGATGGCGGGTCTCAGGCCGAACGTGTTCCCCGTGGCGGAAAATGTGAAAGCCGCGGCGGTCGAGAAATTCGATGCCGGCGTCTCCGACGGCGACGTCAAGGCGAAAGTGATGGAAGTCCAGAAGGACACCAGCGGCAAGGTGGACCTCACCGAGGCCGAGATCATCGTGTCGGGCGGCCGTGGTATGAAGGGTCCCGAGAATTACGCGATCCTCGAGGAACTCGCGGCGGTCCTCGGCGCCACGGTGGGCGCTTCGAGAGCGGCCGTGGACGCCGGCTGGCGTCCCCAGTCGGACCAGGTCGGGCAGACCGGCAAGGTCGTTTCCCCGAACCTCTATATTGCTTGCGGCATTTCCGGAGCCATCCAGCATCTCGCCGGCATGAGCTCCTCCAAGTATATCGTTGCCGTGAACAAGGATCCCGATGCCCCCATCTTCCAGAAAGCGGATTACGGCATCGTGGACGACCTCTTCAAGGTCGTTCCGGAGGTCACCAAGGCGGCGAAGAGTCTCCTGGGTTGAGAAATTGCCAAAATAAGGGGGTGGACGCGTCCACCCCCGCTTTTTTGTGAATTTCTTTTCATGAATCCATTCCGACATACGAATTGGAGGCATTATGGCGCACGGTGCTGAACACGTATACGCGGTGGGCAATGAAGGAAGGGAAGTCTTCTGGAACGCCCCCTATGAAGCGATCCTGTTTATCTTCACCGCCGTCGCCCTGGCCATATTTGCCTACGGTCTTTACAGACGCTGGCAGATGTGGACGGCCATCGGCAAGCCGGAAAACAGGAACGACAGCGTGGGAGAGAGAATCAAACTTCTCCTGCTGAACGGTCTTCTCCAGCTCAAGACATCGAAGGACCCCTATCCCGGTATTCTCCATGGCTTGATTTTCTTCGGGTTCTTTGTCCTGATCTGGGGGGCGGCCATCGATGCAACCCAGTTCCATATCGGTCTTCCCTTTTTCCATGGCGGTTTCTATCTCTGGTTTTCCCTCACCATGGAAATTTTCGGTCTCGCCGTGCTGGTCGGCGTCGTTATGGCGCTTGTCCGGCGTTATATCGAGAAACCGGACCGCCTGGGCTACAAGGGAGAGCCGGACAACACGCCCGATGACGCCATCGTTCTGGTGCTCATCGGCGGCATCATCGTGACGGGCTTCATCGTGGAGGCCCTCCGGATCCATGTGAATTACAACGTGGACGGATTCACCTGGGAAACCTGGTCCTTTGCCGGGTTCCTTCTTTCCAAGACCCTGGCCGGCGTCGGATACGACACGACGAGGACGCTCCACAAGATCCTCTGGTGGGGCCACGCCTTTCTCGCCCTCGGATTCGTCGCCTACATTCCCTATTCGCGGCTGGTCCACATCATCACCACACCGGCCAACCTCTACATGCAGACCCTGAAGCCGACGGGAACCCTGGAGCCCATCCGGGATTTCGAGACGGCCGAGTCCTTTGGCGTGGCGAAGCTGGAGGATTTCACCTGGAAGCAGATCTTCGACTCCGACGCCTGCACCCGCTGCGGCCGGTGCCAGGACGGCTGCCCCGCCTACCTGACGGGCAAGCCCCTCTCTCCGAAGAAGCTGGTCCAGGACATCAAGAAGCACTGGCTCGAGCGGGCACCCATCGTCATCGCCGCGAAAAGCGCGGCGAAGAAGTCGGGCCAGGAACCGGAGATCCCCGAACCCGAGAAGGCTCTCGTGGGCGAGGTGATCGAACTCGACGAACTGTGGGCCTGTACGAACTGCATGTACTGCATGGAAAACTGCCCCGCGGCGATCGAGCATGTACCCAAGATCGTCGGGATGCGGCAGTACAAGGTGCTCATGGAGGCCGATTTCGCCCCCGAACTCCAGCTGACCTTCCGGAACATGGAGAACAACTCCAACCCGTGGGGGATCGGCGCGCACCTGAGGGGCGACTGGGCGAAGGAACTGGGAATCAAGCCCCTGGCGGAAGATCCTGGTGTGGAATATCTCTTTTACGTGGGTTGCGCAGGGTCCTTCGACGACCGGGGCAAGAAGGTGTCCGTCGCCTTCGCGAAAATTCTCCAGGCCGCGGGCGTGAGCTTCGGGATCCTGGGAACGGAGGAAAGCTGCTGCGGCGATTCGGCCATGCGGGGCGGCAACGAGTATCTCTACCAGGCCATGGCGCAGGCGAACATCGAAGTGATGAACGGCTATGGCGTGAAGAAGATCATCTGCACGTGCCCTCACGGCTACAACGCCCTGAAGAAGGACTACCCCCATTTCGGCGGAACTTACGAAGTCTATCACCACACGGAAATTCTGGCCAGGCTCATTTCCGAAGGCAAGATCCAGTTGAAGAAACCCGTGCCCGGAGTTTTCACCTACCATGATTCCTGCTTCCTCGGCCGGTACAATAACGTGTACGACCAGCCCAGGAAGGCCCTGACCGCCGTCCCGGGCCTCCGGCTCGTGGAAATGGAGCGGAAGCTGGAAAAGAGCTTCTGCTGCGGCGCCGGCGGGGCGAGGATGTGGATGGAAGAGCACGGCGATCGGATCAACACGGCGAGGGCGAAGCAGGCCGTCGACGCCGGCGCGGAGAGCATCGCCGTCGGCTGTCCCTTCTGCCTCACCATGATGTCCGACGGGATCAAGGATCTCAGCAAGGAAGATTCCATGGTGGCGAAGGACATCGCCGAGATCGTCTGGGAAGCCATGGGTCTGGAAGAGGAACAACCGAAGGAAGAAGCGACCGCGGAAGCCTGAAAGCGGGTTTTTCCGGCGGATCGTTGACATGAGATACAACCCCCCCGGCGGCGGCATGCGGCCGGGGGGGTTTTTTTTGCCCTCGTTCCCGGGCGGCGGGAACGGGAAAAAGGGTCCGGGAAATATTTCTTGAAAAATTCATAAAAGCCCGGTATTCTCAAACAACTTTTAGAAGAAACTTGCTGCATGCGGAGGGGGGGCCAGGCGAAACAATTCCTGTCTATTTCTATTATGCGAAAAAGGATTCCGGAACCGGAAGAGGAGATCCGGCTGCGGGAAATCCTGGAAGATCCTACCCGATTAAGATGAAAGGGGGAGAAGAGGTTTATGAAAAGATTTCTCGTTGTTTCAGCGGTGGCTTTGTTTCTGATGGCTGTAGTTTCGGGGCCGGCCATTGCGGGGAACGTGGATACGTTCGGCATCGGGGCCAAGGCGACCGCCCTCGGCGGCGCTTACGCGGCTTACGCGAACGATCCCTTCGCCATTTACTACAACCCCGCGGGGCTGACCCAGATTGAGAGCGCCACGCTGTCCGCTGGCGTTCACTTCGTGAAACCGAAGCTGAACATCTATGCCTACGAGGTCAAGTCGACGGTTCTCGGAGACCTGGGACCGGTCGACTTCAGCGACGATTCCGCGACGCTGATCGTTCCGTCCATGGGTTTCGCCATGCCCATTACGGAAAAGTTCTCCGCCGGTGTCGCCGTGTACGTTCCCTACGGCCTCGACATCAAGTGGAATTCCAACGCGAGCGCCACCAATCTCGGTGCCTACAACTCCTACCATTCCTGGTATATGCGGGAAGTAGTCACTCCGTCGGTGGCCTTCAAGATCTCCGACTGCCTCTCTCTCGGATTGGGGGTCTCCATCGGCAAGTCCAAGAGCGGCGTGGACCGGCTGGCCTTCGCCCCGGGGACGAGCCTCAACAACAAGAACGTGATGACGGACCTCGAGGACGACGTGAACTGGTCCGCCAACGTGGGACTCCTTTACAAACCCCTTGAGAACCTGTCCTTCGGCGTGACCTACCGCGGCAGGACGAAGACGAAGTTCGAAGGGACGACGAAGCTGCTCAACGCCCAGAGCACGATCACGGTCATGACGGCCGGCGGCCCCGTCACCGTCCCCCTGAACAACACGGAAGTGAACTCCACGACGGAGATCGACCATCCCGAACAGATTCAGGTCGGCGTGCGTTTCCTCCCCATCAAACAGCTCTCCCTGGAAGCGGATGTCGTGTGGACCCACTGGGCCATCATTGACGGGTACACCGTCCAGTTCGACCGCGCCTTCCTGGATGCGCCCCTTCTCGGCGCGAGCAACCCGGGCCGGACCTCCGAGTACTTCGCGAGGAACTGGAGCAACACGACCCAGTTCCGGTTCGGCGCCGAATGGCAGGTGAACGAGACGATCGCCCTTCGCGGATCCTACTTCTACGATCCCTCCCCCATTCCCGACGAGACCATGGACCTCCAGTGGCCCGATGCGGACAAGCACACCTTCGCCTTCGGCGTGGGCCTCAACTTCGGGAACTTCTCCATTGACGGCGTCGTCCAGTACCTCCTGGTGGAAAACAAGAGGAACATCGGCGGCGAGAGCGAAAACCTGAACGACACGTATTCCGCCGGCGGCGCGAGCCCGTCGGTCAGCTTCAGCGCGGACGGCTATATGTGGGCCTGGGGGCTCACCTTCAACTACAAGTTCTGATGCCGGGAGGGGGAACCCCCTCCTCACCGCGGGAAAGAAAAGGGGGCGCCCGGATCGAACCGGGCGCCCTTTTTTACGGGGCCTCCATTCATTACCGCTTTTCGTTTTCCCGCTCTTGTATTATCATACAACTGTTTCCGATCTCCCGTCCCGCTGCGGAGCGGTCCGCGGGAGAAGCGGCGGCCTCGACAACAGGAAAAGGAGGGGCGAAACCATGACAGAGACATCCGTTTACGAAGGAAAACCGTGGCTGAAATCGTATGAGAAGGGTGTGCCGGAAGCCATCGATTACGAGAAAATCCCCATGCCGGACATCCTGGAACGGACGGCGAAGACCTATCCCGACCGGGATGCCCTGCTATTCCAGGGGTACCGGATGAACTACCGGCAGATGAAGGAAATGGTCGACCGGTTCGCCACGTGCCTTGCCGATTTCGGGGTGCGCCGGGGAGACGCCGTGGCCATCCTTCTTCCCAACCTCATTCCCTGCGTCATCGCCTACTTCGCCGTCCTGAAGCTCGGCGCCGCAACGGTGATGAACAATCCCATGTACTCCGACAGGGAACTGGAACACCAGTTCAACGACTCCGGTTCGAAGGTCCTCATCACCCTGGACCTTCTGGGAAACCGGATGACCGCCCTGAGGCCGAAGACGAAGATCCGTCAGATCGTCTACACCTCCATCGGGGACTACCTTCCCTTTCCCAAGAGCCTTCTGTTTCCCCTCGTGGCGAAAAAGCATAAACTCGCCGCGGACGTGGCCCCGGCGCCGGACCTGTACCGGTGGAAGGACTGCATCGCCAAGTATCCGCCCAATCCTCCGAAGGTGAAAATCGATTTCGGGGACGTGGCCATGTTCCAGTATACCGGGGGCACCACGGGGGTGTCCAAGGGGGTCATGCTGACCCACGCCAACCTGAGCTGCCAGGTGCAGCAGCTTCGAGCCTGGTTCCCGAAATTTCACGGCGAGTTCGAAATCATGCTGGGCGCCCTTCCGTATTTCCACGTCTTCGGCATGTCCGTTTCCATGAATTTTTCCGTCCATATGGGCTGGTGCCAGGTCCTCATCCCGAGGCCCCAGCCGCAGCCGCTTCTCGAGGCGATCCGAAAGTTCCGGCCCACCTTCGCTCCCCTCGNNAGGGGGCCTTTTCCGGGAGCGCGCCCCTGCCCATCGAGGTGATTCACGAATTCGAGAGAATGACCGGCGCCGTGATCGTCGAGGGATTCGGCATGACCGAGACGACGCCGGTGACCCACGTGAACCCCTTCGCCGGCGGCGCCCGGAAGGTGGGAAGCGTGGGGCTCCCCATATCGGACACCCTGTGCAGGATCGTCGACCTGGAAGACGGAACGAAGGACGTGCCCCCGGGCAAAAGCGGGGAACTCATCATCAAGGGCCCCCAGGTGA
>DJVQ01000066.1 GCA_002441265.1 Syntrophaceae bacterium UBA6252
GTGCCAAAATGGGACTAATTACCTTCAAAAAAAACACCCGTTCTGTCAAGGTTTATAACACAGAAGTTAAAGAAACCGTTCCATGTCTGGTTTCCCCCCGGCGGCGGGCTTGACTCTTTCCCGGGGATCGCCTAAGGTACGCTCCTGTTTCGTTAAAGAGAAAGAAAGGAACCGTTGCGGCCGGACGTGAAAAAAGACACCCTCTCATCCGATGCCATCCTGCTCGTCGCGGCCCTCATCTGGGGGTTCGCCTTTGTGGCCCAGCGGGTGGGAATGGCATACATCGGGCCTTTCCTGTTCAACGGCGTCCGTTTCGCCCTGGGATGCCTGGTGCTCCTGCCCTTCCTCCGCAGCCGCGGGAATACGGCGGGGGATCCCGGTTCCCGGAACGGGAAAGGGATCGTCGGGGGAAGTCTCCTGGCGGGGCTCCTCCTTTTCGGCGGCGCCTCCCTCCAGCAGGTAGGGATCGTTTATACGACCGCAGGGAAGGCGGGTTTCATCACCGGGCTTTACGTGGTCATGGTTCCGTTCCTGGGACTCTTCTGGGGCCAGCGGACCCATGCCGGGACCTGGGCGGGCGCCCTTCTTGCGGCGGCGGGGCTGTATTTTCTCAGTATCACGGAAGGACTGGTCATGGCCCGGGGGGACTTTCTCGTTTTCCTCGGGGCCCTCTTCTTTGCCGGCCATGTCCTCGTCATCGGGTGGCTCTCCCCAAGGATGGATTCGATCCGTCTCGCCGTGATCCAGTTCGCCGCCTGCTCCGTCCTCAGCCTTGCGGTGGCGGCGTTCACCGAGCCCATTGTCCTGGAAAACCTCCGGGGAGCGGTTCCGGCGATCCTATACGGGGGGGTCCTGTCCGTCGGGGTCGCCTACACGCTCCAGGTGGTGGGGCAAAGGAAGGCTCCTCCCGCCCATGCGGCCATTCTTCTCAGCCTGGAGTCGGCCTTCGCCGCCCTGGGAGGGTGGCTGCTCCTGGACGAGATCCTTTCGCTCCGCCAGTTCGCCGGATGCGCCCTCATGCTTGCGGGAATGCTCCTCTCCCAGTTGTGGACCCACACGGCCAAATCCGGACGGGAGTCCTTTCCTTCTTCCGGCCTTGTTGAATGACGCCTTTCCGGACGACGTCTCACTGAACGATTGAAATCTTCGCCGATCTCGGATACCCTGAAAGCATCGCCGGGTGTCCAGGCGCATCCGGCGCCCGGGAATCTCCCCGGGACGGTTCCATCGCCCTTCCCGTTCCTGCCCTTTCTTCCGTGCGGCTTCGCGCTTCCTTTTTCCCGCTGGTTCCTTCCGTCAGGGAGTCCCGGTTCCGCCGGATTCGGAGTCCATCATCTTTCTGTCCCTGCTTGTTCGAAACGTTCATGCTTCGGGAAGGGGGTCCTCATGTCGCACGTCGTCGGGTCATCGGAAGAAAGGGAAGGGAAGAGGGAGAAAAGGACGGAGCTTTCCGGGCGGAAGCGGCCGGCGGCGGCCGGTCCCATGGCGGGCGAGGAGGACCTCCGGACGATCCTGGAGGGATCCCCCATCCCCCGTTTCGTCATCGATCGGAACCATCACGTCGTCCACTGGAACAGGGCCCTGGAGGAGATGAGCGGCATCCCCGCCGGCGAGGTGATGGGAACGCGGAACCACTGGCGGGCCTTCTACGACCGGAAACGGCCCTGCATGGCCGATCTGCTGGTGGAGCAGCAATACCAGGAGGTCGAGCGGTGGTATGGGGGAAAATGCCGATCCTCCCGCCTGATTCCGGAGGCGTTCGAGGCGGTCGATTTCTTCCCGACCCTGGGAAAGAGAGGCAAATGGCTTCGATTTACGGCTGCCACCCTGAGGAACCGGGAGCGGGAAGTGGTCGGGGCCATGGAGACCCTCGAGGACATCACGGAACAGCGGCTTGCGGAGACGGCCCTCAAGGGGAGCGAACAACGTCTCAAGTCCGTTCTGGAGGGATCCTCCATCCCGACCTTCGTCATCGGACTGGACCACAACGTGATCTATTGGAACCGCGCCCTGGAGGAGATGAGCGGCATCCGGGCCGGTGACATCGCCGGCACGAACCAGCACTGGAGGGCGTTCTACAGGAACGAACGGCCCTGTATGGCCGACCTTCTGGTGGACAACGTCCTCGAGGAAATCCCCCGGTGGTACGTGGGAAAATATGAAAAGTCGTCCCTTGTCGCGGACGCCTTCGAGGCCGTGGATTTCTTCCCCGATCTCGGGGAAGGGGGAAAATGGCTCCGCTTCACCGCCGCGGCCCTCCGGGACGCAGGGGGCGTCCTTTTCGGGGCCATGGAGACCCTGGAGGACATCACCGGGCGGAAGCGGGCCGAGGAGGCTCTCATCGAAGGCGAGCGGCGCCTGGAGGCCATCGTCGAGGGCTCTCCCATTCCGACCTTCATCATCGGCCGGGACCACCGGGTGATCCACTGGAACCGGGCCCTCGAGGTACTGAGCGGAATCGTGGCGAAGGATGCCGTTGGAACCAGAAAACACTGGGAGGCGTTCTACAACCGGGAGCGGCCCTGCATGGCCGACCTCCTGGTGGATGACCTCCTCGATGAGATTCCGCCGTGGTACACCGGGAAGTACCGGAAATCCGGCATGATTCTCGACGCCTACGAGGCTGTGGATTTCTTCCCCGACCTGGGCGGGGAGGGAAAGTGGCTCCGGTTCACAGCCGCCCCCCTTCGGGACTCGAAGGGAACGATCTTCGGCGCCATCGAGACCCTGGAAGACATCACCGAGAGGAAACAGGCGAGCGAGGCGCTCCAGCAGAGCGAACAGCGGCTCAAATCCATCCTGGAGGGCTCTCCGATCCCGACCTTCATCATCGGGAGGGACCACCGCGTTCTATACTGGAACCGGGCCATGGAAAATCTGACGGCCGTGAAATCGGCCGACGCCATAGGGTCGAGGAAGCACTGGGAGGTTTTTTACGGGGGGGAACGGCCCTCCATGGCCGACCTTCTGGTGGACGAACTTCTCGATGAAATCCCTCCCTGGTACGTGGAAAAGTACCGTTCCTCCGAACTGATGGAAAACGCCTACGAAACGACGGAATATCTTTCGGGCCTCGGGGAGGGGGGGAAATGGCTCCGTTTCACCTCGGCGACGCTCCGGGACGCCCGGGGAACCCTCTTCGGCGCCATCGAGACGGTGGAGGACATCACCGCCCTGAAGCTCGTCGAGGTGGCCCTGAAGGAAAAGGAAAAAAGATACCAGGAGCTGAGCATCACCGACGGGCTTACCGGCCTCCACAACCTGAGGCATTTCTATGCCCAGATCAAGGGGGAGATCGAGCGGTCCAACCGATACAAGCACCCGCTCTCCCTTCTTCTTCTCGACATCGACGATTTCAAGGCATTCAACGACACGTTCGGCCACCTGGAAGGGGACAAGGTGCTCACCCGCATGGGGCAGGTCATCCGGAGATGCCTCCGGAAAATCGACTCGGGATACCGGTACGGGGGGGAGGAATTCACCGTGATTCTTCCGGAAACACGGGGCCAGCCGGCGACGGCCCTGGCCGAGAGGATCCGGAGGGAATTCTCCCAGGAGGCGTTCGTTCCGGAACCGGGGCGGAAGGTGGCGAAGACGGTGAGCCTGGGCGTGACCGAGTACATTCCCGGAGAGGAGCTCTCCAGTTTCCTGAAACGGGCGGACGACAGCATGTACCGGGCCAAGAAGGCGGGAAAGAACCGGGTTCACTTCAACCGGATGGAGGCGTCCACCTTCCTCCATCCCGCCTATGACGAGAAAGGGGAGGCGTAAGGGAAGCCCCGGGCGCCTCGGCCGGGGAGTTTCCAACTTTGTCCCTTGATAAAAGCGTTCAGTGGAAATCGATCGTTCAGGGCATTGCCGGAACCGGGCGTCCCGCGGAGGTCCCTATATGAGGGAACGGGACCTCCGCAGGACATGCCGGACGCTCCTTTGCCGTTTCGCTAATCAAGATTGGGATATTCCTTCGGATTGAACCCGAAGCTGAATGGGGCTTCCATCGACCGCCATTTCGCGAAATCCTTCTTGAATTTCATCTGGGATTTGATCGATTTCTTGAAGAGGGGATTGTTCTTGGCCGTTTCCTCGGTGTGCCTGTTGATCAGGGTCTGGATCTTGTCCATAACCGCATCATCGTATCTTGTGATCTGAATCCCCTTGTCTATGAACTTCTGGGTGTATTCGATGGTGTCATAATACTGTTCGGCGAAGAATTTGACGCAGGCAGCCTTGGCCGCCAGCCGCAGATCCTTTTGAAGGTCTTCATCCAGGGAGTCCCAGACTTTCTTGTTGATCATGACGCCCATGACGGACGAAGGCTGATGCCATCCGGGAACCGTCCAATATTTTGTCACCTCTCCGAATCCCATTCCCCAGTCGCACGACGGACTGCAGAATTCGGCGGCGTCGATGACGCCTTTTTGCAGGGCCTGATAAATTTCCTGACCCGCTATGGCGACCTGTGCCGCTCCAAGGTCTTTCAGGAGTTTTCCCTGGGCCTGACCGGACATCCTTATTTTCTTTCCTTTGATGTCTTCCAGCGAAGCGATCGGTTTATTGCCCCGAAGTCCGCACTCCATGGGGGTGATCCCCGTGACGAGGTACATCATTCCGAATTTTCCGTATGCCTCTTCATAGATTTTCTGGCCCTCGCCGCCATAAATCCACACGAAATAATCCATGGGCGTCATTCCCATGGGGTAGGATCCGAGCGTATCGAATACGGCATCTTTTCCCGCCCAGTAGTTCGGCCAGTCCCCCGCCGCCTGAACCGTCCCTTTGCTCACGGCGTCGAAGACTTCGTAGGAAGGCATCAACGTTCCACCCGTGAAAAATTTAATTTCCAGGCGGCCCTTGCAAATCTGGTTGGCGGCTTCGACAAAGGCATAGTCCGCGCGGATCAGATCGATTGCAGGCGGCCATGTGGAAGTCATTCTCCATTTCAGGATCTTCTCTCCCCCGATTGCAGGGGATGTTGCAAAGGCCACACTGAACGTCAATGCAACTGCCAATGCGGTAAAGAATAATTTTCTTTTCATGAAGAAACACCTCCTGATTTATTTTGTGGGGATCGTGGCTGGATTCACCGGCTATATTGTGCAAATAGCAGACCAGGTGTTTTCGGAATGGATCGGACCCCGGGAAGCGGAGAGGGCCGTGTCCGGTTTTATTCGGTTTTTCCGTGCCGCCGACCGGTTTTTTTGAACGTTCTTTCCGCTTGGCTTGACAAAAAATGAAAAGAATACCATACGGTGAGTACATCCAATGTGCCTACATGTAGACCCGTTGATACACCTACAACCGGAAGTGACTGAAAATCCGGGATAGAGAGTGGAAATGAGTGCAAGAAAAGAAGCGAAATCCGAAAAGCAGCGGCTTCGGGAACAGGTTGCGTTGAGCAAGCTCATTTTCAACAACATTCGCAACGGAGTCATCGTCACGGATCCCGAAGGCTACATTATCCATTTCAATGAGCCGTACGGCAGATTTCTGGGGCTCGATCCCGAGGAACAGATCGGAAGACATTGTACCGAGGTCGTCGAAAATACGCGCATGCACATCGTGGCCAAGACCGGCATACCGGAAGTCAACCAATCGCATACGGTCCATGGGCAGAATATGATCGTACAACGCATACCGATCAAGAAGGAAGGCAAGGTCATTGCCGTGTTCGGTCAGGTCATGTTCAAGAATGAGAAAGACCTGGCGAGGCTTGCGGAAAAGCTTTCCCTTCTCAGATCGAAGGTGAAAGTCTATGAGGAGGAGCTTCTCAGCCTGCGATCGACGCGCTTTACCTTCGAAAGCATCGTTTGCGTCAGCGAAACCATGAGATCTCTGAAAAGCGAGGCGCTCAAAGCGGCCGCCCTTTCGCTGCCCGTGTTGATCACCGGTGAAAGCGGAACGGGAAAGGAGATGTTTGCCCAGGCCATTCACCATGCCAGCCCCCGCAAAATATATCCCTTCATACGGGTGAACTGCTCGGCCATCCCTGCAAATCTGCTCGAGTCGGAGTTCTTCGGATATGTGAAAGGAGCCTTCACCGGGGCAAGCGCAAGCGGCAAGCCCGGCAAGTTCGAGCTTGCCCACCACGGGTCCATGTTTCTTGATGAAGTCGGTGAAATGCCCCTGGAAATGCAGCCGAAACTTCTGCGCGTACTGGAGGAAAAGGAATTTGAACGGATCGGTGACTCCCGGACGATCCGGTCCGATTTCCGCCTGATTGCGGCCACGAACAGAAATATCGAGAAAATGCTGCCCGAAAAACAATTCCGCATGGATCTTTTCTATCGATTGAACGTCATTCCGATCAACATACCCCCCCTCCGCGAGAGAAGGGAGGATATCATGCCCCTGGCACACCACCTGCTGAATCAGCTGTCAAGAGAGGCGGACCTTCCTGAAATCCTCATCGACGAAAAAGCCGAAGAAGCCTTGAAAAACCACGATTGGCCGGGCAATGTGAGGGAACTGCGAAACGTGCTCGAGAGGACACTCATTCAACTGAACGAAAACAGGATCAGCCTGCAGCATCTCCCGTTCTACCTGCAATATGGAAAGCAGTCGCATCCCCTGAGGAAAGGCATGGCTTCCCCGGCGTTGAGTCAATTGTCGTACAGGGACATGCGCAGAAGAACGGAAGAGGAATCCATCCGCAATATCCTGGCAATGACCGATTACAACAAGGCCAGGGCCGCTCATATCCTCGGCATCCATCGGACCCACCTGTATAAGAAAATGAAAAAATATGATATTCCGCTCGATGGCAACGCGAAGAAATCGAAGATGTAGTCATTTGGATACACATCACCTTTTTTTCTCTCCCGCAACCGGCTGCTGAAAATATTCCGGCCGTGCGCAGCTTCTTCTTTCCCTTCGGGGCTTCCCGCCCGATCCCGATGAATCCGCGAAAAATCTGAAACGCATCGATGCGCTTACCGGATACGGCCTTTGCTTCCCAGTCATGTTCCGCGCGGCGCTCCACTTCCCCGTTTCTTGTCCGCCATTTTCGGCGGCCTTGCGCTTTACCGGCCTGTACGGTTTTCCGGGACATTGCGGCAACGGTGATGTTTTATGACGCCGGGCCGTTTTTCGAACGCTTTCGGGATCGAAGGTCAGGGAAGAAAAGGTCGGATCGAATGGCATGTTTTTTGTAACGTTCATGACCGGGCAGCCGATGCTTTTTCAATGCGCGACCGGTGAATGCAACGCAAAAGAGAGGTTGAAAAATCTCATGCAAGGCAGAACGATTCATGAACTGAAATTGGGCGAGAAGGCTGAATTTACGAAAACCGTGTCCGAAATGGACATCTATCTTTTCGCGGGGGTGACCGGTGACTTCAACCCGGCCCATGTAAATGAGGAATATGCAAGAAAAACCCTCTTCGGGAGCAGGATCGCCCACGGCATGTTGACGGCGGGCTTCATCTCCTCGGTGATCGGCATGGGACTGCCGGGTCCTGGAACCATTTACCTCGATCAGACGCTCAAATTCCTGGCGCCTGTGAGGATAGGCGACACGGTGACCGCCCGGGCGGAAGTTGTGAAAATCATGTCCGAGGAAAACCGGATCAAGCTCAGGACCACCTGCGTCAACCAGCATGGAGCGACCGTATTGGAGGGTGAGGCCGTCGTCAGCCCGCGCAAATCATAGGGACGGCGGATGACGCGTCCCGTTTTTGCCTTGGCGGGCGGCGCCCGTCATACCGGCGTGAATTCAGTCAGGAGGTTTTCCATGACAGGGGAGGGGAAAACATCGAGAAATCCGGAGGGCAATCCGGTGCCTGCAGGTGCGCCGGCGGACCGGAACCGGGTTGTGACCGTGGATGAGGCGGTTCGGCTGATCAAGGACGGTGATACCATTGCGACGGGCGGTTTCGTCGGAATCGCGGTCATCGAGGAAATGGCCGTTGGGATCGAGGAACATTTCCTGCGGTATCGGAGGCCCAGGGATCTGACCCTGGTCTATGCCGCCGGCCAGGGAGACGGCAAGGACAGGGGGCTCAACCATTTCGCCCACGAGGGTCTGTTGAAGCGGGTCATCGGGGGCCACTGGGCACTTGCCCCCAAGCTCGGCAAAATGGCGATGGAGAACAGAATCATGGCCTACAACCTTCCGCAGGGCGTGATATCCCATATGTTCAGGGATATCGCCGCTCACAGGCCGCGAACCATCACGACCATAGGGCTGGGTACCTATGTCGATCCGCGATACGGCGGCGGCAGAATCAATCATGCCACCAGGGAAGACATCGTGGAACTGGTCACCTTTGACGGCGCGGAATATCTCGCTTACAGGCTTTTTCCCATCAATGTGGCCCTTATCAGAGGTACGACCGCCGATACCGACGGGAATGTCACCATGGAAAGGGAAGCCCTGACCATCGAAAACCTTTCCATTGCCATGGCCGCAAAAAATTCCGGCGGCATTGTCATCGCCCAGGTGGAAAGGATCGCGGAAAGGGGCGCGTTGAATGCCAGGGATGTGAAAATCCCGGGGATCCTCGTCGACCGCGTGGTCGTCTCCAGACCTGAAAATCATTGGCAGACATTCGCCGAAACCTATAACCCCTCCTACAGCGGCGAGGTGAAAATCCCTTTGCGATCCATGGCTCCCATGATACTGGATGCCAGAAAGATCATTGCCAGAAGGGCCGCGTGCGAACTGGAAGCGAATGATATCGTGAATCTGGGGATCGGCATGCCGGAGGGCGTCGCAAGTGTCTCCAATGAGGAAAAGATTTCGAACCATTTCACGCTTACCGCCGAACCGGGCATCATCGGCGGAATTCCAGCGGGGGGATTGAGCTTCGGAGCTTCAACGAATCCGGACTGTATCATCGATCAGCCCTACCAGTTCGATTTTTATGACGGCGGCGGGTTGGACATCGCCTGCCTGGGAATGGCCGAGGCCGACGAGGCGGGCAATGTCAACGTGAGCAAGTTCGGACCGAAACTCGCCGGATGCGGCGGCTTCATCAACATCAGCCAGTGCGCGAAAAAGTGCATCTTCGTCGGGACCTTCACCGCCGGAGGACTGGAGGTCTCGGTCAAAGACGGGAAGCTCCATATCGACCGGGAGGGGAAGTTCGGAAAGTTCGTGAGACAGGTGGAACACGTGACCTTCAGCGGAAAATATGCGGCCGGTAAAAATCAGTACGTTCGCTACGTGACGGAACGCTGCGTTTTCTCCCTGACCGGAAACGGTCTGGAACTTGTCGAAATCGCCCCCGGCGTCGACCTCGAAAAGGATATCCTGGCCTTGATGGCCTTCAAACCCGCCGTCAAAACCCCCCTCGGCCTGATGGATGAAAGGATATTCAAGCCGGAGCCCATGGGCCTGACAGACGATTTCCCGGCTGTCCCCCTGAGAAGTGTCTGATCCATGATTTCGAGGCGCAACGCAAGGTCGAATCCCATCCTTGCGAAGGCGGGGGGAAAGCGAAAACGGCGCTTGACTGTTTCAGGTCCGCGGAGTAAACGGACGCCGTTAAAATGACGATGAGGAGGGACGGAAGAGGGACCCCGGCGGTTGCTGCCGCTTCGCTCTCCATTCCGCCGGGCGCAGGTTCGGCGGTCACCGGATTATGAACGACAGGGGAAAAGAAGAATGTTGCGTGAATCCGTCGCACAGGAGTTGCGGCATATTGTAGGGGAAAGGAACTACCTCGACTCCCGGGAGGATCTCCTGAGTTATTCCTATGACTCCTCGGTGGAAGAGGCCGTTCCGGAGGCGGTCCTGTTGCCGTCGACGACGGAACAGATATCGGAGATCATGAAAACGGCGTGCCGGGAGGCGATCCCCGTAACTCCCCGCGGCGCGGGGACGAACCTCAGCGGGGGAACGATTCCCGTGAACGGGGGCATCGTTCTCGCCCTGACGCGGATGGACGGACTGGTCGAGCTGAACAGGGAAGACAGATATGCCGTCGTTCAAGCGGGATGCGTCAACCTGAAACTTCAGAATGAAGCGAAGAAAGCCGGTCTCTTCTATCCCCCGGATCCGGCCTCCTGGTCGGTCAGCACCCTGGGAGGCAACGTCGGCGAGAATGCCGGAGGCCCCCGCGGCGTAAAGTACGGTGTTACAAGGGATTGGATTTTGGGGCTCAAGGTTGTCCTGGCCGACGGAAGGATCATCACCGCCGGCGGCGTCACCACGAAAAACGTTACGGGAATCGATCTGATCTCCCTGTTCACCGGTTCCGAGGGCTGTCTGGGAATCGTGACGGAAGTGACGGTGAAGCTGCTACCCCTTCCTTCCTGCCAACGGAGCATTCAGGCGTTTTATCCCCGGCTGGACGGGGCCAGCGCCACCGTCGCCCGTATCATCGGTTCGGGCATCGTTCCCGTGGCACTGGAGCTGATGGACCGGGTCGTCGTCAACCTGATCGAGGATTCCGCCCGGATCGGTCTTCCCCGGGATGTCGAGGGGACCCTTCTCATCATGGTGGATGGCGAGGAAGAAGTGTGCCAAAGGCAGGCGGAACTCATTGAAACGATCTGCAGGGAGGAAGGCGCCCTGGACGTTCAGGTGTCGCGGTCGTCCGCGGAGGAGGAAAAGCTGTGGACGGGCCGTCGCAGCGCCTTCGGCGTCGTATCGCGCAAGAGACCCACGTGCGTGCTGGAAGACTGCACGGTTCCCGTAAGCAACCTGGTGGAGATGATCAGAGGGATCGTCGCAATCGGGAAGAAATACGACCTGCTCATCGGAGTCCTGGCCCATGCGGGTGACGGGAACACGCACCCCATGATTCTCACGGACAAACGGGACAAGGAGGAATGGAAACGCGTGGAGAAGGCCGTTGTCGAGATCTTTCAGCTTGCCGTGGCGCTTCGCGGTACCCTGTCAGGGGAACACGGCATCGGCCTGTCGAAGAAACCGTTCCTGCCTTTGGTCATGAACGATGACGCCAGAAAACTCATGGCGGAGATTAAATCGGTCCTCGATCCCGGGGGAATCCTGAACCCCGGGAAGTTTATCGGGCCGTAGGCGGCTCCCCGGCGGAACAGGACGGAGGATCCCCCAATGAAACACACTGCGCAGCTTCTCAGCGACGCGACGGTCGAACATATCCATCATTGTGCCAGATGCGGTTTGTGCCTGGATGCATGTCCGGTGTACCGCGAAATGCGCGTCGAGTCGCACAGCCCCCGGGGAAAGGTTCAACTGGCACGGCACATCATCAACGGAAATCTCGAGATCACCGATCGGATGAAGGACATTCTCTTTTCGTCCTGTCTTCTGTGCGGGTCCTGCGTAGCGGCATGCCCCAGCGGGGTGCGTCAGAGCGCGCTGTTCTCGGGGCTTCGCTGGCGGGCCGCCCAGCGTTGCGGGCTCGGCTTTGCGAAGAAGCTCTTCTTTCAGGTCCTCGCCAGGGAACGGTTGATGCATCACACGACGCGGCTCGGCAGGCGGGTCCGGGAACTGCTGCATCTCACCGGTATGGAAGAAAAGATGAAAGCGGGCAACCTTCCGGTGGGTCATGTTCCTCCGATGAATGCAAAGCCGTTCAACAGGGAGCACGGAGGCGTGATCGCACCGTCCGGCGGGATCAACGCCCGCATTCTCTATTTCCACGGCTGCGCCACCAACTACGTCTTCGGGGATATCGGCGTTGCGGTGACATCCGTTCTCCGGCGCATGGGGGTCCGCGTCGAGATTCCGAAGCATCAGCCCTGCTGCGGTCTTCCCATTTTTCTTTCCGGCGACCGGGAAACGTCCCTTGCGTGCATCCGGGAGGTGATGGAACAGTTCGTCCGGGATGATGCGGATGCCGTCGTGGTGGACTGCGCGACCTGCGGTTCCGCCCTGAAGAATGAATATCCGCACATTCTCAGGGAACTTCGAGATCTCGGGGAGAACGTCGACGACGGTCTTGTGAGGGCGGCGGAACGCCTTTCCTCGCTGACGATGGACATCTCCGAATTCATCGATGCCCACAGGGATTGGATGCCGGCGTTTTCGCCGGCGCATGGGAAAAAGGTCAGAGTGACCTACCATGATCCATGCCATCTGTTGCGGGGGCAGGGGGTGGGCGTTCAACCGCGGCGTCTTCTCGCGATGCTTCCCGCCGTCGACTTCGCGGAAATGGACGAAGCCGGCCGGTGCTGCGGCGGCGGCGGTGAGTTCCAGCTGGAGTACGGGGACATCTCGGCCTTGATCACCGGTCGAAAAATAGAGAATATCCGCCGGTCTGAAGCGGACATCGTCGCAACGGGGTGTCCCGGGTGCAACATCACCATCGGGGCCCATCTGAAAAAGACCGGCGGCGTTCGCGTCCTCCATCCCGTGCAGTTGATTCACATGGCGCTCGAGGGCGCAGCGGACTTCAACGAATCAAAATAATCCGCGGGCCCGATCAGGGCCGGTTCCGGGGTTCATTCCGTGCAACGCCCCGGAAAGAAATCCTCGCCTTCCCGAAAACAGTCTGGTACACTTCACACGTTTGCCTGAGAGGACCGGACGACGGTTTCGCTTCCGGTCATGACGGGGCCAAGGGGAGGGAGGGAACAGGATGTTGAGAAGAACCGTGCGGGGGCCGATCGTTGCGGCGGCCCTTTTTTTTGTATGTCTTGCCGTGGCCGTCTTTCCGCAGGCATCCGCCGCCGCTCCCCCCGGTGAGAGGAGCGTGTTCAGCGAAATCCAGTCGTTCCTTCATGATCTTGCCTACAGCTTCAAAAGGATATTCGTCCGGGGCGGGGAATCTCTCCCCTATGTCGTCCTGGAAGGCCACGATTCCGTCGTCTGGGCCGTCGCCTTCGATCCCGGCGGGAATCTCCTCGCGTCGGGGGGGGCGGACAACAAAATTATCCTGTGGGACGTCCCTTCGGGGACGAAGAGGAAAGTCCTGGAAGGCCACGACAATACCATCACCTGTCTTGCCTTCGGCCCCGACGGAAAAACCCTGGTCTCCAGCGGGTACGACAGGACGGTGATCCTGTGGGACGTGGAGACGGGAATGGCCGTCCGGAGGTTCGAAGGCCACGGGGACTGCGTCCGTGCCGTGGCCTTTCATCCGTCCGGAGCCCTCATCGCCTCGGCGGGGATGGACCGGAACATCATCCTGTGGAACCGGGAGGAAGGATCGATCCGGAAGCGGTTCGAAGCGAAGGACCAGGTTTATTCCCTTGCCTTCCACCCCGGTGGAAAAATTCTGGCGTCGGGGGGAATGGATCTCAACGTCACCCTTTGGGACCTGGACACCCTGGAGCCGAAGGACGTCCTGAAGGGACACTCGGGGTGGGTCATGTCCCTGTCGTACAGTTCCGACGGGGTTCTTCTCGCCTCCGGGGGGATGGGGCATCAGATCCTCCTGTGGGACGTCCCCTCGGGAAAACGCCTTCACACCCTGGAAGGTCACGACGGCGCCGTCACTTCCGTCTCCTTCGGCCCCTCCTACCGCCTGGCCTCCGCCGGGGACGACCAGCACCTGATCCTGTGGGACGCCGTCGAGGGCGTTTTTCTGAAAACGTACGCCACCGCCTACGACTACATCCTGTCCGTGTCCTTTCACCCCTCGGGGAAATGGGTGGCCACGGGAAACGAGGACCGGGTGGTGCTTCTCTTTGACGTGACAAAGTGATATCATCGGAGCAAAGGAACCCTCCGCGGCCGGGGCGGTCCTGTCCCGTTCCGGAGGCGGAGCCGATGCCCATGTGGAGAAAAACCCGATTCCTCCTCTTCGTTTTCGCCTGGTGCGCCCTGGGGTGCCTGGCCTCGTGTACCGGGAAAGCCCCTCCCGCCGATCCCAGTGAGGCGGTGACGGGGTATCTGGAGGCGCTTCTTTCCGGATCGACGGAGGATCTCCGATCCTATCTCCCCGCCGGCATGCCGGCCCCGCCGCCGGAACAGGAAACCTTCGAGACAAGGTTTCTCCGGGGGTACCTCGCCCGCCTCGCGTCCTTTCAGGTGGAGGACGTCTCCCTTTCGGGAGACCGGGCCAAGGCCCGGGTAGCCGTCACGGAACCGGATTTCGCGGCCATCCTCCGGGAGATCGAAGGGGCCCTCTCTCCGGAACGTTTTCCGGAGAATGACCTGGAAGTCCTTCCCTTCGTCAGCGGGGTGCTCGGGTCCTTCGCCGCGAAATACCGGAACGAAGGCGTTCCCGGGAGAACGTACCGGACATGGCTGTACCTCCGCCGGGAAGGGGACGTCTGGAAAATCGTCCCCGACGGGACCGGGGAAGAAAGGCATGAATAAGGACTTCGATATCCTCATCCTCGGGGGAACCGTCTTCGACGGTTCCGGGAATCCAGGTGTGCGGGCCGATGTCGCCGTCATCGGCGACAAGATCGCCCTCGTCGAGGCCTCCCTGGAAGGCCGGTCCGCCGAAAAGGTGATCGATGCCAGGAATCTTGCCGTGGCGCCGGGATTCATCGATCCCCACAGCCACACGGACGTGGAACTCCTCGTGAATCCCCGGGCGGAAAGCAAGGTCCGGCAGGGCGTGACGACGGAAGTCGCCGGCAACTGCGGTTTCACCACCTTTCCCCTGAACCCCCTCAACTTCGAAAAAACCAGCGTTTACCTGAAGGAAAAATACAACCTGGACCTGAACTGGTCGGACGTGGAGACGTTTTTCCTCCGGCTCAGGGAAAGGGGCATGGCCGTCAATTACGCGACCCTCGTCGGCCACGGGAACGTCCGGGGGGTGGTGCTCGGGATGGACGACCGCTCTGCCACGGGGGACGAGATCGAGAGGATGCGGGTCATCGTCCGCAAGCACATGGAGGCCGGCGTTTTCGGCCTGTCCAGCGGCCTCATCTATACGCCCGGGTGTTACGCCGACCGGGAGGAAATCGTCGCGATCTGCAGGGAGGTGGCCCAGTTCAACGGGATCTACGCCACCCACATGCGCAACGAGAGCGACTCCCTGATCGAGGCGGTGGAGGAATCGATCCACGTGGCCGAGGAATCGAAAGTGAGCCTCCAGATCTCCCACATCAAGCTTGCCTATCCCCGGAACTGGCCCAAGGTCCACCAGGTGCTGTCCAGGGTTTCCCAGGTGGCCCAGGGGGGGGTCAAGATCATGGCGGACCGGTACCCCTACATCGCCACGTCCACGTTTCTGAGCGTTCTCATGCCGCCGTGGCTCCGCAAGGGATCGACGGAGGAATACCTGTGCAGGCTGAAGGATCCCCAGTACGACGCCATGATCCAGGAACACGTGAGGGACCAGGAAATCCGGATCGGGTCCTGGGACACGATCCGGATTTCCTCGGTCGTCACCGAGGAGAACCGGAGATTCATCGGAAAGACCATCGAGGAGGCCGCGAAGGCGCTGGGAAAGGCCCCTTATGAATTCATCCGGGACCTTCTCGTTTCGGAGAAGGACCAGGTGGAGATGATCAATTTTTCCCTCAACGAGGACAATTTCCGGCAAATCATCGTCCATCCCCTTGTGGTGATCGGGTCGGACGGGTGGGCGCTCGCCCCGTACGGGCCCCTGGGGCGGTCGAAGCCCCATCCCCGGTCGTACGGCACGTTCCCGAGGATCCTGGGACGGTACGTCCGGGAGGAAAACATCCTGACCCTGGGCGAGGCGATCCGGAAGATGACCTCCCAGACGGCCTCGAAATTCGGCATCCCCCTCCGGGGATGGCTCCGGGCGGGCTTTTTCGCGGATCTCGTCGTTTTCGATCCCGGGACGGTGTCCGATCAGGCGACCTGGGACGATCCGCACCGCTACCCGGCGGGCATCCCCCACGTCATCGTGAACGGGAAGGCCGTCATCGAGGACGGGAACCACACGGGACAACTGCCCGGGAAGATTCTCCTGAAGGAAAAACCGGTCCGTCTCGTTTACTGAGGCCTTTCGCATCCTTCTTTCTTCATGAATGCCGCATTGGGATTGATCTTCTCATCGACGGCGCAGGACGGGCAGTAGTAGAGGGGGATGACGGTGCCGCAGCCCGACCCGGCCAGTTCGAAGTGGTGGCATTTCTCGCAGACGTCCCCGCCGCATCCGGAGCAGGTGAAAAGGACGGCCGTCCCGCCGCAGAAGGGGCATTTCCTTTTTTCCGCCGCCATGGTGCCTTCCTCCTGTCACGTCTGACAATATCCATCGCCCCGCCGGGGGATTCTTTTCCCCGGCATCCGTCCGCTACGGTCCATCGGGCTTTTTCCGTGTCAGATCGATTTCCATCCGGTCGCAGATGTCCAGGATGGAGGCGTGGTAGTAGAAGGGATAGCCGAGGCCGCTGAACAGTTTCTTCATGTTCTCGTTTCTCGAATCAAAAATGATCTCCACCCGGGTGTAGCCCTTTGCCTTCGCGATTCCGACCACCCGGGAGACCATGGCTTTTCCGAGACCCTGTCCATGATAGTCGTCGCGGACGGCGATGGTCAGCTCGGCCCTTCCTTCCCCATGGTCGAAGTAGCGGCAGACGGCGATGAGGGATTCCCTGCCCTTCTCCTCGATGGAGGCGGCCAGGGCGAAATCCTTTCCGTAATCGATGTGGACCAGGTGGTAGAGCATCTCGGGAGGGAGCCGCTCCAGGTGGGTCAGGAACCGGAAGAAAACCGATTCCGGGGAGAGCTTGCTGAAGATGTCCAGAATGAGGGGACCGTCGCTGGTGCGGATGGGGCGGAGAAGCACGGGAGTCCCGTTTTTCAGATGAATCCGCTCGTCGTATTCGGAAGGGGGGGGCTGCATGACAGGCCCTCGCGCGGAAGAGGTTTCACGTTCCTTATGGAAAAAAGACACCCCACAGAGCGGCGTACACGATGGCGGGGATCATGTTCCCCACGGGGATCTTCTTGATTTCCATGAGGTTGATCCCGATGCCGACGATGAGGATCCCCCCGGCGGAGGTGATGGTCGTGAGAACGGACGGTTCCTGGAGGAAAAGGAGCTTCGACGCGAGGAGGGTGATGGATCCCTGGACGATGAAGACGGGGAGGGCGGAAAGGGCCACGCCGGAGCCCAGGCTCGAGGCCAGGGCGAGGGAAGCCACGCCGTCGAGCATGGCTTTGATATAGAGAACCCGGGCGTCGCCCATGGTCCCGTCCTGGATGGATCCGATGACGACCATGGCCCCGGTGATGTACAGGACGGACGCGGTGACGAATCCTTCGGTGAAGGTCCCGGACCGGGAATGGAAAAGATTGCGGAAACGTTCTCCCAGCGCGGCCATGCCGTCCTCGATCCGGAGGAGTTCCCCCGTGACGGCCCCGAGAAGGACGCACCCGATGGCGGGGATGAGTTCCGAAGCGCTCAGGGCCATCTGGATGCCCACGGCCAGGACCGCCAGTCCCAGGGCCTGCATGATCGTGGTTTTCAACCGGATGGTGATGCGTCTTCCCGCGGCGAGCCCCAGGGCGCTTCCCGCAAGGATCGCCGCGCTGTTGACGATGGTTCCCGTCATGAAAGGGACTCCGCCGGAATGCCTGCCCTTCCCGTCCTCCCGGCGGGATCGGAGATTTCCTCCCTTCCGGGGTACCGCGAAATCCCCAGTTCCCCGTAAACGGCGAGGTGGTCCGAGACGGGATCCGTCAGGATGGCATGGTTCTCGAAGGAAAAGCAGGGGGATGCAAAAATCCAGTCGAGCCGCCTCATGGACTTCGGGAAGGTCCGGATTGTCCAGTCCCACGGCCGGAAGGTCATCAGTCCCGTCCGTCCGGCGAAATCCCGGAGCGTTTCCTCCCGTTCCAGCCATTCGCAGTTGAAATCCCCCATGACGATGAACGGTCCCTTCCCGGCGAGGAGCTTGCCCGCCAGGGCGTCCGTCTGTCTTTTCCTCGTCCCGGGCCGGGCGAAGTCGAGGTGGACGGAAAGAACGTCCACTTCCCTTTCCGGAATGCCCGGAAGGATGACCGTCGCCAGGACCACCCCCTTGGGGAAGGTGGGGGGGGAGGGGGCGAAGGTGACCGAACGGGACGTTTTCAGGGGGAGACGGGAAATAATCGCCGTCCCGTAGGAGGTTCTCTTCCTCTTCACGTGTTCCCCCAGGACGGCGTAAGGGTATCCCGCCTTTTCTGCAAGGTACCTTACGTGGTCGAAACTTCCGCTCCAGAGGGAAGGGCCGTCCGCCTCCTGCAGGGCGACGATATGGGGACGGACGTCCCGAAGAAGGGCCGCCACGTCGTCCAGGTTCCCCCGGATCGTGTCCTTCCGCTGGAGGACCTGGTGCTTTCCGTCCTTTCTTCCGTGGGCGAGATTCAGGGTCAGAACCCGCAATGGGAAAAGGGGGCTGCTTTCCGCCGCATCGGCGGACGGGCGGTCTCCAGTGAAACGGATTTCCAGTTCCTCTTCCTTCTCCAGCCCATGGGACTGGTGGACGTACCACCGGGCGACCGCGCCGATCCCCGTGAAGGCAAGGGCGTAGAACAGGCGCCTGGCGTGATGCAGTTTCGAGAGTCGTATGGCCATATGGATGGGTTTCCTTTATCTTGATGAAATCGTAAAAAGACCAAATCAACACTTTTTCGAATGGCAAAGTAAAAAGCTCCATAGGCAAGGCGCCCGAATCCCGAGGAATGAGGCGTACTGATGGTACGCCAAAGGGTCGAGGGAAGAAGGGCAACACAGCATATGGACTTTTTACGAAGCCGTCTATCTTGAGTCGTTCAGGACCTCAAGGACGATCCTCGCGGCCCGTTCGATGGTTGCTTCCGTGGTGAACCTCCCCGTGGAGAAGCGCAGCGTCCCCCTCGCAAAATCCGCGGGAACCTTCATGGCCTCGAGAACCGGTGAAACGGCCGTGTCCCCCGAATGGCAGGCCGCGCCGGCCGAGACGGAGACCCTGTCGAAAAGCCCGGCAAGGAGGACCGTCGCCTCCCGGCCCCGGAACCCGAGACTCGCCGTGTTGGGAAGGCGCTTTTCCGGATGGCCGTTCAGCCGGACCCCGTCGCCGAGGGCCGAAGAGAGGGCGTGGACCAGCAGGTCCCGGGATTTTTTCATAAGCCGTCCGTAGGATTCCAGATCCTGGAAGGCCATTTCGCAGGCCTTCCCGAAACCGGCGATGAACGGGACGTTTTCCGTCCCGGGCCGGAAGCCCCTTTCCTGGCCGGCGCCGTGCATGAATTTCTCCAGGACCGTCCCCTCCCGGACGTAGAGGGCGCCGATCCCCTTGGGGGCGTACAGCTTGTGCCCGGCGATCGTCAGAAGATCCACCCCCAGGGCCTCCACGTCCGTTTCGATCTTTCCCGCCGACTGGGCGGCGTCGGTGTGGAAGGGAATCCCCCGTTTCCGGGCGATTTTCGAGATCTCCCCGATGGGTTCGATGGTCCCCACCTCGTTGTTTGCGTGCATGATCGAGATGAGGATCGTCTCGTTCGTGACCGCCTCCTCCACCTGTCCCGGGTCGACGAGGCCCGTTTCGTCCACGGGAAGGCGGGTTGTCGTGAACCCGTTCCTTTCCAGGTACCGGCAGACCTCCAGGACGGCGGGATGCTCGATGGCGGAGGTGACGATATGCCTTCCCCGGTCGCGGTTTGCCAGGGCGATCCCGCGGATGGCGTGGTTGTTGGACTCGGTTCCGCCGCTGGTGAAGACGATCTCGCCGGGACGGCAATGGAGGAGCGCGGCCACCTGGGACCTGGCCGTCTCGACGGCCCGTTTCGCCCGGATGCCGGCGCCGTATGCGCTGGAGGGGTTGCCGAATTCCTCTTCGAGGAACGGCATCATGGCCCGGACGACCTCGGGATCCAGGGGAGTGGTGGCGTTGTAGTCAAGATAGACAGGGGGCGCCATGGGTTCTCAGGCCCTCGCGAGTTTTGCGGCGATGGTCGCCCCGTACCGCCCCTGGAACCGGGCGCCGGCGAGATCGATTTCCGTCGGATTGAGGTCGCCTTTGCCGCCGGCGATGGTGGAAGCCCCGTAGGGGGAACAGCCCGACACCATGTCCGTCCTGGTCTGGCCCGTGAAGGTGTACGGAAGTCCCGTGATGACCATCCCGTGGTGGAGAAGGGTGGTGTGGAAACTGAGAATGGTCGATTCCTGCCCGCCGTGGGGCGTTCCCGAACTCGTGAAGACGCTCCCCACCTTGCCCACCAGGGCGCCCTTCGCCCACAGGGACCCCGTGGCGTCGAGGAACTGGCGCATCTGCCCGCACATGTTGCCGAACCGTGTGGGCGTCCCGAAGAAGACGGCGTCCGCCGTCCCGAGATCGGGCACGGCCGCCACGGGGATATGGGAAAAGGACTTCCGGGCTTCCAGGGCCCCCATTTTCTTCAGAATGTCCTCTGAGAGGGTCTCCGGGACCTGCTTCAGTTCGACCTCGGCCCCTTCCACTTCCCGGGCGCCCTCGGCGACGGCCTCGGCCATGCGGTAGATATGTCCGTACATGGAATAAAAGACGACGAGCACTTTCATGGCTTCCTTCTCCTTTCCTTGTATGGCCGGATGTTTCACTTCACGAGGCGGACCATCCGCCGGAAACGGTCTCCCTCCCCGACCCGGACGAGTTCGAAGAGGGCCATTTCGACGCTGGACCGGAGCGCCCCGGCGGCGATCGTCTTTTCGATGCCGATCCGGCGGTTCTCCGGCGTCCGGGAAGAAACGCAGTCTTCCACCACCTGCACTTCGTACCCCCGCCGGAGGAGGTCCAGGGCGGTCTGATAGACGCAGATATGGGATTCGATTCCCGTGAGAAGAACCTGTTTCCTTCCCAGGGAATCGAGGCGTTTCATGAACCCGCCGTCGCTGCAGCAACTGAAGGCCGACTTGGCGACGGGATCGAAGGACTCGAAAAGACCGGCGATTTCCGGGATCGTGGGCCCGAGCTTATCGGGGGTCTGTTCGGTGACGATAACGGGGAGGCCGAATATCCCGGCCCCCTGGATCATGCGGGTCAGGTTCAGAAGCAGGGCCTCCCGGTTGTTCATGGAAAGATACAGGTTCCCCTGGATGTCGATGACGAGAAGAAGGGTGTTTTCCGTTTCCAGCATGCCGTTTCCTTTCATCGAACGCTTTTCTTACAGGAGCCCCGCAAGCCGAAGTCCCGAAAAAATGTTGATTCCCATGAGGCCGAGGGTGACCCTGCCGGAAAACCGATGGGCGGCGCGGATTCCCTTCATCTTCTCCCGGAAAACGAACTGGAGGTTTCCGAGAACCGGGGTCGCCACGGCGAGAGCGAGAACGGCCGCCCCCAGCCAGGCGTGGGGAACCCGGAAGTGCCCCCCGGTTTTCCCGAGGGACATGACCGTGAATCCCGCGAAGACCATGAAGACCCCTCCGTAGGCGAGCCCCCGGTGAACCCGGAGCCACCAGCGACGCCTTCTGGCGTATCGGGCGACCAGCCACCCGGAAAGGAGTACGGCAAAAGCCGCGCCCATGAATCCGGCATGAAAGTGGAACATGAGAACCTCACTTTCCTATGGCAAGCGTTCCCTTTCCCCTGGTTGCATGGCGGTCGGTGAAACTGTCCGAAGGGCCGATGGCCCACAGGACGTTCACCGAGCCGGATGAGGGGATTTTCCTGTCGTACCGGTCTCCCGTGTCGAGGGGACGGGTGAATTCGAAGACGGTGACCCTGTTTTTTTCCGTTCCCGCGAAGGCGGCGATGTCGTTCGTTCCGCCGAGGGTCGCGTCGGGCGGGTGGGGGCCGTAAGGGCCGGTGGACCATGCGTCCACGGAAAAGGCTTTTCCTTCCCCGTTCACCCATCCGAAGATCATGTCGGCGTCTTTCATGAACTCCGTCGGCTCGATGCCGATGGCCACCCATCCCGTCGTTTTCCCCGCCAGGGCCACGGTGATGAAGTCCCCGTCGATCCGCCAGGAGACCGAGAACAGGCCGTCCTCGAATTCCGCCCTCGACGGATATTCCCCCGGGGCGACGACGCCGTCCACGGCGGAGGCGCCCGGTGCCGCCGGGGCGGCTTCCCCCGGGATGAAGACCGTCGTCTCCTCGCTTCGGGAGCCGAAAACGCTGCAGACGGCCTCCACCCGCAGAACGTCCCCCTCCGCCGCGGGAAGGTCATAGGTGTAAACGGCCCCTTCCTTCGCCGGCTGGCTCGTGTAGGAAACCTCCTTCACCGGGGCGCCGTTTTTCCAGATCCGGACCGACGCGATGTAGTGGCCGGCGGGATTGGAAACCCGGTGTTCGATGGTGACGGCGAGCGTTCCCGCTCCGGCCCGGTAATCGAGAATCACCGACGCGGGCCGATGGGCCGCGGCGGGAGACGGTGCAAGTGCGAGTGAAAGGAAAAGAAGAACCGCCGGGAGGACGGTTCGCCGCGAATCTCCGAATCCTTTTTTCATTTTTCGCCTCCCGATGCTTCCTCGAGCCGGCCGGGGTCATCCCCCGGGAGGCGGTCCGACTACCCGTTCCTCGAAGAGGGGAATGACCGAGGATACGCTTTCCGGCGCTCCCATGAGGAAGACGAGATCTCCTTCCAGAAACACCATGTCCACTTCCGGGTTGGATCGGACGACCCCCTGGCGCTGATAGGCCAGCACGGTCACGCCGTGCCGCTTCCGCATTTCCGTCTGCGCCAGGGTCCGGCCCGTCACCGGCGCCCCTCTGCCCACCCGGATGGAGTGAACGTTCACCCCGGGAAGGCAATGACGGAGATCATAGCACGAACCGGCCTCGGGGGAAAGGGTCCGGAACATTTCGTATCCGCCCGCCCGGACCTCTCCGATGAACTGTTCGATTTCCTCCCTCGGCACCAGATAGTTTTTCAAGACCCGGGCGAAGATCTCCACGGACGTCTCGAATTCCTCCGGCACCACCTCGTCGGCCCCGAGTTCGTGGAGGGGGGCCACTTCCTGGACATACCGGGTTCTCGCCACCACATGGATCAGCGGGTTCATCCGTTTCGCCCGGGCGGTGATTCCCCGGGTGGAGGCGGCGTGGGGGATGGTGATCACCAGGATCCGGGCCTCCCGCACGCCGGCATGCCGCAGCACGGCCTCATGGGTGGCGTCGCCGTAGAAGATGGGTTCCCCCTTTTCCCTTTCCGCCCGGACCGTTTCCGGGTTCATCTCGATGATGACATAGGGGATGCCCGATGCCTTGGCGGCCTGGGAGACGTGGCGTCCTCCGACGCCGTACCCGACGATGATGAGGTGGTCCTTCCGGGACGGGCCCGCGGCCCGTTCGGGGTCATGGAGCCCCGTCGCCAGCCTGCGGGGAAGGGGAAGCCGCGTCACCCGGTTCCCGAGCCGGACGGCGAACTGGTAGACGAAAGGCGTGGCGATCATGGTCAGGATGGAGACGCTCAGGAAGAACTGGTAGCGGGAGGGGGTGATCAGACCCTGCCGGACCCCCGCGTGGGAAAGGACGAAGGCGAATTCGCCGACCTGGCTCAGGGCGAATCCGGTGAGGATCATCGTCTGCAGGGGATAACCCAGGAAAAACGCCGCCAGTGCGGCGATCGCCGATTTCCCCAGGATGGCGAGAACGACGAAGAAAACGATCTTCGCGGCATATTGGAAGAAGAAATGGAGGTTGAGGAGCATGCCCACGGATACGAAGAAGAAACTGATGAAAAGATCCCGGAAGGGGAGAATGTGCGCCAGGGCTTCGTCGCTGTATTCCGATTCGGAGATGATGAGTCCGGCGAAAAAGGCCCCCAGGGCGATGGAGAGACCCAGGGCCTGGGTCAGCGCGGCCACGGCGAGGCCGATCACGACGACGGTGAGAAGGAAGATTTCGCGGTTTCTCGTCCGGGTGACCTGGAACAGGAGTCGCGGTACGAGCCACCGGGCGCTCCCGAGGACCACGAGAAGGACCGCCGCCCCTTTCACGAGGAGCAGGGCGAGGGAGGAAGTCAGGTTCCCGCCGGCGCCGGCGAGGATGGGGACGAGAAGGATCATGGGGACGATCATCAGGTCCTGGTAGATGAGGATTCCCAGGATCGTCTTCCCATGGGGCGTGTCGATTTCCGCCCTTTCCTGGAGAAGCCGCAGAACGATGGCCGTGCTGCTCAGGGAGAAGAGAAATCCCATGAACAGGGCGCGGTTGAAGGCCACCCCCGTGGAGAAATCGGCAAGGCAGAAGAAGAGGATGGTGAGAAGGACCTGGAGGGACCCGCCCACGAGGAGGACCCTGCGGATCCGGAAGAAGTCCCTCAGGGAGAACTCGATGCCGATGGTGAACAAAAGGAGGACGACCCCGACCTCCGCCATCCTGTCGACGTTTTCCACGTTCTCGATGAACCCGAGCCCGTGTGGGCCGGCGAGGATCCCGGTGACGAGAAACCCCACGATGGTCGGGAGCTTCAGCCGCAGGCAGACGAAAAGAACGGCGATGGAGAGGCCGAAGATGATCAGGATGTCCTTGAGGATGGGGAGATCCATTTCGCGTTCCCTATTTCCCCTTTCGCTGTCCCTTCAGCAGATTTCCCGGAAACCCCGACCCCACCCGGGAGGGAGGGAAGATCCCCTCGCTTGCGGCGCGCACGTCCTCGATGGAAAAAAAGGCCCTGGGATTGAACTTCCGTATGGTGCCGATGACGTCTTTCAGGCTTTTGCGCTTCACGATGGTGAAGATCACCTTGACCATGCCGGTGGCGCCGATGGCGTTCAGAACGGTCACCCCGTACCCCTCGGACCGGAGTTGGTCGATGAGCCTGTCCGAGTCCTTCTGGGTGATGATCCTCACGACGGCGTTTCCCACGGCCAGCCGTTCCTCCACGAGGATGCCCACGAAATTGCCCAGGGTGAATCCGACGGCGTAGGCGAGATAGTAGATGGGGTTCGTGAGGTTCCGCATGATCTGCCCGATGGCGAAGAGCCACACGAGAATTTCGAAGAATCCGAAAACGGGGGCGAGATAGCGCATCCCCCTGGCGATGTAGATGATCCGGATCGTCCCGAGGGTCACGTCGACGATCCGGCAAACGACGATCAAGGCGGGCAGGATCACCCACTTGAACAGCTCGGAATCGAAAATCGTCTCGAACAAGGCTCACCCCCCGTCCGCGTCCGGAAGTTTCGCGCTTCCCTCCCCCTCCAGGAAGGCGTCCAGTTCGGGGAGCGTCCGCAGGGGCGGCAGGCAGGTCTCCCGGGAACAGGGGTACAGCAATGTTCCTTCGTTCGGGACGGCCATGCCGGCGACGCGGGGTGCGAGGGCCGCAAGCTCCCGGAAGGGCGCTTCCGGTGCGTTGAAAAGAACGAGCCCGTGGGGGAGGTACCGGGTCCGGACGGCCCGGAGCAGTTCCCCCTTCCCGGCCGCGGAAAGCCCTTTCGACGAAGCGACGGCCTCGAAAACGGGAAAGAGGAGGCCGTCCATTGCGACGAGGCTCATGGTGTGCCCCACGGGCATCCCCCCGATGGAACCGGAAAGGGCGGAAGCGGCGGCACGGGCCCTTTCGAGAAGATCCGTTCTTCCCAGAAGACGGCCCAGCCGGACCAGGTTCAGGATCATGACGGCGGTACCCGATGGGACGGCCCCGTCGGTGCTTTCCTTCTGCCGGGCCGGCAGGGCCTCCCCCTCGCGGGAGGTGAAATAAAAGTCGCCCCGGTCGCGGTCCGAGAAGAGGTCGACGGCCGAATCGGCGAGGAGGAGCGCCTCCCCGAGGAAGGAGGGATCGTAGGCCGCCTCGTACAGTTCCAGGAGCCCCCAGACGAGGAAGGCATAATCGTCGAGGAGGCCTTCGACGGCCCGGTCCCCCTCCCGGTACCGGTGAAGGAGTCTTCCCGGCGAGGGGGAAAGCGCCCGGAGGAGAAAGGCGGCGCCCTCCCGGGCGGCCCCGGTGAACGCCTCCTCGCCGAACACCCTTCCACCCATGGCAAAGGCGGCGATCATGAGGCCGTTCCAGTCGGTGAGGACCTTGTCGTCCCGGTGGGGCCGGACCCGTTTTTCCCTTTCCAGGCGGAGCGTTTCGAGGAGAACCCCGAGCAGGGCCTCCTCCTCGGCGGAAAGGTTCCGGAGGGGGACGCTCCCGTCCCGTTCCCTCCTCGCGAAGAGGATGTTTGCCCCCCGTTTGATCCCCGAGGCCTCGTCGGCGAAGTTGCCCCCTTCCTCGACGGCGAAGACGGACCGGAAGAAGGGAAAGTCCCTTTCCGGCAGGAGACGCCTCAGCTCCTCGAAGGTCCACAGATAGAACCGGCCCTCCTCCCCCTCGCTGTCGGCGTCCAGGGCGGTGCAGAACCCGCCGTCGGGGGCGGACATCTCCCGGAGGACGTACCGGAGGATCGCCTTCGCCGTTTCACCGAACAGGGACGCCCCCGTCGCCTGGAAGGCCTCGGTGCAGGCCATGGCCAGGAGGGCTTGATCGTAGAGCATCTTCTCGAAATGGGGTACGACCCACCGTTCGTCCGTGGAATACCGGTGAAATCCCCCGCCGGCGTGGTCGTAGATGCCCCCGAGGCGCATGGCCGCAAGGGTGTGTTCCACCATGGAAAGGGCGTTTTCGTTTCCCGTCCGTTTCCAGTAGCGCAGGAGAAACAGGAGGTGGTGGGGCATGGGGAATTTCGGCGCCGTCCAGAAACCACCGTGTTTCCGGTCGTACAGCCCCTCCAGGCTCCGGAAGGCCCGGTGGAAGACGCCGGCGCCGGCGGGCTTGGCATCTGCGGGCCCGGCCTCCTTCTCCAGGATGCCCACGATTTCCGATGCCGCCCCCAGGGCTTCGGTCTTCCTGTTTTTCCAGATCTCCCCGAGTTTCGGAACGAGGTCCATCATGCCGATCCTGCCGTGCCTGCTGTCCCGGGGGATGTAGGTCGCCGCGTAGAAAGGCTCCCTTTCGGGGGTCATGACAATGGTGAGGGGCCAGCCGCCGCTTCCCGTGATCATCTGGCAGACGGTCATGTAGAGCTTGTCGATGTCCGGCCGTTCCTCCCGGTCCACCTTGACGGACACGAAAGTCTCGTTCATGAGCTGCGCCACGGCCGGGTCCTCGAAGGATTCATGGGCCATGACGTGGCACCAGTGACAGGTGGAGTACCCGATGGAGAGGAACACGGGCCGGTCTTCCCTCCTTGCCCGCTCGAAAGCCTCCTTCCCCCAGGGATACCAGTCCACGGGGTTTGCGGCGTGCTGGAGGAGATAGGGGCTCTTTTCCCCCGCCAGCCTGTTTTTCCCTCTCGGGGAAGAAGTCTCCGTCATGGCTTGTCCGCTCCGGGAGCCTCTTCGCGGGCGTCGCCGTCGAAAAGGCCGGTGAACGTGAACCGGTCCCCGTCGAACAGCCCCCGGTCGGAGAGCTTGAGCCGGGGGATCACGGTGAGGCACATGAAGGACAGGGTCATGAACGGGGCGCTCAGGGTGGACCCCATGTCCCTGGCCATCCGGTCCAGGGTGAGATAGCCCCCTGCGACGTCGTCGTAAGGCCGGTCGCTCATGAGACCCCCGACGGGGAGGGGGAGGACCGCTTCCCCGCCGGTGCCGGTCACCGCGGCGATGCCCCCCCGGCTTTCCACGAGGAGGTTCACCGCCCGGCACAGGGCCCCGTCGGTCGTCCCGACGGCGACGATGTTGTGGGAATCGTGGGCCACGCTCGAAGCGATGGCCCCCTCCCTGAGACCGAACCCGTGGACGAATCCGAGGGCCGGCGGGCTTTCCCCGTACCGGTTGACAACGGCGATCTTGAGGAGATCGCGCCCGACATCGGAAAGGGCGGCGCCGTTTTCCAGGGACGGTTCCATGGCGGTCCGCCCGGTGAACACCTGGCCCTCGACGGCCCGGATCACCCGGAGCAGTCCCCTCCCGGCGGGAACGACGAAATCCCCCGGCCGCTTCGTCCCGCAGGCGAACCGGTTGACCGGCCGGACCGGCTGCCGGGGAATGCGGGGGGACCCGTTTTCCGCGGCGAGAACGCCCCGGACGCGGGTCGTCAGGATCTTGAAGCCGTGAAACAGGTCCACTTCGAGGAAGTCGGCGTCGTCCCCGGGCCGCAGGAGCCCGACGTCCAGCCCGTAGTGCCGGACGGGGTTCACCGTGGCGGCGGTGAGGATGTCCATGACGTCGATTCCCGCCCGGAGAGCCCGGGCGACCATTTCGTTGATGTGTCCCTTCACGAGGTCGTGGGGGTGCTTGTCGTCGCTGCAGAGCATGCAGGACGGGGACCGGGTTCCGAGGAGCGAAAGACATTCCTCGAAGAGGCTTGCCGCCGAACCGTGGCGGATCTGGAGAAACATCCCCCGGTCCATGTCCTCCACCGCCTCCTCCCTGGAGAGGCTCTCGTGGTTCGTCGTGATGCCGGCCCGGACGTACGCTTCCAGATCCGGCCCCCTGAGGCCCGGGGCATGGCCGTCGACGACCTTCCCGCGCCGCCTGGCCCCCTCGATCTTTTCCATCACCGAGGGGTCTCCGTGGAGGACGCCCGGGAAATTCATCATTTCTCCCAGATAACGGATCTCGTCCCGGTCCAGAAGCCTTCCGATTTCCTCCGTGCCGAGAACGGCCCCGGAGGTCTCGAAATGGCTCGCGGGAACGCACGAGGGGGCGCTGAAGGAAAACTTGAACGGGACCCGCTTGCCGTCGACGATCATGTACTCCACCCCTTCCATGCCGAGGACGTTTGCGATTTCATGGGGATCGGAGACGGTGGCCACGGTGCCGTGGACCGTCGCGATCCTCGCGAACTCCGAAGGGGGGAGCATGGAGCTTTCCACGTGGACGTGGGCGTCCACCAGACCGGGGACGATCCAGGTTGCGTATCGCTCCCGGCTTCTCTCGATCTTCGCGATTTTTCCGGCGGCGACAAAGACCGTCCCCGGGTAGATCTTCCTGTTCGGGACATCGACGATGTTGCCGGATACGCTGAAGGATCCCGTCATGAGTCCTCATTTTCCCCGGATTTCGGCGTTTCCGGACAAAGTTCCGGGACTCTCCCCGCCGCCGGACCGCCGGCCTCCTCCTCCACGAGGAACGGCCAGTGGAGTTCGCAGGGGACGCCCATTCTCAGCCAGGTGCTTCTGCGTTCCATCTCGTCGTTGATGATGATCCTGACGGTCCGCACCTCGCCGTCTGCGCACAGGATCTCATGGGATGACTCCAGTTCCTCCACCGTGCGCGGGGAACTTCCCGAAATCTCCCGGCGGTAGAACTCCACCGCCTCCTCGGAAACGTCGGCGACGATGACGCAGTGGTCGATCCGAAAGGCCTTCATGGTTCCCTCTTTTTTGCTCTGATTTCGCGATGCGGGGGCCCCGTTGTTCCGGAACGTCCCGGACGGGTGAAATCATACCATGGGAAGTGTATAAAGAAAACTTGGAACAGGAAAAGGCAAAAAAACATTTTCCGGGGGCCGTTTCGGTGATATAAGAAATTCCTTTATCATTCGGATTTTTGTCCAAGGGAGAAACGGCACGGGGCTTTCCCCGGCGGGAGGGATGGAGGATGAGCGATTCGGAGCAGTCAGACAGAATGGAAATCAAGGTGGATGCGGAAAATCTCTACCGCGAGGACGTCTTCACCGATGTCCGGGCGGCGACGATCCGGAGAATGGTTCCCGTTAACGTCGACGGGTCCCAGGATTACAGCCGGAAAACGGTCTTCATGGGGTTCACCCAGCTTGTGACGGAAAAGGGAATGATCCCCTTCAGTTTCGCCATTCCGGCGAAAAATCTCAAGGAGGCCGTCGAGAACTTTCCGGAAGCCCTGCAGGCAACCGTCGCGCACATGGTGGAGGAGGCGAAGAAAAGGGAAAAGGAAGAGTCCTCCAGGATCATCCTGCCCGGCGCCCAGGGGGACAAGGGAACGATCATCCGGTGACTTCGGGGGTATCGCAAGGTGGATAGAAACGGCCCGCTCACGGGATTCCAGAAGAAGTATCTGCGGGGCCTCGCCCACAGCCTGAACCCCTCCGTCCTGGTGGGCAGAAACGGGGTGACGGACAGGGTTCTCCAGGAACTGGAGGACGTGTTTTCCCGGCAGGAACTGGTCAAGGTCCGGTTCGTGTCCGTCAAGGACCGGGATGAGAAGGCCCTCCTCCTGCGGGAGCTGGAGGAAAAATCCGGCGGGGCGGCGGCGGGCGCCGTGGGGCACACGGCCGTCCTCTACCGGGAGCACCGCGAACCGGAGAAACGGAAAATCCGGATTCCCGGGAGGGAAGAAACGGGTGCCTGAACGTCCTCCCATGACGGGAAAAAGAACCAGGCTCTTTTACCATCTGAAAAAATGGCTGGAAATCGCCGCCCTCGACTACGGCATGTTCCGGGAGGGCGACCGGGTCCTGCTGGGCGTCTCCGGCGGCGCGGACAGCCTCGTTCTCCTGGATCTTCTCACGACGCCCATGGTCCATCTCCCCCGCTTCACCGTCGTGGCGGCGCACATCGACCTCGGGTTCGATCCGTCCTACGGCGATTACGAAACCCTCAAGGCGCACCTGGAGGAACGCGGGGTCGAGCACTTCATGGAAAAAACGGACATCGGCATTTACGCCCACGGACCGGAAAACCGGAAGAAGCCCTGTTTCCTCTGCTCGAAACTGCGGAGGAAGCGGCTCTTCGAAATCGCCGCCGAAAGGGGCTGCACCAGGGTGGCCCTGGCCCACCACCGGGACGACATCATCGAAACCCTCCTGCTCAACCTCTTTTTCTCCCGGGAACTGAGCGGGATGGCGCCGTGCCTGTCGTTCTTCGGCGGGGAGTTCCTCCTTGTCCGGCCCCTGGCCTACATCCGCGAGGTCCTGGTGAAGAAGTACGCCAGGGAGCAGGGGCTGCCGGTCATCGGGAACCGGTGCCCGTCGAGCGTGACCTCGAAGCGGCTTTTCGTCAAGCGGCTCCTCGACGATCTGGAGAAGGAAAACAAGGACGTCCGGGACAACGTCTTCCTCGCCCTGCAGCACGTGAAACCCGAATATCTTCTGGGCAGGAAGGTCGGCGAGGGGCTGGAGGGCCTCAGGATCCGGAAGCGGGACATCAGGAAACGGAACCTTCCGGGGAAGAATCGGAGCAATGGCTAAGGAAAGAAAAGGCGAGAAGCTCATCTGCCAGAACAAGCCCGCCTGGAGGAACTACACCGTCGAGGAAACCTACGAGGCGGGCATGGTCCTCCTGGGAACGGAGGTGAAATCCCTCCGGGAGGGCAGGGCGAACCTGAAGGACAGCTATGCCCGGGTAAAGGAGGGGGAGGTCTTCGTCTACGATCTCCACATCAGCCCCTATTCCCACGGCAACCGGAACAACCACGACCCTCTGAGGGTGCGCAAGCTCCTCCTCCACAGGCAGGAAATCAAGCGGCTTTACGGAAAGACCCGGGAACGGGGCCTCACCCTGGTCCCCCTGAAGATGTATTTCAGGGACGGGAAGGTGAAGATGGAGATCGGCGTCTCCAAGGGGAAGAAGCTCCATGACCGGAGGGAGGACCTGAAACGGAAGGCCGACCGCAGGGACATGGAACGGGCCTTCAAGGACCGGTCCCGTTGAGCCGGGAAGGAAAAGAAGGCCGCCCGGCGGAGGAGCGTAACGTTGACGAAACAGGGAAAAAGAGCTATATTATCTTTAACGAAAATGAAAGGGGGCGAAACGGTTTCGACGGAGACAGTTGAAGCTGTAGAAGCGTACCGAGGTTCCTACAGGCCTCGTTAAACAGGTAGGAAAAACGTAACCGCAAACGATTACGAATACGCATTAGCCGCTTAGGCGGTTGACGTCTTCCCGGTTTTGTCTGCCGGACCGGAGAGGGCGAAACGAAGGCAGGCTGGCCGGGGCTCAGCGCCCGCGGGGGAACCGGTGAGAACCAAGCGGGATAGCATTTTCACCATCCTGCCTTTGGGAGGGTGAAAACGCGAATTTCAATACAGAGGCTACGTACGTAGAAACTGCAGTGGAAAGTTTTCGGACGCGGGTTCGACTCCCGCCGCCTCCACCAGTTAGAAAAGACAAACCCGTCTCTCCGGGGTCAAGCTCCGGGGTGACGGGTTATCTTTTTCCCCTTGTTTCTAAAGGGTTTGCGCCCATTTTACATCTTTCCAAAGCACCTCTTTGCGCCATCGATTCTCCCCATCCTCCAGCCTTTCTTTCTCTGTTTGGCCCCTGATTCTCTGTTTTCTCCGGACCAAGTCCGAAGCTCGTCCGGAAAGCTACATCCTTGATTGATATGGGTTTGCGGCTGATTGCCATTTTGGGCGGTTGTCTTAGGTCATCGTTCGATGCCGCAACCGGACGTNNTGAATGATCTGGAGACCATCCGGGGAGCAGGGTTCGAGATTGAAACAGGCCGGAAGCGTTACGGCACCAAGCTCTACAAGATCCGTCGCGTCGAATGGGCCGGCAGCAGTCAAAGAAGGATGCCTGTCTCCTTCAGATTACCCCCGTCGTTTGCGCAATCTCTTCATCACATCGTTGGCGGGCTGGATCTTGCCGTCCCTGATCCGGCGTTCGCCAAGGATCAGGATTTCTTGTAGCGCGACAGAATCCTTGCTCTGCTCGCTTTGAGCGGTTTTCTGCATGTCGCAACACCATTTCCTCGAAGCTCAGTTCCTCGCGTATCCTTCCCGGACTGCGTTTTCCATGTCGGCCAACTCGTCATCGGTCAGAAACCCGAAATGCGATTCCCTCTTTCTCACCGAAAGACGACCATTGTTTTGCAGACAGAGTTGGATAAAGAGATCAATAAGGCGGTCAGGCATGTCCACGATCTCCTGAATGGCCTGCTTGGTCTTGTCGTAATTCGCCAGAAAATCGAGTTCTTCCACCAGTTCATGCTCGATGGTGAGTTTGACGAAATCGTATAACGCCTCCGCCTGAGCGGTCATGTCGATATACGTGTACAGAGGTCCGGTCTCACCGGGCACCGTCATCCGGCCAAGATCATCCAGGTCGTATTCAACCAGCCGCATCAGCGGGTTTGAGAACGCCTCCAGGGAGTGATCGTAAAGCGCCGGATTTTTCAGCATGGCGGCGGAGACCGGGAACATGAGCCCTTTCGGGATCTCGCCGCGCAGGAACAGGATATTGTGAATGAGAAACCGGTGAATACGTCCGTTACCGTCCTCGAAGGGATGCATGAAGACGAATCCGTAGGAGATGGCGGCGGCATGGATAATGGCGGGCACTGCGCCCTCCTTCATCACCTGGTGGGCAGCGAGCAGCCCCTCCATCAGTTCCGGGAGATCGTCGGGCTTCGGGCAGACATAGTGAACGAGCTGTTTCTGGTAGGAAATGGTCTGACCGACGTAGCTCTGGTTGGCCCGGTAGTCCGTGTCCCGGAACCGGGGATCGACGATGCGGTTCTGCACGTCGATCAGGAGCGGCTTCTCGCAAAAGTCCTTGTGCTCGGCCATCTCCAGCAAGCCGATGAATTTCTCTGTCCGGGAGGCGCCCGGCTTGACGTGTTCGATCTCGAACGAGGACCTGGTCTCTTTGTTATACAGGTAGCTTAGTGCCCGTCTGAGAAGTTCCGGTGGATAGGAGGTCACGACCTCTTCGCATCGTTTCTGCAAGTCGATTCCTTCCATGGCGGCGAGTTTTTCGGTACGCCGGATGATTGGACAAAAATCTTTCCCGCCAGGCAGATTGTCGATGACCCTCTGACGCTGCACGCGACGGCCGGGCTCTACGGTGTAATAACGGTCCGGCTCAAGCAGATCGATGTAATTCCCCTTGGTCAGATCCGGCAGCGGGAGTTCCCGCCCG
>DJVQ01000050.1:0-124 GCA_002441265.1 Syntrophaceae bacterium UBA6252
GATCCGGTCGACCGTCTTGGCGGCGCTCGTCGTGTGAAGGGTGGAAAAAACGAGGTGCCCCGTGTTCGCCGCCTCCACGGCAAGGGAAATGGTTTCCATGTCGCGCATTTCACCGACCAGGATG
>DJVQ01000050.1:164-65873 GCA_002441265.1 Syntrophaceae bacterium UBA6252
TGATGTCCGGGTCCTCCCGGAGGGCCCCTCTCAGGGCGGCGGCGAAGGATTTCGTGTGAAGCCCCACCTCCCTGTGGTTCACGATGCATCCCTTGCTCTCGTGAACGAATTCGATGGGGTCCTCGATGGTGATGATGTGGTCCTTCCGGTTCCGGTTCGCTTCGTCGATGATGGAGGCGAGGGTGGTCGATTTCCCGCTCCCCGTGGGGCCCGTCACGAGGACCAGTCCCCGGGGAAGGGCGGCGAGCTTCGTGATCACCAGGGGCAGTCCCAGTTCTTTCGCCGTCTGGATCTTCGTGGGAATTTCACGGAAAGCCGCGGCAACCCCGTTCTTCTGCATGAAGAAATTCGCCCGGTACCGGGCAAGGCCCGGGATCTCATACGCGAAATCGACATCACCCGTTTCCTCGAACTGCTTGATCTTGTGTTCCGCCGTGATTTCGTAAAGCATGGCCCGAAGCTCGTCGCTGTCCAGGGGATGATACTTGATCCGTTCGATCTCCCCCCGGATCCGGATGCTCGGCTGCAGACCCGCGGTAAGATGAAGGTCCGATGCACCCTGCTCGTGCATCAACTGGAAAAAAGCGTCGATTTTCGCCATGGTCCCTCCCCGGGATGATGTGTGATCCGCCCTGCCCGGCGGGACCGCCGCCGTGTAAGGCAAGAAGAATGTAAGGGAATCCTTCCCGTCCTGTCAAGAATTGTTTCTCACCGCCAAAAAGTTGTCCTTGACAGGTCTCCCGGATGTGTTATGAAAACAAAAAAAGTAGCACGCAGATCTGAAGATGTCTTCAGTGGTTCGCTTCGGAGTTTCCCTGGAAAAGTCGCTTCCGGAGAGGCTCGGTGCCTGAGCCGGGAGAGGGTGCGCACCCGCCGCCCGGGAACCCGCGGAATCCGGTCCGCCGGATGCCGGTACCGGGGCATGCGGGAAAGGCCACGAAACGGCCGCTGCCGTTGTGCGCATCGACGGCCGCCACGGGCAGGCAGTTCCCGCCGGGCTAACGAACGTCCGGCGGCGGGATCGGCTGGCGATTTTTTTTCGCCCTCGGTGTTACGAATTTTATATACATGACATCAATGCTTTCCGGGGGGACGGGAAGGCCTTGATATCCGTCCTCCGGAACGGGTCGGGACATCCGATCCCGTCAAGGCGGACGGTTCCCATGAACGTTTTGCGAAGCCTCCGATCGTCGGACCCATGAAAGAGCGTCACTCGGCGACATTCATATCCGTCGCCATGCATTTGTGCGTCCTGTCGCTGTTGATGCTCCCTTCCTTCGAAAGGCAGGAACGGACGTTCAACGTGGTCATGGTCGATTTTTCCGTTCCCGGGGATTCGTTCCAGAAACCGTCCGCTCCGAAGGGCGATGCACCGGCGGTCAGAAAAAGGCAGCCGGTCCCGAAAAGCAAACCGGCGGCGGTAAAGGCGGTTGCACCGAAGCGGGCGGCGAAAAAGAAGGCGGCGCCCGTACCTGCAAAGGAACAGGCCGCATTTTCCGAGGGGACGGCCGTCGCCGCCCTGTCGGACCCTCCGGGCGAAACGGACGCCCCTTCCGCGCCGGAACCGGCCGGCGCGCCGCCGGCGCAAAACGGGCCGGCGGAGGGAATGGAGTACGGCGGACGGGCGGGGGATCGAAACGGGGGAAATGCGGCTGCGGGGGGCGAAGACTACAGCTGCATCCGCAACGCGGTCATGATGAACATCCGTTATCCGGAACGGGCGAGGAGGCTGGGCATCGAGGGAACGGTTCTCATCTCCTTCGTCGTTCTGGAAGATGGAACGACGAGCGAGATCAGGATCATCGACAGTTCGGAGTGCCGGCTCCTGGACGACAGCGCGAGAGACGCCGTGGCGAGGACCCGCGTCATGAGGAAGGCGCCCTGCAGGGTCGCCGTCTGCCTGCCCATCCTCTACAGGCTTCGCGGATCGGGGATCGACGGCACCTGAATGCTCCGGCGATCCTTCCATATACCCATTCCATTCGAGATTCTCGAAGAGCGACGGGAGGTGATGGAATCGTTTCGATGACGAAAAAGGAAAGTTCGCATACGGATCATGAGAGAGGGCAGGGCCGCCTTGTCGGGAACCGCCCCGCCCCCCGGAAAGAAGCGATGTACGTGACACCGCCTTTTCTCGATGATTCTATCAGAGGCGGTGGCGAAAAGGAAAGGGAAACTCACCAATGAAAAGAACCTTGAGATTCACCGTCTGCATTTTGTTGTGCTTCTTCGTCATGAGCATGCCCGGATGGGCGGAGGAGCGGCAGGAGGGAAAGGGAAGCGAAGAGAAGGAGAAGCCGGTGACCCTGGAGGAGATCACCGTATTCGGCACCCCGTACATCAATCCGGTCACGCCCATCAACACCCCTTTCGGAACCCAGTACAACCTGGTGACGGAAGAGCAGATCAAGGAGCAGAACGCCTACGACTTCCAGTCCACCCTGCGCGACGTTCCGGGGGTCATGTTCCAGAGCAAGAATCTGATGGGAAGCCAGACCAGCCACAGCATTTACGTTCGCGGACGCGGGGCCAGCCACCCGAGCTCCGACATCGTCATCCAGTATGACGGGGTTCCCCGTTTCGGCGCCCTTTTCGGCCAGGTGCTGGGCGACGGCATCGCCGTCTCCACGATCGGGGGGGTGGAGGTCTACAAGAGCCCGCAGCCGTCACGATTCGGGAGCGGCTACGCCATGATCAACGTCCTTCCCAAGTACCTCAGGGAAGAGGGACGCGAGGTGATCGTCGATACGAGCGCCGGCAGCCACGGCACCTTCAGCGAGAGCCTCTCCGGCGGCGTCAGGCAGGGGCCCTTCGATGCCTACCTCTCGCAGAGCTGGGCCTCCACGGACGGCCACGTCGACCATTCCCGCGCCCAGCAGCAGAACTATTACGCCAACATGGGGTATCAGATCAACCGGATCTGGAACGTCCGGTTTCTGATCAACCACGTGGAAAGCCAGACCCTGGCGCCCATGCCGGAGGTCACGCCCACCTCGACGAACGGCGTGAGCTGGCCCGGCGCGGAACGGTACGACACCGACACCACCTTCACCACCCTGACAGTGGCGCATCAGAACGAGGACGTCAACGGCTACCTCAAGGCCTACTGGAACGACACCGATTTCGACATTCTTCAGGAATTGAAGAACGGACAGCGCTACGGCAGCGGAACCGGCGGGCTCTGGTCCCGTCAGGAGATCACCCAGAACGGAATCCGGGCCAGAGAGGACCTGGCGCTGTGGACGGGCGGCGAAATCGTCGCCGGCGTGGACATGGACTGGACCGCCCTGGAAAACACCCAAAGGACCTACAGCGGTGAGGCGGCGGCCGGGATCAACGGAGGCAAGGCGGAACGGCTCTGGGATTTCCCCAACACGATGATCCTCTCTCCCTATGTCGCCGTGAGTCAGAAGATCGGCACGCCTGAAGGGTTCCACGTCACGCCGTCGGCGGGTTTCCGCTATTACCGGCACAACGAGTTCGAGGACGTCTCGTCGCCCCAGGCCGGGCTGTCGGCGGGCTACGGAAATACCGACCTCCATTTCAACTACGCCCGGGGCGTCAATTACCCCTCTCCGGTCGTCCTCATGAACCTGGTGCTCGAAGGTTCCTCGGTAAGCGATCCCGGCCAGTACTGGAAGGACCTCAAACCGGAGGTCGTGGACCACTACGAGGTGGGGCTGACCCACACCTGGCCGGAAACGGCTTCCCTGGGGGCAACGGCCTTCTACGACAGGGGCAAGGACCGCTTTCAGGCCTACATGTACGGCGCGATCCCCACGCAATTCAACGACCTCATCGGCAGGTATGAAATCCGCGGGCTGGAACTGACCGGCACGGTAACCCCGCTGAAAAACCTCGAGCTCACCGCCGGCGCCACCTGGATGGAGGTCGAGGCCAGGGGCAGCGACGGGATCGAACGGGACAAGATGCCCTACACCCCCAGTTTCCAGTTTCAGGCCGGCCTCAACTGGAAGTTCCTGGAGCGCTTCCGGCTCTTCATGGACGTCCAGCACCTCAGGAACGTGTATTCCGCCACGAGCATGCGAACCGCCACGTTCAACTTCTCGGAACTGACCGAAGCGAACAAGCTCGACAACATGACCGTGGCAAACACCCGCCTGAGTTATCGTTTCGACTGCGAAACGCTCCGCCTGAAGGATTCGGAAGCCTTCCTCGCGGTCAACAACATTTTCAACACGGAATACGAGTACGCAAAAGGCTACACCATGCCGGGAATCACGGTGTTCGCCGGCGTGAGTCTGAAATTCAATTAATTGGGCTTCGGGGAACCGGGAGCGGCGTCACCGGGCGCCGCTCCTTCCCCGGGAAAGGATCGTTCGATGCGGGGAAAATGGATCACGTTTCTCGCGGCTGCGGCCGCCGCGCTCCTCATCGCCTCCGCCGGCCTGTCGGGCGCCCCGCCGCCGGGGGAGGCGGGAAAGGCCCGCGTTGTCGTGACGTCGGATACGATCCTGTCCGGCATGATCGCCTCGCTTCTGCCTCCCGGCCGCTACGTCGTGGACGCGGTCCTGTCGCCGGGGCAATGCCCCGGCCACTACGACGTCAAGTTCTCGGACATCGAGAAGATCAAAAGGGCCGATCTGGTCGTTTCCTTCACGGGGATGCCCTTCATGAAGATCATCGGCGCGGAGGGCCGGAAGCTGTTGCTTGTGGATACGGAGGACCGCAACTGGATGGTGCCGGATTCCTATCTCCATGGCCTGGGTCTCCTTGCCGGCGAGCTTTCGAAACGTTTTCCGGAAGACAGGGAGACCATTCTGAGGTGCAAGGAGGAAACGACCCGGACGGTCAGAAACACGTCCCGATCACTCGTTCGGAACATTCGACGGGCGGGTCTTTCGGGAAAACCGGTCATCGCATCCTCCATGCAGAAGGAACCGCTCGAGTGGATGGGTTTTCTCGTCGTCGGGGAATACGGCAGACCGGAGGCGATGTCCGCCGGGGAAATCGTGCGGATCGTCAAAACGGGAAAGGAACGGCATGCGATCGCCGTGGTGGACAATCTCCAGTCGGGGCCCGACGCAGGAAGGGGAATCGCCGAGACCCTGGGCATCCCGCACGTGGTCCTGACCAATTTCCCGTCCGAGGAAGGTTATCTCGCCACGCTCGGCGAGAACACGGCCGTCATCATGGCCGCATTGCGAAAATGAAAAGAACGGGGGCGTCCGGATCCGCAGTGCACGATCCCGTCATGGAACTGGAGGGAATCACCGTCCGGAAATCGAGGGGGCTTCTCCTGGACGACGTCAGCCTTCGCGTGTCCCGCAATGAGTTCGTCGGGATCATCGGTCCCAACGGCGCCGGAAAAACGACGCTTTTGAACGTCATCGCCGGATTCGAGCGGTTCGAGGGCGCGCTTCGCCTGTTCGGGCGCCGCGAGTCCCGGAAACGGACCCGGGAAACGCAGTTGCGGATCGGATATGTCCCCCAGCTCTTTCCCATCGATCCGGCCTTTCCGATCCTCGCCGCGGAGGCGGTGATGACGGGCGCCGTCGGCCGCCTGGGATTCTTCCGCCGGTCCGGCGAGGCGGAGCGGGAAAAGGCGATGCGGCTGATGGAGATGATGCGCATGGCCCACCTGGCGGACAGCCCCCTGGGCCAGCTCTCGGGGGGGGAACGGCAGAAGGTGTCGCTGGCGCGCGCCATTCTCCAGGAACCGGACATCCTCCTCATGGACGAGCCCACGGCGAATCTGGACATCGCCGTCCAGAGGGAGGTCCTCATACTCATCAACGAACTCCACCGGCGGGAAAACATGACCTTTCTTTTCGTCACCCACGACTTCACGATGCTGCCCGCGGCGATGCGCCGGGCCGTGCTGCTGGACCGGGGCAGGGTAGTCTTCGACGGCGACGTGAGCGGCGCCCTGTCGAGCGAGACTTTGAGCGGGCTTTTCCGGTATCCCATCGAACTGTTCGAGCGCAACGGGAGGAGATACGTTTCCTATGACTGACGGCAAAGTAAAAAGCTCCATATGCTGCGTTGCCCTTCTTCCCTCCTCACTGCGACGTACCACAAGTGCGTCTCATTCGTCGGGACTCGGGCGCCTTGCCTCTGGAGCTTTTTTTACTTTGCCATTTGAAAAAACATCCCCGGACTTCTTCACGGGTTCGCCGCGATGGAACAGCTGATCGACGCCCTCGCGTACCCGCCCATCCAACGGGCCGTCCTCGCATGCGTGCTCTGCGGCGCCGGCTGTTCCCTCCTTTCCGTTTTCGTCGTGCTCATGAAGATGCCGCTGATCGGCGTCTCCATGTCGCACGCCGCCTTCGCGGGGGCCGTCCTGGGCATGCTGATCCACGTCAATCCCTTCCTGAGCGGATTGATTCTCTGCCTTCTCACGGCGGGGATCCTGGGCCCCCTTTCGGACCGGACGGATATCGCCCCGGAGAACGTACTCGGCATCCTTTTTTCCTTCCTCATGGGCGTCGCCTTTCTCGGCATGGGGATCCTCACCCACACGAAGGCCGAGGCCCTCAACCTCATATGGGGAAGCCTGTTGTCGCTTTCCGGTCCCCATCTCGCGGTCCTGGCGGCGGTCACGGTCCTCCTCGTCGCGTTCATCCTCCTTTTCTTCAAGGAGATCCGCTCCGTCCTGTTCAACCGGCGGCTGGCCGCGGCGAGCGGCGTTCCCGAACGGCCGATCTACTATGCCCTGCTGTTTCTCACCGGCGCGATCGTGTCCTCGAACCTGACCACCGTCGGCGGCCTTCTTATTTTCGCCCTGCTCGTCCAGCCCGGCGCAACGGCGCTTCAACTCACCTACAATCTGAAACATTTTTTCATCATCTCCGCTTTTTCGGGAATCGCCGCCTGCCTTCTGGGGCTTGTCGCATCGTATCTCCTCGACCTGCCTTCCGGGGCGGCGGTGGTCCTCGCGGCGACCGCGATCTTCGCCGCCGCGTATGTCTTCTCACCCAAGCGCCGCAAGGCCGGCCCAAAGAAAGGAAAACCCGTCTCATGAAGATGACGCCCGATGAAATCTACCGCGCAAGAAAACAGTTCTTCAACGACCGCGCCGAAAAGTGGCGCGACATGTGGTACAGGGACCCGGACACCGGACAATACGACAGGCACGAGAAGGACTTCGAACGCCTCTTTTCTCGCCTGACGCTGAACCCCGGGGATCACGTCCTGGACGCCGGATGCGGGACCGGCGTGCTGGTTCCGTACATCCTGGAGCGGATCGGACCCTCGGGAATTCTCTACGAAATGGATTTCGCCGAAAGGATGCTGGAAACCAACCGGAGGCTGCATGAGACGGAGGGTGTCCGGTTCATCCTTGCCGATGCGGAGAACACGCCGCTGGACGACGCCTCGTGCGATGCGGTGATCTGTTTCTCCTGTTTTCCCCACTTTCACGACAAGGAAAAAGCCGCGGCCGCCCTTTCAAGGGTCCTGAAACCCCGCGGAACGTTTGTCGTGTCGCATTTCGACTCGGCGGAGGGAATCAACCGGCACCACGCATCGTGCCATGCAGTCATGCACGATCGCCTTCCCGGCGAAACGGCGATGCGTTCCCTGCTGGCGAACGCGGGACTGAGCATCGATCTGTTCGCGGACGAACCGGGATTCTACTGCATCATCGCGGACAAACGGCCCGCATGACGCGCCGCCGCGCCGTTTCCCGTCGACGGACGGCGCGACTTGTGGTACCATTTTCCGAACGTTCCGGAAATGGCCGCCCCTTCGAACGGTCGGCCCGTCACCCGCGGGAAGGGGATCCCCCCGGTTCCCTCCGCCCGCGATGCCGTGAAACCGGATCCGACCACTGCAGGAGGGAGGGACCATGGCCCCCATCGAATTTTCCGCAAGGGACAGGGAACGGATTTCAAGGGAGGGCGTTCCCCTGGGAAAGATCCGGGAGCAGATGGCGCTCTTCCGGAACCCTCCGGGCCCCAGGCGGCTGGACCGGCCCTGCACGGCGGGGGACGGCATCCTCGTCTTCTCCGGTGCGGAGGAACGGGAACTTCAGGAACTTTTCGAAGCGCGGCAGGGGGACCTCCGGTCCGTCAAGTTCGTCCCCGCCTCGGGGGCGGCGACCCGGATGTTCCGGGACTGGTTCCGGGACTACCAGGATGAAGGTTTCGACGGCACCGGCGCGGGAAAGGAATTTTCGCGGCAACTCCCCCTCTATCCCTTTTACGGGGACCTTTCCGTGGTCACGAAAAAAGCGGGACGGCCGCTGGACGTCCTGGTCGAGGAAGGAAAATACCGGGAAATCCTGGGATACATCCTGACGGAAAGGGGCCTCGACTATGCCCATCTCCCCAAGGCCCTCCTGAAATTCCACACCTGCGGGAACGACACACGGACCTCGCTGGAGGAGCATCTGGTCGAGGCGGCAGGATATGTCCGCGACGGAAACGGCGTGTGCGCGCTCCACTTCACCGTTTCCGGGGAACACGAGACCCAGGTCCGGGAGGCCGTCGGCGGGGTCGTCGAAGCCTACGAGGCCCTGCTGGGAGTCCGGTACGACTGGTCGGTCTCCATCCAGTCCCCCGCCACGAACACCATCGCCGTGGACCTCGAAGACGAGCCTTTCCGGGACGACGGAGGGGATCTCCTCTTCCGCCCCGGCGGGCACGGCGCCCTTCTCGCCAACCTGAACCGGCTGGACGTCGACATCGCCTTTCTGAAAAACATCGACAACGTCGTACCCGACCGTCTGAAGGGGGAAACGATCCGATACAAGAAAATCCTCGGGGGCTGCCTCCTCCGGGTCCGGGAACGGGTGTTCCGGTACCTCCGCCTCCTGGAACGGGAGGAACCGTCCGACGCCCTTCTCGAGGAAATCGCCCGTTTCTGCGAAAAGGAATTGTTCCTCGATCTGCCCAAGACGTTTCCCCTGGCCCCCGGAAAGGAAAAAGCGGGGATCCTCTTCGAGACCCTGAACCGCCCGATCCGCGTGTGCGGAATGGTGAAAAACGAGGGGGAACCGGGAGGAGGGCCCTTCTGGGTCGCCGGGGCAGACGGGAGCCGGTCCCTGCAGATCGTCGAGGAGTCCGAGATCGACGGCGACTCGGCGGAACAGAAGGCCGTCTGGAAATCGTCCACCCATTTCAATCCCGTCGATCTGGCATGCGCGATCCGGGATTACCGGGGGGAGAAATTCGACCTCGAACGGTTCACCGATCCGAAGGCGGTCATCATCGCGAAGAAATCGCACGAGGGAAGGGACCTGAAGGCCCTGGAGCTTCCCGGTCTGTGGAACGGGGGAATGGCCCGGTGGACGACCCTGTTCGTCGAGGTCCCCATCATCACGTTCAACCCCGTGAAGACCGTGGACGACCTCCTCAGGCCGGAACACAGGGAAAAAGCCTAGAGCAGTTTTTCCTCGGCCTCCCTGGGGTCCAGGGGAACGACCGAAACATACCGGACCGCGCCGCGGGAGTGAAGGGCCACCTCCACCGTTTCCCCCGGAGGGGCGTCACCGTACCGCGCACAGATCGCCGCGGCAAACCGCAGGGATTCCTCGTCCTCATCCCCCGTCAGAAGAACGAGGGGACCCGGGAAATACCGCATCCTGAGCATGGTATCCTCCGTCCCCGCGAGATCCTGAATCACCCGGTTCTCCCCCTGGTTTCTTCCGACGACGAGCTTCGTGCGGGGGCCCAGCCGGAAATGCCTTCCCGTCTTGAGGAGTTCCACGTCCCGGAGGGGAAAGCCCCCGGAATGGACGAACAGGTCCTTCAGCCTCTTCGAAAAAACGGGATCCGTGAGGAGGCATCCCCCGGCGGGAGTCGCGTAGTCCCGGATGCCGTATTTCTCCGCCATGGCGATCTGCGTTTTGCGGCCCCTTCCCTGGATATCGAGGAGCCGGGAGCGATCGACCCTGCCTTCCCGTTCCGGTTTCGTCTCCGGCAGCAGTTTCGCGCTGAGCGGCCTCAGAATCACATCCTCGAAGCCGGAGTAGCGGGCCACGACGTGGAGGGACTGCCTGGTCTGCGACATGGGCCTCTGGCCGAGGACCTCCCCGGTGAAGAGAAAATCGAATCCCATCTCCTCCATCTTCCGTCCCGCCATCCGCAGCATGAGGGCGTGACAGTCGATGCACGGGTTCATGTTCCTCCCGTACCCGTAGCGGGGATTGGCCAGCATGGCCAGGTGCTCTTCCGTAAAATCGATGACCAAAAGGGGAATGCCGAGGTGTTCCGCGGCCCGTTTCGCGCGGACGGCGTTAAAGAACGGGGTGACGAAACTGATTCCGGTCACCTCGATTTCCTGATCGATGATGACCCGGACCGCGAGAATGCTGTCCAGGCCACCCGACAACAAAGACAGGGCCTTCACTTTCAAAATATAACCGCCTTGAGTCCATGTTTTTCGGCCAGATATCCCGTCATGTCCCTCCCCGGGTCCCCCTCGACGAGGCACACGGTCTCCCCGTCCAGGTTGAAGCGGATCACCGACAGAACGATTTCCTCCCCTCCGTCTCCCGGCAGGGGGAACGTCAGATTCTCGGAGCGGGCGGGCAGGTTCAGGAGGGAAAGAATCCTCTCCAGGGTCGCCTTCCGGTTTCTCCCGCCGGGAAGGGTTTCGGCGAGGATTCCTTTCCCGGACATGGCTTTCTTCAAATCCGGCCGGGGTTCCTCCGAAAAGAGAGCGAGGACGGTTTCCCCCTTTTTCGCATAGAGGTCCGCCCGTATGGACAGACCGGCCGCACCGCCCCCGGACTGGAAAAAGGTCATCTCCCGGTCGGGGCGGACGGAAAATCCGAGACGGGTGAGGAATGACAGGGCGAGATCCATGTTATCCGCGCCCTCCAGCCGTTCCGGCTCCCTGCCTCCGAAAAGGGCGCCCGAGACGATTTCCGCCCCTTCCTCCCCTTCCAGGATCTCGACGAGGTCGAGTCCCCGTTCCCGGAGGGCCCGCTTCAGATTCTCCGTGAGAAGTTCCTCCCTGTTCCGAACGTAGCGGATGCCGAACCATCCGCCGCCGGTCCCGTCGGCCTTCCATGCGATCTTCTGATGAATCCGCACCCGGATCTTCGGGTTTCCCTTCATTTCGACCGGTTCCTCCGGGTGTGTGACCTCATAACCGCCGGGAAGCCGGAGGATTCCTCTCAGGATGTTTGCGAACCCCCCGCCGGCCGGAGGGTCGAAGATGGAGCATCCCTCCCAGGATGTCCTGAGAAGTTCCTTCAGGGGCTCCTCCATATTTCCCGGAAGATTGAGAACGATCTTTCTCCCGTTCGGAAATTCCACCACGGGAAAACGGCGGCAGGGGAGATGGATCGTCCCCGAGGGAACCACCGGGATATAATACACGCCCTCCGTCTCGAGATGTCCTCCCGCCCGCTGAAGAATTTCCCTGAGCGCAGGCAGCGATTTTTCGGGAACGGCCCGCAGCGCCTTCCCCGTTTCCACGGGGGTCCGCGCCTCGTCCCGTCGCCGGGCCCAATCGGCGGGGAAGCGGAGAATCTGCCCCGGATAGATCCGGTCGAGATTGGAAAGGCCGGGGTTCATGCGCTTCACTTCGACAAGCCCCGCTTCCAGATCATTGCCGGAAACGCCGAAACGGCGGACGAGAACGCCGGAAACCGTTTCCCCCCGGCGGATCCTCCAGGACAACATTCCTTCCTTGTCCGTTTCTTTTCCGCCCGTCTGCTCTTTTTTCGACTCGGAGACCTCCTGGGGCGCGGCGGCCTGTTTTCCGGAAGGAGACGGTTCCTCCCGGGCGGGAAGATAGATTTCCTGGCCGGGATAAATCCTGTCGAAATTCGAAATCCCGGGATTCATGGACCGGACGGCCTTCAGAATTTCATCCTCTTCTCCGGGAGACACGCGGTACACATCCCGGATGATCTTCAGGATCCATTCCCCTCGCTGGACGGTGTAGGGTTCCGTCATCTTGCCCCGGAGAATTCTCTTGTGGAGGGAGATATGAACGGTGTCCTCCCCTTCCCGGGAGGCGGCGTTCTCCGGTCCGGGAAGGCAAAGCAGGAACGACAGGAGGAAAACGCACAGTACCGCGACGGCAACGGGAGACTTCGCTGCGGGAACCGCCCGCAAAAAGCCGGAAGCCTCTTCCGGGGAGACAACCCTTCTCATCGCACTCCTTCCATCGGCACCGCCGTTCTGTTGGACCGTCTGACAGTTTATCAAATATCGGCGGACTCGTAAAAACAAAAAAGCCCTGTCGAACGGCATCGGAAAACGCTCCGGAGCGAGGCGCCCGATCCCGGCGAACGGAGCGTATCGTCCACGAAGCCGCTGATCTTATATCGGAGCCCTCGATGGATGTCAAACAGGGAAGTGCCGGTAACGGGATGAAAAAAAGGGCCGCCGCCCCCTGGGGGAGCGGCGGCCTGAATGACATTGCCGGGTATCGCGGTTCTTATTACAGACCGCTCTTGAAGTCGTCGCGCATGAGTTCGCGGGCGATGATCATCCTTCTCACTTCGGACGTACCGGCGCCGATTTCCCAGAGTTTCTGATCCAGGAAATGTCTCGTCACGCCGTATTCCTGGCAGTAGCCGTACCCGCCGTGGATCTGAATGGCTTCGAGGCCGATCTTGGTTCCCATTTCGCCGCAGAACAGGAGGGACGCGGCGGCCATACGGTCGAGGTCCGTTCCCTTTCCGCCCGCTTTGTGATCCAGCGAGTCGCAGTAGGCGGCGGCGCTGTAAGCCATCCACCGGCACGCCTTGTACCAGCAGTACATATCGGCCAGCTTGCCCTGGATGAGCTGGAAGGAGGCGATGGGCTTGCCGAACTGGACCCTTTCCTTGGCGTATTTGATGGAGTCTTCCAGGCACCGTCTCTGGGAGCCGAGGGTGCAGCCGGAGAGGGTGATTCTCTCGGTGCAGAGCCCGGAGGTCAGAACGGCCACGCCCTTGTTCAGCCCGCCGATGAGCTGGGCCTCGGGAATCTCGAGGTCTTCAAAGGTGATGAGACCCGTGGGCGAGGTCCGCATACCCCATTTTTTGATCTTCTCGCAGGTGAAGCCTTTCGCCTTCTTGGGTTCGAAGAAGAAGGCGGAAATCCCGTGGGGGCCTTTCTCGGGCGCCGTCTTGGCGTAGAAGACCATGAAGTCGGCTACGGGACCGTTGGTGATGAAAATCTTGCTGCCGTTGATGACGTACTTGTCGCCCTTCTTTTCGGCGCGGGTCGCCATGCTCATGGCGTCCGAACCGGCGTTGGGTTCGGTGATGCCGAGGCAGCCGATCCACTCGCCCGTACAGGACTTGGGAAGGACGGCCATCTTCTGCTCTTCCGTAGCATTGCGGCGGAAGTTGTCGAAGCAGAGGGTCTGGCTTGCGCCCACCGTCATGGACAGGGCGTTGCTCACCCTGGCGATGGATTCATAGGCCAGAAGGGTTTCAACGTAGCCGAGGGCGGCCCCGCCGTACTTCTCCTCGAAAACGATTCCGTTGATTCCGAGATCGCCGGTCTGTTTGAAGAGATCCGGAGGCATCTCGTCCTTCTCATACATGTGTTCCATCTGGGGTTCCAACCAAGCATAGGCCCACTTTACCACGCTGTCCTCAAGCATCCTTTGCTCTTCGGAGAAATTGAAATTCAACGACATACCTGCTACCTCCCTTTGATTTGATATCCCAAATCGAGTATTTCCAAGTACATCTCAACCCGTCGGTCTGGCACATGCCTGGAAACCCGCGATTTGCTTTCTGTTGAGAAGCAATCGAACCAAAGAACCTCAAGATTTGAAAATAGAAAACGCCCCCAGCGCGACTCTGCGGAACCATACCTGAGCGGCACGAAGTTGTCAAGGGTAAATATGGAGCAAAACGCACTGATCGTATCGCTTCCAGGCCGGCATGCGACGGAAAGGCGGAGTGGAAACCGCGGAAGCCCGGGGACTGTCCCCGGCTCTCCGGTTCGGTTTAACTTCTTGTGCCCCCAGGGTATTTCTGATATAGGACAACATTCGACGGGAAATTCCCGTCTCCATGTTCCTGGAGGGAGAAAAAAGGGGGAGGCGGTGCGGCCATGGCGATGAAGGGGGATGCGGCGGCTCTCGTCCGGGAGTACCAGAAGCGGCTCGAAAGGGCATTGCGGGAAAGCGAGATTTCCGTCCTCCAGTATTGGAAGGAGCGGCTTGACCGGATCGCCGCCATGAAGCCCGAGGGGATTTCCTCCCTGCTGCTGGAACTGAAAAAGCTGTCGGAGAACATGGACAACCGCATGAGGACGCTGAAAAAGGATCTTCGGTGAAGGCACTCGTCAACTTCATCTTCGAGACGGAAATGCTCCGGAAGACGCCCCGTTCGGGATTCCAGTTCCTGGGCTCGGGCTCCGAATCCGTGGCGGAGCACGTCCTGTCCACGATCTTCATCGGGTACACCCTGTGCAAGACGGAACCCCTCGCGGACGAGGGGAAGGTCCTGAAACTCTGCCTGCTTCACGACCTTCTGGAAGCGCGGACGGGGGACATGAATTACGTCAACAAGAAGTACATGTCCGCCGACGAGGGGAAGGCCCTGGCCGAACTCACGGCCCCCCTGTTTTTCGGAGCCGAAATCGGGAACCTTCTGACGGAATTCAAGGAAATGAAAACGCTCGAGTCCAGGCTCGCCCACGACGCCGACCAGCTTGCCCTCATCTTTCAGCTCAAGGAACTGGGGGATCTGGGGAACAAGTACAGCGGCGAGTGGATCGCCTTCGCCAGGAAAAGGCTCGTCACGGGGCCGGGCATCCGGATGGCGGAAACGGTTCTCGAAACCGACTGGACGGAATGGTGGTTTCAGGACAAGAGCGACTGGTGGGTCAACGGAGGGAACGATCGGGAAAATGGCTGAATCTCGCAGAAGCCCATGGAATTCAATTCTTCGCATCGGAGCCGCGTCGGCGCTCGTGGTATTCCTCTCCTGCACCATGAAGCCGATCCATAAAGTCACCCCGGAACAGGAGGCCCAGAACCATCTGGACATGGGGATCGCGTTCCTGAAATCCAAGGCTTACACCCAGGCCCTGGAGGAGTTCCTGGAGGCGGACAGGCAGGACCCCAAGAATCCGGAGGTCCCCTACTACCTGGGCATCGCCTATTACGGCAAGGGATTGCGGCCGGAGGCGACGGCCTCCTTCCGCAGGGCGGTCCGTCTCAACCCCGATTATTCCGAAGCCTGGAATTACCTGGGAACCCTTCTCCTCGAATCGGGGGATTACGACGGGGCCATCGACGCGTACAACAGGGCCCTCAAGAACATTCTCTTCAAGAACCCGGGGACGTCCCTCTACAATCTCGGGATCGCCTACTTCCGGAAAGGAGACTACGGCCGGTCCGTTCAGGCTTTCGACGAGTCCCTCCGCCGGGACCCGAACACGGTCCTCGCGCCCCTGATCCATAAAAACATGGGCGTCGCCTTCCTGAAATGGGAAAATTACGGAAGGGCCATCGATTCCCTTCGGAAATCCGCCGAGCTTTCGCCGTACATCGCCGAAACCCATTACTGGCTCGGTCTCGCCTGTATCGAAGCGGGACGGCAGGGGGAGGGCATGGAGGAACTCGGGCTTGCGGAGTCCTACGGCAAGGATACGGAATACGGTCTCCTGGCGAAAAAGAAACTCGCCGAGATTTCCCCCGACCGCTGAACGAAAAACAGGGACAGGAAAAACGGGGACACTGAGTCTCCGGAAAAGCCGGGACACTTCCCGCATTTTTCTCAGAAAAATACGGGAAGTGTCCCTGGTTTTTCCATCATTGTCCCTGGTTTTTCTGTCAGCGTCCCCTTTTTTCCTGTGTGTCTCTGCTTGCCCTCTTGACAGGGCGGGTCTTTTCTCATAAGTTTGACGGGATTTTTCATCCGTCATCGAGGGAGCATGTCCACGAAAAAACAAAGAAAAGGAAAGGAACTGGAGGCGAGGAAAAAAAAGAGGCGCAAACGATATTTCTTCCTCACCCTCCTTTTGACCGTATCCATCGGATTTCTCATTTTTTTATTCGTTTCGCTCTTCGATTTCCTTTATCCGCCCGTGACGAAGGAAGGGCATGAGGCGAGACAGCGGGAGAGGCAGAAGGTCCAGTTGTATTTCGCGGACGGAAACGAAAGGTTCCTGGTGGCGGAAACGCGGTACCTGCCCAAGAGGGATAAGGCGGAAGACCGGGCGACGGAAATCGTCAGGGCTCTGGTGGACGGCCCGAAACTGGGATCATCCCGGACCCTGCCCGCCGAGAGCACGCTGCGGGGCGTCCGCATCGACCCGGGAGGAACGGCGGTCGTCGATTTCGGCAGGAACCTGGTGGACCGTCATCCCGGAGGAAGCACCAGCGAGCTGATGACGGTGTATTCCCTGGCCGCGAGTCTCGTGGAAAACGTCTCCGAAATCAAGAGCGTGAAGATCCTCGTGGACGGAAAAGAACGGGAAACCCTGAAGGGCCAGATCGATCTTCGCCACCCGTTCCGCCCCAAGAAAGACCTCCTCGCCGGGGGAGCGTCCTCCTGAGACAATACCCATGGCTTCCAGAGTGAAACTCTCAAGGATCCGGAACATCGGCATCATCGCCCACATCGACGCCGGGAAAACGACCGTCACGGAGCGGATCCTCTACTACACCGGAAAATCCTACAAGATCGGCGAGGTTCACGACGGCGAGGCCGTCATGGACTGGATGCCGCAGGAACAGGAACGGGGGATCACGATCACCTCGGCCGTGACGACCTGCGAGTGGAAGAACCATGAAATCCACATCATCGACACGCCCGGACACGTGGATTTCACCATCGAGGTCGGCCGCTCCCTCCGGGTTCTGGACGGCGCCGTGGTCGTCTTCTGCGCCGTGGGCGGGGTCGAACCCCAGTCGGAAACGGTGTGGCACCAGGCGGACCAGTACCGGGTCCCGAAGATCGCCTTCATCAACAAGATGGACCGGGTCGGCGCCGATTACTACGGCACCATCGACACCATGAAGGAGCGGTTCAGCTCCGTCCCCCTGATCGTACAGATTCCCTATTTCGTGAACAGGGAATACGCGGGTTCGGTGGACCTCATCCGCAACAGGCTCATCACCTGGGATGCGGCCACCCTCGGAACGTCCTTCCAGCTCGCGGACATCCCGCCCGGGATGGAGGAGGAGGCGGCGGAACGCAGGGAGTCCCTGATCGAGGCCCTGGCCGAACTGGACGACGCCATCGCCGAAAAGTACCTGGAAGGGGAACCCGTTTCCGAACAGGAACTCGTCGCCGCGATCCGGAAGGCCACCCTTTCCCTGAAGGGCGTTCCGGTCTTCTGCGGCTCCGCGCTGAGGAACAAGGGCGTTCAGCCGATTCTCGACGGCGTGGTGGACTTTCTCCCCTCTCCCGAGGAAATCCCTCCCGTCGAGGGGGTCCATCCCCTGACCCGGGAAAAGGAACTGCGGCACAGCAGCGACAAGGAGCCCCTGTCCGCCCTCGTCTTCAAGGTCATGATGATGGAGGAGGGAAGGAAGGTTTCGTTCCTCAGAATCTATTCCGGCCGGATCAAGTCGGGAGACGACCTCTACAACGTGAACCGGGGGAAAAAGGAGAAGGTCGCCCGGCTGCTCAAGATGCACGCCAACAAGCGGGAGCGGATCGACGAGGCCGGGGCCGGAAACATCGTCGGGGTGGTGGGCCTCAAGACCGCCTCCACGGGGGACACGATCTGCGACGAGAAGCACCCCATCGTCCTGGAACCCATCGAGTTCTACGAACCGGTGATCAGCCGCGCCATCGAGGCCAAAACGCCCCAGGACCAGGAAAGGCTCCTTCAGGCGCTGGAAAAGCTCACCGACGAGGACCCGACGCTCAGGGTGAAATATGACGAGGAAACCGCCCAGACGGTCCTTTCCGGGATGGGGGAACTTCATCTCGAAATCATCATCGACCGGCTGACCCGGGATTTCAACACGAACGTGAACGTCGGAAAGCCCCGGGTGGTGTATCGGGAAACGATCACCAGGGAAGCCGACGGAGAAGGAAAATTCCAGAAGGAACTCGGGGAGAAAAAACATTTCGGCCATGTAAGGATCCACCTGAAGCCGAACCTCAGGGGAGAAGGGACGAGGATCGTCGATTCCGTCGATCCGGCGGAAATTCCCCCCGAATTCCATGCCGCCGTCCGGGAGGGCCTTCAGGACGGCCTTTCCAGCGGCGTCGTCGCCGGCTATCCCGTGACGGACATGATCGTGGAGATGTCGGGAGGCTCCCACAAGGAAGGCGAATCCTCCGTCGTCGGGTTCCGCATCGCCGCCGCGACCGCGCTTCGGGAGGGCTGCCTTCAGGGAGAACCCATTCTCCTGGAACCCATCATGTCGGTCGACATCATCACGCCCACCGAATTCATGGGGGACGTCATCGGCGATCTCAACAGCCGGCGGGGGGAAGTGCAGAGCATCGATCCCAAGGGAAACATCAGCGATATCCGCGCCCGGGTACCCCTGCGCCAGATGTTCGGCTATTCCACCGATCTTCGATCGGCGACCCAGGGCCGGGCCACGTTCACCATGCAGTTTCTCCGTTATGACCGGACCTCGTGAGGGAATCGACGGGATCTCCGAAGATCCTTTCCTGTATCGCCCGCAGCCCTTGTACCTGCATGAAAAATTCGCTATGATCCGTGAAAGTCGGAACAGGACGGTCCGTCTTTCTCACGCCGGCGGGCGGGAGGAGGATGTTCCGCAAGGGGGCGGTTTCGGAAACGTCGCCCCGGCCGACGCAAAGAGGAGCCAGAACGTATGATCGATCGCATCCGCCGCTTTTATCCCTTTTTCCCCGCTGTTTTCGTCCTTCTGAACATTTTTTCTCCGGAAACGGTCTTCGCAAGCGGAGGCGGGGAGGGGTCGAGCCTTCTCACCAGCATCAGCGCAAGCATCCTGGCCGCCACGGTGTTCGCCTACCTGGCCAACCTGATCCGGCAGCCCCTGATTCTCGCCTATGTCCTCGCGGGAGTGGTGATCGGGCCCCAGTGCGGCCTGGGCATCATCCGAAGCGAGTCGGACATTCAGACGATCTCGGAAATCGGGCTCATTCTTCTTCTTTTCATCATCGGCCTCGAACTGGATCTCAAGAAGCTGAAGGAGTCGGGGAAATCGCTCATCGTCACCGGCGTTTCCCAGTTCCTCCTGTGCCTGGCCATGGGGCTGGGGTTCTTCCTGCTTCTCGGCGTGACCCTGGGGGGCTCCGGCCCGACCACGTACACCATTTTCGGGATCACCGTCCGGGGAGGCCCGTACGACCTGCTTTATCTCGGGGCATGCCTCTCCATGAGCAGCACCGCCATCGTGGTGAAGCTTCTCTATGACAAGTTCGAGCTGGACACCCTGGCGGGGAGGATCACCCTGGGCGTCCTCGTGTTCCAGGACCTCTGGGCCATCATCCTTCTCGGCGTGCAGCCCAACCTGGCCAACCCCAAGGTGCTTCTCATCCTTGTGTCCTTCGCCAAGGGGGGGCTCCTGGTCCTCATCAGCTTCCTGATCAGCAAGTACCTCCTCAAGATCATCTTCCGCCAGATCGCCAAACTGCCCGAACTCGTCCTCGTCGCATCCCTGGGATGGTGCTTCTTCGTGTGCGCCATCGCCAACCTCTTCGGGCTTTCCGTGGAAATGGGGGCGCTCATCGCCGGCATTTCCATATCCACCTTTCCCTACAACCTCGACATCATCTCGAAAATCATCAGCATCCGGGATTTCTTCGTCACCCTCTTCTTTGTGGGGCTGGGCATGATGATCCCCAATCCCATGAACAACCCGGGACTCCTGCTCATCTGCCTGGCGGCCGCCGTCTTCCTCATCGCAACGCGTTTTCTCTCGGTCTTCCCCGTCCTGTACGCACTGGGGAACGGACACCGCGTCAGCCTCCTGTCCGCCATCAACCTGTCCCAGCTGAGCGAGTTCGCCCTCGTCATCACGGCCATCGGCATCAAGTCCGAATACGGCCATGTGGGTCCGGACACGCTGTCCATCATCATCTTCGTCTTCGTCATCACCTCCATCATTTCGACCTACATGATCCAGTTCAGCCACAGCCTCCAGAAAACCCTGAGCGGCGCCCTGTCGCTGGTGGGCATCCGGGATATCCAGAACGCGCCGACGGAAGCGGCGGCCGAGGCCTACAAGGAAATCGCGATCCTCGGCTTCTACCGCACGGCCAGTTCCCTGGTCCGGGAAATCCTGGACCGCAAACAGGACATGAAGGACAAGATCGTCGTCGTCGATTACAATCCCACGGTGCACCAGAAGCTGAAGGCCCTGGGCGTGAAGGTGTACTACGGGGACATCAGCAACATGGAGACCCTTCATCACGCAAGGATCGAGGGGGCTCGCGTCGTGGTTTCCACCATCCCCGACTCCATCCTCGTGGGAACGAGCAACCTGAAGCTCATCCGGCAGATGCGCAGGCTGTGCCCGCACGCGCGGGTCGTCGTGACGGCGGAAAACATCAAAAGCGCGCTCGAAATGTACAACGAGGGCGCGGACTACGTCATCATCCCCCGGGTGATCACCGCGGTCAACTTCCTGCCCGTTCTGGAAACCCTGGTGACCGGGAAAGGGCCGGATCTGAAGAGCGAAGAAATGCAGCGGCTGAAGGACCGGGGCGAGGAAGTCGTTCTGATCTGAGGGCGGGGAAGCCGCGGGAACAGCGAAGGGAAGAAAACACATTTCATGAGTTACGACATATTTTATCCCACCGAAGCCATCCTGGACGGGTTCTTCCGGATCAGCACGCTTCTGTCCTCGCCGTCCAGCGTGGACGACATTCTCCAGAAGGTGCTCGATGAAATCGTGGAAACCATGGGGTTCCAGCGGGGGATCATCTGCCTTCTCGATGAAAAGAAGGAAAACCTCATCACCAAGGTCGTCAAGAATTACAGTCCCGAGGAGGCGGAACGCGCCTTTTCCCTGAACCTGAACATCACCAAGCACGAATGCCTGGAAACCCGGGTGGTCAAAAGCGGCCGGTACATCGCGCTGGAGGATTCGGAAAAGGACCCGAGAATCACCGACACGGACCGGAAGATCACCCACTTCTACAAGCGGGGGTCCACCTTCTACGCCGCCCTGAAAATCGAAAAGGAAGTCATCGGCATCATCTCCCTGTGGTCGAAGGAAAAGGCGAAGTTCTCCGAGGAGGAGATCAACATCCTTCTCACCTTCGCCAACCAGATCAGCATCGTCATCCACAACACGCGGCTCTTCGAGGACAACCGGAAAAGAATCGATCGCCTTCTCATCCTGCAGGAAGCGGTGGCCGGGCTGATCGGAAACTACTCCCTGGACAGTCTTCATGAAACCGTGGTCCAGCAGGCCGTCCGGATCGGGGATGCGGACCGGGCCTTCGTGTACTTTCAGGACGTGGAACGGCAGAAGCACCTGGTCAGCGACGGGAAAACGGTTCTGGTCGACCAGAACCACGAGCCCCACGACAAGATCAACCGGGAGATCGTGCGGCAGGCCATGGAAAGCGAGGAGATCGTGTCCGCCTCCTTTCCCGGGGACCCCGCCGCCGGACCCCCCAACGGGGACCCTGTTTCCTGCCTGGCCGTCCCCTTCCGGATCAAGGACAAGTTCAGGGGCGTCCTGTACCTGGACGTCCGGAAAGGGTCCTTCTCCATGGACCAGATCAACTTTCTGGACATTCTCGTGAAGAACGCCGCGGCGTCCTACGACAACGCCATCATGCACTCCCTCCTGTCCCGGGAGGCGAAATCCCTGAAAAAGGAAGTGGAGATGCTGAAGGAACGGGAGGACAAACTCCTCGGGTTCCACAACATCCTCGGCGGGTCGAAGAAGATGCAGGGCCTCTTCCACGTCATCCGGGAAGTTTCCAAGCACAACACCAACATCCTGATCCAGGGGGAGAGCGGAACGGGAAAGGAGCTGTTCGCCAGGGCCATTCACCGCCAGGGGGACCGCCGGACGATGCGGTTCGTCGACGTGAATTGCGCGGCCATCCCGGGGACCCTCCTGGAAAGCGAGCTTTTCGGGTACGAGGCGGGAGCGTTCACGGACGCAAGGAAGAGAAAGGTGGGCCTTCTGGAATACGCCACCGGAGGCACCATGTTCCTCGACGAAATCGGAGACATGAGTTTCCCCCTCCAGGCCAAGTTCCTCCGAATGCTGGAGGACGGCTACATCCGCCGCCTCGGCGGAAACGAAAACATCCACACGGACGTCCGGTTCATATTCGCCACCAACCGCGACCTGGGCCGCATGGTCGCGGAAGGCCATTTCAGGGAAGACCTCTATTACCGCATCAGCGTGGTTCCCGTCATCCTCCCTCCCCTGAGGGAAAGGGAGGACGACATCCTCCTTTTGGCCCGGCATTACGTGCAGGAATTCAACGAGAAGCTGAACAAGCGCGTCCGGGGGTTCACCGCGGACGCGGAGGCGATTCTCCTGCGGTATTCATGGCCGGGAAACGTTCGGGAACTCAAGAACATCATCGAGCGGGTCATGATCCTGCAGAACGTGGGATCCCTCATCACGGGCGACGATCTTCCACGGGAAATCAGGACCTCCCCCGGGGGAGGCCGCATGCTCGCCCCTCCGGAGGTTTTCCTTCCCGAAGCCGGGGAAAAGCCCGTCAACTACAGGATGCTGCTCCTTCACGTCATGAACCAGGTCAAGGAACGTCTCCTCAAAAAAACCCTGGAACTCAGCGGGGGCAACAAGTCGGAGGCGGCCCGCCGTCTGGGGATCTCCCGCTACGCCCTGCTGCGGGAGTTGAAGAAGATCGAGCAGGATCGTTCCACGACGGAATCGGTGGATTACATCCAGCTTTGACGGCTTCGTAAAAAGCCCATATGCTGCGTTCCCCTTCTTCCCTTGACCCTTTGGCGTACCATCAGTACGCCTCATTCCTCGGGATTCGGGCGCCNNATTTGGCCTTTTTACGACTTCATCAGCTTTGAGCCGCCTTGCCGCCACCCGAAGCAAGTGCGCGTAACGCACGCACCGTGCTAATTTCGCATAAATCAGGATATTCCCAATATGTACCAGATTATCAAATAGATATAGGTTTATTCCGTGCGATATTCGCCCATATAATCCAAAACAGGGCTTCCATCCTTCCGGGAATTCCGGCCCAACGGGGATCGGGCGCCGCCATGCCTCCCGAAATATCCTCGTATCTAAGCGATATTCCTTCGCAATAAATTAATACGAATATTTTTCCAAATCGCACCGCCATCTGGCACCCCTTTTGCTAAATAAGAGAGCAAAGAGACGAGATACAAAAAGACACTCCATTGAATGAAACACGGGAAGAAGGAAACGGGCGTTAAAGAAGAGGAGCGATACAAGAATCAGGGAAACAGTTTTTTTCTTCCAGGAAAGAAAAACGGAGAGACGGAAAAGAGAGGAGCGAACACGACAGGGAACGGAGACAAGAAAAAAGGAAACTTGAGCGATTTTTTCTTCCTTTCCGATTATCCCTGGGACGATGAGTGAGAGGCCAAAAAGGCCGGACATAGTTGCCTAACGGTGGGTGGTTTTATGTTCCCTCCTTTCCACCCACCGGCCCCCTATAAAGGCGGACTGGCGGAGCAGATGTCAAGGCTCTGACGGTCGCCGAAAGAAAACGGTGGCGGAAATCCCGCCACCGATTTTTTTTGCCCGAAAAGCCGATACGGCCACACCGCCGTGAAATGACAAATCTGTAATCCGCGGGAAATTTTTGAAAATTCCTCTTCCGGGAAGCATGCGTCGGCATGGATCCGCCGCGGCGCCGGCGGCAGAGGCGTCGAAGGATACGGACCCCTTCCGGAGTCGTCACACGTTGAAACGGAAATAGACGATATCCCCGTCCTGGAGCACGTACTCCCTGCCCTCGGAACGGATCAGCCCCTTCTCTTTCGCGGCGGCAAGGCTCCCCGAGGAACGGAAATCCTCGAAGGCCGCCACCTCGGCGCGGATAAAACCCTTCTCCATGTCGGTGTGTATCTTCCCCGCCGCTTCGGGGGCCTTCGTGCCTCTCCGGACGGTCCATGCCCGAAGCTCCGGCCCCGCCGTCGTGTAAAAAGTGATCAGGTCCAGAAGACGGTATCCCGCGTGGATGAGATGTTCGAGTCCCGATTCCTTGAGGCCCAGATCGGCAAGGAATTCCGCCCTCTCCTCTTCCTCCAGCAGGGCGATTTCCGACTCCAGGTCCCCGCAGATGGGCACAACTTCCGATCCTTCCTTACCGGCGACGTCCTCCAGGCGCTCCACATACGCCTTTTTCCCCTTGAGGACCTCCTCGCTCACGTTCGCCACATAGAGAACCTTCTTGTCCGTAAGGAGGTGCAGATCGTCGATGATTTCCTTTTCCGCCGCGTCGAAGGACAGGTTCCGGACGGGGGTGCCTTTTCCCAGGGCGTCCCGTAGCCTTCCGCACAGGGCGATTTCCTTCTGTTTTCCCTTGTCCCCCGTCTTCGAGAGCCGCTCCGCCCGCTCGATGCGCCGCTCCACCGTCTCAAGGTCCGCCAGGGCCATCTCCGTGTTGATGATTTCCGCGTCCCGGACAGGGTCCACGGGGCCGTAGATGTGGACAACGTCGGGATTGTCGAAGCAGCGGACGATATGGACGACCGCCTCCACGTCACGGATATGCCCGAGAAACTTGTTGCCCAGGCCCTCCCCGCGGCTCGCGCCCTGGACGAGACCGGCGATGTCGAGGAATTCCATGACCGTGTACGTCGTTTTGGGAGGTTTCAGGATCGAGGAGATGTAGTCCAGCCGCCGGTCCGGCACGCGGACGACACCGACGTTCGGATCGATGGTGCAGAAGGGATAGTTGGCCACGGCGGCGCCCGCCGCGGTAAGGGCATTGAATATCGTGGATTTCCCCACATTCGGAAGGCCGATGATGCCGCATCGAAATCCCACGTCCGTTCTCCTTCCCGCGGCGTTCCTGAACCGTGTCGGCCCTTCGCGCCCGCGAATTTTCTAATAAGACGGTTTCCCCCGCCCTGTCAAGTCCCGGGAGAAGGCGTCCGGGAATCCGGTAGTCCGCGAAACGGGACAAACACGGCCCCCGGGGCTGAAACCCCGGACTGCAGGACCGAGGAAATCCCATGGACCACACGAAAAAAAAGGCGGCCCCTTCCGGGACCGCCCTTTCCTTGCATCTGTTACCGCCTCATGCTCTAGCCGTAGATCATCCTGAAGACGGTGATGATGGCCGGCGTCGTCACGAGGGAAACGACGGACATGAGCTTGATGAGGATGTTCATCGAGGGACCGCTGGTGTCCTTGAAGGGGTCGCCGACGGTGTCGCCGATGACGGCGGCCTTGTGGGCGGCGGAACCCTTCCCGCCGAAGTTGCCCCTCTCGATGTACTTCTTCCCGTTGTCCCAGGCACCGCCGGCGTTGGCCATGAGAAGACCGATCACCACACCCGTCAGGGTGGCGCCGCCGAGGAATCCGCCAAGGGCCGCGGGGCCGATGAACATGCCGACGATGACCGGCGCGGCGACCGCCGACACGCCCGGAAGAATCATCCGCTTCAGGGCCGCCGTCGTGGCGATGTCAACGCAACGGTTCGTGTCGGGGGGAGTGGTCCCTTCCATGATTCCCGGGATCTCCCTGAACTGCCTGCGGATTTCATTCACCATGTCGAAGGCCGCATCGCCCACCGCCGTCATGGTCAGGGCCGCGACGAGGCAGGGGAAGAGACCGCCGAGGAAGACGCCGGTGATGACGTGGGCTTCCGTGAGGTCAAGGATAAAGTTCTCGAAGCCGGGATAGGTTTTCACCGTCGCCGTGAAGGCGGCGAACATGGCCAGCGCCGTCAGGGCGGCGGAGCCGATGGCGAAGCCCTTCCCGATGGCCGCCGTCGTGTTCCCCACGGCATCCAGACCGTCGGTGATTTCCCGGGTCTGGGGCGGCATATGGGCCTGTTCCGCGATCCCGCCCGCGTTGTCCGCGATGGGACCGTAGCTGTCCACCGACATGGTCATGCCGACCGTGCCGAGCATGCCGACGCCGGCGATGGCGATCCCATAGAGACCGGCGCAGACAAAAGCGATCCAGATGGAAATGGCGATGAAGAAGACCGGGAGGACGACGCTCTCGAGGCCCACGGCGAACCCGGCGATGATGTTCGTGGCCGGACCGGTCTGGGAGGCTTCGGCGATCCGGATGACAGGCTTATGGGCCGTGTAGTACTCGGTGATCCCGCCGATGAGCATCCCGCAGATGATGCCGAGAATGACCGCCCAGAAGGGACCGAGCTTGCTCACCATGCCGATGCTCTTCAGGTACTCGGGGGTCATGTTGGCCGTCGCGTATTTCACGACGAAGAAGGAAGCGATGATGAAGAGAATGCCAGCAATGTAGAGGGAGTTGCTGAGGGCCGCCTGCGGGGACAGGTTCTTCAGGAAGTTGAAGAGACCGATGCCGATCATGGAGGCGACGAGACCGACCATGATGAACATCATGGGAAGGCTCATCCAGACCATGCTGTGCTCGCCCATGGTGACGCCGATGGCGATAGCGGCGACCACGGAACCGCAATAGGACTCGTAAAGGTCGGCGCCCATGCCGGCGATGTCGCCCACGTTGTCACCGACGTTGTCCGCCGTAACGCCCGGGTTCCGGGGGTCGTCTTCGGGAATCCCCGCTTCGACCTTTCCCACCAGGTCCGATCCCACGTCCGCGGTCTTCGTGAAGATTCCGCCGCCGACACGGGCAAAGAGGGCGATGGACGATGCGCCCATGGCAAACCCGTTGATGACGCTCGGGTTCTTACCGGAGAAGTAATAGAAGAAGATTCCGAGGCCCAAAAGCCCGAGGCTCGCCACGGCAAGACCCATGACCGATCCGCCGTAGAAGGCCACCGTCAGGGCTCGGCCCTGGCCGTAGGTCTTCGCCGCTTCTGCGGTTCTCGCATTGGACTTCGTCGCCGCCTGCATCCCGAACACACCGGCGAGCAGGGAGCCGCAGGCGCCGGCCAGGAAGGCGATGGAGGTCCAGATCGAACCGAGACCGATGTAAAGGAGGATGAAGACCACCACGATGAAGATCGAGATGATCTTGTACTCCCGTTTCAGGAACACCATGGCACCGGCGTGAATCCGGTCCATGATCTCCACCATGACTTCGTTTCCTGGGGAAAAGGACATGACGTACCGGTAAATCAAATACGCAAGTACGAGTCCGATGATGCCAAGCAACCATGAATAATTCACTAATGCACCCATAACCTCCGCCTGTACCTCCTTAACTTAAATTTTTTGTGGCCTTACGTTCACCCTGTTCATCGCCCGCCCGGGACCGGATGAGATCACTTCCCTCACCGCGCCGGCCGCTCTTTCCGCCGCCGATGCCGCCACGGGCATCTCCTCCTCGGAAAAGCGCTCAAGCACGTACCGCTCCACGGCCGTTGGACCGTCCGGCCGTCCGATCCCGATGCGGACCCTTACAAAATCGGCATGTCCTGTCTCCCGGACGATGGAATCGAGGCCCTTGTGACCGGCCGTTCCGCCACCCGATTTGACCCGCACATCCCCCGGGGGCAGATCGAGGTCGTCGTGGACGACGATCACCCGCTCCATGTCCAGTCGGTAGAAATGAACGAACCGGACTACGGCGATCCCGCTCCGGTTCATATAGGTTTCCGGCTTCACCAGGAGAACCCCGCAACCGGAAAGCATCCCTCTACCCACCCGGGCGTCGAACTTTTTCTGAGAGAACGAGATGTCCTCCTCCCTGCCGAGGACATCCAGGGTCATGTAGCCCATGTTGTGCCGGGTCCGGGCATAACCGTCTCCGGGATTCCCGAGCCCGAATATCGCCCAGTCGACAGGGGCCTCCTTATCTCTTTTTTTCCAGATCCATGAAAACACGAAGGGTTACAAAGACCGCCGGATTTACGCTTCCCCGGCCGTCGCTCCTTCCGCCGGGGCGGCTTCCGCCGCCTCCTCCGCCGGGCCCTGCTCCAGCACCTGGGCGCTTGCCCGGGTGACGGCAATATGGACGATCACGACATCGCCGTGATCCACCAGGCGAACCCCTTCGGGAACGGATAATTCCTTCACTCTCAGGCTGTCTCCCACACTGAGGTCGGAAATATCGAGTTCGATCGCCTCGGGGAGTTTCCCGGGAAGACCCGCCACTCTGAGTTCCCGCCTCATGTGCTGGACATCTCCTCCCAGTTCCTGGCCCTTGGCACGTCCTTTCAGGATGATGGGAACCTCGAGGGTCAGCTCCCGATCCATCCGGATTTCATAAAAATCCGCATGGTCGAGCCGTTTTTTCACCGTATTGACCTGAACGTCCTTGAGCACGGAGAGCCGTTCCATCGCCCCGCCGTCCCCCTGGATTGCAAGACGGACAAAGACTCCCTCTTTTCTTTCCTTTTTCATGATTTCCAGGAGTTCTTCGGAACCGACGGCGATCATGACCGGCTCCTGCCTGGACCCGTACAGGATGGCCGGAACGAATCCCCTGGCCCTCAATCTCCGGGAAGGTCCCTTTTTCGTGGCATTCCGGACCTCCGCTTTCAAAGTCACTGTTTCCATGAACCGCTCCTATATAAAGAGTGAACTGACCGATTCGTTGTAATAGATCCTCCGGATCGCCTCGCTCAGCAGACCCGCAATCGTGAGGATCCTGATCCGGTCGCAGGACATCGAATCTCCTCGAAGGGGGATCGTATCCGTGGCGATGATCTCTTTCAGGTTGGATGCCATGATCCTGGCGATGGCGGGTCCGGAGAGAACCGGATGGGTGCAGCATGCCGAAACCTCCACGGCCCCGTTGTCCAGAAGGGCCTGGGCCGCCTGGACGACCGTTCCCGCCGTGTCGATCATGTCGTCGAGGATGATGGCCTTCTTTCCCCTCACGTCTCCGATGACGTTCATCACCTGGGACTCGTTCGGGGCGTCCCGGCGCTTGTCGATGATGGCAAGCGCGGCGCCGAGGCGCATGGCGAATGCCCTGGCACGCACCACGCCCCCCGTGTCGGGGGAGACGATGACCAGATTGTCCTGGTAATTCCTCCGTATGTGGTCCACGAGGACCGACGTGGCATAGAGGTTGTCCACGGGGATGTTGAAAAAACCCTGGATCTGGCCGGCGTGGAGATCCATGGCGAGAATCCGGCTCGCCCCCGCCTGCGTGAGGAGGTCGGCCACCAGTTTCGCCGTGATGGGCGCCCGGGGGGAGGCCTTCCGGTCCTGGCGGGCATACCCGTAATAGGGGATCACCGCGGTCACCCGGTCCGCCGACGCCCGTTTCATGGCGTCGATCAGGATCAAAAGCTCCATGATGCTGACATTGACGGGAGGACAGGTGGACTGGATGATGAAAACGTCCATCCCCCTCACGTTTTCATCGATTTCAACCCGGGTTTCGCCGTCGCTGAAGGTGGATACGTTGGCCTTCCCGAGAGCGACGCCGAGCCGCTCACAGATCCTCCCTGCGAGGGGAAGATTCGCGTTGCCGGAAAATATGCGCATTCTTTCGAGCATGATTCTTTCGCCTTGGATACTGGCTGGGGCGGGAGGATTCGAACCTCCGAATGCAGGAACCAAAATCCTGTGTCTTACCGCTTGACGACGCCCCAGTAATCACAGGATCCCTCCGTGAATCCGGTCAGAACGTGCGGGCCCTGAAAACCGATCCTGCACCCTGTTGCTTCAAGGACATCTCCCCCTGGATTGCCTCTTCTTCCGTTTCAAAGATTCCGAACACCGTGGGACCGCTCCCGGACATGAGCGCACCCATCGCCCCGGCTGCCTTCAATTGTTCCTTGATTTCCGAAAGATCGGGATGGAGGCTCATCGTCACCGTTTCGAGATCATTGCGGAGATGCTGAACGATCCGGGGTACCGTCTCAAGTCGGGGGATCTTATATTGGATTCCCCCGTTTGTCAATCCCATTTTTAGCCCCTCGTAGACCGCTTTCGTGGAAACTTCGTAGCCGGGATTGACGAGAACGAGCCAGAAGGGAGGGAGGCTCTCCGGAACGAGGCGCTCCCCGATCCCGAAGGCCCAGGCGGTTCCTCCGCCGAGGAAGAACGGCACGTCGGCACCCAGCCGGGAGGCGAGATCCAGGAGGTCCTCCGGCTTCAGGGGGTTCCCCATGAGTTCGTTGAGCGCTTCCAGCGTCACCGCCGCATTGGAGCTTCCCCCGCCCAGGCCCGCGGCGACGGGGATGCGCTTGCGGATCGTCACGGCCACGTCCATGGAACGTCCCGCCCGGGCGAAAAGGGCGTCGGCAGCCCTCCGGACGATGTTTCCCCCGTCCTCCGGAAGGTCCGTCCCGGGACATCGGAGCACGATCCCCCTTCCCCCCGGCTCGAAGCGCATTTCGTCGCACAGGGTGATTTTCTGCATGAGCGTGGCGATCTCGTGGTAGCCGTCGGGCCTCCTGCCGAGAACGCGGAGGTACAGGTTGACCTTGGCGTAGGAATTCCTGACGATCACCGGATGCCCTTTTCTTTCACGTACCGCATCCGAAGTTCGAAAAGCGCGCCGTCGATCAGCCGCTGCTCGTTCTCCGTCAGGTTTCCCGCGGTCTTTTCCTTCAGCATGGAAAGGATGTCGATGGTCTGTTTCGCCGCGTCGAGATCGACCTTCTTCTCTCCGGACCCGGGATCCTGAAAATCTCCGAAGTGAAACAGGGCCGACGTGTGAAGGGAAAGAACGAATCCGGAAAAGTTTATTTCCGGCCAGGGGGCTTCCTGCTTCTCTTCCCCCTTTCCGCCCTCCTCCGGAGCCTTCCGGCGCGGGGGCGGCCCTTCCGTCCTTTCCTCCCCGGCGGCTTCCGGCGCCGCGTCTTCCCGGACCTCCCCCTCCTGTGAAAACATCCGCCTGTCCTTCACGGAAAATCCCTTGTCATCCTCTTTTTCCGCCATTGTTTCCGCCCTCGCCTTTCTTTTCCGATTTTCAAGAAACGGTCTCATGCAAAGTCTGACGGCTTCGTAAAAAGCTCCGCGGGCAGTGCGCCCGAATCCCGACGAAGGCGTACGAAAGGGCACGCCGAGGGGAGGAGGGCAGCCTCAGGCGGGCCTCATCGCCCGAAGCCGCTCGATCCTCTTTTCGATCGGGGGGTGGGTGCTGAACAGATTCGCCAGCGACCGCCCGGTAAGGGGGTTCACGATGAACATGTGGGCCGTCGAAGGGTTCGCCTGCATGGGCTTCACCTTGGCCGCGTAGGAGAGCTTCTCCAGGGCGCTCGCGAGAGCGTACGGCTTTCCCGAGACGGAGGCCCCGCCGTCGTCGGCGAGGTACTCCCGGGACCGGGAAATGGCCATCTGGATGATCATGGCGGCGATGGGAGCGAGAATGGCCATGGCAAGGAGGCCGAGCATCCCTCCCCCCTGCTCGTCGTCGTCGCTCCTCCCGAAACCGAAAATAGCCGCCCACTGGGCCATGTTGGCGAGCATGACCACCGCCCCGCCGATGGTCGCGGCGATGGAACCGATGAGGATGTCCCGGTTCTTGACGTGGGTGAGTTCATGGCCGAGAACCCCTTCCAGCTCCTCCCGGTTCAGGATGCGGAGAAGCCCCTCCGTCACCGCCACCACCGCATGGTCGTAGTCCCGTCCCGTGGCGAATGCGTTGGGGGTCTCGCCGGGAATGATGTACACCCGCGGCATGGGAAGGCCCGCCCGAAGGGCGAGACTTTTCACGATCCCGAAAAGTTCCGGCGCCTGCGCCTCGGAAACCTCCCGGCCCCGGTACATGGCCAGGACAACCTTGTCGGAAAACCAGTAGGTCCCGAAATTCATGACCACGGCGATGACAAAGGCGATGACGACCCCCTGCCTCCCGCCGAAATATCCTCCGATGAGCATGAGGAGCCCCGTCAGGGCTCCCAGAAGAATCACCGTTCGCAACCGGTTCATTTCATACCTCCCGTGCGCTTTCACCGGAACCGGGTTCCGGGCGCCGATTATACCCGTCAGGCCTTCCGGAAATCAAGGCCGTCCGTCCCGGCGGCGCGGTCCACGACGATACGGTCCCCTTCCTGAAAATCTCCTTCCAGGATGCGAAGCGCCAGTTCGTTTTCCAGATATTTCTGTATCGCCCGCTTGAGCGGTCTCGCCCCGTACACCGGGCTGTAGCCTTCCCGGGCCAGATATTCCTTGGCCCCGCCGGTGAGATCGATGGTGATCCGCCGTTCGGCGAGCCGTTTCCGGAGATTCCCGATCTGGATGTCCACGATCCGGTCGATGTCCCCCACGGTGAGGGCCCGGAAGGTGATCATCTCGTCGATCCGGTTGAGGAACTCGGGCTTGAACGTCGTACGCAGCGCGTCCAGGGTCCTTTCCCGCCGTTCCTCCTCGCTCAGGGAAAGATCCTGGATCCAATGGCTTCCCACGTTGGACGTCATGATGGCGATGGTGTTCTTGAAATCCACCGTCCGTCCGTGGCCGTCTGTGAGCCTGCCGTCGTCCAGGATCTGGAGAAGGACGTTGAACACGTCCGGGTGCGCCTTTTCGATCTCGTCGAAGAGGATCACCGAATAGGGCCGGCGGCGGACCGACTCCGTCAGGAACCCCCCTTCCTCGTAACCCACGTACCCCGGAGGGGCCCCGATGAGCCGGGCGACGGAGTGCTTTTCCATGAACTCGGACATGTCGATCCGCACCATGGCCTGCTCGCTGTCGAACATGAATTCCGCCAGCGCCTTGGCCAGTTCCGTCTTCCCCACGCCCGTCGGTCCCATGAAGATGAAGGAGCCGATGGGGCGGTTCGGGTCCTGGAGGCCCGAACGGGCCCGCCGCAGCGCGTTGGAGACGGCCCGGACGGCTTCCTCCTGGCCGATGACCCGTTTCCCGAGCCGTTCCTCCATTTGGAGAAGCTTCTCCACTTCCTTTTCCATCATCCGGGAGACGGGGATCCCCGTCCAGCTCGCCACGACCTCCGCCACGTCCTCCTCGTCCACTTCCTCCTTCAGCATCTTCTTGTCGGCGTGGACCTCCGAAAGACGCCGGTACAGGTCTTCCAGGCTGCGGTTCAGCTCCACCATTCTCCCGTAGCGGATTTCCGCGGCCTTTGCCAGGTTTCCGTCACGCTGGGCGCCCTGCTCTTCCGTCTTCAGTTCCTCTATTTTTTCCTTGGCCGACTGGATTTCCCGGATCAGCTCCTTTTCCCGGGACCAGTGGTTCTTCATGTCCGCCGACGTTCCCTGGAGATCGGCCAGTTCCTTTTCCAGGCGCTCCAGCCGTTCCCGGGAGGAACGGTCCCCTTCCCTCTTGAGGGATTCCCGCTCGATCTGGAGCTGAACGATCCGCCGCTCCACCTCGTCGATTTCCGCGGGCATGCTGTCCAGCTCGATCCGAAGCCGCGAGGCCGCCTCGTCGATGAGGTCCACCGCCTTGTCGGGGAGAAACCGGTCGGCGATGTACCGGTGGGAGAGGGTGGCCGCGGCGATGAGGGCCGAATCCTTGATCCGGACGCCGTGATGGACTTCGTACCGTTCCTTGAGGCCCCTCAGGATGCCGATGGTGTCCTCCACCGTCGGTTCCTTGACCAGGACGGGCTGGAACCGCCGTTCGAGGGCGGCGTCCTTTTCGATGTATTTCCGGTATTCGTTCAGCGTTGTCGCACCGACGCAGCGGAGTTCGCCCCGGGCGAGGGCGGGCTTCAGCATGTTGGAAGCGTCCATGGACCCTTCCGCGGCCCCGGCCCCGACGACGGTGTGCAGCTCGTCGATGAANNTCCCCGCGGTACTTGGCGCCGGCGATGAGGGCCCCCATGTCGAGGGCGACCACCCGCTTGTTTTTCAGGTTTTCCGGCACGTCCCCGTTGATGATCCTCTGGGCGAGCCCCTCCACGATGGCCGTCTTTCCGACGCCCGGCTCCCCGATGAGAACGGGGTTGTTCTTCGTTCTCCGGGAAAGGACCTGCATCACCCGGCGGATCTCGTCGTTGCGGCCGATGACGGGATCGAAGGACCCCTTCCGGGCCAGCTCGTTGAAGTCCCGGGCATACCGCTTCAGCGCCTGGTATTTCTCTTCGGGGCTGGGATCGGTGATCCGCTGATCGCCGCGGATCTCCACGAGAATCTGGAAAATCCGGTCTTTCGTCGCCCCGGCCTTCTGGAGAATCCGTCCGGCCTGCCCTTCCTTGTCCTCCGACGCGGCGAGAAGAACGTGCTCCACGCTCACGTACTCGTCCCTGAGGCGGGAAGCCTCCTCGAAAGCCCGGTCCATGAGGTTGTTCAGCCGGGGGGTGACATAGCGCTGGGAGGCGCCGCCCCCGGAAACCCTGGGAAATCCCTGGACGGCCCTCTCGATCTCCTTTTCCACCTTCCTCGGGTCCGCACCGAGCTTTTCCAGGATTTCCGGGACGATCCCCTCCGGCTGGCGGATCAGGGCGAGGAGCAGGTGCTCCACGTCCACCGCCTGGTTCTGATATTGACCGCTGAGGCTTTCCGCATCCCGGAACGCCTCCTGCAGTTTCAACGTGAATTTATCGAATCGCATGGTTCCTCCTTGAAGGGGCGTTCGCCCCCTTTCCGTTATTCGATCGCCTTTTCGATTTCGACGAAGATTTTTCCTCCCTTGAACACCCGGACCGACCCCGTGGACTCGGAAATCACGATGGCGATGGCGTGGGTCGCGCCGGTGATCCCGGCCGCGGCGATGTGACGGCTGCCGAGCCCCTTGGGGAAATCCTTGCTTTCCAGGGCCGCGCTCAGGTGCCTCCCCGCCGTGAGGAGAACGCCGTCGTCCCGGATGATGAAGGCCCCGTCGATGGCGGAAAACTCCTTGACCGTCTCCCGGAGCGCGGGATCGAGGATGTTCCGCTCCTCCTCCCGATAGCCCTGGAAGGGGTTGATGATCATCTGCCGGGAGAGCTGGAGGACCTTTTCATGGTCCCCGAGAACGAAAATGGTGCCCGCCGGACGGCCCTCCCTCCCCTGTGCGGCAAGTTCCAGGGCGATGTTGAGGACCGCCTCGAAGACCTCCGGGGAAACGCTGGAGGCGATGTCGGGGACGTCGGATGAAGTCAGGATCTCGAACTCCCGCCCCACGTCGATGACGAGAATGGTGTCCACGTACCCGAACCGGGGAACGCCGGTAAGGCACAGGATACGGTCCCCGCTGGTGAAATATCCCGCGGAGATCCCCTTGGTGATGGCGATCTTGATCTGGCTCATCCGGGTGACCTGCACGTCGGGGATCCGGATCACCTTGGAAATGTGGCCGATATTCTCGGGGATCTCCATGTTCCCCCGGCTGATGAGAATAATCTCGCCGGACTGGCAGCGGATCTTGGCCGGCATTTCCCGGGCGACGTCGATGGAAAGAAGAATCGCCTTCGCCCCGACCTCCTCGGCGAACCGGCAGGAAAAATCCATGATTAACTCGTTGATCTTGCCCATGGTCTCCGCTTTGCAGCCTCCTTGGTTCCGGTACGGTCCTCCGGATTTTCCCCCTTCCCGGACACGGAAGGAGGGACCGGCGGCCGTTGTCACACACATTTCCCCTGGATGGAAAACCCCTTACATCTGCAAAGTTAAGCACCGGAGAAGGGGCTGTCAAGGCCCGGGGCCTTCGATGTACCGGAGTCTGAAATGCCGGGGCTGAAGCCCCGGACTACATTGGTCACAGTGGTCCCATGTAGTCCCGCCCTTCAGGGCCGGCACAACAGCCCGCCGGGGCTGAAGCCCCGGACTACATTTGAGGATTTCCATCATCCGCCGGGATCTTTGCCGCAGAGAATCACCGTAGAGGGGCGCTAGACGGTTTCGGAAGCGAATCAACCGCCTTTTCGCTTACGGTTCCTTTCGAGCGCAACGCCCGCAACACCGCTTGCCAATTGCGGTGTTGCAGTGGAGCGAGAAAAACGGAACCGTCGAAAAGCGGTTCCTGAGCCGGAAAACCGTCCGCGGCCCCCCTGGACCTTCGTTTGTCCGCGTCCCTTTGCACCCGCCGGGGCTGAAGCCCCGGACTGCATTCGAGGGGTTCCGACCCGAAACAGCTCTTGACGGCCCCGTTGATTCCGCATAGAATAAATGGTTCATTTTATGGAAGGTGGAAGAATGAATCTGCCCGCTGTCACCGATCTCCTTGACATCTATATCGCGGAGATCAATCAGTTTTCCATTCTCACGTCGGACGAGGAGTTCAAGCTGGCCGTTCAGTTCAAGAAGCACAAGGACCTGAAGGCCGCGGAAAAGCTTGTCACCGCGAATCTCCGGTTCGTCGTGAAGATCGCCTATGAATACAAAAACTATGGGATCAAGCTCGTGGACCTCATCCAGGAGGGCAACATCGGGCTCATGCATGCCGTGAAAAAATTCGATCCCTACAAGGGCTACCGCCTGATCTCCTACGCGGTCTGGTGGATCCGGGCCTACATCCAGAATTTCATCATCCGCTCCTGGAGCATCGTCAAGATCGGAACGACCCAGGCGCAAAGGAAGCTCTTCTTCAAGCTGAACCAGGTCAAAAACAGGCTCCAGGCCCTCTCCCGGGAGAATCCCGATTTCCAGGAAGTGGCGGAACTGCTGAACGTCAAGGAGAGCGAAATCGAGGACATGGACCAGAGGCTCAGCAACCGGGACGTCTCCCTGGACGTTTCCATCAGCAACGAAGGGGAAACGACCTATCTGGACCACCTGGTGTACGACGGGGAAAGCCAGGAGGACTCCCTGATCCGGCAGGAGGAGAAATCACTCGTCCGGAGGGACATCGCCGGGGCCCTGGCGAAGCTGAGCGAACGGGAAAACTACATCGTGAAAAACCGCATCATGTCGGACAAGCCGGAAACCCTCCAGCAGATCGGGGACCGCTTCAAGATCACCCGGGAAAGAGCCCGGCAGATCGAGCAGGAGGCCCTGAAGAAACTGCGGACGGCACTCCCCTATTTCGGGCCGGAGGAGGGGCCGCGCCCGGTTCAGTAAACTTCCCGGATCTGCGCCAGGTTTTCGAAGCGGGTGAATTCCTTCAGGAAGGCAAGCTTGATTTTTCCCGTGGGACCGTTCCGCTGCTTACCGATGANNGATCACGTCGGCATCCTGCTCGATGGCCCCCGATTCCCTCAGGTCGGCCATCTGGGGGCGGCGGTCCGACCGCGCCTCGACCTGGCGGTTCAACTGGGACAACGCGACCACGGGAACGCTCAGTTCCTTCGCCAGGGCCTTGAGGGAGCGGCTGATTTCCGAGATCTCCTGTTCCCGCGACGGGCTCTGATCCCGTCCCCTCATGAGCTGGAGATAGTCGAGAACCACCAGGCCGAGCCCTCTTTCCGCCTTGAGCCGCCTCGCCTTGGCCTTCATCTCCAGCACCGTGATGGCGGCGGTGTCGTCGATGAAGAGCTTCGCTTCCGAGAGGGCCCCGGCGGCCGTCGTGAGCCTGGGCCAGTCCGTCTCCCCGAGAAATCCCTTGCGGAGCCGCTGGGCGTCCACCCGCGCCTCCGAGGAAAGCATTCTCATGGCGAGCTGCTCCTTGGACATTTCGAGAGAGAACACGGCCACGGGCACATCCATTTCGATGGAGGCGTGCTGTGCGATGTTCAGGGCGAAAGCCGTCTTTCCCATGCTGGGGCGGCCGGCGATGATGATGAGGTCCGACCGCTGGAAACCGGAGGTCATGCGGTCCAGTTCCTCGAAGCCGGTGGACACCCCCGTGATGAGGGATTTCTTCTCGAAGAGCCGCTCGATGGTCCGGAAGCTGTCCTTGATGATCTCCCGGATGGGGGAAAAGCTCTGGCGGACCTTGTTCTCGGAAATCTGAAAGATGGCGTACTCCGCCTCGTCGATGATGCCGTCGATGTCGGTGGCATCCTCGTACGTTCTGGAAAGAATCCCCGTCGTCGCCGAGATCAGCTTTCTCAGAATAGACTTTTCCTTAACGATTTTAGAGTAATAGGAGATATTTGCAGCCGAGGGCACGGCGTCCACGAGGGAACCCACATAAGCGGCCCCCCCGACGGCGTCCAGCTGGCTCCTGTCCTTCAGGAGGCTGGACAGGGTGATGAGATCGGCGGGTTCGTTCTTTTCCGTGAGGTCGATGATGGATTGAAAGATCCTCTTGTGGCCGCTGCTGTAAAAATCGTCCCCGTCGAGGGTCTCGAGAACCTGGTGGATCGCCTGGTTGTCCAGGAGCATCCCCCCCAGGACGGACCGCTCCGCTTCCAGATTCTGGGGAGGAACGCGGTGAGCGGAGAGGTCGGCATCCTTCTTATTCTTCGCCAAGAACGACCACCTTCAGTTTCGCCGTGACAGACAGGGGCAGCTTCACGGACACGGTGAATTCCCCGAGGGACTTGATGGGCTCCTCGAAACAGATCGTCTTCCGGTCGACGGCGATTCCCTGGCTCTTCAGGCTCTCCTCGAGATCCCTGGCCGTCACGGAACCGAAGAGCTTTCCCTGTTCCCCCGCCCGCGCGGTGATGCTGCAGACGGCGTTTTCGAGAACGTCCCGAAGGCTTTCCGCCTCTTTTTTCTGTTTTTCCGCCTTTTTCTTGACGGCTTCCCGTTGCTGCTTCAGAAGTTCGACGTTTCTGCCGTCCGCCTGGATGGCAAGCCCCTTGGGGATCAGGAAATTCCGGGCATAACCGTCCTTTACGCGGATCATATCCCCGATCTTGCCGAGAGCTTCCACATTTTCCTTCAGAATCACTTCCATTTCAAGTCCTCCTGGACACAAGAGTCATTTTCCCCGGCCCGGCCGTCATGCCGCCGGCGCCGGCCCCTTCAGGATTTTTCGGAAGTCCAGCCAGACGTCGGTGATTCCGAAAAGGCAGACCACCATCAGGGGGATCTGATGAACAAAAATCAGTATGTACCCCGCCCCGCGCAGGAAGAGGGGGACATTCTTTTTCCGGAAGAAGAACGAAACGACGGAAAGCCCCTGCAGAAAATACAGGAACAGGAAAACGATGACAACGTTCATCGCCGTCCATCGTATCGCCTCCCCCGGCACCAGAAGAGCGCCTCCGGCGAGGAGAAGGGGCCAGATCATGAGATCGGGCAGCCGCCACCGGGAAAGATCCCCAAGCTCGGGGTACGGTCTCCCGGTTCTCCGGGAAACGAAGCGCCCCGCCAGAACGTTCATGAAGACGGTGAACGCCGTCCCGATGAAGGCCAGGGAGGGAAGAAGGTGAAAAAACGCCGACCCGATGTCGCCGATCCGGCTCCGGAAAGCTTCTCCCTCCGCGGAGGATCCCTCCACGCGCAGATACAGATCCAGTCCTTCCTGCAGGGTCCGGTCGATGTATGCCCGCGTCGCCTGCAGGGGGTTGAAACCCGATGAAACGCTGTAGGCGACGATCACCGCACACCCCAGGCCCAGGACAAGCAGGGTGGTCCCCGCCACGGTCTTTCCGACGGACATTTGTCTTTTCAGCATTTCCGCGAGCAGGATGCCGAGGAATCCTGAAAAGAACAGGTGGCCCCAGGAGGTCTGTCCCCCGACGAGCTCCAGAACCGCCGCCGTCAGTCCCAGGGACAGGGACAGGATCAGGAGCCCCGCCCCCCTGCCGTGATGAAGGGAGAAGTACAGGATGGGAAGCGGTGCGAGGATGGCGGCCAGGGTGCTGAAAACGGACAGGGTGGACGCCGTCAGAAAGGCCATGACGGAAAGCGCCACGCCAAGGACGAATTCCTTCTTCACTGTTCCCGCCGGTTCCCTTTCCCGCATCCGGTCCCCATCCGCCGGGGATGCGGCGCCTTTGCGATCAGCCTTCGAGAACGGCGAAGGGCAGGAGCGCGATGTTCCTGGCCCGTTTGATCTCCCTTGCGATCTCCCGCTGATGCTTGGCGCAGTTCCCGGAAATTCTCCGGGGAATGATTTTCCCTTTTTCCGTCAGGTACGTCCTCAGGATCTCCGGTTTCTTGTAGTCCATCTTGACGTTCGAATCCACGCAGAACCTGCAGACCCGCCTTCTCTGGTAGAACTTGCGGTCCGGCCTGGAACCGGGGCCTCTCGAAGACCTGGGACCGGGTCTTCCCTGCATGGTTTTCGGTCTTGATTTCGTCTCCATCGTTCAGCCCTCCGTTCCTTTCTCCTCGGCCGCCGGGGCCGTTTCCGCCGGTGCCGGTGCCGTTTCCGCCGGTGCCGCCGCCGCGGCGGGCGCCGCCGATTCCTCCGCCTGCGGCATCGCTTCCGCCGCCGCGGGAACCTCCCCTTCCGACTTTCCCCGCGCCTCTGCCAGTTCCTTCTCCAGGGCGGCCAGGTCCACGGAATCGGAGACTTTCACCGTCTGGTAGCGGAGAATGCGGTCGTCGAAGCGGAACAACCGGTCCAGCTCACCCAGCGTCCCGTGGTCCGATGCGAATTCGACGAGGGTGTAGATACCGAATCTCTGCTTCTGGATGGGATAGGCGAATTTCCTCTTTCCCCAGTTCTCGTTGCGGATCACGATGCCCTTCCGCGCCTCGATAAGCTGGGAACATTTCTCCGCGATTTCCTGAAGTTCTTCCTGCGGAAGATCAGTCGCGGAAATAAAGATGGTCTCGTACCGTCTCAATGGGATACCTCCTCTCGGCTCTTCAGCCCGACTCTGCAGTTCGGGCAAGGAGTATGGGATTTAAAAAATCGGCGCCAGTCCTACAACAATTTTTTCAAAAAAGCAAGCCCCGGGAAAAGGGCCTTCCCTCCGGCAGACGAATCATATCCGGATGCCTCCTCCATGTCAATGGGCGGGAAATCCGGTGTCGCAGCCACAAAACGCTTGACATTGCCGGAGATCTCCCGGAAAAGTGAAGGAAAGATTACAGTTTCCCCCGCCATGTTCCGATAGGGATATGGAAGTTGCATTCGTTGAACCCGTTTCCGCCGGGCGATGGGGAAAGGGAACGGCTGAAGGACGAAAGAAATTTTCTTCCGGAGGAATTCATGAGCGTCAGATCCGCCGTCGGAGCGATTCTGCTGGTATTCATCCTTGCGGGCACCGCCCTTGCCGCAAGCCATCAGTACTACCTGCCGTACTACACCAGCCTGGGGGGCAAGTGGACGGGCGTCGCCCTGAGGAACTGCAGCGCGACGGCGTCCGCAAACACCACCGTCACCGTGTACGGAACCGACGGATCGGTGATCGCCACCCACACGAACACCCTGAGTCCCTCTGGACAGAAGGCCTTCATGGCGGGCGGGGGCGCCGCGGCGGAAGGATGGATCAAGGTCGTTTCCGACCAGTCCCTGACCGGCCTCAGTTTCATTGGAAACGGGTCAGGCCCGATTCTGATGTTCGACATTGCGCTCATCTCGGAACTTTCCATGCTGCTTCACATCCCCCACGTGGCCCAGTCGGGGACGGCACCCGTTTGGGACACGACCATCATGATGTGCAATCCCAACACAAGCCAGGCGTCGGTGACGCTGAGGTACGTCGATGAAGACGGCACCGTCACAAGGACCGCGACCCGGACGATTCCCGTTCTCGGGAGCGGGAAATACCCGCTGGCGGACATCCTCCAGGGGGACACCTGCACCAGGGGAAGCGTGGCGGTCGAAAGCAATGTCGGGGTTGCGGGATTTGCCCTTTACGAGAACACAAGCGATTCCGGGCACATGAGTTATGCCGGCATCGCCGCCGTCAAACCCGGCACCGACCTCATGCACACCTACTCCCTGCCCAGGTTCGACACCACGGGAGGCAAGTGGACCGGCGTGGCCCTCCGGAACGCCAGCACAACGACCGCCGCATCGGTGACCCTGACGGTTTTCAAGGAAAGCGGGGGATTGCCCGCGGAAGTAAAAACCATCAGCATTCCCCCGTCCGGCCAGTGGGTCGATATGGTGGGAAGGGGAATCACGAACACGGGATGGATCAGGATTCTCTCCAGCACGCCGATCACGGGACTCTGCTTTATCGCGAGAACGACGCCCGACGACCTCATGTACGACATCGCGCTCATTTCGGAAACGTCCACGTCCCTGTGCGTCCCCCACGTGGCCCAGTCGGCGTCGGCGCCGGTGTGGGACACATCCGTCATGGTCTGCAACCCGAACCTCTCCCAGGCCACGGTCACATGCCGTTTCTACAGATCCGATGGCGTCCCGTTGGATCCCGTTTCGTACCCCCCGCTTCCGGCATACGGAAGCAGGGTCTGCGAGGTCTCCGATCTGACGGGGGGAACGAACTACACGAGCGGGAGCGTGGAGATCACCGGTTCCCTGGGGATCGCCGCCTTCGCCCTCTATCACAGCCTGAACTCCCCGGCGGGGGAGAAGTATTACGCGGGGATCAGCGCCATGCCCTGCACGGAGGACTCGGGGGAGCACCTCTTCGACGGCCAGTGGACGGGAACGGCCGTCAGTGTCCCCCTGACGGCGTTGTGCGGAACGGCCACCATCAACATGACCATCACCGATTCCGTCATCTCGGGCACCGCCACGGATTCCTGGTACGAGACCTACACGCTGTCGGGCATGGTGTACCCCACCGGCGACATCGAGGCCGCCATGGCGAGCGGGGACGACGCAAACCTGGCCCAGTTCTCCGGGGTGCTCTCGGGGGACGCGGGCAGCGGAACCTGGGAGGACATCGAAGGGTGCTCCGGAACCTGGACGCTGACACGGCAATAGCCCCGGCACGCCGATAAGAAAAGGGATGCGGGGTGCGCATCCCTCTGTCACCAAAGACGGATTCCGCGGCGTCGCGCCTCAGGAAACGCCTTCCCTGCCCCGGTATTCCTCGTCCACCCGGTACCCCTTGTCCCTCAGCGCCTGCAGGAGGGCGGAAGAATCCATGCCGTCCAGCCGGATGATGGCCGTACGGGTGGGGCTCCCCTCCCGGACGGCGGTGGTCACCAGGGAAAGAATGGTCCGGTCGAATTCGTGGATCAGGGAAGCGATCACCGCGATTTCGCCCTTGCGGTTCGGGAAAGTCACCTCGAAGCGGGTGCTCGGAAGGCCCACCCCCATGAACTCGAGGAGAACGTTGAGAAGATCGCAGGTGGTGATGATGCCCACAAGCTCCTCCCCCGCGACGACGGGAAGGCTGTTCACCCGCTTCTCGTTGATCAGTTTCGCCGCGTCCTCGATCGGCGTCCCTGGGGTCACCGTGACGACCCTCCTGGTCATGACGTCCTCCACCTTCATTTCCGACAGGAGATAATTCAGCTCATGGACCGAAAGGGTGCTGGCGGGAGAGGGGGAAACCTGGCGGAGGTCCTTGTCCGTGATGATCCCGACGATCCGCTTTCCCTCCACGACGGGGACCTGGTCGATGTTGTATTGCTTCAGAAGGTTCTTCACCTTGAGAATGCTCGTATCCCGGGCAACGGTGATGAGATTTCGCGTCATTCTTCTTCCGACATACATGTTTCATTCCCTCCCGGTATGTCATTCGATGCGTCGCATCCGTTCAAAACCTGACTCAAGCGCCCCCCGGCAGGCCGCCGCAGATACTGTTCCAGTTCGATATAACACAGGGGTTTTCCGAAAATCAACGGCCTTTCCCCGCGACAGGGCGTCTCATCCGTCCATGTTACCGGGGGTTACGCCGATTCCAGCCCTTCCCTTCATTGACAGACCGTGAAGGTTGCATTATATCCAGGACTTCCCTATCCCTGCACGAAGGACGGCCCCGCGGTGGAAAGACAGGAATTCAACCGGCTCCGAGCGCTCCTGGAGAACAGGCTGGAAGCGGCCTTTCCCCGGGACCGGGCCCGGCTGGGAAGCGAGTTGGATCGCCTGAGGAAATCCCCCGGGAAATTCCCCCTGGAGGAATCCCTTGTCCTGCGCCTCCGGAGGATCGAAAACCTTCTGGACCGTTCCGTCCGGGAACGGGAGAAGCGGAAAAACGGGACCCCCCGGATCGCCTACCCGGAAAATCTGCCCATCACGGAGAAGAAGGCGGAGATCGTCGACGCCGTCCGCAGGCACCCCGTCATCGTCATCACCGGGGAGACGGGATCGGGAAAGACGACCCAGATCCCGAAGATGTGCATCGAGGCGGGCCGGGGCGTGGACGGCTTCATCGGCTGCACCCAGCCGCGGAGGATCGCCGCGGTGACGGTGGCGATGCGGGTGGCGGAGGAACTGGGCGAAGCGCCGGGCCGGTCGGTGGGCTACAAGATCCGCTTCGAGAACAAAAGCCGCCGGGAAAACTTCATCAAGTTCATGACCGACGGCATNNACACGATCATCGTCGACGAGGCCCATGAACGCAGCGTCAACATCGACTTCGTCCTGGCCATGCTCCGGAGGATCCTGTCCGCCCGGAAAGACCTCAAGGTCATCATCTCCTCCGCAACCATCGACACGGAAAAATTCTCCCGCGCCTTTTCCGACGCCCCCATCATCGAGGTCTCCGGCCGGACCTGGCCCGTCGAGACGATTTACCGTCCCCTGGACCCGGTAAAAGAGGAACGGGGAGAGGTGACCCCCGTGGAGGCCGCCGTCGACGCCGTCCGGGAGATCGCCGCCCGGAGGGACGGCGGGGACGTCCTCGTTTTCATGCCCACGGAGCAGGACATCCGGGAGACCTGCGCCCTCCTTTCCGGTCCGGATACCCGGGGGGCCGCCGTTCTCCCCCTTTACGCCCGGCTCCCCGCCGCGGAGCAGCGGCGGGTCTTCGCCTCCTTCCCGGGGAGGAAGATCATCGTGGCAACCAACATCGCCGAGACGTCGATCACCATCNNCCCGGGGATCCGCTACGTCGTCGACACGGGCCTCGCCCGGATCTCCCAGTACAGCCCCCGGACGGGCACGAAAAGCCTTCCCGTCCGGCCCGTCTCGAAAAGCAGCGCCGATCAGAGAAAGGGACGGTGCGGAAGGGTCCGGGAAGGCATCTGCATCCGCCTCTATTCCGAGGAGGACTATGAGGCCCGTCCTCTCTTCACCACCCCGGAGATCCTCCGGTCCGATCTCGCCGAAGTCATCCTCCGGATGCTCTCCCTGAACATCGATCCGCTGCCCGGGCTGCCCTTCATCGACCCGCCCAACCCCCGCCTCGTCCACGACGGCGTCGACCTGCTCCTGGAACTGGGCGCGGTGGAAAAGGCGGACGCCGCCGGGGGAGGACCCTCGATCCGGCTGACCGGCCGGGGCAGGATCATGGCCCGGCTGCCCATCGACCCGCGGGTCTCCCGGATCCTCCTGGAAGCCCGGGACGAGAAGTGCCTGCCGGAGGTGCTCATCATCGCGGCGGCCCTCTCCTCCCAGGACCCCAGGGAGCGTCCCCCGGACCGGGAGGAGGAAGCGGACCGGGTTCATCGGACGTTCCAGAATCCCTCGTCCGATTTTATCGCCCTTCTCAACATCTGGAACGCCTTCCAATCGGAGGGGAAGGATCTGAAAAGCGCGGGACGGCTGAAGAAGTTCTGCAAGGGCCGTTTCCTTTCCTGGTCCCGCATGCGGGAGTGGCGGGACATCCACGGGGAGCTCTCGGAAATTCTGAAGGAAGAGGGGTTCCTGGAAAAACGGGACCGCCTCGAGGGGGAGGCCCTGTACCGCGCCGTCCACCGGTCCCTCCTTGCCGGGTTCCTTTCCCGGGTCGCCCAGAAAAAGGAAAAGAACATCTACAGGAAGGCGAAAGGCGGCGAGGTCATGCTCTTTCCGGGATCGGGCCTCTTCAACAAGGGGGGCGCCTGGATCATGGCCGCGGAAATCGTCGAGACGACGAGGCCCTACGCCCGGACCGCCGCCGCCGTCCAGGCCGACTGGATCGAGGACATCGGCGGTCACCTCTGCCGCTCCACTTACTCCGAGCCATACTGGGACGAAGGCCGGGAGGAGGTCATGGCGGCGGAGAAGGTCTCCTTCCTCGGACTTGTCCTGGTCCCGGGACGAACCGTTTCCTTCGGGCGGATCCGTCCGGAGGAGGCGGAGGAAATCTTCATCCGCGGGGCCCTCATCGAGGGCCGGATGAGGAGGAAATGGCCCTTCCTCGAGCACAACCGCAAAATCGTCGAGGAGATCCGGGAAATCGAAAACCGGCTCCGCAGGCGGGACTTCCTCCTCGAGGAGGACCTTCTCCTGCCTTTCTACCGGAAACGCCTCCCGGGGATCCACGACACCCGCACCCTGGGCAGGAAGATCCGCGCCGAGGGCGGGGACGGGTTCCTGAAGCTCTCCCGGGAAGAGGCCCTCCGGGTATACGAAGGGGCCGATCTCTCCCAGTTCCCCGGGGAACTCAGCCTGGACGGGAAGCACCTTCCCCTCACGTACCGGTTCCTGCCGGGGGACGCCGCCGACGGCGTCACCGTGACCCTTCCCTCGAGCCTCTCGTCGACGGTCCCCATCGACCAGGGGGACTGGCTCGTCCCCGGCTACCGGCGGGAGAAGATCGGGCTGCTCCTGAAAGGGCTCCCCAAGGCCTACCGGAAACGGCTGTTCCCGATCGCGGAAACGGTGGAAACCATCCACCGGGAGTTGAAGGAAAAGGAGGGGGAAAACTTCCTCACGGCCCTGGGCGACTTCCTCCACCACCGCTACGGGGTGGACGTCCCGGGAACGGAATGGCCTGTGGACGCCCTTCCGGACCACCTGAAGATGCGTTTCTCCATCGTTGACGAGAAGGGGCGGGAAATCCAGGCGGGGAGAAACCCGGAAGAACTGAAAATCGATTTCTCCCTCCAGGAGGATTCGGCGGCCCTCCGGAAGGCCCGGAAGACCTGGGAACGGGAAGGCATCACCCGGTGGGACCTGGAAGACCTGCCCGAATCCGTCGAAATCGGAACGGGACGGGAACATCGGGACGCCGTCTACCAGGCACTCCGGGTGGAAGAGGGCACCTTGTGCCTCCGGCTTTTCAGGGACAGCCGGGAGGCACTCGAATCACACCGGCAGGGGGTGTCCTTTCTCTACGAACTTCACTTTGCCCGGGAGCTGCGCGCCCTCCGGAAGAACCTCGCCGTCGAGGGGAACCTGAAACGGTGGTCGCTGGGATTCGGCGGCCCCCGGAAACTGGAGGAGAGGCTCTTCGGAAAAGTCGTGAGCGACCTGTTCCGGCGGGACATCCGCACGGAAACGGCCTTCGGGGAATATGCCCGGGAGGTCCGGCCCCGCATCCTCCCTGCGGGGAAGGAGGTGTTTTTCCGGGTCGTGGCCATCCTCGGCGCCTGGGCGGAGACCCTGGAACGGCTTCAGGAGATGGAGGCCTCCAACCGGACGCGGAAACCGATCCTCGCGTTTCTGGCGGGGCTTCGGGGGGACCTCGGCCGCCTGGTGCCGGAAGATTTCATCGAACGGTTCGACGAGGAGCGAAGCACCCGCCTGCCGAGGTACCTGAAGGCCCTCGTCGTCCGGGCCGAACGGGGGGTTCATCACCTGGAAAAGGACATGGCGAAGGCGCGGGAGGTGGAGGGCATCCGGAAGAACTGGGAGGATCTGGCCCGGGAGCCCGCCGCGGGGGCCTCGATGGAAAAGAGAAAGGCCCTCGAGGAATTCTCCGTCCTCCTCGAGGAGTTCCGGGTGTCCGTGTTCGCCCCCGAGCTCAAGACCGCAGTGCCTGTTTCGAAAAAGCGCCTGGAGGAACGGCTTCAGGAGATCCGGCGCATGATCTGAGCGGATTTCAGGGGATGCGGAGCCTCTGGTTCACGAGAATCCTTTTCCCGTAGCGGATCCCGTTCGCCGTCATGAGGGCTTCCACGGACGTGTCGTATTTCCGGGCGATCTTCTCGAGGGTATCGCCCCTGCGCACGACATACGTCACCGGCTTTTCCTTCTTCGTTTTCGCCGCCGTACCGCGGACTTCCAGCTTTGCGCCGGCCGGGAGGAGGTTCTTCGATCTCAGTCCGTTCTGCTCCGCGAGAATGTCCACCGGAACGCCGAATCTCCGGGCGATGCCTTCGAGGGTGTCCCCCCTGCGGACGACGTACGTCACGACCCTTTCGCCGGCCGGCTTTCCCGGGATCTTCAGTTTCCACCCCGCCTGAATGCGGTTTTTCGAGGAAAGGTTGTTTGTCTCCTGAAGTTCCCTGACGGTGACGCCGAAACGGTCGGCGATGCCTTCGAGCGTGTCCCCCCGCCTGACGACGTACACCGCGGGGACCGCCGCCGGGGGCGCCGGCTTCTCCTTTTCCACGATCCGGATTTCCTGGCCGACGAAGATCCGGTTCCTGTCCCGCAGCCGGTTGATCCGGAGCAGTTCCGCCACGGTCAGATCGTAACGCCTCGCGATATCGGTGAGGGAATCCCCCTTCCGGACGATATGGGTTTCAGGAGGCGGTCCTTCCTTTTTCTCCGCTGCCGTTTCGATGGGTGCCGCCGGCGCAGGGGCTTCGGCACGGACCGGCACGGGGGCCGCCTCCGGGGCCGGGATCTCCTCCCTCACGAAGACGGGCGTCCCGGGAACGGGCAGATACGCCGCCACCGCCTCCGCTATCGACCCGGCGATCTGTTTCTGGAAACTTTTCTCCCGGAGAAGAAGCTCCTCTCTGGGATTGGAGATGTAAGCCGTTTCCACGAGAACGGACGGAACTTCGGGGAGCTTGAGGACCCGGAACGGCGCTTCCTGGACCTTTTCGAACTTGACGTGGTTCACCTTTCCCATCTCCTCCAGGAGGACCGTTCCGAGGTCCCTGGCGCGGTTCATCGTTTCCGTCTGGACCATGCTGAGCGTGATGGGATCGGATTCGCCGTTGCTCTGCTCGTCGGTGAAACCGGCGATCATGTCGGACAGGTTCTGGCTCTCCGCGAGAAGGCGGGCGGCAACGTTGCTTGCGCCCCCCGTGGAGAGGCAATAGACGGAGGACCCCCGCGCCCCCCGGCTCCGGCAGGCGTCGGCGTGGACGCTGATGAAGAGATCCGCCCCATACTCCCGGGCGATTTTGAGGCGCCGGCTGAAGGGAACGTAATAGTCCCCGTCCCGGGTCAGGAAGGCGTCATACCCCCGGTCCGTGAGGTCGTCCCGCAAGAGCCTGGCGACGGCAAGAACCGCGTGCTTCTCCCTGGTTCTGCGCTTTCCAACGGCACCGGGATCCTCCCCCCCATGGCCCGGGTCGATGACGACGACCGGCTTTTTTTCCTCGCGGCGGACCTTCTCGCGGATTTCCTGCTCCTCTTTTTCGATGTCCGGGCGGGACACGTCGACGACGATCCTGTAAGGGAGATCGAGCACCTTGGCGAGGTTGAAGGTCCGGATCTTCGTTCCCGGGAACAGGTCGATCCGGAAGGAAAGCCCTCCGCCCTCCTCTCGGAGCACGCTGATTCCGCGGACCGCCGGAGACTTGAGGGCGAACTGGGAAGGGATTCCGGGGGCAAGGGAGACCTGGGGAAGAACGACCGTCAGGGCGTTTTCCCCTTCCCGCACCTCATAGGGAATCTCGCGCTGCGTGTCGATGACGACCCGGGTGTAATCGGGGGCCGTCCAGTGGCGGACGGCCAGGACGTCGGCCCCGTAAAGGCTGGATGCGGAAGCAAGCAGAAACAGAAGGACCACCGAGAAAAAGAGCATGAGCGGGCGGCGCGGATTCATGTTCCCCCTGGTTCTTTTCATGGCCGTAAAATAGCAGCATCCTTCAACCGATGCAAGCTTCCGCCGAGAAAAAGGATTGACATTCGGCGGGTGAAATGACAACTTTAGCGGTCGTGAAAAATGGGAATAAGGAAAAAAACGTGAAAATACGGGAGTTATTCCAGAAGAACCGGTTTTCCCTCTCCTTCGAGATCTTTCCTCCCAAAAGGGAGGGGAATCTCGAACCGCTCTACAGGACCGTGGGGGAGCTCCTTCCCTGCCGCCCGAGCTTCATTTCCGTCACGTACGGGGCGGGCGGAAGCACCCGGCACAAGACCGTGGAGATCTCGGAACACATCAAGAGCGAACTCAGGCAGGAAGTCCTGGCCCACCTGACCTGCGTGGAATCGACCCGCAGGGACATCGACACGATCCTGGGCGAACTGACGGACAGGGGCATCGAGAACGTCCTCGCCCTCCGGGGGGACCCGCCGAAGGGGGAAGAGACGTTCGTCCGCCCCGAGGGGGGGTTCGGCTACGCCAACGAGCTCGTCGAATTCATTCACGGGATGAACCGGTTCTGCATCGGCGTCGCCGGGTATCCCGAGGGACACCCCGAGGCGCCGAGCCTGGAAAAGGACCTGGAGAACCTGAAGCGGAAGGTAGACGCCGGCGCCGATTTCGTCATCACCCAGCTTTTTTTCGTCAACGACCACTACTACCGGTTCCGCGACCGGGCGCTCGGGGCGGGGATCGGGGTGCCGCTGATCCCGGGGATTTTCCCCGTCTTCAACTTCGGCCAGATCGCCCGCATGACCGCACTGTGCGGAGCGGAGATCCCGTCCAGGCTTTTCGAAAAGCTGGACCGGATCAGCGAGAAGCCGGAAGAGGTGGAAAAGTACGGCATCGACTACGCCATCCGGCAGACCGACGATCTCCTGGAGAACGGGATCCCCGGAATTCATTACTACAGCATGAACCGCAGCGACCACATCCTCCGGATTTTCCGAAGTCTTTCCCTTCCGGAACGGTTTTCGGGGGAGGAAAAGGAAAGTCGTTGAATATTCCTTCAACATGGAGTAAGAAGGAAAATTCAAAACAGCTTGGGCTGTTCCGAAAAGCATACCAACGGGCGATTAGCTCAGATGGATAGAGCGTTGGCCTCCGGAGCCAAAGGCCCTGGGTTCGAATCCCAGATCGCCTACCAAGAATAACGAGGGGTTAGGAGAGGTTTCCTAACCCCTCGTTTTTTGTCAGATAATTTCCAACCCTATTTCCAACCTTCAGGTTATTTTTTCAAGCCGGTTCGCTTTAAAGAGGATATTTATGTTTCAAGCTGAAGTTTAACCGAAGTTTAACAGTTGCAGCAAAATAGTATCGTGATTACGGCGAAATAAGGCATACAAAAAAGTTCCTGGCACCACATTTCGCTCTTTGGCATCAGTATCAGGGTCACTACGGAATCTCCCGAATCACTTGGGGAATGGCAACCCTGACGGCCTGGAACACCTTGCCGCACACCCCTCGGCACTCGGTCCTGACGGAAAGTTTCCTTCCATTCTCGTCGATGGCGATCTCCTGAAGGGCTTCCAGGTCCCTTTTGATGTCGGCCCATTCGAAGACATGGCCGGCCTTCTCCAGGCGATCCTGCAGTTCCCTCCTAAGGAGAAGAGCCAGAAAGCTGCAGAAGACATGGCTCCACCCGAACCCGTAACCCGAACCCGAACCCGAACCCGGAACCCGGGGTCGGACCATGATAACCAGCTTATATGATATAATAAAATTGCTTTTTGTGTTTAAATTTTCAGCTTAGAAGGCCCTTTTTGATATTTAAATATACTGTCTGCGGAAAAGCCCCTCCATAGGGGGATATGTCCTTGGTAGGCATAGTACCGACATCGGCTTCCTTTTCAAGCCGGTTGGAAATCGATCATCCATTTCGTTTGTGTAAAGTGACACTTTCTGTTAGATTATGCAAACGAAATGGATAGAGGATGCACCAATGTTTGAATCGATGGCCGCCTTCATCGAAAACCTGCAGTCCAGGGGTCGCTACACGTTCACCCAGGTGGAAGCCCTGAAAGCCGACAAGCGTTCCAATGCGGCGCTGACCGCGGCTTTGAGGAGGCTCAGGCACAAAGGCAGGATTGCCAATCCCCGGAGAGGGTTCTACGTGATCATCCCTGCTGAATACCGGGAAGCGGGGTGTCCGCCGGCGAGCTGGTTCATCGATGATTTGATGAAATTTCTCGGTCAGCCTTACTATGTCGGCATTCTCTCGGCTGCGGCAATCCATGGAGCCGCCCACCAGCAACCGATGCTCTTTCAGGTCATAACGGACAGACCGACACGGGCGGCCCGGGCAGGCCGCGTCCGGATCGCTTTTCATGTAAGCCGGCACATCGAAAAGGTGCCTGCCGTCGAAATCCAGACGGAGACGGGAACAATGCTGGTTTCCTCACCGGAAACGACAGCTTTTGATCTCGTCCGGTTCGCATCCTCGGCGGGGCACATGGGCAATGTCATGACCGTTCTGAGTGAGCTTGTCGAAAAAATCGACCCAAAAGCGCTGAAGCCTCTCTCCGATCTGTACGCCGTATCGGATGTCCAGCGGCTCGGCTACCTGCTGGATCTGCTCGGCAGATCCCGGCTTTCGGAACCCCTGGCCGCCCGGCTGAAGGTCCGGCGCTTCCGCCCCATCCTTATGGCATCCGGTGAAAAAAGGGGAAACGCTTCGGCCGATCCGCGATGGCGTGTCATAGCCAATGAAACCGTCGAGGAGGAGGTTTGATTCCCCGGGCACATATTACGGCCTGGCGTACGGCGGCACCCTGGCCGACAGACGCACAGGTCGAGCAGGATCTCATATTGTCGCGTGCTCTTGTGGAACTCTTCGGCCATCCTCTGGTTGCCCGGACACTCGCCTTTCGGGGTGGAACGGCATTGCACAAACTGTTCCTGTCCAGACCCGGCCGCTATTCCGAAGACATCGACCTCGTGCAGATCAATACGGGAGCTATCGGTCCGATTCTTAATGCGATCCGCTCAACTCTGCCATGGCTTGGAGAGCCAAAGCGAAAACAAAGCCACGGCAGGGTCACCATGACCTATCGTTTTGAAACGACGGTTATGCCGGTCCAGTCGATGCGGCTCAAGATTGAAATCAACACGCGGGAACACTTTGCCCATTATGGAATTCAGAGCCATCTATTCTCTGTCGACAATCCCTGGTTCTCAGGTAACGCTGGAATCGGCGTCTACGGGATCGATGAATTGCTCGGGACCAAACTGCGAGCCCTCTATCATCGCAAGAAGGGACGGGATCTCTACGATCTGTGGCTTGCCTTGACAACCCTTGAAGTAAATGATGAAAAGATTGTCGATTGTTTCAACCGTTACCTGGCGCATGACGGCCTTTCCATTTCCCGGGCGGAATTCGAGGAAAACTTGACCGGCAAACTCCAAAGCCGAGCCTTTGTCGATGACATCTCGCCGATCTTGTCAACGGACATGAGTTATTCCGCTGCTGAAGCCGGAGCATTGATTGGCGAGCGTCTGATCGCCAGGCTTCGGGGAAATCCCTGGAAAAGAAGCTGATCACTGATGATCCGTTTCAATGAGGGCTGGCCACGGCATTGAATCTCATTGTTTTTTACCGAGAAGGTGATCCGGAACTTCTTCCACTGTCAGCTCACGGCGTATCCCTTTGCCGATGAGCGGCTGCACGGACAAATGCGCCATTCACCGCTCATGAAGGAGATTCACCGCCGTACGAAAGTTGTCGGTGCTTTCCCGGACGGATACTCGGCGTTGATGCTGTGCGCCGCCCGTCTGCGGCACGAGGCCCACGGACGCGGAGCAGGCTTATTTTATTCGATATGGCCACAGGATGTATCAAGACAGTTCCGGGATCTGAAGAAGAGGAGGGTCCTTCAACCCTTGATAAAATAAAAGTGCAATGTGATAAAAATGATAAGACTGCTTGTCTCGTATGCGAAAAACAGTTTCTACGAATTCCGGATTTTCCCAATAAACCAATCAAAAGCTTCAATGGTTTTGTCATATGCCAAAGCACTAAGGAAGACGGATAAAGGGACATTGGGATACTTCCCGGCCGTTAGAACCTCTTCGGAAATTGATATACCAGGTACTGCGTTGAGATGTCTCAGAAATTCTGCCCTATTCTCTTTCGAATCAAAGGGAGGTTGCTTCATATAGTCCCCAAACTGAAACCACAGCTTTCCTTTCCCCTCGGTCGATATTGATAAGATTTTATGTTCTTTCTCATTGTGATTCAAATACAGGGAATAAGAGCCGGATAGTTTACCTCTTCCCCAGCGGGGCGTCATCATCCCAGACCGGCCCCATTCAAGGAATCTTGCAGCTATCTCTGCTTCTGGTGAGCCGACTTTCGTCTTCATCTCTTCCAGGAATATGTCCTCAGACCACAGCTTTTTACCACCGCCTTTCATATCCTTCGCTTCAATAGTCTGTCCAATGATCCTCGGCACAAGTGTCCGAAGGTTTTGCCCGATGAACTGTTTGACTTCAACCCCCAGAACTTCCGCCGGGTTCATCTGGATATTAAGAAACTCTATGATCCTCTGGAGTTCCGAGGGAATTTCATCCGCCACAAACAGCATTCGAATCTTGCCGGTCTTTAGATTGGTTTTAAGGTTCTCCCAGAACTGATCTTCACCAAGATCCTCTTGCAGAAAATCCGATATAAGAGCATCGGGATCTATACCAGCCTTTACACATCTTGTTTTGAAGTTCAGCTGAATCGTTTCTGCCGGCCAGTATACTACAGCATTTGCAGCGTAATCCATCATCTGGCCGATCACTTCTCGACGTATGCGGGTATCGCTGCTTCGTTTGACTTCGACAAGGGTAGGGATTGCATCTTGATCCAGAAACAGGTGGTCAACGGACCATCTTCCCGATCCAGACTCGGAAGAAGGAATCGGCGCTTCGCGGGAAATGAGAAGCCAGCGGCGAGGAGCGTCCTTGTCTATTTGACTTCCGGCGAGGAGGTTCGGATACTCTGCAAGGAGCCGCTGCAGCAAGTCTTCTGAATCGTAAGCTTGTTCTTCCATTTCAACCAGTTGTCCGTTTCCCTGAATCAAAAAGATGTTCCCTTTCATCGTTGTCCTCCCGGGTCTCCCGAATTGTCACGTAAAAAAAGTACCCAATTATTTCGTAAGGGATTGGTTCTCTGAAATTAAAGGAATCCGCCGGCAATGCGATCATGAACAACGAACGATGATTGACCTTTCTCATCGTCAACAAACCAAACCCAAGCACACGTCAAACCTTGACTAATTTGAAGCTTATCTGATAGCGGTAAAAATTGATCGCTGGCACCACGGCCAAGGCTCTTCTGATCCTCTGATCATCTTCCAAGGCGATGATCGCTCCCTTGACGATCTGTCTTTCCTCAGCCAGAACGTCCTGGACATATCCCATATAGCGAAGAGTTTGACCCACGACGACGTCGCTTGCCCGGCCTTTCTTAAGTTCCACGACAAGTAAAGTTTTCTTGTCTTTGCTGATGGCCAGGATATCGAGCGGCCCGGTGTCGGTTGCATATTGTTGTCCGACAGGCTTACCATCCTCTTCGTAGATATCGTATTCCTTGCCAAGATCGGTTTGAGCCCAATTCTGTACCAGAAAATCCTCAAGGTGTTTTTCCATGACAAAAGCTGCCTGGTTCTCGATCATTTCATCAGTAAGCGCGGCTATGGGTCCGGACAGGCCGCACAGCAGCCTTTCAATCTCGTCTCTGTATTTGGACATGTTGCTGACCGTGCCCGGTGCCCCCAAGGCGTTCCTTAATGATTCGCTTATGTCAGCACGATCAATGGCGTGATTCATCCAATGGACGGAGCGTCGGTGAGGAAGGACACCATCCTGACGATAAAAGTAATCACCGGTGACTTCGCCCATCCGATAGTGTCCAGCCCCATCAGCACATATCACGCAATCATCAATCTTGATGCCCTTGGCCACTACCCACAAAGCCCCGCAGGCAAGGCCCGCGCCTATTTTTGTCTTGCCGGGATGTGCTGCCAGGTACACGGGGATAAACTCTTTGTTAAAGTCTCTCCAATCATCCGAAAGTTTAGCGGACAAATCTTGATTTATTTTGAAGTCGGCACCGATGAAATCTTCGGAAAAGCACATTGGTGCATGAACGCTCCCTTCGCCCAGCATAACTCTATAATAGCTTCTCATTTCCACCTCACACTGATGGGAATCTCCTGATAAGAAGGCACCTGATAATCCATTATTCAAATGTGCCCCCCCGGACGATCCCAAATGAATTTTACAGGCTTGTCTTCCGGTAATACCTCTATGGAAGCCGGAATCCATACAAAGCGATTCAGACGGGTTTGAAATCACTGCAACGGGAGATAACTGATCAGAGGAAACAGCGTCAGGGGAAGACATTCCCGGAACGACCGGCTTCACCTGGAGATTTAAACCTGACCGGGGAAAAGCGGCATAAACTCTTTCCGAAAATCCGGCCGGGGCTTGCCCTGACGGCTCAGGTCTCGTTCAGGAGGCATTGGAGATACTTCCCCAGTTCCTCACGCATCGACTCCAGGGTGATCTCATTGCCCGTCCCCGCATTTTTCCAGCAATCGTCGCCGTGGGACATCTCCATCAGGCGAAACGCCGTGAATTTTCCGAAAGCTTCGTGGACCTCATCGAGAAACTGCATCGTTTTCTCATCGATATGAGAAAAATCGTCGTCCCCGGTTGCCGGGATTTCCCTGTCCTCCCATTCCTTGTACTTGTGATAGGCATTGACGACAACGGGCCCGTAAGTCCACGCATGGATCCTGTCCCTGAAAAGAGGCCGGTTGAACCGGACAAGGTGAAGCCCCTGTGCATAATAAAGGAGCTTCTGAAGTTTGAGATTGGAAATGGATCCCCGCTTTCCCTCATGAGCTTTAAAGATAAAATAATCCGCGATTTGAAGAGCCGAGTATTCAGGTGTCATGGCCGATATTTTGTCCCCCCTTTCATTGCCCCATTATTCTTATTTTGCATGTATTGCACACATTCACGGGTGTCAAGAATAATTGACCCCGTATGACGTTTCCGGCGAGAATTCATTTGACGTAAACAGGGTGTCCGTTCTTACGGAGCCACCGCGCTGATGCCGGCATAGCTCCGGTCCCCCGTCTTCAGATTGTGATACAGGGCAAAGGCCGCCACCTCCTGGGAAGTCGTGATCTCGATGCTCCCGCTGGTGTAAGTGCCGCCCCCCACGATGCCGGACAGAGGATACGCCCCGCTCCCGTTGGCCGGCAGGGTGTACGGACTGCTCACCACCACCGTTCCGTTGGACCGGACAAGGGTGAGATACAGGATCGTCTCCGAATCGTTGGGGTTGCAGACGTAGATGACGGTGTCCCAGGTCGTGTCCTGGGCCACGTGCGGAACGTACAGCAATTTCGCCGGTTCGGAAACGAAAGAGATGTCGAACATGAGCTTGTCGTCGTGGGCCATGGCGACAAACCCGAGACCCGTCAGCGGCTGGTTGGAAGTGATCAGCACCCAGCCCTCGCCCGCTCCCATCATGAAAGCCGTCTGGCCCGACGGCGGGATCGCCCTGGTCTGCGTATTGAAGACCGTTCCGTTCTGCCGCCTGCCGGTCACGGTAACGGTGGCGCTGCTCGAGGAACTCCCGTTCCTGAGCCCGACCCCCGTCCAGTAGTCCGTGTCGGAAAGGGCGTAAGGCAGGCAGTAGCTGTATGTCGCCAGTTCGGGCGTTATGAGAGACTTCTGAGGGATCACCGCGCTGATGCCGGCGTAGCTCCGGTCCCCCGTTTTCAGATTCTGATACAGGGCGAAGGCCGCCACCCCCTGGGAGGCCGTGATCCGGACGCTCCCGCTGGTGCGGGTATCGTCCCCGAGGAGGGCGGAGAGGGGACAGCTCCCGCTTCCGTTCGCCGGAAGGATGTATCCGTGGCTGACAGTGACCGCCGTACCGTCGGAATCGTAAAAAGTGAAATACACGATCGTGTCGGACCCGTTGGGGTTGCAGATGTAGACCGTGGTGTCCCAGGTCGCATCCTGGGCCACGTGGGGGACGTACAAGGTCTTCGACAGCTTGGGGATGAGGGTCATGTCGAACATGAGCTTGTCGTCATGGGCCATGGCCACGAACCCGAGACCCGTGAGCGGCTCGTCCGAGGTCACCTTCACCCAGCCTTCCGTGTTCAGCCCGGATCCCACCATGAAGGCGGTCTGGCCCCTCGGGTTGAGGGATCGCGCCTCCGTGGCGAGAACCGTCCCCATTGACCCATAGACCGTCGCGGTCACCGAAGCGGTGAACCAGCTTTTCCCGTCCTTCAGCCCCACGCCTGTCCAGTAATCGTCGTTGGAAACGAAGTAGGGAAGATAATAATTGTAAGTGACCTGGCCCCCCAGGTCCAGGATTCCCGCACCCCCCGGGCCGAGGACCTGGACGGGGGTCCACCGTTCCGTCGTGGTGTTGTCCCCCAGCCGGCCGTCTTCATTTTTCCCCCAGGCCCAGACCGTCCCGTCATTCTTCAGGGCCATCGAGTGGTAAAATCCCGCCGAGACGGCCATGACATCCGTGAGAAATCCCGCTCCCCCGGAACCGTGGACCTGGACGGGGATCGCGCTGAACGCATCGGTGTTGTCCCCCAGCTGGCCGTTGTCGTTGTTCCCCCAGGCCAACACCGTCCCGTCCCCCTTCAGGGCCATCGTGTAGTAGGATCCCGCCGTGACGGCTTTCACGCCCGAGAGGTACCCCTCGCCGTCGAGGTCAAGGACCTGTACGGGGGTCCACCAGGGCGCCACACTCCCGTTCCCCAGGCACCCATCCGAATTGCTCCCCCAGGCCCAGACCGTGCCGTCCTCCTTCAGGGCCACCATATGGTGACTGCCCGCATCAACGGCCTTCACTCCCGTGAGGAATCCCACACCCTCGGGACCCAGAACCTGGACGGGAGTCAAGCGGTCCGTCGTGGTGTCGTCCCCGAGCACGCCCTTGAAATTGCTCCCCCAGGCCCAGACCGTCCCGTCCTCCTTCAGGGCCGCCGTGAAATACCAGCCCGCGGTGACGGCCTTTACCCCCGTAAGAAATCCCACACCTCCGGGACCGAGGACCTGGACGGGGGTCAGGCGGTCCGTCGTGGTATTGTCCCCCAGCTGGCCGAATTCATTTCTCCCCCAGGCCCAGACCGTCCCGTCATTCTTCACGGCCACCGTATGCTGATATCCCGCGGCGACGGCCTTCACCCCCGTGAGAAATCCCGCACCCCCGGGGCCGAGGACCTGCACGGGGGTGGGCCGGCTCGATGTCGTCCCGTCTCCCAGCCAGCCGTAATAATTGTATCCCCAGGCCCAGACCGTCCCGTCTTCCTTCAGCGCCGTCGTGTGGTTTGACACAGACGAGATCGCCTTCACTCCCGCGAGGAATCCCGTTCCGCCCGGGCCGAGGACCTGGACGGGAGCGTACCGGCTGTCATTGGTGTCGTCCCCCAGCTGGCCGAAACCGTTTTCCCCCCAGTTCCAGACCGTCCCGTCCTCCTTCAGCGCCGCCGAGTGCTGTCCTCCCGATGCGATGCCCGGCTGAGCGCCGTCGGCGTTTCCGGTAAGAAAACAGACCAGCAACACAAAAAAAACAACGGAAAACCCTGTCGAAAACCTTTTGGAATACATCGCGCCCCCCTTGAATCCGCAATGCGGCATGAATAGAAGATTTGGCCCCTGTTGACCACTTCCTTCACGAAGACAAGGACACGTTCAGTTCAGGTATCGTTCTCACTTGAGATAATGAGAATAAATTTCAAAGGTTATTTCCAGACGGCTGTCTGTAAAATAGATAATGTTCCAAGGTCTGTCAAACAATTTCCCGGTCATCCGGAACCATTGAGAGAGAAGGACACCGGTCTTCTCCGAATCGCCGATCCGCCACTTTCCCGGAAGCACGGATTCAGGTATCATCACCGGAAAAAGGAGAACCGTCCATGAAAGGCCGGGGAAAAGTTCATGTGGGGACTTCTGGCTGGCACTACGAGGGCTGGTCGGGACCCTTCTATCCCGAAGGTTTCCCCAAGAGGGCGTTTCTGTCTTATTATGCACAACATTTTCACACCGTGGAAATCAATAATTCCTTTTACCGGCTTCCCGGAGAAGACACCCTGAAAACCTGGGCCTCAACCGTTCCGGACGGATTCGTCTTCGCCGTGAAGGCAAGCCGCTACATCACCCACATGAAGAAGCTGAAGGATGCGCAGGAGTCCGTATCCTTCTTCCTGAAACACATCGAGGTGCTGAACGGCAAACTGGGTCCCGTCCTCTTTCAACTGCCTCCAAGGTGGCGGTTCGATGCCGGCCGATTCCAGTGTTTCCTCGAGGCGCTGCCCGCAGGACACCGGTACGCCGTCGAGCTTCGGGACCGGTCCTGGCAGAACCCCGCCGCCTGTGAGCTGATGAAGAAGCACGGCGTCGCCTTCTGCATTTACGATCTCGCCGGCTACCAGTCCCCCAGGGAGATTACGGCGGACTTCGTTTACATCCGCCTCCACGGGCCCGGCGGCGCCTACCGGGGAAAATACGGAACCTCGGCGTTGTCCGGGTGGGCGGACGACCTTTTCGTCTGGGCCGGCCAGGGAAGGGACGTTTACTGCTACTTCGACAACGACGAGGCGGGATACGCCGTCCAGAACGCCCTGAGTCTCAGGGCGATGACGACATCGCAGGGAAGCGGCACCGGGCCGAGGCGTTCGACGAAGGGGTTTCGCACTCCGGCGGTTTCCGATGCCGCGGACCAAGGAGATGAAAGATGAGACCACGAATCAACATGATCACGCTGGGCGTCAGGAACATGGAGGAGGCGGTCCGATTCTACGAGAAGGGGCTCGGGTTTCCCCGCATGCCCTTCGAAGGCGGCGCCGTTTTTTTCACCCTGAACGGCTCGTGGCTGTCGCTGTATCCATGGAACGCCCTTGCCGAAGACGCCGCCGTGAACGCGGACGGATCCGGTTTCCGCGGGATCACGCTGGCCCACGTGGTGTCAACCAGGGAGGAGGTCCGGGATGTCCTGGACCGGGCGGTCCGGGCCGGCGGAAAGCTGGTGAAACCGGCGCAGGAGGTGTTCTGGGGCGGCTATTCGGGATATTTCGCGGATCCAGACGGACATTTATGGGAGGTCGCCTGGAATCCCCATTTCCGGCCCGGTCCCGGGGACGAAGACGAAGCGTGAGGGGGCGCCCACCGGGGCTCCACCGGGGAGGTTTTTTTCATTTGACAGGGCAAAACACATCATTGTAATCTTTATAGAAGAAGTATGCTTCGTTTCCGCTCCGGCGCGTTCCGATTTCACTGATCTCAAGCTTTTCCCGATTTCAACCGATACTCCTTCTAGATGTACGCTCCCGCGGTCCGGCGGATTCCCGCTCTCCGGCGCGGGGAGACAGGCCTTCAAAGTGCGGGCGACCGAAACGGCAAGGGTTCCGTTCTTACCGAAAGGTGACCGACATGTTCAAGGATCTGAGACTTCACAAGCGCTTCCAGGCCAGGGAAGGGGCGTGCGCTTCCTTCATGAACCCGGGATTCTCCCCCGCCGCCCGGATCGGGCAGGTGCTGGACATGAGCAAAGGGGGAATCGCATTGAAATACCTGTCCAACAGGGACGGATACGAAAAAGGCCGGTCCGTTCTCATCGAACTCTTCAATGTCTCCAATCCCGTCCTCACCACGGGAGAGATCCCGTGCAGGGTCGTCTACGATGTCCCGCTGACGGACAACCCCCCGGACTCGATGAATATCCGGAGATGCGGAATGGCATTCGGCAGACTGTCGAACCTGCAATCCTGCCATGTGGACCATTTCATGGCCACCTGCGTCTGCGATCCCGGGGAGCCTCGGTCCGCCGGCCGTCAGACCGGACGAATTCGCAGGGAACCTTGACGACACTTCTTCGAGCGGCGAAGGAAAAAGCTTCTCGGGCAGGGCGCCCGATTCCCGGCGACCGAGGCGTGCTTTCAGTGCGCCGCGGGGAGGAGGGATGACGGGCAACGAAGCATAGGGACTTTTTCCGAAGCCGTCAGACCTGAATTTTCGTAAAGAGAAACTCCAGATACCGCGACTTCATCTGCCGGCTCGCCAGGAGCCGGTGAAGAGGAGGGAGCTTCAGGATCACGCCGAGAATCGCCGCCATGACGCGATGGCTCGTCAGGGCATGGTTGTCGAATATGAGGTTCTGCAGTTTCCCCCGTTCGATGGCCATGAGAACCACCCGATGGGCCGAATTCACCGGCGTCAGGACCCTTTCCTTCCGTGGAAAAAGCCGGATTGCTTCCGCGGGGCATACGCGGACGCACACGCCGCAGCCCAGACAGATGTCGTCGTCCAGGCGGGCGACCCGCCGATTTCTCTTCTTCGGATCGTTCGCGGAAACGAGACCCATGGCGTTCACCGGGCAGAAGGAAACGCATTTCCCGCAACCGTTGCATGCCGCCCCGTCCAGGCGGGGCAGGAAATTCGACGTGTGCACGGGATGGAGAAATCCGAAGCGGCGCCCTGCGATCATCGCCTCGCAGCAGCAGCCGCAGCAGTTGCAGATGAAATTCACCCGTTCCCTCACGTTTTCCCCGAACTGGACGAGGTTGTTCCCATAGGCCTCTTCCAGGAGGGACAGGCATTCCTCCCGGTCCACCCTGCGGGCGACCCGGTGCCGGATCAGGGACGAGGCCGTGTTGTTGAAAGTCATGCAGATCTCTTTCGGAGCTCCGCAGGCCTTTCCCAGGTGTTCCATTTTGTGCCGGCAGTAACACACGCCGACGGCGATGTCCGTGGCGGAACGGATGATGTGGGAGGCCCTTTCATAGTCCAGGACATGAAGGGAGAGTTCCGGCGGGACGGCGGGCTCGTGAACGAACACGCGCCCCAGGTTGGTTTCCCCGTCGGCGAAAAGGGCCCTGATGAAGTCCTCCTCCACGTTCAGGTACTCGTAGAACAACTCGGCCAGGACCTTCTGGTCCACGTCGTCCCGGATCCGCATCATGGAAAACTCGAAAAATCCGGCCATGGGCGGCGGAAGGACATACGTGGAGCGGCCGTTTTCCTCGATGTCCAGGAGAATCCCCTTCCCGGCGAGGCCGTCGAGGAGGCGTTCCGACTCGGCAGCGGAGAGGCCCCACACCCTGGAAGCCGTCGTTGCGGTGAAAGGGCGGATGGGCAGGAGGGCCACATGGCGGGCCTCCCGCTCGGAGAACAGGAGTTCAAGGATACGGAAGAGGAGCCGGGACGGCGGCGCCCCCTGGGGGAATCGGTTCAGCCTTTCCGCAAGATCCCTGTATCCGGCGCGGACGGACATGTGGGCCATGATCAACTCCCGGACGATTTCGACGTTCAAATCCCCGGGACGCAATCCGCCGGCCCGGGGGTCCGGCGAAACTGTATCCTTTCTCCGGAAGGAGTGCAAGGGGAAGACCGCGACACGCCGTTCCCGCGGAAAGGGCCTCCGGCGCAAGGATGAAAAAGACCCGGGGAGACTCCCCCGACGTCAGAGATTTCGGGGTACGACCTGGGAAACGAGTTGAAAGGTCCGGTATCCCCCGTTCGGAACATAATCCGGGTCCGGCTTGGATGTTCTTCCCACGAGGGTGATCTGAATTTTCCGGATGTTCGCCAGGACCGCCGTTACCGCGTCTCCGGCATCGTAATATTGAAAGGTGACGGACTGGATGTTATCCGCGAGGATGGCGTTCTGCAAAGAGGACGCCGACGTCGCGGACGTCCTTTCCCGGGCGTACCGGATCAGCCGGTGCGGATAGCCTGTCTCCCCAAGAAAATAGGTGATGTCCTCATTGGGATCGAGAACATCCGTATCGGGCGCATAGGGAGGGTTCGTGCTGGTGATGTTCTGAGTAAATCGGATGGTGGCGCTTGTCGCGGTCATGATGCCGGGCGTGGGTGCCGCACCCGCCGGGTCGAAACCCGCCATCCTGATTTCCCGGATCATGGTTTCCATTGCCGTGCGGACATTCTGCTGCATTTCCGCAACCTGTTCCTGCACTTTGTAAGCCTTGTTCTGTTCCGCGAAAAACTCGTAAGAAGCGGCCAGGACGATGAGTCCCACCCCCATGGCGATGAGAAGCTCGATCAGGGAAAACCCCCTGCAGCCGGAAAGAGGCATCCCCATTTCTTTCATTTTTTCCCGAATCATATCCGATGCACGCACGTTCAAAGTCTCGGAGTCCCCACAGACTCCCGGACTTTCACTATACGGGCACCGCCGGGAAGTGTCAAGTGACTGGGATCACAAAAAAATCAAACGTAATCTGAAATCAGGGACGGAGGGGACTCCGGCGCCGCGGCCGGGGCCGGGGGACATCAGCGGTCCCGGCGGCAGCCGCCCGATCCGAAACCCGCCGGACGGGCCGGGCAAGGAGCATCGGAAAACGCGCGGCCGGGGGCGTCGATCAGGAAGGAACGGGCCCGATACACCGTGGAGGGAACGGTTGAAAGGGGGAACGGCAGGCCGCAGACACACGATGGACCCCATTGGCAACGAGTCATATATAACTATCTATAAATATTATATAATAATTTGATTTCGCGAATCATCCTGACATGAAACGCCTCATGACACTCACTTAGATATCATCTAACCGGATACCCCACAAAATAGGGGAATCCGGAGCTATCACATTATTTTCACTTGACAATATGAAAATCGATAATCTATAGAAATTTAAAATTGCCGGGAATCGGCAATGGGAGCCACCATTCGGCGACATCCCCGCCTATCCGGAAAGGCGGAAAAAAATCGCCGGCTTCGGCTAGAATGTTCGGAACGGAAGGGGGGCCTCGATCCCCTTCGGGAAATCGATCTCTGCACGCGGAATATGACCGCCGGAGGCGCCGGTGCGTGCGACCGGCTCCGGAGAATCGCAGACTTCGGCTGCGGGAGATCCCCTTGAAACCCTTCAACGGCAAATCATTGTCCCGGAATTCCTGAATGCAAGGGAAACGGACCGACTGTTGCGTCTGGATGGTATCGACATCAGCGATCGGGAGGTTGTGGTATGCGAAAACGGTTATCTTTCAGCATGGGCAGTTTGAGAATGAAACTCATTTTGGGCGGATGCCTGATGGCCATCATCCCGGTGATCGTTCTTGGAAGCATCTCCATTTACAACTCGAAGACCAGTATCGAGAAGGAAACGAATCAGCAGATCCTCATGATTTCGAAGAGCATTGCGGACATGGTGGATTCGGTGATGGTCCTGGAAGGGACCATGCTGGCCACGCTGGCGCAGCGGGACGCGCTCATCCAGTCGGTCAAGACGGGAAACGAGGAAGGCGATCTGCAGCAGGCCGATTTCGTGTTCATGACGGAACTTGCCAAGACCCAGGTCGTCGTCCAGGACCGGTATGATTCCATTATCGTCACGGGGAAAAACGGCATCGTCATCACCGACAGCATGTACGGCCTTTCAAAGGGGATGAGCATTGCGGACAATGCGTATTTCAAGAAGGCCATGCAGGGCCTGCCGAATTGCGAAACCGTCGTCATCTCGGAGAAGACGAACGAACCCGTCTGCACGATCGTCTACCCGGTGCGGGATGAAAACGACCAGGTGATCGGCGTGGTCGCCGGCTTCATGAAAGTCACCTTCCTTGCCGCCCAGATCAACGAGATCAGGCTGGGGAAAACCGGTCACGCCTACATGATCAACAAGGAAGGCGTGGTGATCGTCTATTCCGATCCGGCTCAGGTCCTGAAGCTCAACCTGGCAAAGGAAGAGGGCATGGAGGAAGTGACGCGCAGGGCCGTCTCCGGCGAGACGGGCGTCCAGGAATATACCTTCAAGGGCACAAGGGAATATGCCGGATTTTCTCCCGTCAGGACGAACGGATGGAGCATCGTGACGGCCGTTCCGGTTAAGGAAATGGTGCAGTCCGTTACCGCGACCCGGAACATCATCGTTGTCGGCGTCGTCGTCTTCGCCCTTCTCTCCATCGTTCTTTCCTATCTGGCCGCCGGCAGGATCGTCGCACCCGTTCAGAAGGCCGTCGACAAACTGAATCTGAGTTCCGACGAGATCACGACCGCATCTTCGGAGGTGGCGCAGGCCAGCCAGAATCTCGCCGAAGGGGCTTCCGAACAGGCCGCGGCCATCGAGGAGACGTCCTCCTCCCTCGAGGAGATGTCGTCCATGACGAAACAGAACGCCGACAACGCGGGAAAGGCCAGGGAATACATGGCGGAAGCCCGGATCATCGTCGACCGCGTCAACCAGCACATCGAAAACATGTCCAAGGCGGTGAAGGAGGCGACCAAATCCAGCGAGGAGACGGGAAAAATCATCAAGACCATCGACGAGATCGCCTTTCAGACCAACCTGCTGGCCCTCAACGCGGCGGTCGAGGCGGCCAGGGCCGGGGAAGCCGGAGCGGGGTTCGCCGTCGTGGCCGAGG
>DJVQ01000049.1 GCA_002441265.1 Syntrophaceae bacterium UBA6252
CCAAGTACCGCCCCTGCCCGCTCCTGAAGAAATACGTGGACGCCGGATTCATGGGCCGCAAATCCGGAAAGGGATTTTACGATTACAGCAAGTAAGCCCTCCTTGGGGCTCAGACCAGAAAGGGGGATTCGACGCATGGAGTACAAAAATCTCTTGTTTGAAGTAAAGGACAACGTGGCTCTCGTACAGTTCAACCGTCCGAAGGCCTTGAACGCGATGAACTCCGAAACCATGGGGGAACTCATTGACGCCGTGAAACGGTGCGGAGAGGATGACAACGTCAAGGTCGTCGTCCTTACCGGAGCCGGCGACCGGGCCTTCGTGGCCGGGGCCGACATCGTGGAAATGCAGAACCTGACTCCCGCGGAAGCGTTGAAATTCATGGAACGAGGGCACGAGACCTACAGGGCCATCGAGATCCTTCCCAAGCCCGTTATCGCGGCGATCAAGGGATTCGCCCTGGGCGGCGGAACGGAAATCTCCATGTCCTGCGACATGCGGTTTGCAGCGGACAACGCCCGTTTCGGCCAGCCGGAGATCCTTTTGGGCCTCATCCCCGGATGGGGCGGCACCCAGCGGCTGACGCGGCTCATCGGCATCGGCAGGGCCAAGGAGTTCATCATGGGCGGCGAGCAGATCAGCGCCCAGCGGGCTTACGAACTGGGCCTGGTGAACCGGATCTATCCGGCGGACCAGCTCATGGAGGAAACCATGAAGTTCGCGAAGAAGCTCGCGGGCATGCCCGGATTCGCCATCAAAATGGCCAAGCATGCCATCAACTTCGGCTACGAACTGCCCCTGGATCCAGCCAACCGCCTCGAAATGGAGTGCTGCGCCCAGTGCTTCAGCACCCAGGATCAGAAGGAAGGAATGAAGGCCTTCGTCGAGAAGCGGAAAGCGAATTTCATCGGCAAGTAATCCTGACAGGCACGGAGTACCGGCGGGGTCCCGAAACCCGCCGGTCCCGCAGGAAACCAAAAAAGGAATAAGGAGGGACTCATGAATTTCGCATTGACCGAAGAACAAGCAATGGTAAAGGACATGGTCACAAAGTTCGCCGAAAACGAGATCAAACCGATCGCGGCGGAACTGGACAAAACCCACCGGCATCCCGAGGAAATCTGCAGGAAGCTGGGGGAAATGGGCATCATGGGCGTGGCCGTACCCACCGAGTACGGCGGAGCGGGAATGGACACGGTGACCTACGTTCACTGCATGATCGCCATTTCCAAGGCCTGTGCCAGCACGGGCGTCATCGTCTCCGTGAACAACTCCCTCTACGGCTTCCCCATCAAGACCTACGGCACGGAGGAGCAGAAACAGGAATGGCTCTCCCCCGTGGCGAGTGGCAAGTGTGAAGGCTGCTACGCCCTCACCGAGGCGAATGCGGGCTCCGACGCGGCGTCCCTCGCCTGCCGGGCGGATCTGAAGGGCGACAAATATATCCTGAACGGCGTGAAGCGCTTCATCACCAACGGAAACGTCGCGAGGTACTGCGTCCTCGCCGCGACGACCGACCCCGCGAAGGCGTACAAGGGCGTCATCAACCTGATCGTGGACCTGAAGAACACCCCCGGCTTCTCCGTCGGCAAGATCGAGGAGAAAATGGGCATCCTGGCTTCCGGAACGGCGGAACTCGTCTTTGAGGACGCCGAGGTCTCGGCGAAACAGCTGCTCGGCAAGGAAGGCCAGGGCTTCCGCCAGATGCTCTCCGGCCTCGACGCCGGCCGCATCGGCATCGGCTCCCAGGCCGTGGGCATCGGGAAGGCGGCCCTCGAGGATGCGCTGAACTATGCCAAGGAACGGGTCCAGTTCGGCAAGCCCATCGCCACCTTCCAGGCCATCCAGTTCAAGCTCGCCGACATGGCGACGGAACTCGACGCCGCCGAACTCCTTCTCCTCCGGGCGGCCTGGATGGAGGACCACCATATGGACTACGAGAAGGAATCGGCCATGGCGAAGATGTACGGTTCCGACGTGGCCATGAAGGCGGCCATCGAAGGCGTCCAGATCTTCGGCGGCTACGGCTACTGCAAGGAATACCCGGCGGAACGGCACATGAGGGACGCCAAGATCTGCCAGATCTATGAAGGAACGAACGAAATCCAGAGGGTCGTCATCGCGCGGAAACTTCTGGGACAGCGGTAATTCTGTTATTCCGAGGGGAAAGGCCGGGGGGACCCCCCCGGCCTTTTCTTTTCCGTTGAAGGGAAAGGGGCATCTTGTTATAGATCATGAGGCGGCATTGCATGAGACCCGTGCACCGGCCTCACCGAAATCTCCGGAACGCATGGAAGGGGTGATCCCATGGACCTGAAGCTGGGAAAGTCGAAAAACTACGGGGGCGTGAGAGGCCCTCTTCTCCTGTGCATCCTCGACGGCATGGGCCTTTACCGGGGGAAGACGGAAGGATATCCCGGGAACGCCATCGACCTGGCGCATCCCGCCCACTTCCTCGGACTTCTCGGAAGCGAAAGGATCGTCCTGAAGCTGAAAGCCCACGGAACCGCCGTGGGGATGCCCTCGGACAAGGACCAGGGAAACAGCGAAGTGGGACACAACGCCTTCGGGGCGGGCAGGATTTTCGCCCAGGGTGCGAAACTCGTCGACGAGGCCATCGAGTCGGGACGGCTGTTCTCTTCCCCCGCCTGGAACGAACTCATGGAAAACGCCCTGGGAAAGAAAACGCCGGTCCACTTCATCGGCCTTCTCTCCGACGGCAACGTCCACAGCAACATCCGCCACCTCCTGGCCATGGTCGCCGAGTGCGACCGCAGGGGGATCGAGGACGTCTACGTCCACGGGCTCCTGGACGGCCGTGACGTTCCTCCCTTGAGCGCGCTGCGGTATTTCGGCGCCCTGGAGGACTTTCTCTGGTCGCTTCGGGTCGCCGCGATGAAGTCGTCGAAGCGGCGATCCTACTTCGTGGCCTCCGGCGGGGGGCGGATGGTGACCACCATGGACCGATACGAGGCGGACTGGTCCATCGTGGAGCGGGGATACCACGCCCACGTCCTCGGGGAAGGTCCCCGGTTTCCCGACTGCCTCACGGCGATCCGGAAGCTCCGGGAACTTCAGAAGGCCGACGACCAGTACGTCGGTCACTTCGTCGTTCACGCCCCCGGAAACCCGGAGGAGCCCCTTGCCCGGATCGGAGACGGCCACGGCGTCGTCCTCTTCAATTTCCGGGGCGACCGGGCCATCGAAATCAGCAGGGCCTTCGTGGAACGAGACTTCACCGGATTCAGGAGAAAGGCGTGGCCTGCGGTCCTGTACGCCGGGATGGTGGAATACGACGGGGACACCCGCATGCCCCCCCGGTACCTCGTCGCGCCGCCCGCCTTCGACAGGACCCTGTCGGAGTATCTCGCCGCCAACGACATCACCCAGTTCGCCGTCAGCGAAACCCAGAAGTTCGGCCACGTCACCTATTTCTGGAACGGGAACAACTCGGCCCGGCTGGGGGGCGACCGGGAGACCTGGGTCGAGATCGAATCGGACCGGGTTCCCTTCGACCAGGCCCCGGCCATGAAGGCCCGGGAGATCGCGGACCGGACGGTGGAGGCCCTTCAGTCGGGAAAATACCGGTTTCTCAGGCTGAACTTCCCAAACGGGGACATGGTGGGGCACACGGGGTCGCTGCCCGCGGCGGTGACGGCGGTAAAGGCCGTCGACGAGGCACTGGGAAGGCTCATCCGCGCCGTGGACGAGACGGGGGGGACCCTCATCGTCACGGCCGACCACGGAAACTGCGAACAGATGATCGAATCGAACCCGAAGACGGGAGTCCCCGTCACGGGGGCCGGCGGGGAATTCAAGCCCATGACGAGCCACACGCTGAATCCCGTTCCCTTCATCGTCCACGGACCCGATACGGGCCGTTACGGAATCAACGAAAGCGTGCGGGAACCGGGCCTGGGCAACGTGGCCGCGACGATCCTCCTCCTGCTCGGATTCGTGAAGCCGCAGGATTATCTGGACCCGCTCATCAAAATAGCCGGCTGAGGCGTGACGGCAACCCCGCCCGAGAAAAAAGGCGCCGGGGAGCTTCTCAGAAAATCTTCCCCTCCACGCCGGCGGCCAGGAGCTTTCCCAGCTCGTCGCAGCGCGCCAAGTCCTCCTCCCGGACGGTTCCCCGGGCAATGACCGGCTCGGCGACGCGTTTCAGCGGGTAGCCCCTGGCGATCCGCTCGATGCTGTTCAGGGCGCCCGTCCCGTCGTTCCCGGCGCTGATGAAAACCACGAAGGGCTTCTTGAACACCTTTCCCTGGGAGGGATAAAAGGTCCGGTCGAAGAAATCCTTCATCCCGCCGGACATGTACCCGAAGTTTTCCGGGGTTCCGATGGCAAGACCATCACACGCCACAAGGTCGGCCACTCCCGCATCGAACGCCCGTTTCAGGACGACTTCCGTGTTTTCCACGGCCGCCGCGCCCCGGGCGACCGCCTCCGCCATCTTTCCGGTGTTGCCCGTCTGGGTGTGATAGACGACCAGGATCCGCGGCATCCTCCCCTACCTTTCCGGAAGCCTCCGGGTGAAGTCGCCGAGGACCTCGTTGAGCGCCCCGGCGGTTTCCCACATGACGAAATGCCCCGCCCCGGGAACGAGGCGAAGTTCGGCGCCGGGGATCCTCCCCGCCATGAATCGGGAGAATTCCGGCGGGGTCATCTTGTCCTCCTCCCCGCAGACGAAAAGCGCCGGGACGGCGATCCTTTCGAGTTCCGCCGTGAGATCGAGGCGGCTGCACGCGAGGAAATCCCCCCGGACGAGGGCGGGATCGACCTTCATGAGCGCTTCGGTCACCTCTTCCTCGAACTTCGAACGGTTCTCCCGGGCGAAGGAGAACTTGGCGATAAACCCGATGGTGGCCCGGCGGTTCGTCATGATGCCTTCGAGGATCTGCGGGTTCACGGGCATCGTCGCCCCCCCGCCCACGGGAACGATGGCCAGGAGTTCCTTCCCGTAGCGCAGGGCGAAGGTGAGGCTGATCGCGGCGCCGAGGGAATGCCCGACGAGAACGGGCCGTTTCAGGCCCGCGGCATTCAGCGTCTTTCGCACCCACTCCACATAGGTGTCCACCGATTCCTCGCCGGCGCCGTCGGACGCGCCGTGCCCCGGAAGGTCGATCCCGGCGACGTTGAATTCCTCGCCGAGCGGGCCGTACTGGCCGTCCCACAGATGGTGGTCGCAGCCCGACCCATGGATGAAAAAGAGGGTTTTCCTCCCTTCCGTCCAGCCGCTGTCGTTCACCCGAAGGGCGATTTTCCTGCCGTCGACGGTAAGGTTCCGTATCAAGAGAACGCCTCCTTTCCTCAGGCCTTTTTCCGCTTGGCCATTTCCTCCGCCTTCAGTTCCTTGCGGAGGACCTTCCCCACGGTGGACTTGGGAAGCTCGCTTCGGAACTCGAACTCCGCGGGAAGCTTGTAGGTGGCAAGCTTGGACTTGGCATAGGTCATGAACTCGTCCGCCGTGCCCTCCTCCCCCTCCTTCAGGACGAGGAAGACCTTCACGTTCTCGCCCCGCTTGGGGTCGGGGATGCCGATGGAGCAGGCCTCCTGGACCTTGGGATGCTCGTAGAAGATCTCGTCGATTTCCCGGGGATAGATGTTGAACCCGCCGGAAATGATCATGTCCTTCTTCCGGTCCACGATGGAAAAATAGCCGTCATCGTCCATGATGGCGATGTCCCCGGTGTAACACCAGCCGTCCCGAAGCGTGATGGCCGTTTCCGCATCCTTGTTCAGGTACCCCTTCATCACCTGGGGGCCCTTGA
>DJVQ01000026.1 GCA_002441265.1 Syntrophaceae bacterium UBA6252
CAGGTTTCCTTCCGGGTCGCGGGCATACACGAAACGATACGCGCCCAACCCCGGGAGCGTCGTGGACTTCGGCTCGGAGCAGAAGTTCACCTTATCCCGATACTCCTTGACGAAACGATCGATATCGGAAACCGCGATCGTCAGCTTGTTCACGCCGATATCCCCGTACCGCGTGAATTTCCGGATCGCCTTCGGAAGCGGGACGGCGATCCGGACCAGTTCCACGACGACTCCGCCGGCTTCCTGGCTGAACATGATCCCGTCCAGCTTATGCGACGAACCCCGGAACATCTCGCTCATCGGATTCCAGGTATCCTGAAAAACCGCCATGAGCTGATTGAACGCCAGAGTCTCTCCGTAGAACTCTTTCATTTTGTTCAAGTCGTTCACACCCATACCGATGTGATTCACACCCAGACCTTTGAACATGGTTACGACTCTCCTCTCTCGATATCGGGGCCCCATTCGATGCCGTTTCCGAGCGCAGAGATCCCCGTATATCCGGTGCTCGCTGATGCGTCGCAACAACCACCGGCGTCACCTGTCTCAGCAGTTGTACCTTTCGGAGACTGAACCGTCGAAAGCGCCTTCCGCTTTCACATGTTACCGGATGCCGCCACCGCTGAGCGTATCATGACCCCACTCTCTTTCCGAACGGGGCTTTGTGTAATGGAGACCTCCGGTCTCGCCGGGCCAAACGTCCAGGGAGTAGTTTCCGGCGTTCAGATCATAGTGGCCGTGCGTTGTCGAAAAGGGCGTCTTGGCATCATAGTTCTGCACAAGATACAGGAACCCGGCCTTGTACAGCTGTCCGAGCCCGTCATACTCGTCACTGGCAAGCGCAGTCCACGTATCTTCGTCGAGATAAAATACGCGTTTGCTGTATATATGCCGCTTGCCCGGTTTGAGATTCGCCTCCACCACCCAGACCCGGTGCAGTTCCCACCGAACGATGTCCGGATTGAGGTGATTCGGCTTCAACAGATCGTCGCGGTTTGAATCGTAGACGAGTTTGTAGTTGCTGTATGGCACATACATCTCCTTCTTTCCGATCAACTTGAAGTCGTATCGGGCCATCGAGCCGTTGTAGATCGTGTAATCGTCGTAAGTGGCGACGCCGTTGATCTGTGTGTTCGGCGTGTTGAAGGCGATGTCCGGTGCGAGTTTGACCCGCCGCTGTCCGGGAAGGTACTGCCAGACGCGCCGGCCCTTCTTGTTCATGTCAAGCGCCTCCAGCACGATCATTTGTTCGCCCACCGACCGCGGAGGTCCGATGCAGACGTCCTTGCCCCGGAAATACAGCGGGTGCGACACCTTCTCCGGATCCCAGTAAGGGAAGTCCTGCCACTCGTCCGATTCGTATGTCATTGCCGATCGTCCCGCGGCATCCACGACCATGGAACGGGGTTTGTGTTCGAAAGCGAGGCCCTGGAAGCGAACCATGTGGTTCCACATGGTTTCATAACCGTTCTTTGGAATGGGGAAGGGGTAGGCGGCGTGGACATCCGCAATCGAGAGGCCTTCATCGGTGTTCTTTGCCGTCACGGCCTGTTTCACCGTTCCATCCAGCACGTACTGGGGGAAGGCCGCCGTACGGTGGGTCTTGTAGACGTCGATACGATACGTCGGATACTTCTTCATCAATGCCTTCGTGCCTTCGGTAAGCTTGTCGGCATACTGATTCATGTTCTCGTGGTTGATCGAAAACAGGGGCTTTTCATCGGCAAATGGACTGGGACGCACGCCGGAACCCTGCTGATAGCAGGCAGGCGCCTCGGTAAGGCCGCCTTCGTAAGCGGGGATGGAGCCGTCTTTGTTCCCCGCTATTTCCGCCCCGACAGGCGTCAGTGTCGTGCCGAGTTTCTTTGCCTCTTCAGGCGTTATCTCCGCCACTGCAATTCCGACATACGCCATCACCAGACAGCATGCTATGAATAATCTGAAGAAATTCATCGTCATACCTCCCATTAAAACGTGGTTTTGATCGTGAGGGATAGCGTACCACGGTCTTTAAGCAGAGCATAATCTCCATTGTTGACAGTAACGGCGCCCATTGAGTCGGTGGAGTAATCGCCGAAATAATCGACGTAGGCGAGATCGATGCGATACCGCGACATGACGTCGGCGGATATGCCCGCGCTCCAGTAGCCGCCGCGTTCGTTGCTGATGCCGGTGGCCGCGTTGCCGGTCAGCCCTCTCCCGTAGGTGAGCGGCATCAGCAGATCCACTCCGGGGAAAACCTGAAACCATGTGGGCGTGAATGCGAGATCCAGCGTGAAAGCGTCTCTCGACACGGCGTCGATTCCGTCATAGCCGTCGCGGCCCTTGAAGACCGCTTCGTTCTGCGACACCCGGATCCATCGATTCCAGCTCACCTCCGCCGTCCACTGCGCCGTGTCAAACAAAAACGTCTCGTTGATCAGGCCGAGGAAATTCAGCACCCCGTGAAAGGTGTCGCCCCTCGCCCCTCCGGTGTCGCCGGAACGGGGAAGACTGGTTATGTAGCTGCCGGGAGGAAGTCCCAGGGCGGCGGCGGTTTCATCGCTGGCAACGTAGATCGCGTCGCTCGCCAGCGGCATATTCTGGCGATAGGAAAATTCCGCTCCGACACTGACGCCCAGAATCTGCCTGGTCAGGCTGACGCCGTAGAGATGGACTCCCGAGGCATAAGCCAGGTTGTACTCGGCATTCGAACCGATCATCAGAGGATTCAGGTTCACGTGCAGCTGAGGAAACTTGTCGGAAAAATTACGATAATACAGACCGATCGTCCCCTCCAGGAACTCGGGGCTCCACCGCAACGCAACCCCCCAATCCTCCGAGTTTTTGGGAGTGATGTCGTCTCCTTTGACAATCCTTCCAAGATCCGGATCCAGGTACGATTCCGCTCCCGACAGCATATAATCGTAGATGCCCATATACGAACCGGCTTCAGGATATCGATTGCTCTCCCACTCCAACAGGTACTGTCCGGTGACTGAAAACGTACTGGTGGGGTGTACCGTGGCCGAGACGCTGTTGAGGGGACGGAACAGTTCCTTCACGCTCGTTCCCGGCACCGCGTACCCTTTGGCTATGTCGAGCGGCGACTGGGCGTATGCAATACCGTTGAGCACCGCGGTGAGTCCTAGGCTTTCTCCGAAATAGATCGTATGACGCCCCGCTTTGACCTGGAAAGGGATATCCGAAACGTAGAAGTTTCCGAAGGCGAAGGCATCGAGGATCTCGCCGTCCGGTCCGGCGTAATACCTTTTTACGTAGCCGCTTAAACCGAGGGCCTGATTGCCGCTTCCGTCAAAATGGTTGGAAGTGGAAAGCGAATCGTTGTCAAGATGATTCTTATAGGCCTGATCCAGCCAGCCGGCCGCACTGAGCCGTATCCCGTAATTCTTCTTGTAGACCATGTCGAACTCGGAAAGAACGTCTATCCGGTTCGTCACGATTCCGCTTTTGAAGTTACGGTCCCCGTCGTCCAGATTGGGATTGGCGATGATCGCCGGATCCTCTTTGCTGATCCTGTACCCGAGGTTGTATCGGAAAGTGTTGTCCCAGCGGATCCCAATATTCTCGTTTCCCGTCGGAATGTCGAATGCGTTGGCACTGACATATCCTCCTAAGAGCAGAATGAACGCCAATGCGATTCTGCCCGGCCAAATATCCTTAAGCCCCCACATCTTGCCCATATTGGCCTCCTTATATTGTGTGGATTTGGGAGTTCCTCCGTCGAGCCGGCGTCATCTTTCCGTAACACCGATAAAAAATTTGATAATCCATCTGCGATGCGAACTATGAATAGGCAATTTACATGCCAAGATGCCCGGCGGAGCATGACCCTCCTAACCTATTGATCGCGATGGACATTAGAGAAACGGAAAGTTGGTGAAGGCACGCATGAGGGGCGACATGTCGCACCAAAGACGGTATGTCGCCCATTTTGCATCCTGCGCTCGATCACCACTTCGTTCCTCAAGTGCCGCCGTTATCATTCATTCTTCCTTCCTGCACCCGGTCTTTCTCGAACCCGGCGGCCATGGTGAGGTTCGTCTCTCCGGTTCCCGGTATTTGCGGCATTGCCGAATGAATCCCCGAACGGACGACGGTGTACGATCACGGGGCCTCGACGGCGACCTTTCAACGACCTGGAGGCACAAACGGCCGGCAAAGGAAGCCCGCACCGGGAAAATCGAAAACTCCCGTCCAACTTTTTGATTTTTCATTGGGGGGCGCGCAATCAGGAATCATCCTGGACGGCAACGGGAGGGAGATGCTCGGGCAAGGTCAGGAGAAGCACGTTATGATGCCGTTCTTATGGTCGAATATTGACGGCTTCGCAAAAAGCCCATAGGCTGCGTTGCCTTTCTTCCCTCGACCCTTTGGCGTGCCATCGGCAAACCTCATTCCTCGGAATTCGGGCGCCTTGGCTGCGGAGCTTTTTCCTTTGCCGTTCGAAAAAGTGTTGAATTGGCCTTTTACGACTTCATCAATATTGCCTGTAAGCGGAAAGAAAAACCCAGCGGTGCTTTACGATGTTTCATTTATTGTGCTTTGGCTTTGTTATGCCGAGCTTTTTCATCCGGGAGCGCAATGTGCTGGGATTGAGCCCGAGGATGGCCGCGGCGCCCCGTTCGCCCTTGATCCGCCAGGAATTCTGTTTCAAAACCCGCAAGATGTGGTCCCGTTCCACCTCCTCCAGGCGGCAGAGATCGCGTGAACTCGAATACATGTTTCTCAGGAAGTCCACCCGAAGCGTGGAATCGCGGGTCGTGATCACGGCCTGTTCGATCACGTTCTTCAGCTCCCGGATATTTCCCGGCCACGGGTAATCCATGAGGTCCTTCATGGTCTCGCGGGAAACGACGTCCACCTGCTTCCCCATCTTCTTGTTGCAGCGGCTGAGGAAATACCTGACGAGCAGGGGGATGTCCTCCTTGCGCGTCCGAAGGGGCGGCAGGGTGATGGGAAAAACGTTCAGCCGGTAAAAGAGGTCTTCCCGGAAACGGCCTTCCTGAACCTCTTTCGACAACTCGCGGTTCGTGGCGGCCAGCACACGGACGTCCACCTTGATCGTCCGGGACCCGCCCAGCCGCTCGAACTCCCCGTCCTGGAGAACGCGCAACAGCTTGGCCTGAAGCCCGAAGGGCATCTCCCCGATCTCGTCGAGGAATATCGTCGAGCCGTTCGCGACCTCGAAACGGCCCATGTGCATGTTCACGGCGCCCGTGAACGCACCCTTCTCGTGACCGAACAGCTCGCTCTCCATGAGGTACGGATTGAAGTTCGCACAGCTCACCTTCAGCATGGGACGGCCCTTGCGGAGGCTGATCGAGTGGACGGCCCGGGCGATCAGCTCCTTTCCCGTACCCGTTTCCCCCTGGATGATCACCGTCGCGTCCGTCGGAGCGACCTGCTCGCTCTTGTACAGGGCCTGTTTCAGCGC
>DJVQ01000046.1 GCA_002441265.1 Syntrophaceae bacterium UBA6252
CTCGACCACCTTCTGCGCCGGCGTGTTCGATCCCGCACCGGACCCGTCCCGGGCCCCGCCGAAATCGTTCACCACCACTTTCGCCCCGCGTTTCGCCAGCTCAAGGGCGTACACACGGCCCAGGCCTCCGCCGGCTCCCGTCACGATCGCCACGCGGCCGTCGAAACGGATGCGGTCGGTTTCCGTCTCCGCGCCCGGCTTCGGCACGGCCTTCCAGTAGTATCCCGTGAAGCCCCGCTCCGCGTCGACGTACTTGACCCGGAACGACAGGGTGACGGGCATCCCGACCTTGATCTCACCCAGTTCGCAATCGGTGAAATCGGCCATGAAGCGCCCGCCGTCCACAAACTCGACCATCCCGTAAACGGCAGGCGGATCCACCGAGACCGCGAGCAGGTCGCCCGTGAACGTCTTGACCCGCGCCGGCCGTTCCGAGAATTCGTAATCGTCCTGGGTGTTGAGATGGTTGCAGGCCGGATTCACGCAGATGTCCATCTTGGGATACTGGGGAGTGCCGCAGTCCCGGCAGATGCCGCCTACGAGCCCGGTGATCATCTTGTTGTTTCTCCAGAGGGTCGTCATGGCCGTCTGGCTCGGGGCCTCCGCACGGATCCCCATCTCGGGCTCGATGAGGTCCCTGAATTTCAGGAACTTCATGTAATTGTCGAGGGCCTTCTTGTTCTCGAGAGAGCCCTTGACGCCCGCACGGGGGGCGAGTTTCCCGATGTTTTCGGTCACGACGAAATACAGGGCGTCGCATCCCTGGCCGAAACCGGCCAGGAGAATCCTCTCGCCGGGTTTCGCCTGCTCGAGTGCGGAGATGAACATGACCAGCGGATGGGCCACGCCCGTTTCCCCGCAGACCTCGTGCATGTTGTCGACGACCTTCTCCGGCGTCGCGCCCAGCCGCTTCGCGATGCCTCTATGCTCGGCGGCGAACAGGCAGGGGAAGACCAGCTTGTCGACGTCCTCCATGGTGATGTTCAATTTCTTGAAAAGACCGTTGACCGCTTCGGGGATGAATTTCGAGTATCCCTCTTCCCGCAGCCAGCGCTCTTCCCACATGTAGTCGTATTTTCTCATGGAGCTTCTGTAGTGGTCCACGAAATCGTGGGACACCGAATAGGACCCCTTGAATTCGGCGATGACGTCTTCACTGCCGACAAGAAGGGCCCCCGCTCCGTCGCCGAACCACATCTCGTAAAAATAGGCGGGCCTGGTCTCCCGCTTGTCGGAAGCGGTCACGAGGATCTTTTTCTTGTTCCCCGAGGCAACCACGTCCAGAGCCGTGATGAGTCCCGTGGTCCCCGCCTTCAGCGCCGACGTGAAATCCGCCGTGCCGATATCGTCTCTCAGGTTCAACGCCGCTTTCACGATGCCCGAATTCTGCCTGTCCGCATAAGGAAGCGTGGTGGAGCAGAGGTAAACGGCATCGACCGTTTTCCTGTCCTGCCCGACAAGGCAGTCACGGGAGGCGGCGACGGACATGGTCAGGCTGTCCTCGTCGAAATTGCATACGGACCGTTCCCCCTGGGCGACGGCGATCGTCGCGGGGGCGAACCATCCCGTGTTCTCGTAGATGGTCATGCGGCTCAGCCTCAATCGCGGAATGTAGGCGCCGTAGGATGTGATTCCAATCACTTTTGGTACCTCCTCTCAGATAGTCAGCGCGCCGGCTCTAGAACTTGAAAAGTTTCGAGAGAAGCTGCGATTTCATGATGTCACCGCTCACCTTCAGCTTGCCGGTCATGTACGCCTGCATTCCCGAAAGCTTGCCGCTCATGAGGCTCAGAAAATCGCTGTCGGCGAGCGTCAGGGTGCACGTGGGCTTCGGGGACACGCCCGGGTTCACTTCGCATGCGCCGTTCTTGACGGCCACGTTCCAGTCTCCGCCTCCGGGACCGGAAATCTTGAACTGGAAAATGACATCCGCACCGCTGGCGGCGCCGGCCTGAAACGCTTGGGGCATCTTGTCGAAGACATCCTTTACAGACGTGATTTCAATACTCATTTTAAACCTCCTGTATTCGTTGATATGATTTTTTCTCCCCCCACGGGGTGACAATCAGAACTTGAACACTTTCTCCAGCAGCTGGGACTTCATCAGGTCCCCGCCGATCTTGAGTTTTCCCGAAGTGTAGGCCTGCATGCCGGGAAGCTTGCCGTTCATCAGATCGAGGAAATCGGGGCCTTTCATCTTGATCGTGCAGGTGGGGCTTCCATGGCTGCCCGATTCCACCTTGCAGGTCCCGTTCTTGATGACGGCGTTCCACTCCCCGCCGCCTTCCCCGGAAATGCTGAACTGGAAAACGACGTCGGCGCTTGCGGCCGCCTTTGCATCGAACACGGTGGGCATCTTCTCGAAGACCTGCGCCACCGACGCGATTCCCGACGCCGCGGAAGACGCCGCCGGTTCGGCCTTCTTCGGTGCCTGGAACGCCTGAAGCACGTCCCCCATGAGGTCGTTGAGCTGTCCGTATTCTTTCCCGCCCTTGAGGCTCGTGATCTCGTTCCAATGGTCGGCCACATCCTCCGGCCTGGGGATCGCACCGCCGCCGATCACCGTCCCGGGTCCCGTCACGACCGCCGCGCGGCCGTAGTACCCCATTCCGGCGTTGTAGATTCTCCCGCTCACGGGGCATCGATCCGACGTGAGGTACAGCACCAGCGGGGCGACATACTCCGGTTTCATCTTCTCGAAGAGGTCGGGGGGCATGACGTCCTCCGTCAGCCGGGACGACGCCACGGGCGCGACGGTGTTCACCTTGATGTCGTACTTCTGCCCTTCCAGCTTGAGGGTGTTCATGAACCCGACAAGCGCCAGCTTCGCGGAACTGTAGTTCGTCTGGCCGAAGTTCCCGTACAGGCCCGCCGCCGACGTCG
>DJVQ01000016.1:0-293 GCA_002441265.1 Syntrophaceae bacterium UBA6252
CCGCATCAGCGGTTCGGACCTCCAGCCCTCCGATCTGACGGACCGCCTTTTCCGGCTCGGGGCGAGGATTTTCCAGGGACACGACCGGGAGAACGTGGGCAACGCCGACGTGGTGGTCACGTCGACGGCGATCCGGGAGGACAATCCCGAGGTCCGGGAGGCGCGGGCGCGGAGCATCCCCGTGATCCCCCGGGCGGAGATGCTGGCGGAACTCCTGAAAATGAAGTTTTCCGTCGCCGTGTCGGGATGCCACGGGAAGACGACCACGACGTCCATGATTTCCACGATCCTGG
>DJVQ01000016.1:371-12812 GCA_002441265.1 Syntrophaceae bacterium UBA6252
AGATCAAGGACGCCTTCCTCCGGTTCGCCAACCTGGTGCCCTTCTACGGTACGACGATCCTGTGCCTCGACGACGAGCACGTCCGGGCCATCCTCCCGGCGGTGAAGAGGCGTTTCGTCACCTACGGGCTGTCTCCGGACGCGAGCTACCGGGCCGTGGACATCCAATTCGAGGGGAGGGGGAGCCGCTTCACCCTCTGCCACGGCGACCGGGTCCTCGGGCCCGTGGAGATGAACGTTCCCGGCCTGTTCAACATCCTGAACGCCATGGCGGCCATTGCCGTGGCCAGGGAACTGGAACTGGCCTTTCCCGTCATCCGGGAGGGCCTTGTGCTCTTCACGGGCGTCCATCGCCGCCTGGAAATCAAGGGGGAGGCCGGCGGCGTTCTCGTGGTGGACGACTACGGCCACCACCCGACGGAAATCCTGGCGACCCTCCGGGCGGCGAAGGAGGCGTGGAAGGGAAGGAGGCTGGTCGTGGTGTTCCAGCCCCACCGGTACACCCGGACCCGGGCGCTGTTCGACGAGTTCACCGGGGCCTTCGGAGAGGCCGATGCCCTCGCGGTCATGGACATTTATGCGGCAAGCGAGACGCCCATCGAAGGGGTCCATGCGGAAATCCTCGCGGCGGCCATCGGGAAGAAGGGGAAAACGATGTGCCGTTACGCGGCGGGACCGGCGGAAGTGGCCGATTTTCTCGCCGCCGAGGCCGCTCCGGGGGATGTGGTGCTCACCATGGGCGCCGGGAACGTGTGGAAAACGGGGATGTCTTTCCTGGAATGGAAGAAAGGTGCGGGGGAATGACGCGGGAGGAAGCCTACCGGGAACTTTCGATCCGGATGCCCGGAAGGGTCTTCCTGCGGGAGCCCATGGACCGGCACACGTCCATGGGGGTCGGCGGCGCGGCGGACTGCCTGGCGTTCCCCCGGGGGATCGAGGAAGTCCGCGACACGGCGGTCTTTCTCCTCCGGGAGGGGATTCCCTTCCTCCCCCTGGGAAACGGGACGAACCTGATCGTCCGGGAAAGGGGATACCGGGGGGTCTTTCTGTCCCTGAGGGACCTGGATGGAATGGAACTTCGCGAGGAAGGGGGGATGCCGGTCCTCACGGCGGGGGCGGGGGCGCCCCTGTCCCGGGCCGTTCGTTTCACCGTCGCGAACGCCCTGGCGGGACTGGAATTCTGTGCGGGAATCCCCGGCACCGTGGGCGGGGCCATCCGGATGAATGCGGGGGCGTGGGGCATGGAAATCAAGGACGTCATCCGGTCGCTGCGTTTCCTGAACGGGTCCGCGACGGTCCGGACGGAAGTCCGGGAGCGGCTTCCCTTCCGGTACAGGGCGCTGGACCTGCCGGCGGGGACGGTGATCCTGGAAGGGGACTTTTCCCTCGCCCGCGGCGACGAGCGGGCCGTCCGGGAGCAGGTGGAGGGATTTCTCGAAAGAAGGCGGCAGCGTCATCCCCTGGAGCACCCGAGCGCCGGATCGATTTTTCGGAACCCGCCGGAGGGGCCCGCGGGGCTCCTCATCGACCGGGCCGGACTGAAGGGGCTTCGGGTCGGCGGCGCCGCGGTTTCGGAAAAGCACGGCAACTTCATCGTCAATGACGGCGGCGCCGGGGCGGAGGACGTGATCGCCCTGATGCGGCTTGTCCGGGAGCGGGTCTCCCGGGAGACGGGGATCCTGCTCGAACCGGAAGTGAAGATCGTGGGGGAGGATGGATGGGAGCCCCTGTGAATTCGAGACTGACCGTCCGGAAAAACCGGCTCATGAGACGATGGCTTCGGATCCTCCGGGAAATCGGGAAGGCGGTCCTCCTGGTGTTCATGGCCGGTCTTCTCGGCATCGCCATGGTGTTCGGGTACAGTTACGTGATCACCGCCTCCTGCTTCGCTCTCGAAAAAACGGTGGTCCGCGGCCTTCACAGGCTTTCGGAACCGGACATCCTGAAGCTCGCGGGCCTCGAAAAGGGGAAGAACGTCCTGATGCTGAATCTTTCCGAAACGGAGGCGAAGATCCGCAGCCACCCCTGGGTGAAGGAAGCCTTCGTGGGCCGGGAGCTGCCGAACCGGATCGTGATCGAGGTCGTGGAAAGGGAGGGCGCGGGTGTTGTCGTGATCGGAGAGGTCCCGTACATGATGGACACCGGTGGAGAGGTGTTCAAACGGTATGAAAAAGGGGATCTTCCCGACACTCCCGTGTTCACCGGAATCATGGACGGAAGTGAGCGAAAGAAGACCCGGCTGGTCCATGAATCCCTGGAACTGCTCCGGGTGATCCGGTCCGGCGGGACCTCGATCCCCGACGGGATGGTTTCGGAGATCCACGGGGACGACCGATGGGGCGTCACCCTGTTTTCCCGTGCCGGGTACAGCATTCGTCTCGGGTTCGGGGATTACGAAAGAAGTCTGAAGCGGGCGGTCGCTGTGATCGGTGATTACCGGGGCAAAGGGGACTCGGTCGGGGGGATTCATCTCGACTGCTCGAATCGCGACGAGATCGTCGTGCAGAAGGTCCGGGGAATCCGGGAAAGGGAAATGGACCGCCGGAATTCCTGGGAGACCTGAGCGGGGGACCGCACAGATTTTGCCCGGAACGACGGGACGGAAAGGGAAACGGAGGAATGGCCAGAAAAGGAAACGTCGTTGTCGGTCTTGACCTGGGAACAACGAAGACCTGTGTCATCGTCGGAAAGGTCAACGACACGGGCAGCCTCGACATTGTCGGCATCGGAAGCTGCCCCTCCACGGGACTCCGGAAGGGCGTGGTGGTGAACATCGACAACACGGTGGAATCGATCCGGAAGGCCGTCGAGGAAGCGGAACTCATGTCCGACTGCGAGATCGATTCCGTGTTCACGGGCATCGCGGGAAGCCACATCGAGGGATTGAACAGCCACGGAATCGTGGCGGTGAAGGGAAAGGAGGTGGACAGCGACGACGTCCGGAGGGCCGTGGAAGCGGCAAGGGCCATGGCCATCCCCCTGGACCGGGAAATCCTGCACGTGATCCCCCAGTTTTTCATCGTCGACAACCAGGACGGCGTGAAGGACCCCATGGGGATGTCCGGGGTGCGTCTGGAAGCGAAGGTCCACGTCGTCATCGCTTCCGTGACGTCGGTGCAGAACATCATCAAGTCGGTGAACCGGGTGGGCCTCGACGTGAACGACGTCATCCTGGAACCCCTGGCCTCGAGCGAGGCGGTCCTGTCCACCGACGAAAAGGAACTTGGGGTGGCCCTCATGGACATCGGCGGGGGAACGACGGACATCGCCGTCTTCGCCGAGGGGAGCGTCAAGCACAGCTCCGTTCTGGCCGTGGGGGGGAATTATCTGACCAACGACATCGCCGTGGGGCTCCGGACGCCGGTGAACGAAGCGGAAAAGATCAAGATCAAGTACGGTTGCTCCTTCGTTCCCCTGATCAAGCCCGACGAGACCATCGAGGTGCCCAGCGTGGGGGGGCGGCAGCCCAGGAGGGTTTCCAGGCAGATCCTCGGGGAGATCATTCAGCCGAGGGTGGAGGAGATCCTCCGTCTTGCCCACCGTGAGGTCATCAAGTCCGGATACGAGGACCTTCTCGGGGCGGGGATCGTCCTTACCGGCGGCACGGCCGTCCTCGAGGGGATTACGGAACTGGGGGAACAAATCTTTCACATGCCCGTCCGGCGGGGGGTCCCCCAGGGGATCGGCGGGCTTACCGACGTGGTGAACAGTCCCCTTTACGCCACGGGGGTGGGGCTCATCATGTACGGGCTCAAGAACCGGTCCGCCCGTTCCTTCCGGACGGGCGAGGGGAGCTTTTTCGCCAAGCTGATTCAGAGAATCAAACGTTGGTATTCCGAATTTTTCTAGGGAGGGTTTGTTATGTTTGAAATCATCGAAAATCTGGGGGATGCACCGGCGCGGATCAAGGTGATCGGCGTGGGCGGCGCCGGGGGAAACGCGGTGAACATGATGGTCGCCTCTTCCCTGAAAGGCGTGGAACTCATCGCCGCCAACACGGACGCCCAGGTCCTCCGCCGTTCCGAGTGCGCGCTGAAGATTCAGCTCGGGGCGCAGATCACCCGGGGGTACGGCGCGGGATCCAACCCTGAGACCGGCCGGAACGCCGCCCTGGAATCGAAGGATGAAATCCAGAAGGCCCTCTCCGGAGCGGACATGATTTTCATCACCGCCGGAATGGGGGGCGGCACGGGGACGGGAGCGGCGCCGATCGTGGCGGAGATCGCGAAGGACTTGAACGCCCTGACCATCGCCGTGGTCACCAAGCCCTTCTTCTTCGAGGGGAAGAGAAAGGAGCGGATCGCCGAAGGGGGAATCGAGGAGCTGAGAAAAATCGTCGACACCCTCATCGTGATCCCCAACGAGCGTCTCGTGGCGGTGGCGGGGAGGAACATGTCCTTCGTCGACGCCCGGAAGAAGGCCGACGAGATCCTCCTTCACGCGGTGAAGGGCATCTCCGACCTCATCATCGTTCCCGGTCTCATCAACCTCGATTTCGCCGACATCCGGACGGTCATGACCGAGATGGGCATGGCGCTCATGGGGACGGGCGTGGCGAGCGGCGAGAACCGCGCCATCGAGGCGGCCCAGCGGGCGATCTCCTCCCCGCTCCTGGAGGACAACACGATTCACGGCGCCCGGGGCATTCTCCTGAACATCACGGGCAGCTCCAACATCACCCTTCACGAGGTGAAGGAAGCGGCTTCGCTGATTCAGAACGACGCCCACGAGGACGCCAACATCATTTTCGGAACGGTCATCGATGACGCCATGGGGGACGAGATCCGGCTCACCGTCATCGCCACCGGTTTCGACCGGATGGAATCGAAAAAAGGGGAGATCACGAACATCTCCCACATCTCCAGCTTTGCCAGGGGGGATCTTTCGAAACCCACATTCCTGAGGAAGGAGAAGAACGCGGAAAAGAAGGAAATCGTCAAGATGGGGCTCATCGACGACGACGACCTGGGCGAGTTCGAAATCCCGACGTTCCTGAGAAAGCAGGCGGACTGAGCCTTATTTCTTCCCCACGCGGCTGATGAAGAAATACCCCATGAGGAGAACCAGGGCCGCGAACCCGACCAGCCGCAGGCGGATTCCCGTTCCCCAGGCGTCCCCCTCGAACCCTCCCGGGGGGAGTGCCCGCCATATGAGGATGAGAATGCCCAGGGCGGCGAGCGCGTAAAGCACACTTGAAATCCTGTTCACCGGATCACCTTCCCCGGGGAACCCCGCCCGTCGGCCGGAGCGGGGAATCCCTCGTTTTTTCGTTTGCTTTTTCCCTTCACTTGACGATACATAATTCATGGATTCCTGTCCAGAATCTCCAGCTGCACACAATTTTTTTCGAGGAGGAAACGGATGAGGCGCCCATGGTGGAAATGGAAAGCGGTTTTTCTTTCGGTCGCGGTCCTGCTCCTTTCCGTGCCCGCGCACGGTACGGCGGGCTTCCCTTACGTCCCGGGGGACTCCCTGGAGGACCTTTCCCTTCCCGTGCCGGCCGACGGCGCATACCGGGCGTACCTGGGGCTTTCCGGTTCGGGGAATTTCACCCCCGCCGACGTTTCCGCCCCCGTTCTCCTCATCCAGATCTTCAGCATGTACTGCCCCCACTGCCAGAGGGACGCCGGGAACGTGAACGTCTTTTACGACCTTGTGGAAAAGGACCCCGCCCTCCGGAAACAGATCCGGATCCTCGGGATCGGCGCGGGAAACTCTCCCTACGAGGTCGGGGTCTTCCGGGAGAGCTACGGGGTTCCCTTTCCCCTGTTCGGGGACGGGGACTACCGGATCCACAAGAAACTCGGCGAGGTCAGGACGCCCTTTTACATCGCCCTGAAGAAGGACGGGAAGGGCGTTCCCAGAATCGTCTTCGCCAGGGTCGGGGGAATCGAGAAGGCGGAGGACTTTCTCGCCTTCCTGATCCGGGAAACGGGCCTGGAGGGGAAAAAGCCATGAAGAGAAGATGGATCGTCGCGGCCGTTCTCCTTGTTCTCGGAATGCCGGTTTTCGCCTTCGGGATTTCCGATGTCTATCAAAAGAACATCTACGACGTGGGCCATCTGAAGCCCGTGGACAGCGTGCTCAAGGTGAAGGTCGGCGATCCGGCGCCCGACTTCACCCTTCCCGCCGTCGCGGGGGGAACGGTGACCCTGAGCGCGTACCGGGGAAAGAAGAACGTGGTGCTCTCCTTCGTTCCCGCCGCATGGACGCCGGTCTGCTCCGACCAGTGGCCGGGCTACAACCTGGCCAGGAAGATCTTCGAAAACCGGAACGCCGTTCTGCTCGGCATCTCCGTCGACAATATCCCCACGCTTTTCGCCTGGACCGGGCAGATGGGGGACCTGTGGTTCCCCGTCCTTTCCGATTTCTGGCCCCATGGCGCGGTTGCGAAGCGGTACGGCGTTCTCCGCTCGAACGGCGTCGCGGAGCGTGCCATCATCGTCATCGACCGGAACGGGATCATCCGGTACATCGACGTCCACGACATCAACGAAAGGCCCCCCCTGGAATCCATCGTGAAAGCCCTCGACGGGCTTCGGTGAGGGATTTTCCGGGAAACGGCGGCCGGCACACGACGGGGAATGAACGTCCCCGGGGCGGGAGCATGACGGAATCCGTTCATCCTGAAAAGAGGGGCCCGGCGGCCGGGAGGCCGTCCGCCCTGGAAACGGAACCCCCCTTGCTCATGGACCTGGAGCGGAACGTGTACCTCGAGGGGGACCGGCTCGTCCTGGTGGACCGCAGACGGCTTCCCGGCGAGATCGTCCGGGTCGTGTGCGAAACGGCGGAGGACGTGGCCCGCGCCATCGAGGACATGGTGGTCCAGGGGGCCGGAGATATCGCCGTCACCGCGGGGTACGGCCTCTACCTGGCATCGCTGCGCCCCGGGACGGGGGACCGGGAGGGCCTCGAACGGGCGGCCCGCCGCCTCAAGGCGACGCGGCCCACGGGGTACCACCTGGCGGCCCTCATGGACCGGATCCTGGAGAGGATCGACGGGAACCCGGAGGACCCGCCCGCGGTGATCCTCAGTTCCCTGGAGCGGGCGCTTCGGAGGCAGCGGGAAATTTCGATGGAAACGGGAAGGTTCGGGGAAACCCTGCTGGCATCGGGGGACACGATCCTGACCCACTGCTTCGCCGGGTCGGGACTGCTCCACATGCTCCGGTTCGCCAGGGAAAAGGGGAAGGACATCCGGGTCTTCTGCACGGAAACCCGGCCCTACCTCCAGGGGGCGCGGCTGACGGCGTGGTCCGTGAGTTCCCTCGGCCTGGAGACGGTTCTCATCACGGACAACATGGCGGCCCACTTCCTGTCCCGCGGGGAGATCGGGAAGGTGTTCACCGCGGCGGACCGGATCGCCCGGGACGGTTCCGTGGCGAACAAGGTGGGAACCCTCGCCATCGCCATCGCGGCGCACCGTTACGGCGTTCCTTTTTATGTGCTTGGGTACGGGGGGCCGGACCGCCGGACCGAAAAGGGCGCGGACATTCCCATCGAGGAACGGGATCCCGGAGAGGTGCTCCGGTTTCAGGGAATTCCCATCACCGGGCCGCGCGTGAAGGCCCGTTATCCCGCATTCGACATCACCCCCCCCGAGCTCGTCACCGCGGTGGTGACCGCTTCGGGGATCCTTCATCGGGAAGGCCGGTGAACCCGGAAGGGCCGGTTTGCCGTGTTCGTCAGGGGAAGGGGGCGGGGCCGTCGCTTTTCTTCTCGATGAGACGGACCATGGATTCGGGGACGAGGTAGCTCCTGGCCCTGTCCCGGACGTAGATGAGGAGCCAGAAGTCGCCCGGGGACCTTTCCCCTCTTCGACCGACGATCCTTCCCGAAAACCCTTTCAACGGGTGCCGGGGGGAGTCGATGGCCACGAGGTCTCCCAGTTCCATGGGACAGCCTCCTTACGGTTCTTTCCCTTCCCTGTATCACAGATGGGCGGGATGACAAAGAAAAAAACCCCCGGGATGCGAGCCGGGGGAAACACCCTCCCTTCTTGACAGGCGGGGGGAACTTTCCTATAGTTCCGTAATGGTTGTGGAAAGCTTCGTCTTTCCGACATTTCATCACGATTCAGGGGGCGATTATGGCGGTCATCAAGGAAGGGGCGATTCCCATCGGAAGGATGCTGTTCATCCCCAAGCAGGGGAACATGACGAAGGACGATCTGGAGATCGAGGCGAGCGGGCAGTACACCCTCACGGAGATGCCCGACCGGTTCGTCGTCAAGAACGGCGAGTGCTGCCGGAGCATCATGGTCAAGGTGAAGAAGAAGGAATGACCGGGAAAGGGAGACTGTCATGAAAATCGAAATGCCGACCCCTTTTCACGGGAATTTCGTCGTTTCCATCCGGACGGGGGACCGCGAGGAACGGGAACGCTGCCAGAAACTCTTCATCCGGGAAATCGACGAGAAGATGGTCCGTGAACTTTATGGGAACGTCCCCGCGGAGGAAGTTCCCACCCACCAGGTCTCCTTTCACGATTTCGGCTGCCGCAGGGTCGTGGAGGGAAAACTCATCCGGAACGAGAAAAACCGGGTGGCCTTTCTCGTCCAGGGAAAGGAATACGAATTCATGCCTTTCGTTCCCAGGAAGGCGTGATTTCCGGCGGGTCCTGCGCCTCCACGACGGCGCCGGGCGGTTCGGAGGGGGGCGCCTCGAGGGAGGCCCCGAAGAAACCTTCCATCTCGGCGAGGAGGGTGTTCCTGTCATCGAGGAGGAACGCCCGCCGCCGGAACGCCGCTCCGCCGTGAAGTCCCCGGCTGTACCAGGCGAGATGTTTCCGGAAGTTCCGGATTCCCCTCTTTTCCCCATAAAAGGCCAGGGTTTTTTCGAAGTGATCGAGGAGCACGGGAAGCCTTTCCGGGCCGGCGGGGGGCGGGGCGTGCCTCCCCGTTTCCAGGTGTTCCCGGATTCTTGCGAAAATCCAGGGGTTGCCGAGGGCCCCCCGGCCGATCATGACGGCGTCGCACCCCGTTTTCGAAAACATTCTTTCCGCGTCCGCGGGACCCAGGATGTCGCCGCTCCCGATGACGGGAATGGAGAGGTTCGCCTTCAGTTCCCCGATGTCTTCCCAGGCGGCGGCGCCGGCAAACCCCTGGTCCGCCGTCCGCGGGTGAAGGGTGACGGCATCGACGCCGGAGGATTCGGCGATCCGTCCGATCTCCAGGTGGTTTTTCGCAAGGCGGCTCCATCCCGATCGGATCTTGACGGTGAGCGGCAGCGGCGTCGCCCCCCGGAGGGCTTCCAGGATCCGGGCCGCCCCGGCGGGATCCTTCAGGATGGCGGCGCCGGACCCCGACTTGAGCACCTTTCGGGCGGGGCATCCCATGTTGAAATCGATGAGCGCGGCGTCGATCTCCCCGGTCACGCGCCGGACCGCTTCCCGGAGGATCTCCGGCTTCGAACCGAAGAGCTGGACGCCCAGGGGGCGGTCTTCGCCGTTCGTCGCGATGTACCGCATGCTGCCGCCGTCCCTGACGATCAGCCCGCTTGCGCTCACCATCTCCGTGAAGGCCAGGACGCACCCCATGGGCCGCGTCACGGTCCGGAAGGGGAGATCGGTGATCCCCGCCAGCGGGGCGAGGAAGAGGTTGCCCGGGAGAAGCAGCGCGCCGATCCGGATGGGCCGGAGGAAAGGGCTCCCGGGAGGGCGTTCGTTCGGGATCATTTCCTTTTTTCCATTCCTTCCGCCAGGGACCGGTCCACGAGCGCCTTGTTGTAGGCGGACAGGATGTCTCTACGGGACAGGATGCCGACGATTTTCCGCGGGTTGCCTTCCGCCACCACGGGAAGCTGCTCGATGTTCCGGAAGCCGATTTTCCGGAGGGCCCGGTCCAGGTTTTCCCCTTCCGTCACGGTGATGACCCCGGGGACGGCGATGTCCCCGGCGACGACGAGATTTTCAAGACCCTCCTCGAACAGGATCTCCTTGAAGTCCTGGAAGGTGACGATCCCTGACAGAAGCCCCTGCCGGTCCACCACGGGGAAGCTGGAGTACCTGCCTTCCAGGGTGAACCGGACCAGGTCCGGGAGCGGCAGGTCCTCCGGGACGGTGACCACGTCCTTCGTCATGGCGTCCCGCACGAACAGGGAGCGCAGGACGTTCACCTCGCGGCCCGCACGGATGTCCACGCCCCGGCGGATGAGCTTGAGGGTGTAGATGGATTCGCGCCGGATCTGGCCCGAGAGGACGGCGGCGATGATGCACGAAAGCATGAGGGGAAGGATGATCTTGTAGGATCCCGTCATCTCGAACAGGATGATGATGCCGTTGATGGGCCCGTGGGTGGCCGCCGCGAGGACCGCCCCCATGCCCACCAGGCTGTAGGCCCCCGAGGTCGCCGTCACGCCCGGGAACAGGAAATGGGCGATGCAGCCGAAGGCGCCGCCGGTCATGGCGCCGATGAACAGGGAAGGGGCGAAGACGCCGCCCGACCCGCCGGAACCGATCGTGACGGACGTGGCGAAGATCTTGAGGAAAATGAGCGACAGAAGCAGGACGAAGGCCATGTTTCCCCTGATGGCCAGTTCGATCGCGTCGTACCCCACCCCGAAGACATGGGGGATGAAGATCCCGACGACCCCCATCACGAGGCCGCCGATGGACGCCTTGACGTAGTCCGGGATGGGAATGGCGCGGAACAGGTCCTCCGCCTTGTACAGGCACGTGGTGAACCCGGCCCCGACGAACCCCGCCAGGATGCCCAGGAGAATGTACAGGGGGATTTCGTAAAGGCTGACAAGGGAATACTCGGGCACGACGAAGGCGGGGAAGTTGCCCAGGTAGGCCCGGGAAACGACGGTGGCCATGACGGAGGAGACGACGATGGGGCTGAAGGTTGCGATTCCGAATTCCCCGAGGATGATCTCCATGGCGAACATGACCCCGGCGATGGGGGCATTGAACGTGGCGGCGATTCCCGCGGCGGCCCCGCATCCCACAAGGGTCCGCATCCGGTCGGCGGAGACCCGGAGGACCTGTCCGAAGACCGACCCGATGGCCGACCCGATCTGGACGATGGGACCTTCCCGTCCCACCGAACCTCCCGAGGCGATGCAAACGGCCGAGACCAGGGCCTTGACGACGACCACCCGCTTGCGGATGAACCCGCCCCGGAGGGCCACCGCCTCCATGACCTCCGGAACGCCGTGGCCCTTCGCTTCCCGGGCGAAGAACCAGACCACGGGGCCCACGATCGCCCCGCCGATGATGGGGGGCACGAGCTTGCAGTACCAGGGAAGGCCGAGAAGATGGTCCAGAAAGGTTCCCGGCCCCGAGCCGAAGAAAAGATTCTGGAAAAAACCGATGAGCCATCGGAACACGACGGCCCCGTACCCCCCAAGCAATCCCACCGCGACCGCCATGACGATCATGACGGCGTTTTCGTTCAACCGGAAGGGACGGGAAAGGGGTGTGTCGTTTTTTTCCATCATGTCACTTGGCCTTTCGCTTTTTGAAATGCCGTGCGGTGCCGTCGGCGGGTGAAAGGGGGCTCAAGGCGGGGAACCCGCGTCCGCCGGACCGGTCCCCCTGAGGCGCAACGTCTTTTCGGCGTCCCGGAGTTCCTCGGGCGTGTTGATCCCGAGAACCTCCCGCGGGTCCCCGGCGGCGAGGGCAGCCGTCGCCGCTCCCCGTTCCCGGGCGATCCGGAAGATGTCGGTGAGGTAGTATTCCTTCTGGGCGTTCCGGTCGGTGAGCCGGGAGACGGCGTCGAACAGGAACGGGCAGTCGGCGAGATAGATGCCCGAGTTGATTTCCTTCACCGCCTTCTCCTCTTCCGTGGCGTCCCGTTCCTCGACGATCCGGAGCACGGCCCCTTCGGGGGACCGGATCACCCGGCCGTACCGGCCGGGGTCCTCGAGGCGGGCGGTGAGGACGGTGACGGCGGCCCCGCTTTGCCGGTGGACGGAAACGAGTTCGTTCAGTGTTTCCATCCGAAGCAGGGGAACGTCACCGCAGAGGATCAGGACATCCCCCGGGAACCGTGCAAGGACCTCCCGTGCCTGGGCGACGGCATGGCCCGTTCCGAGCTGTTCCCGCTGCTCGACGAAGGTGACGTCGCCTCCCGGGACGACCTCCCGGACCTTTTCCGCCTGGTGGCCGACGACCAGGACGATGGGGGCCGCGGAAAGGGCCCTCGCAAGGTCCACGGAAAAACGGACCATGGGCCGGCCGTCGAGGGCGTGAAGCACCTTCGCCAGGGGGGAGCGCATGCGGGTCCCCTTGCCCGCGGCGAGGACGAGGGCCGCCATGGGGCGCGCCGGCGTGGAAACCGCATCGGATGCAGGGGTTGTTTTCATGGTTCGTCACACTCCGACAAATTCACAAAAAAGTCAAAAAAATCTTTTTCCAACGGCGGGATGAACACGGCTCCGCGGACGGGATGGGAAACGTTTGCGAAACCGTCAGCCTTTGACGGCTTCGTAAAAAGCCC
>DJVQ01000019.1 GCA_002441265.1 Syntrophaceae bacterium UBA6252
CATGATCGCCACGCCGGCGGTCCGGAACCTCATCCGGGAGGCCAAGACGTACCAGCTGCCCTCCATGATCCAGACGGGTAAGAAATACGGCATGCAGCTCCTGGACGACGCCATCATGGAACTCCTGAACCGCGGCGTCATCGGCGCCGACGACGGGTATCTCAAGGCGAACGACAAGGCCCGGTTCCGGCCTTTCCTCAAGTCGCAGCCGACGGACTTCACGGAAGTGTGACAGGAGGGAGGGGAAGATGTTCCGAAAACAGGACATGGATTACATCCTGGATCACATGCTCCAGTTCCGCGAAAGGATCTCCGACCTGAACATGACCGTGGGCAAGCCCCTGCAGGTGGAAAGCGACGGGGTCCTCATACCCGCGGACCTCGATCCCCCGCTGGGGAACCTGACCCCGTTTCAGACGGAAATGCTCGCCATGGCCCTCCTCAACCGGGACCGCCGCCTCACCGACACCCTTCTCCGGGAGGGCTCCTGCGACCTTTCCTGGGAGATCCCCGGAAAGGCGCGGCTTCGCGTGAATATTTTCTCCCAGAAGGAGAATTATTCCATCGCCCTGAGAAAACTCGCCGCGGAGGTCCCCACCATCGACGATCTGGGATTGCCGGGCGCCTTCCTCGATATGGCGAAGGAGAAAAACGGCCTCATCCTGGTCACCGGCGCCACAGGGTCCGGGAAATCCACATCGCTGGCCGCTCTCCTCGAAAAAATCAACGAGGAGCAGTCCGTTCACATCATCACCCTCGAGGATCCCGTCGAGTACCAGCACACCCACAGGAAAGCCACCTTCAACCAGCGGGAGCTGGGGGCGGACTTCGACAGCTTCGCGAACGGGCTCCGGGCGGCCCTTCGCCAGGCGCCGAAGGTCATCCTCCTCGGGGAAATGCGTGACAGGGAATCGGTGGAGATCGGCCTGAGCGCCGCCGAAACGGGGCATCTCGTTCTGTCCACCCTTCACACGGTGGATGCCGGCCAGACGATTCACCGCATCCTCGGGATGTTTTCCACGGAGGAGGAGAACCAGATCCGGGTCCGTCTTGCCGACACGGTCCGCTGGATCGTCTGCCAGCGTCTTCTCCCGAAGGTCGGCGGCGGCCGTGTGGCCGCCTTCGAGATCATGAGGTCGAACATCCGGGTGAGGGACGCGGTCCTCCACGGGGAGGCGGAGGGAAAGACCTTCCGGGACATCATCGAGGCGGGGCGGGCCTTCAACATGATCTCCTTCGACGAATACATCGTCGGGATGTACCGGGACGGCCTCATCGAGGAGGAGACGGCCCTGGCCTACGGGACCACGAAAGGGGTCGTGAGCCGCGGGATCGACACGATCAAGAGTACCCGGGGCGAGAAGACGACGGGAATCGAGGGGCTCGAACTGGACCGCGGGTACGGAAGGGACAAAAGACGGATCTGAATCCGGAAAGAGGGGAATGAGGAATGCCGTCATACGGGGATGTGCCGTTCGATCTGATCGAAGAGGGGAAGGAAAAGCTCCTCCTTCTGGAGTCTCTGGAGGAAAGGCGGGAGAAGATCCGCGACATCCTCGCCGGGGAAGGGTACCACGTGCTGGTCCCGGCGGGGGAGGAAGCGGCGCTGGAAAAGTTCCGGTTTCAGGAGTGTTCCGTCATCCTGGCCGGGGAGCATTCCCGCCCGGAGGGTGCCGGGACCCCCTCCATCCTGGACTACATCCGGCGGATCCCCTCGGGAGAGCGGAGAAGATTCTTCGTCGTTCTCCTCAGCGAAACCCTTCCCACCATGGACTCCATGGCCGCTTTCCGGCAGAGCGTGAACCTCGTGGTGAATTACGAAAACCTGGACCAGCTTCCGGGCATCCTCCGGCGGGCGCAGGTGGCCCACGACGAGCAGTATGCCGTTCTGCGGGAATCCCTGAGACGGGCGGGACGGATCTGAAGGACGGCGGGCGGCCGTCTCCGGAGGGGGGAAGGCCGCCCGTGCGGGTTCAGGATTCTTTGTGCAAAACCGTTATTTCTTAGCCGCCAGATAGGCCTTCGCCAGGCTCGTGTTCACGTGGACGACCCCTTTGTTCATGTTCTTCATGGGGTAGTCTTCGGTGATTTCGGGAAGGCGGTCCGCCTCTTCCTGGGTCCGGAGGACGGAACCCGCCGGGACGTAGCGGCGGTCGGGCACGGAAACGCCCATGAGGATCGCCCCCGGTTCGATGACGCAGAATTTCCCCACGACAGAGCGGAAAACGAGCACCTTCATCCCGACAAACGTGTCGTCCCCGATGACGGACGGACCGTGCACCTGGACCTGATGGGCCAGGGAGACCCTCTTCCCGACGTATACGGCGTACTTTTTCCCGTTCACCTCGAAGAGGTTCTTCTCCACCGCTTTCCCGTCCAGTTCCGTTTCCAGGGCGTGAATGACGACGCCGTCCTGGACGTTTGAGTCGTCGCCGACGGAAAGGGGCTGTCCTTCGTCCCCGCGGACGCAGGCCGTCGGGGCGACCATGACGTTTGCGCCGATCCGGACGTTTCCGATGACGGCTGCCAGCGGGTGGATGTAGGCCGTCGGATCGACGGCCGGCTCGGAAATCGTCGCGCTGAAATCGGTTTTTACATTCTTTTCGATCATTCTCTTCTTGTCCCTCCCTTTTGTTCCTCTGTGCGCATTTCCGGGGAAGCGGGTTTACCGGGGGCCTCTCTGCGCTCCCGTTCCAGTTCCACCAGCCGGGGCCAGAGAAGGTCGATCTGCCGTTGCGTCTCCGCCGGGGTCCCCTCGTTGTGAATCACCACATCGGCGTAACGGAGCTTGTCGTCGATGGGCATCTGGGAATGGAGCCGTTCCAGGGCCTCCCGCCGGCTGATGCCGTTGCGCTTCATGACCCTGCGGACCTGCTCGTCCGGGGGGATGTGGACCAGGAGCACCAGATCCACGTCCTTTACCCACCCCACCTCGATGAGAAGGGGGATGTCGGAAATGACGATGGCGTCCTCACGGTTTTCCCCGATCCCGCGGACCCTGTCCTTCCATGCCCGGTACACGGCGGGGTGAACGATCCGGTTCAGCAGCTCCCGCTTCGCCGGGTTCGGGAATACCCGTTCCCCCAGTTTGTCCCGGTCGATGGACCGGTCCCCGGCAAGGATGTCCGTCCCGAAGGAAGCGACGATCTCCTTCCACACCGGTTGCCCCGGTTCCTCCAGTTCGTGGACCAGGCCGTCGATGTCTAGGTGGACGGCTCCCTTGCCCACGAGAAATCGGGCGACCGTCGATTTTCCGCTTCCGATGCCGCCGGTGAGTCCAATGTTCAGCATGACCCCGCCTTCTATCACAAGGCCCCCGGCGGGGCAACGAAAAAAAAAGCGAAAGGCAAGGAGAAAAGAGGGTTTATCTCCCCCGCCGGCGGGAGGGGGATTCCCCCAGGATTTCCCAGGATCGGCGGAGGGCGAGTCTTTTCAGGGCCCGGTCGGGACACACAGCCACCGGTTTTCCGACCGCTTCGAGCAGGGGAAGGTCGTGGATCGAGTCGCCGTAAGCCGTGCATTCGCGAAGGGAGATCCCTTTCTCGGCGCACATCCGGCGGGCGATCCGGAGCTTTTCCGCGTGAAAGGGATGGACGGGGGGCGGGAGGGGACGGAAACGGCCGTCCGATACGGTGCAGACCGTCGCCCGGACCGCGTCGATGCCCCCGTGACGGGCCACCGGTTCGGCGATCGCCGCGAGGGTTCCCGTGAGGAGGACCGTTTCGTCGCCGTTTTGCCGGTGCCGGGCGATCCGGTCCGTCATTTCCCGCCGCAGGGACGGGAGAAGCTCCTTTCCGACGAATTCGCCGGCCCTTTCGGCCACGTACTCCTCGGAAAGACCGGAAAGATAGGCCTTGTTTTTTTTCCAGACCGATTTCCCGAGGCGGGGCCAGCGGCGTAAGGCAAAAAAGAGGAAGTGGGAAATCTGGGGAATCCCGAGGGCCCCCTTTCTCAGGAGATACAGGAAGAACCGCCGTTCGGAGCTTTCCTTTTCGATCAACGTTCCGTCGAGGTCGATGAAGACGATCGCCATGTCATTGCCGCCGGTTGGATCGGGACCTTCCGATATTGCGGAAGGGCCCGTCCGATTTGAAGGCGAACTCGAGGATCACCGGAAGGGCGCGCAGGACGCACAGGAAAACCGTGGTGTACACAAGCAGGAATTTCAATCCTTCCAGCTCGGGCCGGGTCGCCTCGTACAGGCCGGGGGCGACGAGAGGAAGGGGATAAATGAGCAGCAGGTAGCCGAAGGTGACGGCTTTCGCGATCCCGTAGAGAAGCCGCAGCGTCTTTCCCGAGACGAGGAGTTTTCCGAGTTTCGATTCCACCATGCCGAAGGGCGTCAGACCGCGGGAGGCCCCGTAACTCCGGATGGTGTCCACGAGGAAGCTCCTCGTGATGAAGAGAATGGCGACCCAGACGGGGACCAGGTCGAGATCGGCGACCACGATCCACAGGACGTTTTCCACGATCCGGTCCGCGGCGATGTCGAAGAGCGCCCCGAAATGGGAGGTCTCGTTCCGAAGGCGGGCGACGAAGCCGTCGAAGGCATCCATGAAAAAGATGACCCCGAGGAGGGGGACGTTCAGGAGCTGCAGAACGGGGGGCGCCTGATAGGCGATGATGACGAGAACAAAGAGCAGGAGCAATCGGGACAGGGTGATGAGATTCGCCATGGCGTGCCCTGACAGGATCCTGGAAAATCAAACAACTCATTGTTAATACATGAATTCCTACCGTTCCCCGGAAACGGCGAACGGTCGGCCCCCGCCGTCTCTAATATGAAATGATTAGTGATTCCATAGCATTAGGTTCCACCTTTGTCAAGACAAAAGTGACCCGTCCCCCTCCGGCCGTTCCGGGAATCCCGCCCCTTCCGGAGAAATTTCCATTCGGGCTTTCCGCCGGCGGGTCGCGCTTGATTTCTCGGGCGGCTTCGACTATGGAACTCGAAAAAGCCGCGAGGTGATCGCCATGGCGTATATCTTCCGATCCCCGTCGGGAACGTTTCTCATCGGTCCCGACGAGGAGGACCTTTCCTTGTGCAAGCTTTGCATCGGCGGCCTCTGGCTCCGGTCGTTCGAGACGGAGGAAGCCGCGGCGGCGGCCGTTCGCCACAAGTGCACGGGCTGGCCCGAATGGGACCGGGCGGAGGAACCCTGCGGTCCGGACGACCTCTCCGGATGGGAGGAAATCTGACGGCTTCGTCAAAGTTCCCGCGCCGCCCTTTGTCCCATGCCCCTGCGGCATGCCCTCCGCATGCCCCGGCTCCCGGGATCGGGGCCCGGCCGGCGGGATTTTCCCCTGACCTTCGGGAGAAGCGTTTTCCGGCAGGTTGCGGGTTCGTCGAACCGTGGCCGGCGGGGCCGCGGGAGCCCGGAGGCCGCCGCAAATAGGACTTGATCATCCCTCGTTTTCGAGGGTATATACGTGCGAGCGCGGTAAGGAAGGAGGAATCGCCATGTATTGGCAGAAGGAACTGGAAGTGATCCCGAGGGAGGAACTGGAGGCATTGCAGTGGAAGCGGCTGCAGGAGACGCTGGACAGGGCGGGCCGCTCCCCTTATTACGGCTCCTCGCCGGGACGGCCGGGACTTGCAGCGGCGGACCTCCATTCCCTGAAGGATGTGGAAAAGCTGCCCTTCACCACGAAGGACGATCTCAGGGAGCACTGGCCCTATGGGTTCATCGCCGTGTCGAAGGACGAACTCGTCCGGATGCACTCGTCTTCCGGGACGACGGGCCGGGCGACGGTGATTTTTCACACGGTTGAGGACATCGCCGAATGGACGAACCTGGTGGCCCGCTCCATGTTCATGACGGGCATGCGGAAGGGGGACGTCTTTCAGAACATGATGACGTACGGGCTGTTCACGGGCGGCCTCGGCTTCCACTACGGAGCGGAAAAGCTCGGGGCCCTGGTCATCCCCGCCGGGGCGGGAAACAGCAAAAGACAGATCCAGCTCATGCAGGATTTCGATACCACGGTGATCCACATCATCCCCAGCTATGCCCTTCACCTGTACCTTGTCTTCGAGGAGATGGGCGTGGATCCGAAAAGGGACACGAAACTGAAAATCGCCTTCATCGGCGCCGAGCCCCACTCGGAGAAGACCCGCCTGAAGATCGAGGAGCTTTACGGGATCAAGGCCTTCAATTCCTACGGGCTTTCCGAGATGAACGGCCCGGGGGTCGCTTTCGAGTGCACCTGCCAGAACGGGCTGCACATCTGGGAAGACAACTTTCTCGTCGAAATCATCGACCCCAAGACCCTGCGCCCCGTTCCGGACGGGGAGGAAGGGGAACTGGTGCTGACGACCCTGGTCCGCCGGGGCATGCCGATCATCCGGTACCGGACGAAGGACCTGACCCGGATCATCCCGGGGCCCTGCCCCTGCGGGAGAACCCACAGGAGAATCGAGCGGATCAAGGGCCGGACCGACGACATGATGATCATCAAGGGGGTGAACATCTTCCCCATTCAGATCGAGAAAAAGCTCATGGACATCCCCGGCGTGGGAACGAACTTTCTCATCATCCTGGAGCGGGAGGGCTTCAATGACGACATGATCGTCAAGGTGGAGGTCCAGAAGGAGTATTTTACCGGCGATCTGAAAAAGCTGGAGGGGCTCCGCAGGAAGGTCGTCGAGGAGCTGAAGAGCGACATCCTCATCTCGCCGAAGGTGATCCTGGTCGAGCCGAACAGCCTTCCGAAGACGGAGGGGAAGGCCATCCGGGTCGTGGACAACCGGAAGGACGAGTAAGCGCGGGGAAGGAGGGAACGCGGAAGATGGTTACCTATCAATTGTCCGTTTTTGCCGAGAACAAGCCGGGACGGCTTGCCAAGGTGACGGGGATCCTCGGAAAGGAGAAGATCAACATCCGGGCCATCACCATCGCCACGTCCGACGTCTTCGGGGTGGTGAACCTCCTCGTCGACGACCCCCAGAGGGCGGTGAAGGCCCTGGAAAAAGAGGGGCTGACGGTGAGTCTCCGCCAGGTCGTGGCGGTTCTCATCGAGGACCGTCCCGGTGGGCTCGACCGGCTCGTCCAGCTTCTGGCGAAGGAAGGGATCAACGTGGAAAACGCTTACGGATTCGTTCTCGAAAGCTGGAAAAGGGCGGTTTTCGTCATCGATGTGGACCAGATGGAGAAAACCCAGCGCGTCCTCGAGGCGGCCGGCTTCGAGACCCTGAGCGCGCAGGCTTTGTCCAACGCCGAGCCCTTTCACTACATGAAGTACTGACGGCCTCGTAAAAAGCCCATATNNCTATGGAGCTTTTTCCTTTGCCGTTCGAAGGAAGCGTTGCTTTGATTTTATGCGATTTCGTCGGAACTGACGGCTTCCGAAGAAAAGGCCGTTGAAAGGGGAGTCACATGACCCGCGAGGATCAGGGGCATTTCAGGAACAAGAGACGGTCCGAGGCGGTCCCGCCCCCCGAACTTCTCGAGACCGTGCGAAAGGGTGCCAGGGAGAACCGGATATCCTGCGCCGGGGCCTTCCGCATCGCGAAGCGGACGGGATTTCCCCCTGACAGGGTGGGCGCGGCGCTGGACCACGAGGAAATTTCGCTGGGCCGCTGCCAACTCGGGCTTTTCGGCTACGGCAAGGAGAACAAGATCCTCGTCGCGGCGGAAGAGATCGACCCGAAACTGAAGGGAATGATCGGAGACGCCATGGCAGACGGCCGGCTTCCCTGCGCCGCCGCCTGGGAAATCGCCCGGCGGTGCCGCGTGTCGCGGATGGCCGTGTCCGGCGCCTGCGAGGCGCTGAAGATCAAGATCAGCCGCTGCCAGCTCGGGGCGTTCTAAGGCAGGCTTTTCCCTTCCTCGTACCTGGCGAGCGTGAAGAGCATGTCCGCCAGGCGGTTCAGGTACCGGTTGATCCTTTCGTTGGGGATCAGCCCCTCGCGTTTCATCCGGGCGGCCCACCGCTCCGCCCTTCTCACGATGGTCCGTCCCACGTCGATCTGGGAGGAAACCACCGTCTGCCCGGGATAGATGAACTCGTTTTTCAGGGGAACCTCTTCCTGGAGGGCGTCGATCCATCGCTCCAGCCGAAGAATGTCCTCGTCCCCGATGGTCCGGGCAAGTTTCCCGTACACGCCGGGAAGCGCCGAAAGCTCCGCTCCCACGACGAGGAGATCCTTCTGCACGGACAGAAGAATGTCCTTGATTCTTTCATTGTCCGTTGCCGCCCGGGCGACTCCGAGGGTGGAACTCGCCTCGTCGAGGGTGCCGTAAGTCTCGGGCCTCAAGTCGTACTTCGGGATCCGCTCCCCTCCGAGAAGACTCGTTTCCCCTTGATCTCCCCTGGTGGAAAATTTCATGCCCTTCCCCCTTCCATGCAAGCTTCAAGGATTTTGACAACCCTGTCTTCATTCTTCCTTGCCTGTTCCAGGATTTCGTCGATGGAAAGCGCCCGCTCTCCGATGCCGTGGGCGTAGTTGTCCACGGAACAGAGCGACGCGAACGGGAGATTCAGCTCGCGGGCGATGACGGCCTCGCTCGCCATGGTCATGCCCACGAGATCGGCGAACCGGGCCATGAGGGCGATCTCGGCGCGGGTTTCCAGGCGCGGGCCTTTCGTCTGCCAGTAAACGCCCCCGTCGACCGCCTCGATGCCGCATGCCGCTGCCGCCCGGAGCAGTTTCCTTCGAGGCCCGTCGTCGATGACCGGCGTGACGTGGACGGCCTTTGTCTCGAAGACGGTGGGCCCCCCGGAAAGATCGATGAAATCGTCGGGAACGACCAGTGTGCCCGGTGCGAGACGCCGTTTCAGGGATCCCGTGGAATGAACGGCGATGACTTCTTCCGCTCCCGCCTCGCGGAGGGCGAGCAGATTTGCCTGGTGGTTGATCCGGTGGGGCAGGATGTGCACCTTCGGGTCGGTGCCGTGCCGGGGAACGAAGGCGATGTCCCGGGAAAGGAACAGGGTGGCTTCCCCGTAAGCCGTGGAGAAGGTTTTCCGGGTCAGGTCCCGGAAAAAGGAGGTCCTCTGGAGAAGAATCGTTCCCGAAAGGATGCCGGTGCGCGTCATTTTCCCCTCCCCCGTGACTGGGTTCTGTATAGCAAATCCCGGGAAGCCTGTCAAAAAGCACGGTTCAGGGAACGGTTCCGCATCCGCCCCGTTCGCCGGAAAAGATCCTTTTTGTTTGACATCGCGCCGTTCGTGCGCATATTGTACCTTAAAAGAGAGGAGGACCGGACCATGTCGAAAGAAAGTCCCCTGGTTCACCCGTCGGATCAGACCTTCGATGAAGAGATCCTGAAGTCGGCGACCCCAGCCCTGGTCGATTTCTGGGCGCCCTGGTGCGGACCCTGCCGGGCCATCGGACCGATCGTGGAGGAACTCGCGGAAACCTATAAAGGTCGCGTGAAAGTGGCGAAGGTCAATGTGGATGAGTGCCCCGGAGTTTCCAGGAAATACGGCGTCCAGAGCATCCCCACGCTGCTCCTGTTCAAGGGGGGGAAGCTGGAGGACAGGCTCGTCGGGCTCGTTCCCAAGAATCACCTGGAGGATTTCCTGAAAAAGGTTCTATAGCGGTACCCGCAGGGCCGCGTTCTTTCAGTGAGAAAGGTGTACCCATTTTGATGAAACGGAATGTCTTTCGCGGAATCCTTCTCATCCTCGTGCTTGCCGGGATGGGGGGGTGCGGATGGTGGAAGGGGTCTCCCATACGGGGAGGAACGCCGGAGCGGCTGTATCAGAGCGGTTACCAGAATTATCACGAGGGGGATTACGAGAAGGCCATCGAGGCCTTTCAGCGCCTTCAGGAACAGTACCCTCTCAGCGATCTGGCCCTCAAGGCGGAACTGGGAATCGCCGACTCCCATTACAGCGCGGGGGATTTCGTGGAGGCGGAGATGAGCTATCTGGATTTTTCGAGCCTCCATCCGACGAATGAAAACGTGCCCTACGCCATGTATCAGGCCGGGATGTGTCATTACCGGCAGATGCTCAGCATCGACCGGGACCAGACGGCGACCCACCAGGCCGGGGAAGCGTTCGCGAAGCTGATTGCCCGTTTTCCGGGGAACCCCTTTTCCATAATGGCCGAGAAAAGGCTCCGGGAATGCAACGAACGGCTTGCGGATCACGAGTTCTACGTGGGGTATTTCTATTTCAAGCGGAGCAAGTACAAGGCGGCCCTCGCCCGTTTCGAGACGATCCTGGAAAAGTATCCCGGCACGCACATGAACTTCAGGCTCAATTATCTCATCGAGGAGACGAAGCGCCGCATGGCCTCGGCCGCCGGGAAGGAAGGGACGGGGGAGAAACCGGCCCCGTCCGGGGAAACCGGGACTCCCGCCAGCGGATGAACGTCACCGCCCGGTCCGGATCCGGAGAAGCGCCCTGTCCGTGATCTCGTCAATTTTCCCCGAGGTGTCGAGGGTTATGAGGGACTCCCGGGGAATGCCCTCGATGGGATCGAAAGATTTTTTCTGCGACTCGAGAAGCTCCCATCGCCCGTCGGAGGCGTCCATCCCCGACTGTTTCCTCTTTTCAAGCCTGCGGCGGAGGACTTCATCGGGCGCGAAGCAGTAGACCATGAAGAACGGGGCGGAGAGGGAGGCCGCGGCTTCCATGGCCGCGAGGCGGTCCCTGCCGCTCCGGAAAGAGCCGTCCAGGATGACGGACCGTCCCTCTTTCAGGAGGGCCGTCGCCCTCCGGAGCCCTTCTTCGTAAGTCCGCCGGTTCATCTCCTCCCCGTAGATTCCCTTTCCGAATTCCTCGTAGTGGTGGTCCGTGGGGGAGATTTCGAGCAGTTCCTTCCGCAGGACGTCCATCCGGAGGATCTCCGCCCCGAGAAGGGGCGCCAGGCACCGGGCGACGAGGGATTTCCCCGTGCCCATCCAGCCGCTCATGACGATCAGGGTCGGCCGGTCGAGGCGGGTCCCGTAGGAGAAGGCCAGCCGGAAGTACCTGCGGGCCTCGTCTTCGATCCCCTTCCGTTCCGCCGGTGCGAGCCCGGGATCGCCGACACGGAACCCGGTCACCTTCCCCCGGACAAAAGCGAAATAGCACTGGTAGAAGGGAAGGAGAACGGGAAGCTCCGCGTCCCCCGATTCCCGGAGATAGGCGTCGAGAAACACCCTGCCGAACCCGCCGTACCCGTGAAAGTCCAGGTCCATGGCAAGAAAGGCCACCTCGGCGGCCGTGTCGAGGTAGCGGAAGCGCTTGTTGAACTCGATGCAGTCGAAGATGACGATCCCGTCGGTGAGACAGATGTGCTGGAGATGGAGGTCCCCGTGACATTCCCGGATCCTGTGCTCCCGGACCCGTTTCCGGAAGAGGGGCTCCCGGGCCTCGAGAAAACCGAGGGCCCATGCGCGAAGGAAGTCGTACTCCCTTCGGGGGATGGTGATTCCCACATACGGTTCCGTCTGCTCGAAGTTCTCCTCGTGATTTCTCCGGACCGTCTCGAATCCCCCGATTTCATCGATTTCCCCGCCCGTCGACGCGTCGCCGTGGAAGCGGCAGATTTTGGCGGCGATCCTTTCCATGACCGCGGGTTCCACCTCTTTTTTCGAGAGGAGCGACCCGAGCATCCGGTCCTCGGGGATCCGTTTCATCAACACGGCGTATTCCACGACGTCGCCGCGGCCTTCCCAGTTCAAGTTCCCGTTCCCGTCCTCGTGGATGGGCAGGACGCCCAGGTAGATATCTTCCGCCAGGCGCCTGTTCAGCCGCAGTTCCTCCCGGCAGTAGAATTCCCGCTTTTCCAGGGTCGTGAAATCCAGAAAGCCGAAGTTCACCGGTTTCTTGATCTTGAAAACCCGGTCACCGGCGATGAAGACGTGGGAAATGTGGGTCTCCACGGTGTGAACGGACTGGGGCCCGTGGGGATAGCAGGAGGGGTCGGACAGGAACGCGATCAGTTTCTGGGATGTCATCGGGAAAAAACTCCTTGGTTCATGGATTCGAGGGATCGACGGCGCCCACGCAGGAACGTCCCGCCCCCCCCGATTTTTCGTTGTCGAACAGGGCGGCGGCCGCGACCGGTTTCGAGGACAGGATTTCGATGCTTCCGTCGGTCGCCTCGGCGGTTCCCAGGAGGGTGGCCGCGGGGTAGACCAGGCTCCCCTTCGCTGGGATGGACGAATAAATCTTTGTGGCCGTGGCCGTTCCCTGGCCGTTCACATAGGTGAGGGTGACCGTCGCCGGGCCGTCGTTGGGATTGCAGATGAAGAGGGTCGTGTCCCAGACGTCGTCCTGGGCCACGTGGGGAATCTGGAGCTTCTCGGAGGAAAGCCCGGTGACGGGAACGTCGATCATGACTGCGGAGAGGTTCGAATTTCCGACGAAGGAAATGCCCGAGACAGGCCCGTTTGCCTCGATCCGGATCCAGCCCTCCCGGAGGGTTCCCGTTCCGAGGACCTGGGACATCTGTCCTTTTTTCGGGATCGTTTCCTCCCGTTCCAGGAGAAGGTTTCCCGATGCGCCGTAAACGAGGATCCTGACGTTGACGGCCGCGGTGGTGCTCGGATTCCACAGGGCCACGCCCGTCCACTGGTTCGCCAGACCCGAATAGTAGGGAATGAACCGGGAATAGGAATAGGAAACGGAGGCGGCGGGTTCCCCGAGATGGACGAGGCCGCTTCCGAAAACGTTGTCTTTTCCGGAGACCCCCTGGTCGATGGCCCGGGACTCGAGGAGGTTTCTGACCTCCGTCAACGTCCACGAGGGATAGGCCTCCATGACGAGGGCCGCGGAGCCGGCCACGTGGGGGCAGGCGGCGGAGGTCCCCCCGAAGTCCCCCGAACCGTAGGATGCGGTGCTCACGTAGTCCGGTCCCACGAGGTCGGGCTTGATCCGTCCGTCCACGGTCGGCCCCTGGGAACTGAAGACTTCGATCGTTCCGGGATTGTTCCACGGAACGGCGCCCACGGTGACCGCGTTGGCGCTGTCGGCGGGGAGGTCGAGGCTGGTCGCGGCGACGGAGTACTCCAGCTGGTTCTGGGTGAGGAAGTTGACCTGGAGGGTTTTCGCCGTGCCGTCGACCTTCCGGATCTTGAAGCCGTACAGGACGCCGCGGGTGGGTGTGAAGGCGATGAATTCCGCGGGATTGTCATTCCCGTTCTGGATGTCCATGCTGGAGGCGACGGGGGACGTCAGATCGCCGATCCGGTAAATGAAGAGGTCGTAGTCGTTTCCCGAAGCCCCCCAGGTGTCGTTCCAGTTCATCGCCACATAGACGTCGTCGGTTCCGTAGAGGGTGAACCCGTTGATCTCCGTGTTTCCCTGGAAGTTCAGCCATCCGTCCCCGTCGGGGTCGGAGAAAAGCCCGCCCCAGTGGGCGAGGGCCTGGTTCCCGGCGGAATTGACCCACAGGATGCCGTTTGCGGCCGCGGTGTCCACGACCTCGTCGATGACCCCCGTTCCGTCGAGGCCGCCGCCGTCGATGCTCCATCCGACGGAATGGCTGATGACCCGGACGCCCTGGGCGATGCACCAGGTGACGGCGTTTCCCAGCTCCACTTCCGTTCTCGGCTGGGTGAAGTACAAAGCGGCGTTCGGGGCGATGTCATGGACCAGCTCGGCGCAGGCCGCCCCGTGGACGGTGCCCGAGATGTCCGATGACGATCCGTAGAATTTCGTCGTCACCGACGAGGGAAGTTCCGAGCCCAGGAGGGAGAGGTAATTCTTGAAACCCACGTCCACCACGGCGACTTTCACGCCGCTTCCGGAATATCCGGCATCCTGCCAGACGTCGGCTCCGATGAGGGAGCGTCCTTCGCTGACGACGGAGCCCGAATCGGACGGTTCATTCACCGGGTCCGCGGCCGCCAGGGACTTGTCCGGGATGGGAGCGCCACGGGGGGCGGATTTCCCGGGAGGCGCTTCGCCGATGACCCTGGGCCGAAGGGGTGCGCGGATGATGCGGATTCCCTCCAGGTCGGCCATGGATTCCAGGCTCTCCACGGGAATCCAGGCCTGGATCAGGTTTTTGTAGACGAGTTCCACCCGGCCTCCCCGCGCTTCGATCTCTCCTGTCAGTTCGGCCGTTTCCGCCTCCAGATCGTCGCCGATGCCGTTTCCTCCGGCCACCACGACCGTCCAGACCCATCCGTCCTCCAGCCGGAGATCGGTGCCGACGGGTGCCCTCCAGGCGGTCCTTTCCTGCCCCGGTTTCCCGCTTTCGATCAGCCGGTTCAGGGAACGGGACAGCTTCGGGTGTCGGATGCCTGAATCTTTTCCCAGGGCTGTCGCCCCTTCCCCCGGCGATGCGGCGAAAGCAGGGGCATGGAACGGCGGGTAAAGACCCCAAAGGAACAGAACCGAGAGAAGGAAAGGGAGGATGCCCTTCCGGTGCGTTCGGATCATGGTGCGTTCTCTCCTTCGTTTCCGCCCGTTCCCTTCCCGAAGAACAGGGGGTAATGCTTCCGGTACGTTTCCATAATGACGTCGTATGGTAGATCGGAATAAGTCCCGCGATCCTTTACATACTCCATGTACTTTTTCCCCTCCCCGTCGAAGGCATGGAAAACGGCGTCGTTCCTTCCGTCGAAATCGAGAGGGGGCACGCCGGCTTTCCTGCACAGGCCGATGTTGAAGGTGGGGGTCGCCTTGACCCACCGGCCGTCGAGAAAGAGCTCCGTGTAGCCGTGAAAGATGAAGAGGTCGGAGCCCATTTTTTCCCTGAGCTTTTCCGTGGTCAGGTGGTTTTTCACATCGGCGAACCTGAGGCGGCCCGGGATCCCGATCGCCCTGGCCGCCGCCGCGAGAAGGACCGCCTTGGGGACGCAGAATCCCCAGCCCCTCTTCAGGACGGCGCTGGCCCGGAATTCCTCGGGGCGAAAGGCGATCTGAAAGGGATCGTAACGGATGCCGTCGCGGACGGCGTAATAGAGACGCACCGCCCGTTCCGGCGCGGTGTTCCCGGGGGAGGCTGTCGTCCGGGCGAAATCCGCCACATCCGGCGAATCGCTGTCGAGATAGAAGGTCGGATCGAGATACAGGCGGGGTTCCCCCGCCGCCGGATCGGCTTCCTTTTCCATCATGGCTCCTCCTTTTTTCCCCCTTTTCCGGGATGTTTCCCCCCGGCCGGACGTTTTTGCCCCCCGCCGGTCCTATCCCCCGCCGCGAGGTATTCCAGGAGGATGCAGCTGCTTTCCTCCCGGAGTTCGCAGGCCTTCCGGAGATCGCACAGGGCTTCCTCCAGGTTTCCCTTCTGCAGATAGGACTGGCCCCGTCCGTTGTAGCACCGGCCGTCCTCGGGACAGATCCCGATGGCCCTGGACAGGCTCTCGATGGCGCCGTCGTAATCGGCTTTCATGAAACAGGCCATTCCCAGGGCGTACAGGGCCCGCCGGTCCGCCGGCCGGAGACGGACGGCAGCGGCGAAGTCCCTTGCGGCGAGATCGTGCCGGCGGTTCCACTTTCGATGGATATCGCCCCGCCACAGGTAGAGATCGGCATCGCCGGGTTCGCAGGCGATGGCCCGCGTGTAGTCGGCGAGGGCCTTTTCGTAATCCCCGAGACCCTCGAAGGCCCGTGCCCTCTGGCGGCAGGCCCCTTCGTCCCCGTTTTCCCGGTCGATCACCGCCGAGAAATCGGCGACGGCCTCTCCGAAAGACCCCTTTTCGAGAAAGGCGAGCCCCCGGTTGAAACGGGCCGACACCAGGTTGGGGTCCGCCGGGTCCCGGAGGGTTTCGATGATCCGGGTGTAGCAGGAAACGGCCTCGTCATAACGGCCGTCCCCGTAGAGGGCGTTTCCTTTTTCCAGGATGTCCTTCACGGGAAACGAGGGTCCGCACCCCGCCAGGACGAGGAGAAGAAGACAGGGGATCGTGAGGTGAAAAATCTTCATCGGGGCCGCCGTTTCCATGCAGGAATATCCGCCGGGCTCGTAAAAGCCGGAACAATGCTGCTTCCGAAGCCATTAAATCTGGTTATTCTCTAGCAGAACTCGATTCCGATTGCAATTTCGCAAGGCTGCATAAGGCTCTTCGCACTGCGAAAACGCCTATTCATGGAAAGGCGGCCCGGCCGGGAACCGCCTTGGCAAAAATATAAATGATTTCATTATATTGCATTTTCGGCGGGGATGGCACGATCCGTGCTCTTTTGATTTGTGGAAGGATGCCTGCGAAAGGAGACGGGAGCAATGACCGCAAAGGAAAGAGAAACACGTTCCGCCACGACGCAGTGGGACACCCTCCCGGGGAACGGCGAGAGGGAAAAATGGAAAGAGATCCTCGAGGACTTTTTCGAGATCCAGGAAGCCCCCCTCAGGGAGTCGTCCCCCCTGGGGCTCGACAGCGAGGATCCGGGCCTTTATTACGATCTCATGGGGTGGTTTTCCCTGGAACCGGGATTTTCCGTGGGCTTCACGCTTCCGGGATTCGAGAGGGTTTTCGCGCCCGTTTCGGCGAAGCCCGTTCTGCCGGACCGTTCCTTCGTTCCTTATTTCTGGGAATGGGGAAGCCTCCGGTACGACATTCCCGGCGGCGCCGCCTGAGGGATTCCGGCGTTTTCGCCCGTGGAGGCGCTTCGGCGTAAAGGCCCGCGGCGCGGGCCGGAGGGAGTCAGGGGGTCCACAGGTACAGAAGCTGTATCCCCGTCGATAAGCGTTTTCCCATGGCAAGGAGGGAACCGCCGTCCCAGGACGGCGTCAGGGCGGAGGAATAGATCGTCCCCCTGTAGCTCCCCGGGCGCCCGTAGGTGACGATGCTGGCTTCCTTCAGACCGATCCGGGACTTGAGGGCGCCGATCCCGTCGCCGAGGTATCCGATGCGGTCCACCAGCCCTTCTTTCAGTGCCTGATCCGCGGTGAAAATCCGGCCGTCCATGAGCCGGGGGAGGTCCTTTTCCTTCAGGGAGGGCCGGCCCTCCAGGATGACCCGGGCGAACCGCTGGTGAAGCGACGCCACGATGTCCCCCATGATCTTCCTTTCCTCGGCCGTGCTGGGCCGGAAGGGAGACCCCATATCCTTCAGATCGCCCGACTTGTAGGTTTCCTCCTCGATTCCGATCTTTTCGAGCAGTCCCCTGGCATTGATCTTCATGGCGATCACCGCGAAACTGCCGGTGATCGTCGTCGGGTGGGCGACGATCTCGTCCGCCGCCGCGGCCACGTAATAGGCCCCCGATGTGGCGGTGTCCATGAGGCAGGCCACGACGGGAACCTGCCTTTTCTTTTTCCACTCCAGGATTTCGTGACGGAGGATGTCGCTTGACGTGATGGTCCCGCCGGGGGAGTTCACCCGGAGGAGGAGCCCCCGGATGCTCCCGTCCTGCGCCGCCTTGTCCAGGGATTCCCTGACGGTTTCCAGAAGCGAGGGGGCATCCTGGAAGAGGCCCCCCGTGATTTTCTCATCGGAGATGAAACCGGAAAGATCGAGGAGCAGGATCTTTTCCGCGCCCGTTCCCTCCAGCACCGTTTCCTCGAGGCCCGTCGTTTCCGGGAAGAGGGGGATCTGAACGAAGGTGCAGCCGGGAACGAGGACTGCGGCCGCCAGAAGAAGGGCGATGCAGGCTTTTTTCATGGGGGTTCCGGTCCTTGTGCGTTATTTGCGAAAAGGCTATCACAGACGGCCCGGAAAGGAAAGCCGGGCCGGGGGACACTGGAGGAAAAACCCGGGACACTTCCCGTATTTNNAAATACGGGAAGTGTCCCGGGTTTTCCCCTTAGAAGTGTCCCCGTTTTTCCGAATCGGAAGTGTCCCTGGTTTTCCGGGAAAAGGCTTGCCTGGAGAGAAGGATCGGTGATAAAAGAATGCCCAATTACCTGAAAGTCAATATCGATCGATCATGGCGAAGGATTTTTACGAAACCCTCGGCGTTCCCCGGGACGCGACCACCGAGGCCATCAAGAAGGCGTACCGCAAGCTTGCCCGGAAATGGCATCCCGACGTGAACCCGGGAAACCGGGAGGCGGAACAGCGGTTCAAGGAAATCTCCATCGCCTATGAGGCCCTGGGAAGCGAGGACAAGCGGAAGCTCTACGACGAGTTCGGCGAGGAGGGCCTCCAGGCGGGTTTCGATCCGGGGAAGGCGAGACAGTACCGGGAGTGGCAGTCCTCCTGGCAGAGGGAGCGGGAAGGGCGGCCGGAGGAGTCCTTCGGACGCCACGAGAATTATGAGGACCTCTTCGGCGATCTTTTCGGTTTTGCCGGAGGGGGAGGGGACCGCGCCTTCCGGGACGGGCGGAAATCGAAGGGGCGGGACCTGGAGCACGAGATGGCCGTCGATTTCCTTGCCGCGCTGAGGGGCGTGGAGACGGAACTGGTCATGGAAAAGACGACCCCCTGTCCCCGTTGCCAGGGATCGGGTACGGAGCCGGGGACGAAACTCATCCCCTGTCCGACCTGCAAGGGCTCCGGACGGATGGATGTCGCCGAGGGGCCGCTCCGCTTCACCCAGGTCTGCCCGCAGTGCGGCGGCCACGGCCGCGTGGGAACCCCCTGCGGGGAATGCGGCGGCGCCGGCCAGGTCCCCGGAAGGGAACGAATCCGGGTGAAGATACCCCCGGGCGTTCAGGAAGGCGCGCGGATCCGGGTCGCGGGAAAAGGGGAACCGGGAAGGAACGGCGGCGGTCCGGGGGACCTCTATTTGAGAATCCGGGTGAATCCCCACCCGCTTCTGACCCGGAAGGGGGACGATCTGTATCTGGACGTGCCCGTCACGGTCCTCGAGGCCCTCGGGGGAGGGCAGGCACGGATCCCCACGGTGGACGGGGAAGTGAACGTGAAGATCCCCCCGGGAAGCCAGAACGGCCAGATCCTGAGGCTGAAGGGCAAGGGGGCGGTGAACATGAAAACGAAGAAACGGGGGGATTTCATGGTCCGGCTTTCCATTGTGGTTCCCTCCTCCCGGGAGGAGGAAGCGGTGGAGGCCGCCCGGAAGCTGGACTCCTTTTACCGGGAGGATGTCCGGAAGGGGATCAGGTTGTAATCCATGGGAAAGGAATACTGGACCACGGAGGAAGTGATCCGTATTTTCGAACTGGACGAGGAGTTCCTTCTTGACCTGGAGGACGAGGAGATTGTCTGCTGCTTCAGGGAGGAATCCGCCGGAAAGACATACTATTCCCGCGGGGAGCTGGAGAAATTGCGGCTCGTCAAGGTGCTCGTGGAGGAACTGGGGGTGAACCTCCCCGGCGTCGACATCATCCTTCGAATGCGGCGGGACATGTTTTCCATGCGGAGGCAGTTCGACGCCATCCTGGAAGATCTGGCCCGCAAGATCCGGGCGGAACTGGAGAGCAAGGAGTAGGCCGGGCGGACGCCGGCCCCTTCAGCGTTCCTCCTCCTCGGGCGGCAGGCCCTTTCCCCCGAAATAGACCCTGTTCTTCCCTTTTTTCTTCGCCCGGTACATGCTTTCGTCGGTCCGTTTCAGAAACATGGAAAGTTCCTCGTCCGGATCGTATTCGGCGACGCCGACGCTGACAGTCTTCCGGACGGGCGTGATGGACCAGGTCGAAAAGGATTCGTTGGCGAATTCGCTGCGGATTCTCTCGGCGAGCGCCATGGCCGCCTCGCCCGATGTCTCCGGGAGAATGGCCGTGAATTCCTCCCCCCCGTACCGGTAGGCCGAGTCGGTCTTCCGGAGGCTCCTCCGGATGACCTGGCCGAGGCGGATCAGCACCTTGTCCCCCTCCAGATGGCCGAAGGTGTCGTTGTATTTCTTGAAATCGTCGATGTCCAGGAGCAGGAGGGAGAGCGGGTGCCTGTAGCGGTTCGCCCGGTTGATCTCCGATTTGAGCTGGCTGTAGAAGTGCCTGGAGTTGTACAGTTTCGTCAGGCCGTCGGTGATGCTGAGTTCCATGTACTTCTTTTCGCTTTCCCTCAGGGCCTCCTCGGCGAGCTTCCGCGCCGTGATGTCCTCCAGGGTCTCTATGGCCCCGAAAAGGACCCCCTTCGAATCCCTCAGCGCCGCCGCGGTGAACCGGAGCCATTTCCCGCCGCCGCCCAGTGCGGGGAAGAAATCGGTGGCCTCGTAGGCGTCGTCGATCAGCTTCGATTTGAGATACTTCCCCACATACCACCGGGGGATCTCGTCGAGAAGGCTGTCCACCAGCAGGTCGGCCATGCACGGGCGGGCCTTGTCGTAAAAAGCCTTCCAGTGGTTTTTCGTTCCGATGATTTTTTCCGCGCGAATCTCGCTCAGCTCCTCCAGGGCCTGGTTCCAGTAGATGACCTCGTGGTTCCTCCCGATCACGAAGGTCGGGATGGGGGACCCCTCGAGGACCGATTTCAGGCGCTGCTCGCTTTCCTTCAGCGCCTCTTCCGCCTGGACCGTTTCGGTGATGTCCTGGAGGGTTTCCATGGACCCGAAGAACCGGCCCTGGGAATCCCGGAGGACCGCGGCGGTGATGCGGAGCCATTTCCCGCCGTTCCCGAGATCGGGAAAAAAGGAAATGGCGTCGTGGGCCTCGTCGAGGAGTTTCGATTCCTGATATCTGTCCCCGTACCATCGGGGGATCTCATCCAGCCTGCCGTCGGCGAGGAGGTCGGCCATGCAGGGCCGCCGTTCCTTGTAGAATGCCTTCCAGTGGTCGCCCGTGCCGATGATGACGTCCGCCTTGACGCCGGTCAGCTCTTCCAGAGCGCGGTTCCAGTAGAGAATCCGATGGGAGCCGTCGATGAGAAACGCCGGAGTGGGGGAGCCTTCGAGGATCGTCTTCAGGCGTTTCTCGCTTTCCCGAAGCGCCATTTCGGCGAGTTTTCCCTCCGTGATGTCCTCCAGGGTCTCGAGAGCGCCGATGAGGTTCCCCTCGGCGTCCCGGAGGGCCGTCGCGGTGAACCGGAGCCATTTCCCCGACGAGCCGAGGGCGGGGAAGAAATCCGTCGCCTCGAAGGCTTCCTCGATGAGGTTCGATTTCTTGTATTTGTCGCTGTACCACCGGGAGATCTCATCCTGCAGGCCGTCGGCGATGAGGTCGGCCATGCAGGGCCGTTCCCTGCTGTAAAAGGCCCTCCAGTGTTCCCGCGTTCCGATGATCCGGTCCGCCGGGAGCCCGCTCAGTTCCTGAAGGGCCCGGTTCCAGTAAAGGACCCGGTGGTCCCGGCCGATGACGAAGGTGGGGATGGAAAAGCCTTCCAGGATGGTCCGAAGCACCATCCTCCCTTCCGCAGACAGGTCCTGAAGGCCTTCGATTCCCTCCTTCACCGCCCTTGTCTTGCCTTTTCCGGTCGCCGGTCTCATGATGCGCCTCTCCGTTTCCAGAATAAGATGAAACCTCCCGAAGGGTCAACCAAATTGTCCCCGGGAATCCGGGTCGGGGGGTGCCGGTCGTCCGATTTGACAAACCGTCTGACTTCCTCCATATAGGGTGAAAATCGCTCCGGAACGGGTAACGGTTTGACCTATGGCCAAAGGAAGACGTCCTTGGATCGGGATATGGATGCGGCGGACGGGACAGGCACTGTGGAATCTCTGCCTTCTGGCCGTCGGGGCCGTGTTCTGCGCCGTCGCGGTGAACGGCATTCTCGTCCCCCAGGGATTCGTGAGCGGCGGGCTTACGGGCCTGTCCCTGGTGGTCAAGTACCTCCTGCCCGCCTGGCCCCTGGGCGGCATCTATCTCGTGCTGAATGTCCCCCTGTTCCTCGTGGGCTGGCGGTTCGTGGGGGGGCGCTTCTTTCTCTACAGCATCGCGGGCATGGTCTTCTTCTCCGCGGCCCTGCAGTGGGTTCACATGGATTTCGCCGTGGAGGACAGGATCCTGAGCGCGCTTCTGGCCGGGATCCTCACCGGGATCGGAACGGGGATCACGCTTCGTTCGGCGGGCTCCGGGGGAGGGACGGACATCCTGGCGGTCATGCTCCTGAAGCACTTTTCGGTCCGTCTCGGAACGACCGTCCTCGTGTTCAACAGCGTCGTTCTCGCACTGACGGCCCTTCTGTTCTCCCTTCAGGGGGCCCTGTACACCCTGGTGTTCCTGTACGTAGCTTCCAAGGTCCTCAACATCGTCGTCACCGGGCTGAGCCAGCGGAAAGCGGTGTGGATCGTTTCCCGGGCGTGGGAGGAGATCAACCGGAAGATTCTGGAGGAACTGAACCGGGGGGTGACGATCATCGAGGGACGGGGAGGATTCACGGGACAGAAGGGGTGCATTCTCTACACGGTCATCACGTTCCAGGAACTGGCGAGGGTGAAGACCATCATCCGCCGTCTCGACCCGCAGGCCTTCGTCGTCGTTTCGGAAACCCTGGAGGTGATGGGCCACCGCATCGGAAACCAGCCCCACTGGTGACGAAGTCCGGCCTCGGTATAAAAAAAACGGCGCGGCCCTTCAGGGCCGGCGCCGCCTTCGCGTTGGTTGAATCCGCTCAGCCTGAGCGGAGGATCAGCTGCAGCCTCACCCGCTGCCCGCCCCCTGTCCGGAGCCGTCCCGGCCCGTTGAGGGGGGATGGATCTCCACGATCTTTTCCCCGAGCATCTTGACGACCGCCGCCTTTTTGTCGGAGTACCAGTATCCGATCAGGGTTCCGTCCGGTTCGAGAATTTCCGACCCCGCCGGAAATTCTCTCATGTCGCGGGCGCCTTCCCTGAGCCCCCGTACGGATTTCTCCAGCACCTTGCTGTCCGCCGGGATTTCCGCCCACAGGGAGGATCGGAGTTCATAATCCTTCCGGATGCCGATGATCCCCCTGGGCCTGTCCTCCGCGCCGGATGTGTAGTACCGGTATCCGTCCACGATCTGATACGTCTCGAACAAGGTCGTTGCCTTGCCGCTCGGGGACAGGCTTCCGTATTGGTTCAGGAACGCCTGCAGCGCCTGGGCGCCGGCAAGCGTAAGCACCGCAGCCAGTATGAGTGTCCTGAATGTTCTCATTCCTCTCGTTCCTCCATGGCGTGTTTCTTCCGGGTCCGTGGAAAAGGAGGTCACTCCTTTCAGAGATCCCCGAACGGTTCTAGCCGGCTTCGCGGACCGGGGCACGGGAAATTCCAGCGGATCGGAAGTATCCTTAAAATAAGGTTTCATTCGATTTTTGTCAAATAAAACGGAAAATCCACGGTGCGGCACTGCATGGAGGAAGGATTTTCCCCGGACGGTTTCGGGGAAGCGGAAAAAAGTTGACAGCGGATATTTTATATGCCAAATTTCTACTACCAAAATCATCAGGGGATCCATGACCGCCAGCAATGACCGTCTCATCTTTCTCGTGTTTACGGCCCAGCAGCAATTGCGGAATTATCTGAAGAGGAGGCTTGCCGACGAGGGTGTGCGCATCACCGCCGCGCAGGCGGCCATTCTTTTCATTCTCGGGGGAAGCAACGGGCAGACCATGTCCGAGCTGAGCCAGGCGCTGCTCGTCGACAACTCCACCCTCACGGGGATGATCGACCGGCTGGAAAGAATGGGTTTCGCCACCCGGGTGGCGCATCCCGGGGACCGCAGGGCGTATCGCATCGAGGTTTCCCCGGAAGGGCTTTCGGAAGCGCGGAAGGCGAAAAAGGTGCTCCAGGAAGTGAACGAGGAAATCCGGCGGGATTTTTCCCCGGGGGAGATGGAGAGCTTCAAGCGGGTCCTTCGGGCTTTTTTTAATAAATTTCACTGACATCAAGGGGGTGCGGCGGGATATGGAACGGGAGCCGGCGGAAGGGATCGTTCAGGATACCGGACGTTTTGCTGCGGCGCGGATCGCCTCGATGCAGAATCTGGGAAGGCTGGACCATTTCCCTTCCGAGCTGTGGCGGGAGATGGGAGACGGGGGAATCCTCGGAATCGGCATCCCCTCGGCGTACGGGGGCTCCGGCGCGGATCCCCTGACGATTCTCCTTGCCGGGGAGGCGATGGTGCGCCAGGGACACAGTCCGGGCATCGCCCTGTCATGGCTCATCCACCAGCTCATGGGTCATTTCTTCCTTGACCGTTTCGGGACCCCGGAACAGAAGGGGATCTTCCTCCCCGGCATGGCGAAGGGGAGGAGAACGGGGGCCCTGGCGCTCTCGGAAGCCGACGCCGGGGCCCGGCCGAAGGAAATGAAGACCTCCGCGACGAAGGAAGGGAAAACCTACCTCCTGAACGGGGAGAAAACCTTCCTGACGAACGGCCCCCTTGCCGATTTCTTCGTCGTATTCGCCGTCACCGGCGCGGACGACGGCCGGCGGAAGTTCACCGCCTTCCTCGTCCCCGAGGACACCCGGGGGCTGACAAAGACGGCCGGTTATTTCTTTCCCTTTCTCCAGCCCTGTCCCCACGGGGGGATCCGTCTCGAGAACTGCGGCCGGGACCGGTCGTCCATCCTCGGCGGGGAGGACACGGCCTGGGAAACCCTGTCCATTCCCTTCAGGACGTGGGAGGATGTTTTTCTCACGGGTCTGATTTCCGGGGGAATCGGCCGCATGCTGGAGATCCTCCTTTCGATTCTGAGAAAGAAGGCGCCGGGACCCCGCACCGACGTGAGGAGCTTCCTCGGCGCGATCTGGTCCTCCCTGGAGGGGATCCGCGTCGTTTCCAGGGAGGCGGCGAGGAAACTCGACACGGACGCCGCCCATCCGCAGGTCGCGTCGATGGTGCTGTTCTCCCGCCAGAACATCCGCAAACTGCTGAAGGACCTTGGGGAGTTCCTGAACGGGAACGGCCTGCACCCCGGGGAAGAGTGGAACCTTCTCATGAGGGACCTGGTGCCCATGACGAAAATCGCCGGTTCGGTGCACGATCGAAAAAGGGAAAAAATCGGAAAGGCGCTCCTGGAGGAGAGGAAAAACCATGAACCATTCGGATCGACCCTGTAAGTCCCCGGAAGACCTGCTGGCGGCCCTGGAAAAGGCGGAGTACGTCTGCAGCAGAAAGATCGCCATGACGCTCCTCGTGGCGCTCCATCTCGGGAAACCGGTACTGGTGGAAGGACCGGCCGGCGTGGGGAAGACCGAACTGGCAAAGAAGGCCGCCGAGATCTTCCGCCTGCCCTTCATCCGGCTTCAGTGCTACGAAGGGCTGGACGAATCGAAGGCCCTCTACGAGTGGAAGTACGGAAAACAGCTTCTGTACACCCAGATCCTGAAGGACCGCCTCAACGACATCGTGAACGGGGAGGAGACCCTCACCGGCGCCATTCAGAGCCTTCACAAGTACGACGACCTGTTCTTCTCTTCCCGGTTCCTGGAACCGAGGCCCCTTCTCCAGGCGCTCCAGCACCCCGAGGGGGCCGTCCTCCTCATCGACGAAATCGACAAGTCGGACGAGGAATTCGAGGCGTTCCTTCTCGAAATCCTTTCCGACTTCCAGGTCTCCATCCCGGAAATCGGTACGGTGAAGGCGACCTCGCGGCCCATCGTCTTCCTGACGAGCAATGACACCCGGGAGCTGGGGGACGCCCTGAAGCGGCGGTGTCTCCATCTGTACATCCCCTTTCCCGACGTGGCGCTGGAATCGAGGATCGTGGCCGTCCGCGTGCCCGGCGTCTCCGATGTGCTGAGAAAGCAACTGGTGTCCTTCATTCAGGAGGTGCGGAAGCTCCACTTGAAGAAGACGCCCTCCATCAGCGAAACCATCGACTGGGCGAGGACCCTTCTCTTTCTCCATGCCGAGTTCCTTTCGGGGGAAATGGTTTCCGAAACGGCGAGCGTGTTCCTCAAGTTCGAATCGGACGTGGAGACCCTTCGTGAGAACCTGCCCGAGCTTCTGAGAAAAACCGTGCGGGGTGCCTGATCGTGAAAAGGGGGCCGGAAGGAAAGGCGCCTCGCCCCGGGGACGGTGTTCCGCCTCCCGCGGCGGCCGGGGGCATGGCGGAGGTCCTTCTCGATTTCATCTCCTATCTCAGGAACCGGGGAAGCCGGGTTTCCCTGTCGGAAACCCTGGATGCCCTGAAGGTCCTGTCCTTCACGGGCTACGGGGACCGGGAGGCGATGAAGTATTCCCTGGCCGCCGTCCTGGCCAAGTCCGTCGAGGAGGAGGAGATCTTTCATATCTGCTTCGACCGGTATTTCAGCGGCCGGACCCTTTCGCTGCGGGATCTCTCCCTCGGGCGGGAACGCCTTCTCCGCCCCGAGGCGGGGCTTTCGCCCCTGACCCGGACGCTGCTCGAGGGGGATCGGATGACCGCGGCGAAGACCCTGAGGGAAACGGTTCGGGCGATGCTTCCCAACGGTCCCCAGTATGCCTTTCAGCAGGCGCTGCTGGTCCGGCGGATTCTCGAGGGCATGGGGATGGAAGCCCTGAACGGCGACATCGCCATGCTTTCCATGGCGGGAAGCCCTATGTCCGGGTCGACGGCCAACGCCCTGAGAGCGGCCGGAGAGGAACTCGAGGCCTGGGTGGAGGATCAGGTGCGGCGCCTTTTCGAGTTCCGGGGGGACCGTCCGGCGGAGGAGGAACGACGGTACCGCTCCGTGGCCCTCTCCCGGCTGGACGCGCGGCAGATGGACGCGATGAAGGCCATCATCCGGAGGATCGTCAAGCGCCTGAACGATATCTACTGGAGGCGGCGGAAGAACTGGCGGAGGGGCGGCCTGGATTTCCGGAAGACGCTGCGCCGCTCGGTGCCCTACGGGGGCGTTCCCTTCGACGTGGCGTGGAAGAAGAAGAGAAGGGAGAAGGCGGACATGATGGTTCTGTGCGACGTGAGCCAGTCGGTGAGGACGGTGGTCCGCTTTTTCCTGCTTTTCCTTTACAGCCTGAACGAGGAGCTGGTCCGCATCCGGTCGTTCATCTTCTGCAGCAACCTGGTGGAGGCGAGCCCCGTCTTCGACCGGTATCCGCCGGAGGAGGCCATCGACCGGATCCAGTCCGGCGAAGGCCTCGACATCCGTCTCAGCCGGACGGATTACGGCCAGGCCTTCCGGGATTTCAAGGCCTCCGGGATGAAGGCCGTGACGCGAAAGACCACCGTCATCGTCCTGGGCGACGGCAGGAGCAACTTCTACGACCCCGAGGCGGGGATTCTCCGGGAAATCCGCGACCGGGCGAAACGGCTCATCTGGCTCAACCCGGAAATCCGGACCTTCTGGGGGACGGGGGACTCGGCCATGAAACAGTATCTTCCCTGCTGCACGTTCGCCAGGGAGTGCAACACCCTGGGCCACCTGGAGGGGATGGTGCACTACCTGCTGAAGCAATGAGGCCCGGGAAGGCAAGGGGGCAGGCATGAACGACTGGATCGGGACGTCGTCCCCCCGGATCCGGGTCATTCCCGGGGGAAACGGGGGAAGGTTCCCATACAGCCATACCGTCTTCATCGACGACGACGTGAAGGCGGTGATCGACACGGGGGCGGGGGAGGCCCCTCTCCGGGAACTCCTGCGCGGGGTCAAAGTGGACCGGGTCGTGAACACCCACTTCCATTTCGACCACATTTTCTGCAACTACCTTTTCGAGAAATCGGAAATCCTTCTGAACGGAAGGGAGGCCGCCTGTTTCCGGGACCGCCGGACCATCGGGCGTTTCCTCGGCATCTCCGAGGTTTACGGGGATGCGGCCGTGGAGGACTGGCTCGGCAGGATCTCCGAGCCCCGGACCGGGCCGAGCCCCTATTCCCCGCAGAACGACCACCGCTGGTGGCTCTCAAGCGCCCGGATCGACGGAACCTACGACTGGGGGGAGGTTCTCGATTTCGGGAGGACGAGGGCCCGGGTCATCGGGGCCCCCGGACACTCCGAGGGGTTCTGCTGCCTCTTCTTCGAGGAGGAAGGGATCGCCTATGTTTCCGACATCGACCTGACCGCCTTCGGCCCCTGGTACGGCGGGACGGACGGCGACATCGACGGGTTCGCCCGGTCGTGCCGGGAGATGGCGGCCCTGGGGGCGCGGCATTACATCACCGGCCACGAAAGGGGCATGGTGGACGGTGCGGCGTTCCGGGACGGGGTGGAACGCTTCCTCGCGAGGATCGACGAACGGGAAAAGAGGATTCTGGAAGCCCTCCGGGAACCCCGCACCCTGAGGGAACTGGCGGACCTCGGCCTTGTCTATCCCCGGCGTTTCCACGAAGACGCCTGGGTCCGCATGTGGAATTACCTGATGACGAAAAAGCACGTCCTGCGGCTTGCCGGCCGGGGTGAAGTCGCGCGGGAAGCGCCGCCCGGCCTTCCCCTCCGAAAAAACGATGGAAACGAACCCGAAATGCTGTTACATCCCCTGATGGACGCCTCCTCGGGGATCCGGTTCCGCAGGCGGTGACCGTTTCCCTGACCGGCTGCGTCCGTAACGGCTTCGTAAAAAAAGTTCCCATGCCGGCCCTTCATCCCTCGTCCCCGCGGCGCACCGGAAGGACGCCTCGGTCCCAGGGATTCGGGCGCCCTGGCCGCGGAGCTTTTTCCCGTGCCGTTCGAAGAACTGCCGCCCGGACATTTCCGGGTTCGGCGTCCTGCGTCGCCGTCCGTTCCGGACGGACCCCATTCCATGAGAGGGAAGGTTGAAAAGAATGAGAAAATCGGCGGTTCGATCCATGGTCGTTGTTTCCCTTCTCCTCATTCCCCTTGCCCTTGTCTCCTGCGCGGGAGCAGGGAAAAAGGCCGCCCCTCCGGAGAAGAAACCGTCACCCTGCGATGCGCTTCTGTCGCTGTTCCATGACGGACAGTATGCCTACGAGGCCGTCCGGGCCCTAGGCGGGGCCCCCTATTCCAGCGCCGACGTGGGGGAGTGCCTGGTGGCCGTCCGCAGCATCCGCGAGGGGGACGACGAAAGCTGGTATCGCGCCTGGCGGGCCGTTGCCGAGAGACTGGACGGGGAGGGAGAGGCCTTCCGGAGGGCGGGAGACCGGATCAGCGCACGGGAATGCTTCTTCCGGGCTTCGGGGTATTTCCGCTCGGCCGAGTTTTTCCTCCACGCGAACCCCCGGGACCCGCGGATTCTGGAAACGTGGAGGAAGAGCCACGACACCTTTCTCAAGGGGGCGGCGCTTTCCGACGCCGTCATCGAACCGGTGGAGATCCCGTACGGGAACACGACGTTGCCCGGATACTTCTGCCTTGCCGGCTGCGGGGAGAAGAAACGCCCCCTCCTCATCGTCAACACCGGCTTTGACGGAACGGCGGAGGAACTCTACTTCAGCGTCGCCCGGGCCGCCGTCGAGCGGGGATTCCACTGTCTGATTTTCGAGGGGCCGGGACAGGGCGGTGTCATCCGGGAACAGGGGGTCGTCTTCCGCCCCGACTGGGAAAACGTTGTGACGCCGGCGGTGGATTTCGTCCTCCGGCGGAAAGACGTGGACCCCGACCGGATCGCTCTCATGGGCATCAGCATGGGCGGGTACCTGGCCCCCCGGGCGGCGGCCTTCGAGCCCCGCATCCGGGCCTGCATCGCCAACGGCGGGGTGTACGACTTTTTCGAGGCCTCGACCAGCCACGCGCCTCCGGGATTCGCGAAAATGCTGGACGATCCGGAAGCGGTGAAAAAGATCGATGGAGAGATTTACGGGGCCATGAAGACGAATTCCATGATCCGGTGGGTTTTCAACGACGGCATGTGGAAGTTCGGCGCGGCGACGCCCTCCGGATACCTGAGAAAGCTCCGTGACTACACCCTCAAGGAATGCGCCGGGAACATCCGCTGCCCCGTCCTGGTCGTCGATTCGGAGTGCGACACCCTCATGCCGGGCCAGTCGAAGATCCTCTATGACCGCCTGGCCGGCCCGAAAACCTGGATGCCCTTCACGGCGGAGGAAGGGGCGGGCCTGCACTGCCAGGCCGGCGCAAGCGTCCTCTCCAACGGCCGGATTCTCCACTGGCTCATGGACCGGTTCGAGATGCTGGAGGAGTGACCCCGGTCGTGCCTGGATGAACGGACCCCCGCATGGCGGCCCGCCGTGCGGGGGTTTTTGTTCCCGCCGGCGCACCGCCTTTCCCCATCGGTCGCCTTTCCCCGTTGAAAGATCTTGAATCCTCGTCGAAACGGGTGGATAGTTTCCCTGTAGGGCCGGTTGCGGCCAAGGAGGAAACCAATGTCCCGACAACGGACCGATGCGGCGAAGACGGCGGACGCGGCGGGTGCCCCGGAGGCGTGGGAGAAAAGCCGAAAGGATCTCCTTCTCGTATGCCTCACGATCCTTCCCTTCATGATCTGCACGGGGATCGTCTACTCCGTCCTGTCCCTCTACATGAACATGATCGGCCTCACCAAGAGCCAGATCGGCTTCCTCTATACCTTCGGGGCCGTGGCGGGGGCCGCCGTGTCCCCTTTCGTGGGATTCATGACGGACCGGCTCGGGAGAAAAAGGGTGCTTCTGTCCTCCATGGGTCTTTTTTCCCTCGTCTTTTTCGGGTACGCCCTGACGAACCGCTACGCCGTCCTCTTTCTCGTGCAGGCCGGGGAGGGCATGGCCTGGGCCGCCATGGGCGTCGCCGCCACGGCCCTCGTCGCGGACAGGGTATCCGCAATGCACCGGGGGAAGGCCATGGGCATCTACAACATGACATGGAACCTCGGGTGGATCATCGGCCCGTCCCTGGGGGGGGTCCTGGCCGACCACGCCGGCTTTCACTTCATGTTTTTCCTGTGCGCCGGGGTGACCTTCCTGGGGCTGCTTTTCGGCGTCCTGTGCATCCCCGGCCGGTGGCCCCGGACGGAATGAAAAAATGACGGCTTCGTAAAAAGCCCATCTGGTGCGTTCCCCTTCATCCCTCGTCCCTGCGGCGTACCGGAAGTACGCCTCGGTCCTCGTGATTCGGGCGCCTTGCCTGCCGAGCTTTTNNATTTGGCCTTTTTACGACTTCATCAAAAAATGGTTTTCCCATCCGCATGCCTGTGATAGACGGATGGGAACGATCGGAGAGAGGAGGATCCCCATGAAACGCACCGGTCTGTATTTCGAAGGTCCGGGCCCGGAGAACACCCGGGCGGCCCTGGAGGCGGTATCGGCCCGTCTGGAGAAAGGGGGGATCGATACGGTGATCGTTCCTTCCTGTAGTGGAAGGACGGCCCTTGCGGCACTGGAGGTGCTCGGTTCGAAGGCGCGGCTCGTCGTGGTGACCCATGTCGCCGGCTTCGACAAGCCCAACGTCCAGGAAATGCCTGAGGAAACGAGAAAGGCCCTGGAAGGGAAGGGGGCCTCCGTGTTCACGGGCCAGCATGCCTTCGGGGGCGTGGGACGGGGGATCAGGAACCGGTTCGCCACGTATCAGATCGACGAGATCATGGCGGGCACCCTGAGAACCTTCGGGCAGGGAACCAAGGTGGCCGTGGAGATCGCCCTCATGGCCGCCGACGCGGGGCTGGCCCGCTCCGGGAAGGACTGCGTTTCCATGGGGGGAACGGAGGAAGGGGTGGACACGGCCCTGGTTGTCGCGCCGGCGAACAGCTTCCGGTTTTTCGATCTCAAGGTCCGGGAAGTGATCTGCAAACCCTTCATGTTCTGAGGAGGAGGCCATGGAATTCACGAGAAAGCACCTGGAACGGTACGCCGATGTTCTCCTTTGGGGACTTTCCACGGCGAGGGACGGAAAATTCCGTAAGAACGACATCGTGCTCATCCGGTTCGACAGGCCGGCCCTGGAACTCATGGAGATTCTTTACGGGAAGCTTCTGGACCGGGGATGGAACGCCCTCGCCCGGATGGGACTCACGGCGACGATGGAGCGGAACTTCTATGACAAGGCCGGTCCGACACAGCTCGTCTTCATCGCCCCGGGGGACCGGGAGCTCATCGGGAACCTGAACGGGAGCATCTACCTCCACGCCCCCCAGTCCCTGACGCACCTCCGCCACGTGGACCCGAAACGAATCGGAAAGTCCCTCGTGGCGAGGAAACCGCTCAGGGAAATCATGGAGAAGCGGGAGGAGCAGGGCGCGTTCGGATGGACCCTGTGCACCTTCCCCACGGAAAGCCTGGCGGAGCACGCGGGAATGACCGTCGGCGACTACACGGAGCAGATCGTGAAAGCCTGCTATCTCGATCGGGACGATCCGGTGGCGGAATGGAAGGAGGTTTACCGCAGGGTCTCGGGGATCAAGAAATGGCTGAACGGCCTCGAGGTCGAATCCTTCCGCATCCGCTCCGAATCCATGGACCTGAAAATCACGCCCGGGAAAAAGAGGAAGTGGATCGGCATTTCGGGGCACAACATCCCCAGCTTCGAGATCTTCCTTTCACCCGACTGGCGGGGGACGGAGGGGACCTACTTCGCGAACCAGCCCTCCTACCGCAGCGGGAATTACGTGGAAGGGGTCCGGCTCACGTTCCGGGACGGGCAGGCGGTGGAGATCGAGGCGGAAAAGGGCGGGGATTTCGTGAAACAGCAGGCGGCCATGGACGGCGGGGCCTGCCGGATCGGGGAATTCTCCCTGACGGACCGGCGGTTTTCCCGGATCGACCGTTTCATGGCGGACACCCTGTTCGACGAGAACTACGGCGGGGAGTTCGGCAACTGCCACGTGGCCCTGGGTTCCTCCTATTCCGACACCTATGCCGGCGATCCCGCCGCACTGACGAAGCGGATCAAGAAATCCCTGGGTTTCAACGATTCGGCCCTTCACTGGGACCTGGTGAACACGGAGAGAAAAACGGTGACGGCCCGCCTGAGATCGGGGAAGGAGATCGCCCTGTACGAAAACGGGGTCTTCGCGGTCCCCGGGGGAGGCCGTTTGTAGCGGAAGGCAAAGGGGGACGGCGAAAACCGTCCCCCGTCATATCAGCGGCGGCTGGTCCCTTTTCCGCGCGAAGCAGGTCTGGCAGATCGGTTTCTTGCGAAGCAGCCGTTCCAGCAGGTTTTCGAACACGAAGAGATGGATCATCTCCTCCCGGGAATTGCCCGCCGGCCGGAGAGGCGCCTCCTCGCTGCTCTGTTCCAGCTCGATCTTGTGGGAAAACCACTCGATGGCGCTTTTCTCCTCGCCGGTCATGTCGCCCAGTTCGTCGAGCGTATGGACGAACCGGTCATTGTCTTCCCCTTCCCGTTTTCCGCACTCCCTGCACCGGATCACCCCTTTGGGGAGGCGGCTTACCAGCAATCGGCCCATGGATATTTCAATTGCCCTTTCCTTCTTCGGATTTTCATGAACCTAATATAATAACGGAATCGGAGGACGCAACCTTTAGCGTTTCATAAAATATGACGCGGCCCGCGTTCTTCGGCCGGATCCGCCTTGTTTTCGAGGGTTCGGGCGTTCCCTTTTTTCTCAGAAACGAACCTGGGGGGCCGCCTTGGCCGCCTCGGGCACCTCGAAAAACGCCTGTTTTTCGAAACCGAAGAACCCCGCAAGGAGGTTGGCGGGGAAGCTCCGGATCTTTACGTTGTAAGCCCTGACCGCTTCGTTGTACCGCCGCCTTTCGACGGCGATCCGGTTTTCCGTCCCCGCGAGTTCGTCCTGGAGCCTCAGGAAATTTACGTTGGATTTCAGTTCGGGATACCGTTCCACGACCACCAGAAGCCGGCTCAGGGCCGAAGTGAGTTCGTTGTTCGCCTCGATCTTTTCCGGGACCGTCCGGGCGCCTGTCGCCTGGGCGCGGGCCTTGGTGACCTCGATGAAGACCTTCTGCTCCTGGGCGGCGAATCCCTTCACCGTTTCCACCAGGTTGGGAATCAGGTCGTATCTCCGCTGGAGCTGGTTGTCCACCTGGGCCCAGGCGGCCTTCACCGCCTCGTCCAGGGTGACGAAGGAATTGTAGGTGCCCTTGAGGAACGAAAAGGAAGCCAGAACGATCAGGACGAGGACCGCCAGAACGATGAAAAACGCCTTCAGACCTTTGCTCATAGGGGAACCTCCTTGAATGCTTTATTCCCGGGACGGGTTCCCGGTGTGTCTCAGAGACACTGCAGTGTGTCCAATCGGATACAGAGGGCCTCGATTTCCCTCATATAGCCCATGAAGACCTCCCGCACGTTCTCCCCCTCCGGAAGTCCCTTCCCCTCCCGGATGTCGAGGCATCGGGAAAAGACCTTCCCGTTCAGGGAAAAGGCCTCCGCGGTCTTTTCCAGGACGTCCCGCTTCGTCGGCGGGATTTCGAGATCCTTCAGGAAGAGCAGGCCCTGGAACAGGGAAAGGAATGCGGTGATGGATTCGCCCATCAGGTTCCGGAGGTCCTTCTCCCTTCCCTCCGAATCGAGAAAACCGGTTCGCAGCAGGATGAGCTTTCCCCTGAGGTCCCGCTCGCACTGGGAACGCACGTTCTCCTTGCGGAACACGAGCCCTCCGAGGACGTCCCGGCCGGCGACGAGGACGTGGTGCCGCCGCATGGTCAGGAATTCCAGGGGAAAGACGTCCAGGGAGGAGCGGATTTCCTCCTCCGTCAGGAAGAGGGGAATGGCCAGGCGCTTTTTCCGCCAGGATTTCACCAGGGGGAGGGCCCTGTCGAGGAGGGCCGTCCCGGCGCCGGAAAGGACGGCGAGAAGATTGATGTCCGACTTTCCCGGCCGGTAGTCCCCCGTCGCCGCGCTTCCGTAAAGGACAAGCGATTCCAGGTGGTCTCCAAAGGCCTTTCTCAAGTTCTCAAGGACTTCCGGCATCAGGGTTTCCGGAATGCCGCTTTTTTCCATGGCCGTCACCTCTCAGAAACTTCTTCCCGCGCCGCCGCCGCCGCTCATGCCGCCCCCGAATCCTCCAAAGCCGCCGCCGAAGCCGCCGAAGCCGCCCCTGCGGGAACCCCCGCCCATCCCGCCGCTCAGCATCATCAGAAGGATATAGGGCAGCATGGCCCGCCCCCGCCTCGTGCCGAGAAGGAGGATCAGGACGATGATGAGGAACAGGAAACCGAAGGGACTGGTCTTCCTTTCCTGCCTCGGCCTTTCCACCGGGGGGGGAGCGAAGCCGCCGTCCCCGGCGACCACGGCCGCCACGGCCTTCATGCCGTTCAGGAGCCCCGGACCGTATTCCCCTTTTCTCAGGTAGGGGAGGACGTACCGGTCGAGAACGGATCCGGCGAGGCCGTCGGGGAGGACTCCCTCCAGGCCGTATCCCGTTTCGATGCGGACCCTTCGTTCCTTCACGGCGACGAAGATCAGGGCCCCCCGGTCCTCTCCCTTTTTCCCGATGCCCCAGGACTCGAAAAGACGGTTGGCATACTCGTCGGGGTCCCGCCCATCCGTGGAGACGACGGTGGCGACGACGATGGCGGCCCCCGTTTTCGCAAGGACCTGCGCGGCGAGCTGTTCCATGGCCTTCCGGTCGGGAAGCGGAATGACCCCGGCGAAATCGTTCACCGCCCCCATGGGGGAGGGCAGGGGTGCTTCCGCCCGGATGGGCGCGATGAGGGCGGCGGACAGAAGGAGGGCCAGAAGAAAGGCGCAGATTCCCGTCCGCGGAACCCGCCCGCGGCCGCGAGGCCTTTCGCCGCCGGTGGAGGAATAACCCTTCAAAGGGCCGTCTCCAGGGTCTGGGTGAGGGCGAAACATTCCATCGAGGCGCCCTGCTCCCCGATGATCCTTCTGCAGTCCCGCAGGATGTCCTCCAGGGCGTCGTCGCTCCGTTCCTGGTTGTGATGGAAAAGCCCCAGTTTCCCGACGCCGGCGGCGAGCGCGAGGCGCAGGGCGTCCCGGTACGTGGAATGTCCCCATGTCCGGGTTTTCCCGTATTCCCGCTCGGTGAACTCGGCGTCGTGGATCAGGAAGTCCGCCCCCCGGGAGAATTCAACGTATTTCTCGAAGGACCGCCCGCCGGGATGGATGTGGGACAGCTCGTTGTCCGTGAGGAAGACGAACTTTTTCCCGTCCTCCTCGAACCGGAAACCCATACCCCCGTTCGGATGGCTGAGAGGGATGGCGTGGACGGTGACCGCTCCGATGGCGAAGGGGCGGTCGCAGTTTTCGCTGAAGTCGATCCGGGCCTTGATCTCGCTGAAATCCACGGGGAAATGGGGGGCCTTCATGACCCGGGAGATCATCTTCCGGAGGGAGTCCTGCGCGAAGGGACACCCGTGGAACGAGATCTCCGTCCGGTCGGTGTAGATGGGCTTGAAGAAGGGGAATCCCATGATGTGGTCCCAGTGGGCGTGGGTGAGAATCATGGAAAGATGCCCGGCCGGTTCCCTGATGAGGCGGTTTCCCAGGCGGCGGATTCCGGAGCCCGCGTCGATGAGGATGATGTCGTTGCCGCCGCTTCGAATTTCGATGGAGGTCGTGTCCCCCCCATACCGGAGGAATTCGGGACCCGACACGGGGATGGACCCCCGGGCGCCCCAACAGCGGATCAGCATGCCGCCCTCCCGGGGGACGATACGGTTTTCTTCGAAATCAACATCATGGGACTCTTATACGATTGAATCAATCGAATTGCAACGCCCGGCCGCGAAATTTCCGCCTCCTCGGACAGAAAAACCAGGGACACTGCCCGCATTTTTCTTGAGAAAAATACGGGCAGTGTCCCGGTTTTTCCCCCAGGAAGTGTCCCTGGTTTTTCGGCCAGTATCACCCGGTTTTGTTTTCGTCTTGACAGGACGGGGAAAGTGATATAGAAGGTTTCGCTCAAACATATTGTGAATCCATGCATTTCATGAAGGAGGATTTCTTTGGCCGATCACAAGTCCGCGATCAAGAGGAACCGCCAGTCGGAGAAGAGAAGGATCCGGAACGGGTCCGTCAAGTCGCACGTGAGAACGAGAGTCAAGGCCGTTCTCGCCGCCGTTGAGGAAAAGGACGCAGCACGGTCTCTGGAGTCGCTTCAGGCGGCAGTCGCCGTCATCGACAGGGCTTCGAGCAAGGGGGTTCTTCACAGGAACAACGCGGCGCGGAAGATTTCCCGGCTGACCAAGCGGGTGAACGCCCTCGCCGGGACCTCAAAATCCTGAAGTCATAAGCCGGAAGGCTGCCTCCGCGAGATCCCGGGCCAGTTCCTGAAGAACCGCCCGGCGGCCGTTTTCAGTCAAGCGGGGGTCCGTCCGGATGACGTAGGTTTCCGTTCCCGCCATATTCCGATTTGACCACAGGACCGTTCCCGTCCTGCGGTCTTCCAGGGTCAACTCCACGGACAGACGGATGCGGTTTTCCAGGGCGTATCCGGTTTCCCTGTAGGAAACGGGATAGGTCTCGTAGGACCGGATTTCGCATTGAAGGAGTAGATCGGCGCTTTCGCGGCCCTCCGCGGTCTCGAACCGGTTTTCCCTGCGGATCTCCTCGATCAGGGCGTTCCGGAGAATGTTGCCCAGCGCCGGCTCTTCGGTCCGGTTGGCGAATGGGGGGACGAAAACGGACCGCAGGGACGGGTCGATGGCGCCTCCGTCCCCGGCGAACCGGTACCCGCATCCTCCGAGAAGAAGCGCCGCGGCAAGGAGAAGAAGAAACGCCCGCCGCATGCCCCGCTCTCCGCTCCGCCGGAACCCCCGGGCCCCCTGGGATAGAAGGGCAATCTCCTGTTTCACAACGCTACGATACGACAATGTTCACCAGTTTCCCGGGAACGGTGATCACCTTCCTCACCGTTTTGCCTTCCGTGAACCTCCGGGCCGATTCGTCCCGGAGGGCCCTCTCCCGGATGGATTCTTCCGATTCGTCGGCGGCCGCCTGGATCCGGCTCCGGAGTTTTCCGTTGACCTGAATGACGATGGTGATTTCCTCGTCCCGGGCGGCTTCGGGATCGAAGGAAGGCCACGCCGTGTCGGAAAGCGGGACCGTCCGGCCCAGGATCTGCCACAATTCCTCCGTCACGTGGGGGACAAAGGGATTGAGAAGGATCACCGTCGTCTCGATGGCCTCCCGGAGAATCCCCAGGGCCGTCAGGTCCTCCCCGGAGGGCCGGGGCGCCTGATAGACGGCGTTCACCAGTTCCATGACGGCGCTGATGGCCGTGTTGAAATGGAACCGCTGGTCGATGTCCTCGGTGACCTTCCGGATCGTCTGGTGGATTTTCCGCTTCAGGGCCTTCCATTCCTCCGGCAGACCGGCCAGGTCGCCGCCGGCGGGAACCTCCCGGGTCGGATCGGCGTAATCCATGACCATCCTCCAGACCCGGCCGATGAACCGGAAAGCTCCTTCCACCCCCTGGTCGCTCCACTCCAGGTCCTTTTCCGGCGGCGACGCGAAAAGGCAGAACAGACGCGCCGTGTCGGCGCCGTACTCCCGGATCAGGTGGTCGGGGTCCACCACGTTCTTCAGGGATTTGGACATCTTCTCCGTCTTCCCGATCAGGACGGGGGTGTCGCACTGGGTGCACTTTCCCTCCCGGACCTGGTCGGGGTAGAGGAACCCGTGCTTTCTGCATTTCATGGTTTCCTTGCACACCATGCCCTGGGTGAGGAGGTTGCGGAAGGGCTCGTCGAAGGAAAGGACCCCGAAGTCCCGGAGCATCTTCGTGTAGAAACGGGAGTACAGGAGGTGGAGAATGGCGTGCTCGATCCCTCCGATGTACTGGTCCACGGGCATCCAGTAGTTGACCTTTTCCTTGTCCAGACCCGGTTTCCGGTCGAAACCGGCGCAGCAGAACCGGTCGAAGTACCACGAGGATTCGACGAACGTGTCCATGGTGTCCGTTTCCCGCCGCGCGGGGCCCCCGCAGCAGGGGCATTCGGTATCCATGAAGGCGCCGTTCTTCGCCAGGGGGGAGCCGCCCTCACCGGTCAGTTCCACGTCCATGGGAAGGAGCACGGGAAGGTCGGACTCGGGGACGGTCACCGTTCCGCATTTGCCGCAGTACACGACGGGAATCGGGGCGCCCCAGTAGCGCTGCCTGGAGATTCCCCAGTCCCGGAGGCGGTACTGGATCGTCCTGCGGCCCCGGCCCAGGGACTCGAGGTGGTCCGCGATGGTGTCGAGGGCCTTCAGGTTCTCGAGGCCGTCGAAAGGTCCCGAGTTGACGAGAATTCCCTCATCCACGTAAGCTTCCGTCATGGTCGCCGCGTCGAGGGGGGCTTTCGGGTTGTCGATGACCACGATGAGGGGCAGGTCGTATTTTTTCGCGAATTCGAAGTCCCTCTGGTCGTGGGTGGGGACGGCCATGACGCAGCCCGTCCCGTATTCGGCGAGGACGAAGTTGGCGGCGTACACGGGCATTTTCCATCCTGTCACGGGATTGAGGCAGTAGGCGCCGAGGAAGGCCCCCTCCTTCTCGTAGGCGTCGGAGGTTCGAAGGAGCCGGTCCTGCCGGCCGACCTTTTCCACGAATTCCCGGACCTCCTTCTCGAAGGGTTTTCCCTTCGAGAGTTCCAGGACCAGCGGATGTTCGGCGGCGACGAGCATGAAGGTGGCCCCGAAGATCGTGTCCTGCCGGGTGGTGAAGACCCGGATGGTCTTTCCCGTGTCGTCGGCCATGGGAAAGTCGACCTCGCAGCCGTAACTCTTCCCGATCCAGTTCCGCTGCATGGTGAGGACCCGCTCGGGCCAGCCGGGCAGTCTGTCGCAGTATTCCAGGAGTTCTTCCACGTAGGCGGTGATCCGGAAGAACCATTGTTCCAGGTGTTCCTGGTCCACCTCCGTTCCGCACCTCCAGCAGGCCCCTCCCTCCACCTGTTCGTTGGCGAGAACGGTCTTGCACTGGGGGCACCAGTTCACGACGGACCCCTTCTTGTAGGCCAGGCCCTTTTCATACATCCACAGGAAGAAGAGCTGCTCCCACCGGTAGTATTCCGGCTCGCAGGTCGACACCTCCCGGTCCCAGTCGTAGCTGAAGCCCATCCGCTTGAGCTGCTTCTTCATGGAATCG
>DJVQ01000005.1 GCA_002441265.1 Syntrophaceae bacterium UBA6252
ACGGACGGCCGCTTCAGCGGCGGGACCCGGGGGGCGGCCGTCGGCCACATCTCCCCCGAGGCCGCGGAGGGCGGACCGCTCGCCCTGGTCCGGGAGGGGGACACCATCGCCATCGACATTCCCGGAAGGAATCTGGCCCTCAAAATCTCCGCGAAGGAGATGGAAAAGAGAAGAAAATCCCTGAAACCCTGGGAGCCGCCCGTCCGCGGGGGGTATCTCGGACGGTACGCCCGCCTGGTCACGTCGGCCGGCACAGGGGCCGCCTTCGGGGACTGACAAGCGGAACAATTTCAAAACGGCGCCTGCTCGACCGCCGGGGGAACAGGCGCCGAAGCGGTACCCCGGAGCCCGGAAACGGAGGCGTGCTTTTTCCGCCACGGGGCATGAGGGTACGAACGAGGCCGCTGGGGAGTGAGGCCGATCTTTGTTATTGGGCCTTGCATTCCCGCGGCCTCTTCGCTATAGAGGGGGCATTCGGACAACAGATGCACCCAGGGAGGTTCTGAATGAAAACCCGTATTACGGAGCTTTTCGGCATTCGATATCCTGTGCTTCTTTCGGGGATGAGCTGGATCAGCGTTCCCGAAATGGTGGCCGCCGTGTCCAACGCGGGGGGGCTGGGCATTCTTGCGACCGGTCCGTTCGATGCGGACCAGACGAGAAAGGCTGTCCGGAGGATCCGGGAACTCACGGACAAGCCCTTCGGTGGAAACGCCAGCCTTCTTTTCCCCGGCGCGAAGGAAAACGCCAAGGTGCTCCTGGATGAGAAGGTTCCTGTCATCAATTTCTCCCTGGGCAAGGGAGACTGGATCGTGAAAGCCGCCCACGCCTACGGGGGGAAGGTGGTGGCCACGGTCGTCAATGCACGCCACGCCCTCAGGGCCCAGGAGTTCGGGACCGACGCCGTCATCGCCACGGGGTACGAGGCGGCGGCGCACGGGGAGTCGGTGACTTCCATGGTTCTCGTTCCGAGCCTGGTGGACGTGCTGAAGATCCCCGTCATCGCCGCCGGCGGGTTCGCCGACGGGAGGGGGCTGGTGGCGGCCCTGGCCCTCGGGGCCGAGGGCATCGCCATGGGGACCCGCCTCATGACGACGAAGGAGAGCCCGCTCCATGGGAACTTCAAGAAGCTCTCCATCGATAAGGATGTGACAGACACCTATTACTCCAAGCGGTTCGACGGGCTGTACTGCCGGGTCATGAAAACGGAAGGGGCGACAAAGGCCCTGAAGAAGGGATTCGACATCGTCGGGGCCTTCGTCAATTCGAAGGACATCGCCTCCCAGATGAACATACCCTACTGGAAAATGTTTCTCGGGGTCCTCGCGTCGGGATGGAAGAACGCCTATCAGCTTGCCTACATGGCCAACGCCTTCAAGATCTTCAAGCTCGCCACCGAGGACGGGGACGTGGAAAGAGGGGTTCTCCCCGTCGGCCAGGTGACGGGCCTTCTTAAGGATGAGCCCACGGTGGCCGAACTGATGGAACGGATGATGAAGGAGGCGGAGGAAGCCCGCCTGAGGATCGACGGGGCCGTTTCCTGAGAAAAACCGGTCGAAACGACGAAAGCCGCCGGTTCCCGAAAGACGGGACCGGCGGCTTTTTTTGTTTTCCGAGGGCCCCCGGCCGGGCGCAACCTGGCTCCCCGGCACCGGAGGGGCTATTCCATGACGATGAAAAGCGGTTCGATGATCTTCGGGTCCTCCCGGTCCATGGTCTCGATGATCTCCCGGTGCATCCGTTTCTTCATCTCTCCGAAGACGCCCCGTCCCTTCTGCATGGACGCGGCGAAGGCCATGGTTTCCGCCTTCAGCTCCTCCTCTCCGTTGCACACCTTGACGAAAACGTTGTGGGCCGCCAGGTCCGCAGCTCCGTAACGGTTCCCGGTGAGGGCCATTTCGTTGAACTTGTATGGAGGGATCGCCTTCCGGAGAAAGCCGAGCATCCCCGGGAAGAAGGGGATGTTGATGTTGACCTCGGGAAAGAAGAAGAACCCGCGGTCTGCCCGCATGAACCGGAAATCGCAGGCGCACGAGAGGATGGCGCCGTTCGCCGCGGCATGGCCGTTGATGCAGGCGATGACGGGCATGGGATAGAGGAGGATCCTCCGGAAGATCCGGTTCATCCCGTAAAGGAATTCCCGGATGGAATCGAGGTCCCCCTTGTTTTTCCGTCCCGCGAGCCATGCGAGGTCGATTCCCTGGGACCAGTTCTTCGCGTCTCCCGAGACGATCACCACGGAAGTCGTTTCATTGTCTCTTTCGATGGCGTCAAGCGCCTCCAGCATCTCTCCGACGAAGACCAGGTTGTGCCGGTTTTCCCCGTTTGTCATGGTGAGAACGGCCACGGTTCCTTCCTTTTTCCATTCGAGAACGGCCATGGGTAGCTCCTTCCGCGATTGATTTGAACAGCCCCTTGTAAATCGAGACCCATCTTAGGGGAGGTCCTCCCCACTGTCAAGCCTCGGGGAAGTTTTTCACGCGCCCGGTGCGGGAGAGAGGATTAAGCGACGGGGCCTGCGAACCTTTTGAAGCGTGATGAACTCGTAAAGAGTGAGAACGGCACTTTTTACCAAGCCGTCAGTCGCGCCTGAATCGCGAGGGTTCAGAGCAACACTTTTTCCGAAGCCGTCAATCGCGGCGTACGCATAAACGGTCAAAGCAACCCTTTTTCGAACGGCAAAGGAAAAAG
>DJVQ01000025.1 GCA_002441265.1 Syntrophaceae bacterium UBA6252
CCGTCGGTGAGGTTCACCGCGTTGGCGGCGCCCACGATGACGAACGTGGACAGGAGGACGTACCCCCAGCCGAGGTCGGGAAGGACGGTCTTGAAAAAGGGCACGGCCACGGCGGTGGGGAATCCCGGCTTCATGTAGAGAACCACGCTGATGGCCAGGGCGATGAGAATTTCCCAGCCCAGGCGGATTTTTCCCGAAACGCCCCTGCTGTTCCGTCCCTTCAGCTTCCGGACGTCGTCCACCAGCCCCACGGCCCCGAATCCGACCAGGGCGGCCAGGATGAGCCACACGTAAACCACGTCCAGCCGCGCCCACAGGAACGTGGACAGGAAGGCCGACGAAACGATGACCAGTCCGCCCATGGTGGGCGTCCCCTTCTTGGAGAGATGGGATTCCGGACCGTCCTCGCGGATGGGCTGGCCGATCCTCATGGACTGGAGCTTCTCGATGAACCACGGGATGAAGACGAAGCACAGGACCAATGCCGTGATGGTGGCGTAGATCGTCCGGAAGGTGATGTACCGGAAGACGTTGAAGCTGGAGATGACGTCGCTGAGCGGATAGAGAAGATGATAGATCACAGCCGGCTTCCCTCCGTACCCGTTCGTTTTTCCGGATCCGTCCCGAAGGCCCCCCGGATCGCATCGGCGAATCTCTCCATCGCCATTCCCCGGGATCCCTTGACGAGGACCCAGTCCCCCTTCCGGAGGATTTCCCGGAGAATCCCCGCGACCTCCCCCGGATCCGCCGCGGCGACGATCCGGATGCGGTTCTTTCCCGTCTCCCCGGCGCCCGCGGCGGCGTGCCGGGCCATCTCCCCGCGGACGAACAGCGTGTCGATCCCCAGGGCCCCCATCCGCCGTCCCGTTTCCCGGTGAAGATCCGCGCTTGCCTCCCCCAGCTCGAGCATGTCGCCGAAAACCACGTGGACCCGGCCCCCGCCCCGGAGGGCGGCCAGCGTTTCCACGGCGGCGGCAACCGAATCGGGATTGGCGTTGTACGTGTCGTCCACGAGACGGGCGCCGCAGGAGAGAAGCTCCACCGACATCCTCCCGGGGACGGGGCGGACCGCCCCGAGGCCCTCGAGGATGTCCGGGCCCGCCGTTCCGGCGGCATGGCAGCACGCCGCGGCGGCGAGGGCGTTGTAAACGCCGGGAAGGCCGAAAAGGGAAAGGCGGACGTCCCCGTGAAAGGAACCGATGAAAAGGGTGAATTCCACGCCCCCGTCCGCACCGGGGCGGACCCCTTCCGCCCGGACGAACGCCCCGGCGCCCGTTCCGAAGGAAACGGTCTTTCCCTTCCACCCTTCGGCTGCCTTCCTGACTTCCCCGTCGTCCCCGTTGACCACCAGGGTCCCCTCCGGGTCCACCCCCCGGAAGAGGGCCACTTTTTCCTCCCGGATCCCGTCCAGGGAACCGAGGCCTTCCAGGTGGGCCCGGCCGATGTTCGTGATGAGACCGATGGTGGGACGGGCGATCCAGGCGAGCCTTTCGATCTCCCCCGGCCGGTTCGTTCCCATTTCGACGACCGCCGCCTCGTGGCCGTCCCGGAGGCCGAAGAGCACCAGGGGAACCCCCACGAGGTTGTTCAGGTTCCCCGGGGTCACGAGCACCTTTTTCCCGCGGGAGAGAATCGTTGCGATCATGTCCTTGGTGGTCGTCTTTCCCGAACTGCCCGTCACGGCGATGACGGGGATGGGGAAACGGTCCCTCCAGAAGCGGGCGAGATCCCCCAGGGCCCCGAGGGTGTCCGCCACGGAAACGGCGAAGAAATCCTTCTCCCCCGGGCCCGTCCCGGGAATCGCCTTGCCCGTCTTCACGAGAAGGCCCGCGGCGCCCTTTTCCAGCGCCTCCCGGAGAAACCCGTGCCCGTCGAACCGTTCGCCGGTGAGGGCGATGAAGAGATTGCCCCGTCCGATCCGCCTCGTGTCGGTGGAGATGCCGAAGGACGAAGCCTCCCCGTTCCCCGCCGCGAGGGTGCCGCCGGTCGCCCGGAGGATCTCGGCCGCCGTGAAGGAAGGAAGGGAATCATTCATCGCGAGCCCCCTCTCCGCTTCGCCTGCCGAGGGCCTCCCCCGCCACGAGCCGGTCGTCGAAGGGACGCTTCTCCGTCCCGATGATCTGGTAGTCCTCGTGCCCCTTTCCGGCGATGAGGACGATGTCCTTTTCCCCGGCCATGGCGACGGCCCGGCCGATGGCCTCCCGCCGATCCGGCAGAACGACATACCCCTTCCCGTTGAAGGTCTCCTCGAAACGCTCCGGTCCGTATTTTCTCGGGGACACCACCCGGAGTCCTTCCTCGATCTCGGCGATGATGGCGAGGGGATCTTCCGTCCTGGGATTGTCCGATGTGATGACGGCCAGATCGCTCGTTTCCGCGACCGCCTTCCCCATGAGGGGCCGTTTCGTCCTGTCCCGGTCGCCGCCGCATCCGAAGACGGTGATGATCCTGCCCTCCCGGAAGACCGTGAGGGTTTCCAGCACCTTCCGGAGGGCGTCCTCCTTGTGGGCGTAATCCACGAAGACGGCGGGCCCGCCCGGTCCGCCGACCTTTTCCAGCCGGCCCGGAACGGCGGAAAGGGCTCCGATCCCCTCCGCGATGTCCGGCGGGCCGATCCCCACGGCCAGGGCCGCCGCGACCGCCGCCAGGATGTTGTAGAGATTGAATTTCCCGATGAGAGGGCTCTTCACCGGGAACGTCCCGGCGGGCGTCCTGAGAACCGCTTCGATCCCCTCCAGGGTCAGGTTCCAGGAAAGGGGGGCGATTTCCGCGTCCGCACCCGTTCCGAAGACCGTCACCGGTTCCCGGAGTTCCCCCATGAGCCGCATGCCCCAGGGGTCGTCCCCGTTGACGATCCGGCGTTCCTTTTCCCCCGTCAGGATCTCCTCGAAGAAGCGCTTCTTGGCGCGGAAATAGTCCTCCATGTTCCTGTGGAAATCGAGGTGGTCATGGGACAGGTTCGTGAACACGCCGGCGGCGAAGAGGCAGTCGTCCACCCGGAACAGATCGAGGGCGTGGGAGGAGACTTCCATGACGAGGTGGGTGATCCCCCCGTCCGCCGCTTCCCGGAGCAGCCTCTGGAGGTCCGTCGATTCGGGCGTCGTGTTGGGGGCCGGAAGGACTTTCCCGGGAAACCGGTAACTGACCGTTCCGATCACCCCCGTCTCCCTGCCGGCGGACCGGAAGATCGACTCGAGGAGGTAGGTCACCGTCGTTTTTCCGCTCGTTCCCGTCACCCCGATCAGGCAGAGGTCCTTCGACGGGTTCCCGTAGAAATTGGCGCTGATCCGGCCGAGGGCCCGGCGGCTGTCCCCCACCCGGATCTCCGTGACATGGGGCGGCAGGGACAGCTCCCTCTCGGAAACGACGAACGCGGCGCCCCGATCCACCGCCTGGGCGGCGAACCGGTGGCCGTCGGCCTTGAGCCCCGGAACGGCAACGAACAGGGAACCGGGGCGGCAGGCCCGGGAGTCGTAGCACACGTCGGCGACTTCCGTTTCCCCTCCCCGCCGGAGGGACACGAGATTGATTCCCTCGAGGATGGTCTCCAGCTTCGCCATAGCCTTTACTTCCCCGGGTGAAACCACACCCGGGCGACGGTATTTCCTTCCAGCGGCGTTCCCGGCTCCGGATTCTGGCGGACCGCCCATCCGCTTCCGGAAAGCCGGACATCCATACCCGTTTCCGCGGCGATTTTCAATACGTCCGCCATGGTTCTCCCCCGGAAGTCGGGGAAGACCGACGAAGATTCGCCGCGGACCACCGACAGCAGTTCCCCCGAGGAAACTTCGCGAATTCCCTTCGCCGGTTCCGCCGTTCCGGCGGTGGCAACAGTCCCCACCGGTTTGTCGAAGCCGCAGAGGATCTGTTCACCCACCCTGCGGAAAAGCGGCGCCGCGGCCTGCCCGCCCCACCGGCGGAATTCCGGCTCGTCGAGCATCACGTAGATCACCACGCGGGGGTGGTCCGCCGGAAAGAAACCAATGAAGGAGGCGCCCACCTTCTTCTGGGAGTACTGCCCCGTTTCCCGGTCCAGCTTCTGGGAAGTCCCCGTCTTGCCCGCGACGGACACGTCGGCGATCCGGGCGCCTCTGCCCGTGCCGTCATCGGCCTCGACCACGTCCCTCATATAGGTCGTGATCCGCCAGGCCGTCTGGGATTTCATCACCCGGCGGACCGCCTCGGGTTCGAATTCGCGGACCACCTTTCCCGATTCGTCCACGATCCCCCTCACGATCCGGGGCTTCATGAGAACCCCGTCGTTGGCGATGGCCGCCATGGCCGCCGTGAGCTGAATCGCCGTGACGGATACCCCCTGGCCGAAACCGATGGCGGCCAGGTCGACGGTGGTCCAGCCGTCCGCCTCCCGGAGAATGCCCATCGCCTCCCCGGGAAGGTCGATTCCCGTTTTCGCCCCGAAACCGAACCGGGTGAGCCACCGGTGAAATCTTTCCGCGCCGAGCCGCTCGGCGATCTTGGCGCACCCTATGTTGCTCGAGTATTTCAGGATTTCCCGCGGTTTCAGCAGCTCGTACCGTTTCCCCTGGGCCTCGCGGATGGCCTTCCGGCCGACCACGTAAAACCCTTTTTCACAGTCGATCGCCTCTTCCTCCTCGACGACACCCTCTTCGAAGGCGGCCGCCATGAGAAAGGGTTTGAAGGTCGATCCCGGATCGAAGCTGTCCATGACCGCCCGGTTTTTTCTCACCGAGCGTTCGTACTCGCTGAAGGTATTGCCGTTGAATCCCGGCTCGTTCGCCATGGCCAGCACCTCTCCCGTGGCGGGATCCATGACGATGACCAGCCCCGACCGGGCTCCCGTCTCCGATACGGCCTCACGGAGCCGCTCCTCGACGGCATGCTGGATCCGGGCGTCCAGGGTCAGAATCAGGTTGGAGGAAGAGAGGCTCCCTTCCCCTTCCAGGGGGGCGTCCTGGTAAAACCGCTGGCCTTTCGCGTCCCGGCCCCAGATCACCCTTCTCGGCGGTCGTTTCAGGAAGGAGTCGTAGGACAGTTCGAGGCCCTCCAGGCCCCTGGAATCGTAGCCCACGCAACCGAGGACATGGGCCGCAAGCGTCCGGTTCGTATAGAAACGCTTCGGTTCCTTCACCAGGTACAGGCCCTCCAGGTCGAGGGTTCGGATGCGTTCCGCCTGTTCCGGGGAAATCATCCTCCCCACCCAGGAGAACTGCCTGCCCTGGGGAAGCTTCTCCGCCGCTTCCTTCCGGCTCAGGCCCAGAATGGACGCAACTCCCGCCACCGCGGCTTTCCTGTCCTGAATCCGGGACGGGTCGGCCCACAGGGAATCCACGAGAAGGCTTGCCGCGAGCACCGAGCCGTTCCGGTCCAGGATCTGCCCCCGTTCGGGCTGAAGGGTCAGCACGGCGGTCTGCTGTTTCCGGGCGAGATGCTTCAGGGGCTCCCCAGAGAGATACTGGATCTGCACGGCCCGGGAAAGCAGGGCGACGAAAAGGAGCACGAAAAGCCCCAGAAGGAACCGGCTTCGGCGATGGAATCGATTCGTTTCTTCCTTGCTCATTTCACGAAAATGACCTGGTCTCTTGCCGGGTAATTCATTTCCAGCCGCTCCCGGGCCAGGCGTTCGATCCTTTCCGGGGACCGCAGCGTGGCCCTTTCCACCTTGAGCCGCCGGTTCTCCTCCTGAAGAAGATCCCGCTCTTTCATTTCCCTGGCCAGGGCGTAATTGATCTGCTTCATGTGGAGCTGCAGCCCCACCTGAAACACGAGCGCCCCCAGGAGCAATCCTCCCGAAAGAAAAAGCCCCCAGACCATGGCCCCCGAAACCCCGTCCTTTTCCCCCGGAGGGGTCTTCTCCTTTCGCCGCATCCCGTCAGATCCTCTCCATGACCCGAAGCCTTGCGCTTCTGGCTCTGGGATTCCGCCGGACCTCCTCCTCCCGCGGCATGAGAGGCTTCTTCGTGAGAACGACGCCCTGTTTCTGCCGGCCGCAGGCGCAGCGCGGGAGTCCCGGGGGGCAGACGCAGGGATTCTCCAGGAGCCGGAAGGATTCCTTGACCATCCGGTCCTCCAGGGAATGATAGGAAATAACGAGAAAACGGCCTCCCCGGTTCAGGAGGCGGCTTCCCCCGTCGAGCGCTTTCCGAAGGCTATCCAGTTCCCGGTTCACGGCGATCCGAAGGGCCTGGAAGGTCTTCGTGGCGGGATGTCTTTTCCCGTGCCTTCTCCGCGGGGACACGGCCCCGGAAACGATTGCGGCAAGGTCGGACGTGCTCTCGATGGCCGACTCCCTCCGCCGCGCCATGATGGCCCGCGCGATCCCCCGGGCTTCCCCCTCTTCCCCGTACCGGTAGAGGAGATCCCTCAGGTCTTCCTCGGAGAGTCCGTGAACCAGGTCGAAGGCCGTCTGTTCCTCCCGCCGGTCCATGCGCATGTCCAGGGGCCCTCTCTGGGAAAAACCGAATCCCCTGCCGGCATGCTCCAGCTGGTGGGAGGACACGCCGAGGTCGAGGAGGATTCCGTCCACCTTTCCGATTCCCAGGTCCCTGAGCACTGTCTCCATATCCGCAAAATCCCCCCGGATGAGAACGACCCTCCCGCGGAAGGTCCGGAGCCGCTTCTCCGTTTCCCCGAGGGCCTCGTCGTCCCGGTCGATGCCGATCAGCCGGGCGTCGGGGGAACTCTCCTCCAGGATTCTCAGGGCATGGCCTCCTCCGCCCACGGTGCCGTCCACGTAGACGGCCCCTTCCGGCCGGGGCAGGAACGACAGGACCTCTTCCACGAGAACGGGCTCATGAAAGACGGACATGATCAGAAACCCAGGCGCTCGGCGATGGAATCACAGGATTCGTCGATTTTGGCCGCCGTCTGGCTGAGGTGCCCGTCGAACAGCTCCCGGTTCCATATTTCAATGGTCTTCACCATGCCGACGAGGGCGATTTCCTTTTCCAGCCGCCCGTGCTTGCGGAGTTCCGGCGGGACGAGAAGCCGCCACTGGGCGTCGAAGGTGCAGTCGACCGCACCGGAAATGAAGTAACGATGAAACTCCCGGGTCTGCCGGTCGATGAGGGAATGGGTGGCCGCCTTTTCCTCGATAACCCGCCACTCCTCGAAGGGCACCAGGAGAACGTATTCCGCCCAGTTTGTCAGAACCACCTTCCTGCCGTACTTCTCTCCGAAAATCTCCCGGAGCCTGGCGGGAAAGGTGATCCTTCCCTTCTCGTCGATGGTGTGAAAATAACGCCCCCGAAACGCAGACAAGGACTGCCCCTCCACAATAATCCACTTTGCTCCACTTCTAAGTGATCATAGGGAGGGGGGAAGGCTTTGTCAAGGAAAAAAAAAGCTACTTTTCTTTTCGAATCTGATATTTTAAGACCGCTTCGCGGTGGTGGGATAAAGTGGTTGAAAAATGATGGGATCCATCGTTGCGGGCGACGAAGAACAGGTAGGGAACGGCGGCGGGCCGCAGGGCCGCGTCGATTGAGTCCACGCCGGGGTTGCAGATGGGGCCGGGGGGCAGCCCCTTGTGCACGTAGGTGTTGTGCGGCATGTTCTTCGAGAGGTGAGACTTCTTGAGGTTCCCGTCGAAATCGGGAATGTCGTAGATCACCGTCGGATCGCTCTGGAGCAGCATTCCCTTTTTCAGGCGATTGTGAAAGACGGCGGAAATGATGGGTTTCTCCTCGGACAGGGCCGCTTCCTTCTCGATGATCGAAGCGAGAATGACAATCTCCTCGAGGGTCATGCCGTGCCGTCTCGCAAGCGCTTCCCAGTCGGGGCGCTGGTGCTTCCGGAACTGCCGGACCATGAACCGGATGATCTCCTCCTCCCCCATGGAACGGGTAAAAATGTACGTCTCGGGGTAAAGGTACCCTTCCACGCTATCCCCCTTGATTTTCAGGGAATCGAGAAGGCCGGGGTCCCGGGCGCGGGCGAGGAAGGTTTTATAATCCACGAGATTCCAGGCGGAAAGGCGTTCGGCCACCTGCCGGACCGTGAATCCCTCGGGAAAGGGAATCCGGTACCCCTTGATCTCTCCCCGGACGAGTTTCCGGAGGAGGTCGTCAGGGGAGTTGAGGAGGGAGATTTCGTATTCCCCCGCCCGGATGTGCTGGGGGGCCTTCCGGAGACGGGCGAGAATAGAAAACAGGAACTCGTTCCCGATGACGCCCTTTTCCCTCAGGAGCGACATGGCGGTCCTGAAATTCGTGCCTTTGGCGATTTCCACCGTTACGGAACATTCCCCGCAACGGGGATTGATGGGATTTCGGGCGTAATCGAGAAGGACGGACCAGGCGAGTCCGATCCCGGCCAGGCCGGCCATGGCAAGAAAAGCGATCACGACGAGGCGGGAAGCGATGGAAGGGGAAAGGATCGACTTACCCGCCATGCTTCCGGGTCTCCCGCCGGTTCAGGTAATCCTGGAGGATCAGGCACGCCGCAAGGCGGTCCACCACATTCCGCTTTTTCCCCGCCCGGACCTTCCGTCCCGCCAGGATGTCCTCCGCCTCCCGGGTCGACAGCGTTTCGTCCCACCGTTCCACGGGAACGGGAAAGGCGGACTCCAGTTTTTCAACGAACGCGTCCACCTTTTCGCACTGGATTCCCCTGCTTCCGTCCAGGCGGTAAGGGTAGCCGACGACGATCCGGCCCACGGTGAATTCCCGGACGTACCGGCCGATTTCCGCGAGATCCCGCTCCTCGCCCCGGGACTGAACGGTGGCAACCCCCCGGGCGAGGATCTCGAGTTCGTCGCACACGGCCACCCCGATTCTCTTCGCCCCGTAATCGATTCCAAGGATCCTCATCAGGAACGCACTCAAAGGAAAATTCCCGGCGTGTCTTCTCCGGTGGGCTTCGCGGGAAGCCCCGGCAACGCCGGGTTCCCTCTCTCTTACCACAATAAGCGGCCCGGGTCCATTCCGCCCGGGTTTCGCGTTCCATCCGGGGCTGAAGCCCCGGACTACATCTGAAATTCGCATGAGCCGGAGCCCATACCGGCCGGTACTTCTCTCATGTAGTCCGGCCCTTCAGGGCCGGCGGCACGGTCGATAGATGTTCCTTCCTGAAAACGACCACCGTCAAGGGGCGCGAAACGGTTTTGGAGGCGAATAAGCGCCTTTTCGCAACGGTTCCTTTCGAAGCGGAACGGCCGCAACACCGCTTGTCCGAGCCGGAAAAGCCCCATAGGGCGAATCCGCGGTGTTGCAGTGGAGCGAGAAAACTGGAACCGTCGAAAAGCGGTTCCTGAGCCGGAAAACCGTCCGCGACCCCGGGGGAACAGCCACATCAATCCGCTCGCCCTCGTCCCGACCGGGGCTGAAGCCCCGGATTCCATCTGAAGAGTCTTCTCATCCATCGGGATTCTATCCCAAGGAACCGCCGTCGAAGGGCGCGGAACAGTTTTGGAGGCGAATCAACCGTCTTTTCGTCACGGTTCCTTTCGAAGCGGCACGCCCGCAACACCGCCTGTCAGAGTCTGATGGCCCCATAGGACAAATCCGCGGTGTTGCAGTGGAGCGAGAAAATTGGAACCGTCGAAAAGCGGTTCCTGAGCCGGAAAACCGTCCGCGCCCCCCGGGAAGCAGCCACATCAATCCGCTCGCCCCCGTCCCGACCGGAACCCGCCGTTTGAAAAACGTGCTCTATCGACCCGTTACCGGTTCGTCACGGGTTTCGTTGTGAATTGTCCCGTTTTCTGTTATCCAGGGGGAAAATGCAGGAAGGGCGATAGCCTTTCAAGGGAAAGGAACCGATGAAGCACATCATCCTCGGAACGGCGGGTCACGTGGATCACGGGAAGACCTCCCTCATCCGGGCGCTCACCGGAATCGACACGGACCGGCTGAAGGAGGAAAAGGAACGGGGAATCACCATCGAACTCGGCTTCGCGCGGATGACCCTTCCCGGCGGGCTGACCATCGGCATCGTGGACGTACCCGGCCACGAGCGGTTCGTGAAGCACATGGTCGCCGGCGCGGGGGGGATCGATCTCGTGGCCCTGGTCATCGCCGCAGACGAGGGGGTCATGCCGCAGACCCGGGAGCACCTGGACATCTGCAGCCTTCTCGGCATCCGCACCGGCCTCGTCGCCGTCACCAAGACGGACCTGGTCGACCGGGACTGGCTCGATCTCGTCATCGAGGAAATCGGCGACTTCCTGAAAGGCACCTTTCTCGAGCCGGCGCCGATCGTCGCCGTTTCGGCAACAACGGGGGAAGGGCTTCCCGAATTCGTGTCGGCACTGGAAAAGGTCATCACACCCATGGAGGACCGCTCCGAATCGGGATTTTTCCGGCTCCCAGTAGACCGGGTGTTCACCATGAAGGGGTTCGGGACGGTCGTCACGGGAACCCTCGTGTCCGGGAAGATCCGCGTCGGGGAAACGGCGGACCTCCTCCCGCAGAAGGTCCGCGCAAAAGTCCGGGGGCTCCAGGTCCACAACGAAGCCGTGGATACGGCCCTGGCGGGGCAGCGTACGGCGATCAACCTGCAGGGCATCGAAAAGGAGGCGGTGGAACGGGGCAACGTTCTCGCCGCCGTCGACACCTTCGAGCCGTCCTCCGTCATGGACGTCTCCTTCCGGTATCTGCCGTCGGCGGGAAGGAAACTGAAGACCCGGGCCGCGGTCCGGTTCCATTGCGGAACCAGTGAAATCCTTGCCAGGATCGTCATCATGAACCGCCAGCAGATCGAGCCCGGCGAGGAATGCTACGGCCAGATCTTTCTGGAAGCGCCGGCTGTGGCCTCCGGCGGAGACCGTTTCGTTCTCCGGAGCATTTCCCCGGCGGCGACCATCGGCGGGGGGGTCATCCTGGACCCTCTCGCGAAGAAGTGGAGAGCCCGGGAAAAGAAACGGCAGAGCGAATGGGAAATCCTCCAGGGGGGAACGGGCCTCGAAAAGACGTCGGTGATTCTCCACAGAGCGGGCCTGGAAGGAATCTCCAGGGAGCGGCTCGCCGTGAGAACCGGCATGTCCCAGGGAGAAATGAAGCGGATCCTCGACCAGCTTCTCTCCAGGAGGGAGGCCCTCCTGCTCGACGGCGACCCCCCGAGGCTCTTTCACTGGGACGTTTACCGGAAGCTCCAGGAGGACATCCTCGCCGAGGCGACGGAATATCACAGGAACCAGCCTCTCCGGAAAGGCTGCTCCCGGGAGGAGCTGAGAATCCGCATCGGGGCATCCGTCGACGTCAAGCTCTTCAACCGGGCCCTCCGGGATCTCGAGGAGGGGAAAAAGATCGTCTCCGAACAGGACACCGTCCGGATTCCCTCCCATGCCGTGGCACTTACCGGCGACCTCGAATCCCTGAGGGGGGAAATCGAGAACACTTACAGGGAGGCGGGTCTGGAACCGCCCCTGACCCGGGAAGTCCTGGAACGGAGCGGTGACCGAAAGGGCGGCGGCGCCAAGATCCTCGACCTCCTGACCAGGGAGGGAACCCTGGTCAAGGTCAGCGAGGAACTTTATTTCCACAGGGAGGCCCTGGAAGGGCTGGCGAAGACCTACACCGATTTCCTTCTCAGGGAAGGAACGGCAACCCCGGGAACGTTTCGGGACCTGACGAACCTGTCCCGCAAATTCACCATTCCCCTCATGGAATACTTCGACAAGACCCGCCTGACCATGCGGGTGGGGGATCACCGGGTACTGAGAGAGCGCAAGGAAGAAGGCAATGGATGACGGCAGAAACCTCGCGGGCGATCGGGAGGTTTACTGGTTCGACGGGTCCGGCCTGTCGAAGCGGTCCGTGTCCGTGATCCGGGAGTCGGTCCTCCGGGTCATTCTCAACGGCCGGGCGGTCGTGGAAATCGCCTGCCTCGGGACCCACGGGGAAGAACTGGCGGTGGGCTTTCTCCGATCCGAGGGCCTTCTCGAACGGCGGGAGGATCTCCGGTCCGTCGCCGCGGCAGGCGGGGAGGTCCGGATCGAGGCAGCGGTGGCCGCCGGCAAAGCGCAAGGGGGACCGACCCTTCTCCTGTCCAGCGGTTCCCGGGAAACGGCGCGCAGAACGCCGGAACCGGTCGCCCTCTCGCCGCTTCCCTTCACGGCGCGGGACATTTCCACCCTCATGGAAGAACACCTCCGGGCCACGGAACTCCATGCCCGGACCCGGGGAACCCACGGATCCTCCCTGGCCGGGGAGACGGGAATCCTCATCACCAGGGAGGACATCGGAAGGCACAACACGATCGACATGATCGGGGGGCACCTGCTCCTTCAAAAGGAGGACGGAGCCGGGAAGCTCCTTCTGACCACGGGACGGCTTTCCTCGGAGATGGTCCGGAAGGTGTGGAACCTGGGGATCCCCGCCCTCGCCTCCCATGCCGCCGCCACGTCCGAAGGCATCGAAACGGCCGAAAGGGGCGGACTCACCCTGATGGGATGCGTCCGGAACGGTACCATGAAAATATACACCCATCATGAAAGGATTCGATTTTGAGCGTGAAAAACCTGTTCGTGCGGGACATCCAGCCCGCAAGCAAGATCGAGGACACGTTCCTCGTCGTGGAAAAAAATCTCGTCATCTCGCAGAAGGGAAGCCTTTACCTCAGCCTTCGCCTCAGGGACAAGACCGGTGACGTCGAGGGCAGGGTCTGGGATCGGGCCGCGGAACTCAACCGGATGTTCCAGAAAGGGGACGTCGTTTTCGTCCGTTCCCGGGCGGTCCGCTACCGGGAGGCGACCCAGCTCTCCATAACGGACATCGAAAAACCGGACCCCGCCGACGTCCGGATGGAGGATTACGCCCCCACCTCCCGTTTCGGCGCGGAGGAAATGTTCCAGGCGCTTCAGGCGTTCGTGGAGGGAATCGAAAACCCCTTCCTGAAAAGCCTCCTTCACGGCATCTTCGGGGATGCCGAGATCGCCGGTCTGTTCAAAAGAGCCGCCGCCGCGAAGGCCATGCATCACTTCTACGCGGGCGGGCTGCTCGAACACACCCTTTCGGTGACCCGGATCCTCGATTTCCTTTCCCGTCACTACGAAAGGGTCAACCGGGATCTTCTCCTCACCGGAGGGATGCTCCACGACATCGGAAAGATCCACGAACTCAGCCCGAACGGCATGATCGATTACACCGACGAAGGCCGCCTCATCGGCCACATCGTCATAGGACTGGAACTGGTGGACCTGAAGATGGCCGCCGTGCCCGACTTCCCGCCGGATCTCGCCATGGAACTCCGCCACATCCTCATCAGCCATCACGGCGCTTTCGAGTACGGGTCCCCGAAGCGTCCCAAGACCGAGGAGGCCCTCATGGTCTATTTCGCCGACGATCTCGACGCCAAGGTGAACGCATTTCAGGAATTCATCGACGATTCGAACGACGAGGAGTCGCGATGGACCCCCTTCCACCGCCTCTTCGAACGGTACATCTACAAGGGTCCCCGCTGAAAGGACGAAATTCTTCCATGACTGGAAAACGGTGGGGAAGACGGGCTTCCCCTCCGGACAGGCCCCCGGTCTACGCCGGTCTGTCCCCGAAAAGGGCCCTTCCGATCCGGACGATGGTGGCACCCTCCTCCACGGCGACCTCGTAATCCTGGGTCATCCCCATGGAAAGCTCTCCCAGGGAGACCCCCGGAACCTCCTTTTCGAGGATCCTGTCCCGCAGCTCCCGGAGGGCTCTGAAGAAAGGCCTGGCCTGTTCCGGATCGTCGAACCAGGGGGGCATGGTCATGAGTCCCCGGACGGAAAGATGCTCCATGGCCGCCACCTCCCGGACGAGGGCCTCCGCCTCCTCCGGTGAAATCCCTCCCTTGGTCTCCTCGCCGCTGAGGCTCACCTGGATCAGGACGGGGGTCACGACGCCGGCGAGGCGGGACCGTTTGTCCAGCTCCGCCGCAAGGCCCGGGCGGTCCACCGAGTGAACCAGGTCGAAGAGGCGGACGGCGTATTTCGCCTTGTTCGACTGGAGGTGCCCGATCAGGTGCCACTCCGTCTTTCTTCCCATGGATGCGATCTTCCGTTTCGCTTCCTGGACATAGTTCTCTCCGAGGATGTCCACCCCCGCGTCAACGGCCTCACGGATCCGCGCATCGTCCACCGTCTTGGTCACGGCCATGAGGCGGACCCCGGCGGGGTCCCTCCCCTTTCTCAGGGCCGCCTCGGCGATCCGGCGGCGCACCTCCCGGACGGCTTCATGGACCGAACTCATCGGCGCCCCCTTTCCGGGAAATGGACCGCTCCCACCCGCTTCAGCGCGCAGACGACCTCGCACAACGGAAGGCCGATCACGTTGGTGCAGGAACCGTGAATCTCTCCGACGAACACCGCTCCCATCCCCTGGACCGCGTATGCGCCCGCCTTGTCATAGGGTTCGGGGGTGCCCGCGTACCATTCCAGTTCATCCTCCGGAATCTCCCGGAACATCACCACGGACTCCACGGCCTCGGAAACCGCCGGCGGCCCCTCGCCGCGGAGAAGGGAGAATCCGGTGATCACCTGATGACTCCTGCCGCTCAGTTTCCGGAGCATCTCCTTCGCCTCCCCGGCGTTCCGGGGTTTGCCGAGCACCTCCCCGTCGACCACGACCACCGTGTCCGCCCCGAGGACCCAGGAGGCGGGATGCCGTGCGGCAGCCATGCGGCTTTTTTCGAGAGAGAGCCGGATTGCATGATTCCTCGGGGTTTCCCCGTTCAGGAAGGTTTCCGGCACATCGCTCGGCGCTACGGTGAAGCGAAGCCCGAGGCTCCCCAGAAGTTCTCTCCTTCTCGGGGACGCCGAGGCCAGGATGAATGCGGGTAGGGACACGACAGAAATCCTTTCTTTACGGCTTCGGAAAAAGTTCATATGCTGCGTTGCCCTTCTTCTCTCCTCCCTGCGGCGTACCGAAAGTACGCCTCGGTCCTCGCGATTCGGGCGCCTTGCCTTTGGAGCTTCTTCCTTTGCCGTTATTTCCCGACTTTCTTCAAATCCGTCTTTCCTGACGATCCCCTTCGGGATTCAGGCCTTTGCGGGCACCAGGGCGACCAGGACGCGCCGCGTCCTGGGACCGTCGAACTCGCAGAAAAAAAGAGACTGCCAAGTCCCGAGCACGAGCTCCCCCCTCTCGACGAAAACCGCGGCCGAGGCCCCGAAGAGAGAGGATTTGATGTGGGCCGCCGAATTCCCCTCGCTGTGCCGGTAGCAGTTATTCCACGGAACGAGCCGGTCCATGGCCGCCAGGAGGTCCCGGGGAACGTCGGGGTCCGCGTTTTCGTTGATGGTGACCGCGGCGGTGGTGTGGGGCACGTACACGTGGCAGATCCCTTCGCTCACGCCGCTCTCCCGGACGATGTCCCGTACTTCCCCCGTGATGTCGATCATCTCGCTCCTGGCGCCGGTTTTAAGGGAAAACTGTTTCATGGAGCCCGCCTTCGAATGGGAATCCGTCCCCGGCGGATGCTTCCCCGGAAGGACGGTCACCCCACTATAATGAATGGAGGCGGATTTTTCAACAGAGCTCCCCGTCCGCAGGGGGTAGGAAGGCCGAACCAAGCCCACGCTTTCGAGAAAGGTAAAATATGACGGCTTCGTAAAAAGTGTTGAATTGGCCTTATTACAAGTTCGTCAAATATTCATCGTATGATGCAATATCTCTATGAAATACTTCTTGACAGAAACGGCCGTCTCTTTTAATGTTTTATGTGAAACACGTGGCTCTTTGAGAACCGATAAAGGCAAACTATCCGTAAGGGTAGGACGCAAAGCCATGGGTCCGCGGATGCGGATCGCCAGGCCGCCGAAGTTCTTTCATCGATTTCCCCGCACGGCGGGTTCCCTTTCCGGAAGGAAGGGGTTTCCGTCTTTCCTTTCCAGCGATATTGCTGTATCTTCCCCACGAAGAAGACCCGATGAACGTGCAGGAAGTCCTCCGTGCCGATCGCCCGGCAGCGGTTTTCCAGGGAATCCGGAACCTTGACGGCTTCGAAAAAATCCCTACGCTTCGCTGCCCCTGAGCCCCCGGCCCCGAGGCGCACTGAAAGTACGCCCCGGCCCCGGGATTTCGGGCGCGCCGGCCGCCGAGTTCTCAACCCTGCCGCCGGGGAAAGCGTTGTCTGGACTTTTTTGCGAGCCTGTCGACCGCTGAAACAGCCGGATTCCCGATCTCCCCGGGGAGCGGAAAGGGACAGGAACGCGTTTCCCGAACCATGGAACGGGTCATGAAAGGATGCGAACCGTGACAGTATTCCTCTCCATTGCGTCATTCGCTTTCGGGGCCGTCGTTGGAAGCTTTCTCAACGTGTGCATTCACAGGATTCCCAGGGGAGAATCCATCGTCCGTCCCCGCTCCCGATGTCCCTCCTGCGGCACGGCGATCTCCGGTTACGACAACATTCCCCTTGTGAGCTACCTCGTTCTCCGGGCCAGATGCCGTTCCTGCGGCGCACCCATCTCGGCGATCTACCCGGCCGTGGAGCTTCTCACGGCGGTCCTGTCCCTGGTCCTCTTCCGGAAATTCGGTCTCTCCCTGCCCTTCCTCGCATCCTTCGCCTTCTGCTGCGCCCTGGTGGCGGTCAGTTTCATCGACCTGGAACACAGGATCATTCCCGACGTCATCTCCCTTCCCGGGATTCCCCTTTTCGCCCTGTGCGGCGTCGGGATCATGGGATTGACCCTTCTGGACTCCCTCATCGGAATCGTGCTCGGCGGGGGCGTCCTCTACCTCGTCGCGACGGGGTACGAACTGCTGAAGAAGCAGGAAGGCATGGGAGGGGGGGACATCAAGCTGCTCGCCATGATCGGCGGTTTTCTCGGCTGGAAGTCCCTTCTGTTCGTTCTGCTCGTCAGTTCCCTCCTGGGGGCTTTCGTGGGAATCGCGGCCATGGTCTACAGAAAAGGGAACCTGCAGGACGCCGTTCCCTTCGGTCCCTTTCTGTCCGTCGCCGCCGTTCTCCACATTTTTTACGGAGAAGCCTTTGTCCGGTTTTTCATCGTACGCTGAAGAGGGTCCCATGACGGGAGAGAAAAACAAAGGATTTACCCTGGTGGAACTCATGATCGTGGTGGTTCTCATCGCGATCCTCACCGCCATCGCAGCGCCGGCCTACCAGGATTACATGGCGCGGAGCCGCCTGAACGGGGCGGCGAGGCTGGTCCTTTCGGACCTCGCGTCGGCCAGGATGGACGCGGTGAAGATGAACCGCCGGACTCAGGTCTATTTCGCGGGAGGATACGCATCCCCCGCGGCGTCCTACCGGATCTGCGACGACGCTTCCGGCGACGGAACGGTGGCCGACGGGGAGGGAAGGAACATCACGAGAAACGTCCAGGATCATTTTTTCGACATTTCCGTGGGGTCCAACAACAATCCCATCTTCCTCCCCAACGGAACGGCGACCAACATGGCGACCATCAACGTGTCCAACGGAACGGACACCCGGCAGATCACCATCACCATCGCCGGAAGGGTGTGGATACAATGAAAAACGGATTGAAGCCGGGAAAAAGCGCAAAGAACGAAGGGGGATTCACCCTTATCGAGGTGATGATCGCCATTCTTCTCCTCCTCATAGGCCTCCTCGGCGTGGCCGGAGTCGCCGCAACCATCATCCAGGCAAACGCTTTCAGCAGGCAGGTGACCACGGCCACGACCCTGGCGGAGGAAAGGATGGAGGCCCTGAAGAACACCCCTTACGCTTCACTGACGGCCGGAGCGGACACGCCGGCCCAGTTTCCCGGCTTCAACCGGACATGGGTGATCCAGACCGACGCACCCCTCACGGGCACTTCGACGGTCGTGGTGACCGTGTCGTTCCCGTGGAAAACCCAGACCCGGAATGTGCAGTTGCAGACGATTTTCAGAAAACCATGAGCAGGAAACACCTCGAAGAAAAACGAAAGTGCAAAGCCGGTTCCGGGGGATTCACCCTGGTGGAGACGCTCGTCGCCCTGTGCCTGGGGGTCCTCGTCGTCGCCGGGCTCGCCTCCTTCTTCAGGGCCCAGGGCGGGGCCCTGAAAATCCAGGAGGGAATCGTGGAAATACGCCAGAACCTTCGGGCGGCCATGGCCGCCATGACCGGCGAACTCCGGATGGCGGGATTCAATCCCCTGAGAAGGATGCCCCTGGGAATCTCGGCTGCGGGGGGCGACGCCATCACCTTCCGCCTGGACAGGAGAAGCGACCGGGACGGAATCGACAACGACGGGAACGGGTTGCGGGACAACAGCGATCCCGGGGAAAAGCACATCCCCAACGGAACCTCGGAGGATCCCAACGAGTGCATCACCTACCGCCTCTACAAACGGGGCGGGGAAACCGTCCTCGGACGCAGTTCCACCCGGAACGGTTTCCCCCAGCCGCTGGCGGAATGCGTGGAATCCATCCGGTTCTCGTATTACGGAGACACATCGGGAATCCCCCTGGCCGTCCCCGTGGCGGACCCGGGAAAGATCCGGTCGATCGGCATCGTTCTCACGGGACGGACGGCAAAGCCCGATCCGGTCACGGGAGAACACCGGACCTTCACCCTTGCATCCAGGGTTTCCCCCTGGAATCTCCAGTAACGGAGGCATCGCGATGAACGAGCGGCAACTGAAGACAAAAGGCGGTTCCGAAAGCGGAATGGTTCTCGTGACCGTTATCCTCCTCCTGTCGGTGGTCACCCTCCTGGGGACCGCGGCCTACCTCCAGGCCTCAGGGAACCTGAGCCTCAGCGGAAACTTCCGGCAGGCGAAACGGGCCCTTTACGACGCCGACGGGGGAATCCAGTATGTCATCCAGAAAATGGAAGAAGACATCGGCACCCTTTTCTTCCTGCCGAGCCCAAGCATCGCCGGAACGGTGATCACCCTTCCGACGTACGCTGCGCCCTCGGGATTCTCCTTCACTCCCCCTTCGACGATGACCGACCGGGGCGGCAACCGGTACCGGTTCCGGGTCACCGGCCAGGCGCCGGGGAACGCCGTTTCGATCCTGGAGGCGGACATCCAGGCCGTGAGAAAACCCGTCTTCGAGTTCGGCCTCTTTGCCGACGGCGTGGTGGACCTGAAGTCCTCTTCCCATGTCTACAGCTACAATTCCGAGGACACGCCCGACCCGAACCCGGCCGACTTCCCCGGGGCCTCCACCGGAGAGGCGGACGTCGGGTCGAACACGGAAATCAGGGCCTACATGGACACCTATATCGACGGGGACACGGCCCTCGGAACGAACGAAGCGGGAGACGATCCGGGAGACTGGACCGTCACGGGAGTCCCCGTCGTCACGGGCGAGGCGGGCGTGGCCATCGAACGGGTCGATCCCGACCCCCTGGGGGCCCTGACGCCGGGCAGCGACCTGTACAATCAGTTCAGCGACGTAACCACGAGCAACGACAACAGCCTCGTCGCCCAGCTCACGTCCTCCACAATCATCGATCTCGGGAACGGGGAAACGATGACCCTCCTCGGAAAACCGGGAGGGGCCAACTATTACATCACGAGCCTCATCCTGAGGAATGGTTCCACCCTCGTCATCGACGCCACCAGCGGCCCCGTGAACGTTTTCCTGAGCGGGACCCTCGATACGGAAGACGGGGACCTGGAGGCGAAAAACGGCTCCCAGATCAACAACACCGCACTTCCCACGGACTTCAACCTCTATTCCAACTCCTCCCAGGCCATCGTCCTCAAGCACGGGAGCGAATTCAAGGGGATGGTCTACGCCCCGGCCGCGCCGGTCTCCCTGATGAACTCCGGAGACGTCTACGGCCTCATCTGGGGGAATACGGTGGACGTGAAGAACTCGGGGGAGTTCTACTTCGACACGGCGTTCCAGACCAAGTTCCCGTCGAACAAATACGGTCTCGATCTCGTCGCGTGGCGGGACGTCCGGGCCACCGTCCAGTAAGGGAATGCCATCCGCCGCGACCGGGGCAAACGAGCGGGGCATCGTCCTTGTCACCGTCCTCCTTCTTCTTGCGGTCCTGACGGCCCTTGGAGCGGCGGCGGTCCTCCAGGGGACGGTGGACCTCCGGATCTGCGGAAATCACCTGGCGGGAATCCAGGCCCGATACGCCGCCGAGGCGGGAGCGAGCGTCGCGGCGGCGATCTTTCTCCAGGACCCCGGCGCTTTTCCGGAAAGGCGCACGGCGCAACGGTTGGGACTGCCGACGACCCCGCCGGCAAAGCCAAACCTCGGGAAAAATACGGCGTACTGGTGTCCCTCGATCACCTATGACCCGGCCGACCCGCCGGAATGGGCGGACATCCGGTGTCAGGGAACGGCCCTCGACACGGACAGCCTTGGCGACATCACCGTCCGGATGGGAGCGGCATACGGCAGCCGGTTCGACTGCGCCGCATTCGGGGAGGAATGGGTCCGTTTGTCCGGCCGGGCGTACACGGACAGTTATCTCTCCGTTCTATTCCCCTGGACGGCCGAAGGAGGCCGTCAGCGGGGCGACGTCGCAACGAACGGGACCGGCCCCGGGGCGATCACGCTCGCAGGCCGGGCGAAGGTCCATGGATCGGCCGTCATCGGCGCGAAAGGGTACACGGACGAGGGGATCCGCCTCTCGGGGAGGGCCGCGGAAATCACCGGCGAGAGAAAAGTGGCCGTCGTCCCGAAGGACGTGACGGCGGTCGCCCTCCCCCGCCGCGTCCAAAACGTTGCCCTGACCCCTTCCCTGACGCTCCCCGGGGGCAGCTACCGGATTTGCGGCATGAAACCGGCAGGGGGAACGAACATCCGGATCGGCGGCGACGTCACCCTGATCGTCGACGGGGACCTGTACACAACCGGGAAGTCGGAAATCCGGGTACCGCCCGGTTCCTCTCTGGCCCTGTACGTCGCCGGGGACATGCTCCTGTCGGGGACGGGAATCGTCAACGAAACGGAAATCCCGGAAAAGGTCAGGATACTCGGCGCCTCCACCTGCCGGGAGGTGTCCCTCTCCGGCGGGTCGGCCCTCCACGCCGCCGTTTACGCCCCGCAGGCGGATATCCGGATATCGGGCGGGACCGAGCTTTTCGGCGCCGTTGTCGGAAAAACCGTCGACATCCGCGGTGCCGCCCGCGTTCATTATGACGAAGCACTTCGGGAAGCCGGCGGGGAAACCGTCCCGACCGGATTTCGAATCCTCTGGTGCAGGGACAACCCGACCTAGGAAGAACCCGCGCCCATACCCGGCGCGTCCCGGAAACCTCTTGACAGGGTTAAAGGATCATTATAAAGAAGTCAGAATTCCCAAGGAGGAAACACCGGTCATGGGAACGGAGAAAAGGTACTGTTCCATATGCGCGTGGAGGGGCACCTGCCAGAAAAGGTTTTCCGTGAAAACCGATTCTTTCGGCATGGTCTACTGCCCGGATTTTTCCCGGGACCTCTCCATCCGGACAGATGAGGCGGAGGAGCTGATCCGGAAGGAGCGCGAGGAAAGGGGTTGAAACGCCCTTTTTCCGAAGGTGTGACATCGAAGGTTGGCCCGGCCAGGGCCAACTTTTTCATTTTCTGGGACAAAGAGGAACATTCATGAAGAAGCGGCTTTGTTCTCTCATCGGAAATTCCATCGCGTCGTGCATGAAAGGGGACGTTTTCCCGGAAGCTCCCCTTCCGCCCTTCGAAGTGGAGCCCCCCAAGGAGAAGGCCCATGGGGACTATGCGACCAACGCGGCCATGGTGCTCGCCTCTGCGGTCCGCAAGAATCCCAGGATGATCGCCGGCGCCATCGTGGAGCATCTGGAAGATCCCCGGGGCTGGATCGAAAAAATCGAAATCGCCGGTCCGGGGTTCATCAACTTCTTCATGAAACCCGCCACGTGGGCCGAACTGCTTCTGGACGTGGACGAACTCGGGGAACGCTACGGTTCGTCCGACATGGGACAGGGGAAACGGGTCCAGGTGGAATTCGTCAGCGCAAACCCCACCGGTCCGCTGCACATCGGCCACGGGAGGGGTGCCGTCGTCGGCGACGTCATCGCCAGCCTCCTTTCCGCCACCGGTCATAAGGTGTCCCGGGAATACTACATCAACGACGCGGGGAACCAGATGGACACCCTGGGACGGTCGGCCTATCTCCGGTACCGGGAACTCCTCGGGGAAGAGATCGTCTATCCCGGCGAATGCTATCAGGGGTCCTACATCATCGATCTCGCGAGGGAGATCGTCGAGAAAAGGGGAACGGAATTCCTGGAAAAGGACGAGAAGGAGTGCATTCCCTTCTTCAGGGATTATGCGGGGAGTTCCATCCTAGAGGGCATCAAGGAGGACCTGCGGGTCTTCGGCATCGTTTTCGACGAGTATTTCAACGAAAGCGAGCTTTACAGGGAAGACGGCGTCCGGAAGATCCTGGAGGATCTGGAACAAAAAGGATTCATCTACCGGGAAGGGCCGACGCTGTGGTTCCGGACGACCGGATTCGGCGACGAGAAGGACCGGGTCGTGATCCGGGAGAACGGGGAACCCACGTATTTCGCGGCCGACATCGCTTATCACCTGAACAAGTACGGGCGGGGCTTCGACAGGGTCATCGACATCTGGGGAGCGGACCACCACGGGTACATCCCCAGGATGTACGCCGGCATCCAGGCCCTCGGCTATTCCAGGGAGGCCCTGGAAGTGGTTCTTGTCCAGCTCGTCAATCTTCTCCGTGAAGGGAAACCCGTGGCCATGTCCACCCGGTCCGGGGAGTTCGTGACCCTCCGGGAGGTGGTGGACGAAGTGGGCAAGGACGGCGCGCGGTACAACTTTCTCATGCGCCGCTCCAACAGCCATCTGGATTTCGATCTCGAAATCGCCAAGAAGCAGTCGAATGAAAACCCCGTCTACTACGTCCAGTACGGCCACGCGAGAATCTGCAGCATTCTCAGAACCGCCGCCGAAAAGGGATTTCCCCTGCCCCGGCGGGGCGAGGTAAACCCCGGGCTTCTCGTCCTTCCGGAGGAAACCGACATCATCCGGACCATCGACCGGTTCCCCGAGCTGGTGGAGGGGAGCGTGAAGGCCCTGGAGCCGCATCGGATCCCTTTTTACCTGAACGACCTGGCCGCCCAGTTTCACAGTTACTACAACAAGTGCAGGGTGATCTCGGAGGATCGGGAACTTTCCCTGGCAAGGCTGTTCCTGGTGAACTGCGTCGGCCTCACCATGCGAAACGCTCTGGGGATCCTCGGCGTGACCGCGCCGGAAAAGATGTAGGTCCCGAAGGAGGAAATCGGTCGTCCCGTCTCCGGGGCTTTTGCCTTTGCCTTTTGAAAAAGCGTTATTGGGACTTCTTGCGGATTGATCATGGGATTGGGCAAGGGAAGACGTTTTCAGTTCACCCTCGGGAAAGTGGGGTTCGTCTTCTTCCTTTTCGGCATCTCCGCCCTTCTCCTGCTTTCCTTTCTCTTCGGGATCCTTGTGGGCAGGAACATCGACACGTATCCCGAAAAGATCGCCAAGGAAATCCCCGCGGCGGTGACGAAAAAGATCGCGGGAGCCCTCCAGGGGGAGAAGGAGCCGGACGCAGGGAAGGAAACGAAGCCCGCCGGGGAAGAAGGAAAGAAGGGGGAGGCGCCCTTTCAGTATCGGTATTACGAGACCCTGACGGAGAAGAAGGACACCCCGCCGGCGGCGGCGGAACAGCCCGCCCCGGCCCCGGCCCCGGCCCCGGCCCGGACGGAAGGACCAAAGGAAACCGTGAAGCCTCCGGCGGTCCGCTACACGGTCCAGGTGGCCTCTCTCCGTGAAAGGTCCGGCGCGGAAGAAGTCCGGAAGGACCTCGTCTCCCTCGGATTCCGTCCCGTCATGGATACGGTGGTGTTGAAGGGCCGAGGCACCTGGCACCGGATACGCCTCACGGGATACGGAAGCTTCGAGGCGGCGAAGGAAGCGGCGGCGGCGGTGGAAAAGAAACTCCGCGGAACCCGCTGCATCATCCGAAAGGAAACATCCTAGGGAAAAGGTGCGACCCGTATAACAGGATTCGGGCGCTTCGGCCGCGGAACTTTTATCTTCGCCGTTCGAAAAAATTTTTCAGACCTTTTGCGAGTTCGTTATGTTTGAACATCTGTCGGACAAACTGGATGCCGTTTTCAAGAAACTGAGGGGACGGGGCGTCCTGGACGAGGAAGCGGTGAACCAGGGCCTCAAGGACGTACGCATGGCCCTGCTCGAGGCGGACGTCAATTTCAAGGTCGTCCGCGGCTTCATCGACGAAGTCCGCGAAAAGGCCTTGGGCCGGGAGATCCTGGATAGCATCACCCCGGGACAGCAGATCGTCAAGATCGTCTATGACCACCTTGTGGAACTCATGGGCGGCGGAAGCAGCCATCTCCGGCTTTCGGGAACGATTCCCGTGCCGATCCTCCTCGTGGGCCTTCAGGGATGCGGGAAAACGACCACGGCGGCGAAACTGGCCAGCCATCTCCAGCAGCAGGGCAGAAAGGTCTCCCTCGTTTCGGCGGACGTCTACCGCCCCGCGGCCATCGAACAGCTCCGGCTCCTGGGAGAGAAGATCGGGGCCGCCGTCATGCCCTCCCGGGAGAAGGGCAATCCCGTCGAAATCTGTCTGGAAGCTCTCCGGACCGCCCGGGGAAGCGGCTTCGACACCCTGATCATCGACACGGCGGGACGGCTCCACATCGACGAGGCGTTGATGGGGGAACTGCGGGACATCAAGAAAGCCGTCGAGCCCTCGGAGATCCTGTTCGTCGCCGACGCCATGACCGGCCAGGACGCGGTCAACGTGGCCCGGACGTTCGACGAGGCCCTCGGCATCGACGGGGTCATCCTCACCAAGATGGACGGCGACGCCAGGGGCGGAGCGGCCCTTTCCCTGAAAGCCGTCACGGGCAAACCGATCAAGTTCGTCGGAATCGGTGAAAAGACCGATGCCCTGGAGGTCTTTCACCCGGACCGGATGGCGTCACGGATCCTCGGGCAGGGGGATGTGCTCACCCTCGTGGAAAAGGCGCAGACGGCCTTCGACGAAAAGCAGGCGAGGGAACTGGAGCGGAAAATCCGGAAAGACAGTTTCTCCCTGGAGGATTTCAGGAACCAGCTTCTCCAGATCCGGAAAATGGGATCCATCGAGGACATCCTCGGCATGATTCCCGGACTCGGAAAGATCAAATCGCTGAAAGCCGCAGCCCCCGACGAAAAGGAACTCACGAGAATCGTCGCCATCATCAACTCAATGACCCCGACGGAGCGGGAAAATTTCCTGATTATCAACGGGCAGAGAAGGAAACGGATCGCCCTGGGCAGCGGGACCACCGTCCAGGACGTGAACCGGCTTTTGAAGAGTTACGGGGAAATGAGAAAAATGATGAAGAAATTGACCAAGGGTGGTTTGAAATCCCTGCGAAGGGGGAATTTTCCCTTTTAAATACCCTTATCTTATGTTATAAAAAGTATTTACGAAAAATTTTCTGGAGGTGACATCGGGCCACATGGCAGCTAAAATCAGATTGACAAGGATAGGCGCAAGGAAAAGACCTTTCTACCGGATCGTCGTCGCCGACGGCAGGGCTCCGAGGGACGGCCGGTTTTCGGAGGTCGTGGGAACCTATGACCCGAAGAAGGATCCGGCTGAGATCCGGTTCAAGGAGGACCGGGTGAAAGAGTGGCTCTCCAGGGGAGCGGAACCGTCGGAAACGGTTTCCAGTCTCCTGAAAAAGAAGGGAATCCTCTAGAAAAATAGAGGCCTGGCGCGTGGAAATTGACGGGTTTTTCGTTGTTCAATCGCCGTGAATAAGGTATGTTATATACACCACAACCTGCGGAGGGGACTACGATGAAAGATTTGATCAAGTACATCGCACAGGCGCTGGTGGATCGTCCGGAAAACGTTGATGTCTCGGAGGTGGCGGGCGAGCAGACTTCGGTGATCGAACTGAGAGTCGCAAAGGAGGACTTGGGAAAGGTCATCGGCAAACAGGGAAAGACCGCAAAGGCCATGCGGACGATTCTGAGCGCGGCATCGTCCAAGCTGCACAAAAGAGCGGTCCTGGAGATCATCGAGTAGTTGAGCGGTTTTTTTGAAATCGGAACCGTCCGAAGAGTCGTAGGACTCAAGGGTCGTTTTTTCGTGGCCGGCCATCTGGAATCGCCGGAAATCCTGGAGGACGCCACGGAAGTCCGAATCGATCAGCGGGACGGCCATGCATCGTGGCACCGCATTGAATATGCACGGTTCTCAAAAAAAGGCATTGCGCTGGAGGTGGAGGGAATAAAAAGCCGGGAAGCGGCGGAAAGCCTGATCGGGAGCATCGTGTTTCTTTCGGCCGACGGCATGGAGGAACTCCAGGAAGGCGAATATTACTGGAAAGACCTGATCGGCGTGGCGGTCTTTTCGGAAGAGGGGGAATGGCTCGGAAACATCGAGGGCATCTTTCCCACGGGAAGCAACGACGTGTATGTCTGCACCGGAGGTGCCCGGGAAATCCTGATCCCCGCCATCGATGAGGTCGTCCGGAAGGTGGATGTGGGGAAACGGACCATGGTCGTTCATCTTCTGGAAGGGCTGTAAGGAATGCTCCGGTTTGATGTTCTCACCATCTTTCCGGGGATGTTCGCGTCCCTCACCGATTTCAGCCTCATCCGCAAGGCCCGGGAAAAAGGGATTCTCCGCGTAGACGTTCACGACATCCGGGAACATGCGGAAGACAGGCACCGCATGACGGACGATTACCCCTACGGCGGAGGCGGCGGCATGGTCATGAAGATCGAGCCCGTCGCAAAGGCCCTTCAAGCCGTTCTTTCGGAAAGTGAAAGCGGGGAAAGACCCGTTGTCGTTCTCCTGACCCCCCAGGGGGAGACGTTCAACCAGGGGATGGCGGAGGAACTGGCCCGTTTCAGCCGGATCGTCCTCATCTGCGGGCATTACGAGGGCGTGGACGAGCGGATCCGGGAACATCTGGCGGACCGCGAGATTTCCATCGGCGATTACGTCCTCACCGGCGGGGAGCTTCCCGCGATGGTGGTGATCGACGCCGTATCGCGGCTTATCCCGGAATTTCTGGGAAACCGGGAATCGGCCCGGCAGGACTCCTTCTCCTCCGGACTGCTGGAATATCCCCAGTACACACGGCCCCGTTCCTTCCGGGGATGGGAGGTCCCGGAGGTCCTGCTGTCGGGAAACCACCGGGAAATCGAGGCCTGGAGGAAGGCGGAATCCCTCCGGAGAACCCGCCTCAGAAAGCCGGAGCTGCTGGAAGGCGCCGATCTCACCGAGGAGGACCGGAAGATCCTTTCCCGATACCGGGCGGAGGAAACGCCGGAGAAGAATTCCCCGTAAACCCGGCTCCCCGGGCGGCGGGACGTACCGGCGGCGGTCATGTGCAGGCTCTATATCGCTCTTTTGCACTATCCCGTCTACAACAGACGGAAAGAGGTGGTCGCCACGGCGGTGACCAACCTCGACATTCACGATATTGCAAGGGCCGCCATGACCTTCGGGGTCGGGCGGTTTTATATTGTCACCCCCGTGGAGGAACAGCGGGAACTGGTCCGGCGCATCGCGGACCACTGGAGGAAAGGTTTCGGGAGCCGGTACAACCCCTCCCGGAAGGAAGCCTTTCGCACCCTCGCCGTGGTCCCTTCCCTCGAGGAAGCGCAGGGGGACATCGCCGGGGAAACGAACATGCGCCCGGTCACCGTCGCCACGGGAGCCTCTCTGAACGGACCGTTTCTCCGGTTTTCGGAGATGCGGGAGCGAATCCGCTCCCGGGAGGAGCCCCATCTGATTCTTTTCGGAACGGGGTGGGGCCTGGCGGATGAGGTCGCAAGGACGGCGGACCACCGGCTGGAACCCGTCCGGGGCGCCTGCGAATACAACCACCTGTCGGTTCGATCCGCGGCCGCCATCGTACTGGACCGGATCGCGGGGCGGGAATGAAGAGACGACAAGGAAGCCTTGATTCGACTTTTGCCGATTTCGTCAAATATTGAAGGAGGATACATCCAATGAACGTCCTGGACATGCTCGAAAGGGAACAGATGAGGGGGGACATTCCCCCTTTCAAATCAGGGGATACGATCAAGGTCTACGTCCGCATCGTCGAAGGGCAGAAGGAACGCCTCCAGCTTTTCGAAGGCGTGGTGATCCGGAAAAGGGCCGGCGGCAGCCGCACCAATTTCACGGTCCGGAAAGTCTCTCACGGCGTAGGCGTTGAAAGGACCTTTCCCGTCCACTCCCCCATGATCGACCGGATCGAGGTGGTGAGCCGCGGCAAGGTCCGCCGGTCAAGACTGTTCTATCTCCGGGCCCTGAGAGGGAAGAAGGCCAAGGTCAAGGAAATCGGCCGGCGGTAAGGAACGCCGCCGGGAAACGGACCGGACGCCCCGGGCATCCCCGGCGGGGAAAGCCCCGGGCCCGGAGGGCTCGGGCCCGCCCGCTTCAAGGAAAGAGCGGCCCGAGGGAGGAACCTGTGGTCCTTACGGGAAGCCGTCCCGGGATGGATGTCCATGAATCGGAGGCGCGTAGCCTCGGGTTCCGCTGGATCGCCGGAATCGACGAAGCGGGCCGGGGACCCCTGGCGGGACCGGTGGTCGCGGCGGCAGTCATCCTGCCGGACGGGTACCGCAACGGCGACATCAACGATTCCAAGGCCCTTTCCCCGGCCAGGCGGGAAACCCTCTACGGCGTCATCGGTCGGGAAGCCGTCGCCATCGGGATCGGCGTCGTCGGTCCCGGGGACATCGACCGGATGAACATCCTTCAGGCGACGCTGCGCGCCATGAGAGAGGCGGTCGAAAACCTCTCCCACCCGTACGACTGTCTTCTCATCGACGGCAGGAACTCCCTTCCGCTGCCCATCCACCAGAAAACCATCATCGGGGGCGACGGCAAAAGCCTCTCCATCGCCTCGGCATCCATCGTCGCCAAGGTTTTCCGGGACCGGATCATGGACGAGATGGATCTCCGGTACCCCCTTTACGGCTTTCGGAAACACAAAGGATACGGGACCCCGGAGCACCGCCGGGCGATCCGGGACCACGGCCCCTGCGACATTCACCGCCGGTCCTTCCGGTTCAGAACGGATGATCTCTCCTGAAAAAAGGCCCCGCGGGACGGGGGCCGCGGGAAAAGCCGGCGAAGACCTGGCCGCCGCCTCCCTGGAAAGGGCGGGATACGACATCCTCTGCCGGAACTACCGCTGCCGCCACGGGGAACTGGACATCGTGGCCAGGGAGGGGAGGCATCTCGTTTTCGTCGAGGTGAAAAGCCGCCGTTCGCTCCGTTTCGGAGAACCCCACGAGGCGATCGACTCGAGAAAGCGGCGCCGGATGTCCCGGGCCGCTCTCCACTACCTGCAGCATCACGGGGGGACGGAACAGGACGCGCGCTTCGATGTTCTTTTCGTCCGATTCACCGCCGGCGGCGGAACGGAAATCCGCCTGATCCGGAACGCCTTCGAGGTCTGTCCGTGAAAGGAACGCTCTTCATCGTCGCCACGCCCATCGGAAACCTGGAGGACATCACCCTCCGGGCCATCCGCGTTCTCCGGGAGGCGGGGCTCGTGGCGGCGGAGGACACCCGCCGCACGGCAAAGCTCTTTCAGGCCCACGGGATCCGGACGCCCCTCACCAGCCTCCATGACTGGAACGAACGGGAAAAAAGCGCCGCCATCATGGAAAAGCTCCTTGCCGGAATGAACGTGGCCTGCGTATCCGACGCGGGGACTCCCGGGATTTCCGATCCCGGATACGTCCTCGTGAAAACGGCCATCGAAAAAGGCATTCCCGTCGTTCCCGTGCCGGGGCCGTCGGCGATCATCACCGCCGTCAGCGTGTCGGGGCTTCCCATGGACCGGTTCGTCTTCTTCGGCTTTCTGCCGTCGAGGGCAAGCCAGCGCAGGAAATTCCTGGCGTCCCTCGCCGACGAGGAGAAAACCATGATTTTTCACGAATCCCCCCGCCGCCTGCGGGAGGCGCTGGAGGACCTCGGGGAGCTTCTCGGGGACCGGGAGATCGTCGTCGCCCGGGAACTGACGAAACTGCACGAGGAAATCCTGAGGGGGACGGTCTCGGAGGTGCGCGACCAGTTGAAGGACAATCCTCCCCGGGGGGAAATCACCCTTCTCGTTTCGGGCAGGCCGAAAAAATCCGCTCCGCCGGAGCCGGGAGACGCGTTGCGCGACCGGATCCTCGAACTCGCCGGGGAAGGCGGCGCATCGGTGCGGGACCTGGTTTCGCGCCTCACCGAAGAAACGGGACTCCCGCGGAGCATGATGTATCGGGAAGCCCTCCAGGTCCTGAAGAAGAAATAAAACGTCATCCTTCCGGTACGTCCCGCCCCCCGCAGAACCGCACGTCAGGCAAATTTCCTTCGTTCCAACTGTCTCATGTAGCCCGGCCCTTCAAGGCCGGCGGCCTTTGACGCACCGTTGCCCGCAACGCCGGGGCTGAAGCCCCGGACTACATTTGAAGATTCTTATCATCCATCGGGATTTTACCGCAGACAACCGCCATAGAGGGGCGCGGGACGGTTTTGAGGGCGAATAATCGCTTTTTCGCTAACGGTTCCTTTCGAAGCGAAACGCCCGCAACACCGCTTGTACCGGCACGGAGACCCAAAGGCCGAATCCGCGGTGTTGCAGTGGAGCGAGAAAATTGGAACCGTCGAAAAGCGGTTCCTGAGCCGGAAAACCGTCCGCGGCCCCCGGGAACCGCCACATCAACCCAACGTCCCTCGTTCCAACCGGGGCTGAAGCCCCGGACTACGTTAAAAACCCCATCGCCCCCCGGAACCGCCACATCAACCCGACGGCCCTCGTCCCGACCGGGGCTGAAGCCCCGGACTACGTTTGAAGGTTCTTATCATCTCCCAGAATTTTACAGCGGGAAATCGCCGTCGAGGGGCGCGGGACGGTTTTGGAGGCGAATCAACCGCCTTTTCGTCACGGTTCCTTTCGAAGCGAAACGCCCGCAACACCGCTTGTACCGGCACGGAGACCCAAAGGCCGAATCCGCGGTGTTGCAGTGGAGCGAGAAAATTGGAACCGTCGAAAAGCGGTTCCTGAGCCGGAAAACCGTCCGCGTCCCCCGGGAACAGCCGCATCAACCCGACGGCCCTCGTCCCGACCGGGGCTGAAGCCCCGGACTACGTTTGAAGGTTCTTATCATCTCCCAGAATTTTACAGCGGGAAATCGCCGTCGAGGGGCGCGCGACGGTTTTGGAGGCAAATCAACCGCCTTTTCGTCAGCCTTTTTCCAGGGCCCGTTCCATCTCCTCCGCCAGGGCCCCGTAGGTCGATTGCATCAGGGTTTCCAGGGTTTCCGTCTGTTTCCTCATGGGAAGCCACTGGAGGACGTGCTCCTGGTCCCGCCAGATCCGATCCCGGGCCTCGTCGGCCCGCTGCTGCACCTCCGCCGCCATGTCCCTGCCGAACCGCTCCTCGTATTTCCGGATGATCTCGAGATACTTTTCCTTCATGAACTCCCCGCCTTTTCGAAAATGTTTCATCCCGGGGACGGCCCGCACCTCCGCCGTCACGCCCGGGTGATCCGCAGCACTTCCTCCACCGTCGTCCGGCCGTTCAGAATTTTCCCGATGCCGTCTTCCATCAGGGTCGTCATTCCGTTTTTCACGGCCGTCTCCCGGATGACATTGGCATCGGAGGTCTGGCCGATGATCTTCTTCAGGGGGTCGTCGAGGACCATGATCTCGAAAATGGCCTTCCGCCCCCGGTATCCCGTGTTCAGGCAATGGGCGCAGCCCTTCCTGCGGTAGATCTCCTTCCCCTCCAGGAGGGCCGCCCCCCCGTCCCCGAGGCCCGCCAGGTCCTCCCTGGCGGCCCGGTAGGATTCCCTGCACTGCTCGCAGAGGACCCGGACGAGGCGCTGGGCGATGATGGCGATCACCGAGGAGGACACGAGAAAAGATTCGATCCCCATGTCCGTGAGCCGGGTGACCGCGCTGGCCGCGTCGTTCGTGTGAAGGGTGGAAAATACGAGATGTCCCGTGAGGGACGATTGAATGGCGATCTCCGCGGTCTCCCGGTCCCGGATCTCCCCGACGAGGATTACGTCCGGGTCCTGGCGCACGATGGATCGGAGCCCCCTGGCGAAGGTGAGATCGATCCGGGGATTCACCTGGATCTGTCCGATCCCCTCGATCTGGTATTCCACGGGGTCCTCGATGGTGATGATGTTGATGTCGGGGCGGTTGATCGTCGAAAGGGCCGCATAAAGGGTCGTCGTCTTTCCGCTTCCCGTCGGGCCGGTGACCAGGATGATCCCGTAGGGGGACCGGATCAGGCCGTCCATGACGGAAAGCCGGCCGGCGTCGAGGCCCAGGTCCGTGAGACGGAACATGGAAGCCGACTTGTCCAGGAGCCGGAGGACCACCCGCTCTCCGAAGGCGGTGGGAACGATGGACACACGGATGTCCACCAGGTGGTCGCCGATGCGGATCTCGATTCTCCCGTCCTGGGGCAGCCGCTTCTCGGCGATGTTGAGCCGGGACATGATCTTGATCCGGGAAACGAGGGGGGATTGAACCCGTTTCGGGAGGGAGAACATGTTGTACAGGATGCCGTCCATGCGGTAGCGGACCGCCACGGAACCGTGATAGGGCTCCATGTGGACGTCGCTCGCCTTGTCCTTCACCGCCCGGGAAAGAATGAGGTTCACGAGCCGGATCACCGGGGCGTCGCTCGTGTCGTCCAGGAGATCGGCCCGCTCCTCGATTTCCGACAGGATCCGGTCGGGGGATTCGCCGTTCATGTCCTGGATGAACTCCTCCGCCGAGTCCCCGGCGATGTCATAGAGCCGGTTGATCGCCGCGAGGATCACGCCGTGGGGGGCCGCGACGACCGAAACGGGGCCGGTCCACCCGAGGGCCCGTTTCAGGTCGTCCACCGCCTCGAACCGGGTCGGGTCGGCGGTGACGATGAACCGCCTCTCGCCCGCCGAAAGGGGCACGATGCGGTTCTTCCGGAGATGGAACACGGGAACCTCCCTCTGGAGGCCTTCCCATTTCTCATTTGCCGGAAGCTCCCTCCAGAACGGAATCCCCATCCCCTCCGCCATCCGGGAAAGAAGCTCCTCCGGAATCTCCTTATTCCGGACAAGGGTCTCCACGAGTCCCTCCCCCTTTTCCGTGGAAGTGTCGCGGGTCCCTTCCAGGGGGTCAATGGGCGGGAGGGGGATTTTCCAGTGCAGGCTTCCTTCGCTCATCGTCGATCCTGAGGCGGTTTCTCCGGTAGGTCTCGATGACCTGATCTTCCGTTTTCTGAATGTCTTCCTTCTTTTCGTCGTAGAGCTTCCGGGCTTCCACGGGGGTTTCCACGATCCGCGGCGTGATGAAGATGTAGAGGTTCCTCCGTTCCCGGGAGCTGCTCTGGTACTTGAACAGCCAGCCGATGACGGGGATGTTGCCCAGGCAGGGGACGGAATAGTCGGTGTTCGTGATGTCGTCGCCGATGAGCCCGCCGATGACCACCGAATGGCCGTCATGGATGGTCACCGCCGTTTTCGCCGTCCGCTTCAGCGTCGTCGGCCGGTCCGTCTGCTGGTTCACTTCCGTCACGAGCTTCGTCACTTCCTGGTAGATCTGGAGCCGGACGAACCGCTCCTGGCTGATCTGGGGGGTGATCCGAAGGGTCACGCCCACGTCCTTGTATTCGTAAGTGCTGTAATCCAGATCGGCGCTGGAGGTCTCGCTCCGCGTCTGGTAGGGAACGTTCTGTCCCACCGTGATTTCCGCCTCCTCGTTGTCCAGGGTCAGGATCTGGGGCCTCGAGAGAATGTGGACGTCCTGGTCCTTCTGGTATGCCTGGACGATGGCCCCGATGCTCGGGAAAAGGATGTCCCCCACCTGGAGGGACTCGCCGAGAACCCCCAGCGAAAACCCCTCGGGAAGCCCCTTCGTGGAGAGCTCGGAGAGTCCGGTGTACCGGCCCCCGCCGCTGAATCCTCCCCCGTAGATCTTCGTGCGCCCGGACTCGGAGGAGATGTAGTCGCCGCCCATCCACTCCACGCCCAACTTGAACCCCTTGTCCACGGTCACTTCCATGATGAGGGCCTCGATGTAGACCATGGGCCTCGGAATGTCGAGCCGGCTGATGATCTCCTCGAGCACCCGGTAGTCATCCTTGCTGGCGGTGATGACCAGGGAATTCGTCGCCTTGTCCGGCACCACCTGGATGTCCTTGGAGAGCGCCGGGGTCTTCCCCTGTTCCTGGGTTTTCGACTCCTTGGAGGGCAGGTTCATCAGGACCTTGGCCAGGGATTCCGCATCGGCGTTCTGAAGGTTGACGACCCGTACCCGGGCCTCGCTCCGGGGAGCCTCCCGGTCCAGGAGCCGGACGAGTTCCCGGATCTGGATGGTGTCGTTTTCGCTCGCCAGGGTGATCACCGAGTTGGTCCGCTCGTCGGCAACGATCTGGACGGAGGCGCTGTCCATTCCCCTGCGGATCTTCACCTTCTGCTGGAAGATGACGGTCAGCGACTTCACCAGCTCCGGCGCGGACCCGTACTGGAGGGGGATGACGGAAATCTGTTCCTGGACGCCCTCCACGTCCAGCGCGGAGATGATCCCGAGGATCCGGCTGATGTTGGAAAGAAGGTCGGTGATAACCAGCATGCCCGTGGGGGGGTACGCCAGGATCACGCTCGATTTGGAAACGAGGGGCGTCAGGACCTTTTTCAGTTCTTCCGGGTTGGCGTAGCTGAGGGTGATGACCTGGGTGATGACCCGGTCCGCCGGGCTGACCGCCTCCTGCTTCAGGCGGGTTTCCGTGCTTTTCACGGGGGCGTCCCGGATGGGGATGATCTTGATGATGTCCCCCGCGGGAACGGCGGTGAACCCGTAAACCTCCAGGACGGACTCGAAAACCTTGTAGGCCTCCTCCACCGTCAGTTTCTTGGGGGAAACGATGGTCACGTTCCCCCGGACATCCCGGTCGACGACGAAATTCTTCGACGTGAGTTCGCTCATGAACTTGATCAGGACCCGGATGTCCACGTTGTCGAAATCGATGGAGATCTCTTTCCCCTGATTTTTCCCCTTTTCGGACGGGTCGGCCTTCTTCGTCACCGCCCTGGCATTCCCGGGCGTTCCCGTATCCGCGGGTTTCACGACCGGCCGAGGGGGGGCTCCCGTCCCGTTGGCGGGAATCCCCACCGCCCGGCCGGAAGTCTCCGCGGCGAAAACCGGTCCCGCAGGAACGAGAAGGAGACAAAGCAACAAGATCGCGACGACGGCCCGGGCCGGCCGCCCCGCGATCGGCACGGACGATGACAACACCAAACCGGCAATCCTCCTCACGGTTTTTTCTCCGACGATTTTCCGGAAGCGTTCGCCGCTTCACGGATTCTGTAGATCCTTACCATCTTTTCCCCCCGATTTCACATCTTTCTTCCGCACCGGGCCCGGGACTTTAACAAAGCCGTCACTCCTTGAAGACATATTTCAGGGTTTCCTCGTTCCCCTTCCGTTTCAGGTTCAGCGTGATCTCGGAGCCGTCCTTCAGACCCTGGTACAGTTCGAGAAGCCGCTCGGGACTTTCGAGGGCCTGGTTGTTCACCCCCTGGATGACGTCCCCGTTTTCGAGCCCGATCTGCTGGAAAACGCTTCCGGGCTTGATCCGGGTAATGAGAAACCCGTCCGCCTTCCCCGCGGTGAAATACGGACGGATCCTCGCCTCCGTGAGGATTTTGGACATGTCGCCGAGGGCCGTGTCGATTTCGCTTTTCCTCACGGAGACCACGCTCGCCTTCGACGCCTCCCGCCCCTGGCCCTCCCCGGGTTGCGAATCGCGGGGCTCCTCCATGGAGAGCACCTCGTCCTCGCTTCCCACCCGGAGAACCACCACGCCCCGGAGAATCCTGAGAACCCGGGCGGAGGCCACCGTGTCGCCGATCCGGTACAGGTCCTGCTTCTTTGCGTCCTTTTCCTCGATCACGGCGAAGCCGCCTCCGGCGTCGTCCGACACCGTTCCCAGGAGGGCCAGTTTGAGCCGGGTGGGCTTCAGCCCCGTGACGTCGATCTCCCTCCTGTCCTCCCCCGCCCTGGCAACCGTTCCGAAGAGGTTCCGTTCCCAGACGATGCGAAAATCGTCGAGCGCCGGTTTCTGAATTTCCTGCGCCGCCCCCGGCGCCTGCCCCTTTTCCCCTTCCGCCGTCCGCGCCGGCACTCCCGTGAAGACCGCCTTGTAGGCGATGTCCACGGCCAGGCCGGAAAAACAGGCGATCAGAAAGAGCACAAGGGGAATCCGGTACTTGAGGCCGAGCGTCATTTCAGTCTCACCGTCGGTGTTTCCATCGTCCCGCCGACAACGGCGGACAGGTCCTGATTCAGCGGCGGGATCCGGAGGGTTCCCGTCAGGGCGATCCGGCTTCGCCGGAGATCACGGGCCAGGTGAACGGCCCCCTTGAAGGACCCGCTGACCTGGTTTCCCGAAAAGGTGATCTTCTCCACCTGGACCGTGCGTTCCTCCAGGGAAAAGGCCCCTTCCAGGACATCGAAGGGAATGCTTGCAAGACCGGCCACGGCCCGGGCAAGCCCGATGTTCCCGTCCGTCATGCGGAAGCTCGCCCTCCCTTTGCCTTCGGCGAAACGCTCCGGCCTGCCCGTGAAGGCCGCCTCGCCGCTGAGCCGCCCCTTGACGGGCCGTTCCCCCAGGAGTTCCGTCTTTCCGAGGGCCGCCAGATCGATGCCGGAAACGGCCAGGGAGAGGGAAAGCGGGTTCCCCCCGGTCTTCCCCTCCGCGGGCGCGGCCCGCCCGGAAAAATCCCCCCCGAAGGCCCGCCCGCGAAACCGGACGGCGGGAACGCCCCGGAGAAGGGCGGACGGATCGGGGGCCACCCCGACCCGGTCCAGCCGGATTTCCTCACGCTTTGGCCCCCTGTTCCGAATGACGACGTCATCGAGCCGCAGCGTGGCGGGAAATCGCAGCGACAGGGTCCGGAAGGCCAGTTCGAGGCCCGGTGCGCGGTCTTCCCACAAACGGTGAACGGAAAAGGCCACCCTCTCCGCCGGGAACAACGCATAGACGAAAAACGCCGTCGCCGCGACGGCGAAAAGAACGTACAGGATCAGGATGCTTCGCTTCGAGAATGTCTTCATATCCTCAGGAACCCGGCAAAGCGTTCAATGTCCTCTCCGGACGGCCAAGTAAAAAGCATCGCAGGCAAGGCGCCCGAATCCCGGCGACCGGGGCGTCCTTCCCCGTGCGCCGCAGGGAGGAGAAGTCAAGGGCGACGCGGCATACGGTCTTGTTACGAAGCCGTCCCCGGCAGGCGATAGGTCACCACCTGAACCAGCACCGCCAGTTCGCCCGATTCCCTTTTGCCCTCCCGGATGGAAATGCGGCGGACCCGGACCAGCCGGTCCCCGTCCTCCAGGTAAAACAGGAATTCGGCAAGCTTTTCCAGGGATACCCCCTCGACCCTCATTTCCACGGTGGATTCCTCGTAGCCGGACCCCTCCGCATCCATCGCCTCGGAGGGCTTCATGTACTGGATCCTGTCCTTGATTCCCGCCCTGCCGGCGACGCTCTCGAGATAGGAAAACAGGGTGAATCCCCGCTCCCTGGCGTCGAGCGCCTTTCGAACGACCGCCTCTCGAGCCCGGAGGGCCTCGAATTCCTTCCGGAGTCCCCGCATTTCCCTCAGCGTCTCCTCGTAACGCCGGATGGAACGTTCCGTGTTTTCCCGCTTTTCCATAAGCGGAAAAACGATTCCCTGAAAAACGAGGAAAAGGACCAGAAGGGTGCCGCCGATCCCCACGGCCAGGGTTTCCCGCCGGGACATCCTCGGCCATTTTTTTAAAAGCCGGCGCAGCCAGTTTTCCATTGACGATTTCCCTGTAAACCTTCCGGAAATCCTATGCATCCGGAAGGATTTCCTCACTGCTTCAAGTCAAGCCTCAAATCGAATCCCACCCGGTTTTCCCGCCCCTGGACGCTTGCCGAGGCAATGGAAACGGCTTTGAAAAAGCCGGACCGTTCCAGGGCGACCTTGATCTGGTCCACGGCATTGAAGCGGTCCGTTTCCCCCCGGATCTCCACCGTCTGGCCGTCATAGCTGAACCCCCGGATGACGAAATCGAGACCGGGATCGATGAGCCGGGAAATTTCCCGGAGAAGGACGAGGACCGAACCCCGGCCCTCCCCGTCCATCCGGCCGGGAGAACGCTTCCGCATATCCAGGAGGGCCGTTTTCATCTGCTGCAGAGGATCGACGACCCGGGTCACCTGGGGCAGGGTCTGCCGGAACAGGAGGTTCACTTCGTCCTTCAATGCCTGGAGACGATTCTGGCCTATGGAGTAACCAAGATGGAAATCGATTCCCAGGAGAATCAGGAGGGCAAGAAGGATCACCGCGGCGGAAACAGCCTGTTTTTTCAGCTCCCGATGAGGCCTACGGGGGGCGAAAACGTCCCGGGCGAGGTTGAGCCCCTCCTCCCTCTTCAGCCCCCGCAGGGCCAGCGCGAGGGCCTGGTCCATCCGCAAGGGATTCCACAGGCCCCGAAGCTCCGTTCCCATGGGAATGGATTCCAGCAGGGCGAGATCGACCGGTTCCACGGGAATATCCGGAAAGGGGGAAGGCCGGCCGGCGGTGTTTCCCCCCTCCGCGCCGATTCCTCCGACAAGGATGCGGCCGGGCATGGACGGGATGTCCCCTCTCCAGAAGAGGGAAAGACAGGTGTTCCGGATCTCCGGGAAGGGAATCGGCGACGTTCCTTCCGGGGAATGGCCGGAGTGGAGGAAACGAACGGCGAGGACACGCCCCCCGTGGAAGAGAACGAGGGTCCATCCGCCGTCCCCCCCGTGAACGTACAGGCCCGTTTCCCCCGTCTTTTCCCTGCCCGCCAGGCGCAGCGCGACGGGCACGGGGCCGGCGTCGATCACCGAGGCCTCCGCGCCGGCGTTCTTCAGAAGTTCCACCCGGTCGCGGACCACCGCCCGGGAGACGGACACCGCCAGAACCTCCGTGACGTCGGACCGGCTGACCACCAGGTGGTCGTGAAGTTTCTCCCCTTCGCCCCACGGGGAGAAACGTTCCATTTCCATGGGGAGCACTTTCTCGATCTTCTTCAAGTCGGAGAAGGGAAACCGGAGGCGGTGAAAGACGCAGTCCGCCGGGGAAAGGGCGGTGACACAGGTCGCCTCCCGCCATTCCTCCCTCCCGAAAAGTCCGGAAAGCGCGGCGGCGACGCCGTCGGGGCCGTCCACGGCGATCCGCTCGGCGCCGAGGATCTCCGGTCCCCGGAAACCCGCGGAAATCCGCACGGCCGTCACCGTGTCCCGCCCGATATCGAGGCCGACGATCGTCTCAGCCATCAGGTCTCCCGCCAGGCCAGAAGCCGCATCACATCCGCTTCCCCCCTTTGAAGGATTGCCTCGGTCCTTTTTCGGACATCCCGGAAACTCCCCACACAGCGAAGCCGGAAAACGGAACTCTGAACCGTGAGCATGGAAGGAAGGGTGATTCCCGTCATGCCGGTCACCTTGTCATACCACCGGACCTTGGACAGATCGTGGCCGGAGTCCTTTCGGTACGCGTCGAGGGCGGCGGCCCGTTCTTCATCCATGGACTCGGACAAGGCCATGAGAACGGGAACCGGGGCCGTATTGATGTTGATGTTCCCTTCCCCGTAAACGGTCACGTAATCCCGCAGCCCGAGACGTTCCGCCGTCCCCTCGAAAAGTTCCCTGGTGACCCCCCGGACGAGGCGGAGTTCCTCGATCCGGCCCAGGGGCCCGTTCTTGCAGGAATAAGGGGATTCGAGGGCGCGATAATAGGAATTCTCCGCGCCGAACCCCGTCGGTTCGTCGTCGCCGTCGATCCAGTCCTTGAGGGCGTCCACCAGGTCCCGGACCTCCCTTTCCTGCAATTGAAACCCGGGAAGGCTGAGCAGCCGGGTGAGGATCCCCCGGATTTCGGCATTGTACTCATTTCCCTCGACCAGGCCGTTGATGGGGATCTTACCGGATTCGTCCTCTATTTTCAAAAGGAACCTCCCCTCGGAAAAAAGAACGGCCGACTGGGCGGACAGGACCTCCGCCCGTGCCCAGGATTCATTGAGCGTGTCCACCGAGGCGTCGTCCTCCTCCAGAAGGGCCTTCCCGAGGAAATAACCTGATTTGGAGACATAAAGCGCCCGGATGCCGTCGGCCAGGTTCGCCGCCTCGTAAACCTGCGCCCTGGAGGTACGGTTCAGGTCGAGGGTGAGGGGAATCATGACCCCGAGAACGAGGAGGACGAGAACGATGGCGACACCCCTCGAATTCCTGACGGCGCTCATCCCCGTTCCGCTCCGAGGGGAATGAAGACGGACGTCCGGAAGGAAAAGGGACGGTCCTCGTTCCCCGGGTTGAGAAGCTTCAGATCCAGGACCATCCGCTCGGGAATTTTTCCCTTCGTTTCCCCCCCGGCGGATTCGGTATCCCAGTCCTCGTATTCCTCGCCGTTCCGGTAAAAGAGGAACTTCAGGGATGCGACGCCCTCGCACAGGACGAAACCGCCCCCTTCCTCGTCCCGGGAATCGGGGTCCCTGTACGGGATTTCCCGGCGAACGAGATCGTACCCCTTCTTCTCCCTCCCCTCCCGGAGGGAGTACCGGACCTCGGACAGGCCCGGAAATCCCGCTTCCAGAAAGGGAACGGTGGAAGCCGACAGAAAACGGAGCTCCTGTCCCGCTTCCGGGAAGAATCCCCCGCCGGACCGCAGATAGAACAGATCCCCCGCCGGCGCCATCGACGCAAGATCCTTCGCCATCGTGGAAAAGGTGCTCCCCGCCGTCCGGTACGCCCGGTCCTCGTTGACCGTCGCCGAAACGATCCTTTCCGTCCCGCCGTAGGCCCCGTAGACGAGGGCGACTATCACGGCGAGGATCGCCACGGAAAGGAGGATCTCCATCAACGTGAATCCCGCCTCCCGTTTTCGCATCGCTGGATCACCGGGCGGCGCCATCGCCCCGCCGTCCTTTCTTCCCTTGCGGCCTATCGGTACAACTCGATGACATAGGGACGGAAACCGGCTCCCTTCATGGACACGGAAACGATCCGTTTCCGGATCTTAGCGATCTGCGTTTCCTCGACCGTCGTTTTCCACTGGAAGTCCGACCAGGGTTCCTCAAAGGTTCCCGTCTCCTCCTCCGGGGCATTCCCTCCCTGCGATTCCAGGAGAGCCATTTTTCCCCGGGCCAGGAGGGCGGCCGTCGTGAGAAACCGGGCCTCCCCGCTCATGGATACGCTCTGGGCCTGGTTCTGGAGGGCCGCCACCAGCACCAGGACGAGAATGGCCAGGGCGATCATCACTTCCAGGAGGGTGAATCCCCATGCCCCCTTTACGGCAGGATCACGACGCCGTATTTCTTTTTGAGTCTTTCGAAGACATCGTCCATGCATTTCTTCTGTTTCCACTGGGCCGTCATCACCCGGACCTTTTCCGCCGCGGCTTCGAACGTCTCCTTTTCCCCTTCCTTCCGGTCATCCAGCTGGATGATGTGGAATCCGAACTGCGATCGGATGGGTCCGCCGGTCTCCCCCTTTTTAAGGGAAAAGGCCGCGTCGGCGAAAGGCTTCACCATCCGCTCCCGGGTGAAGTAGCCGAGATCGCCTCCCTTGAATTTCGTTCTCGGGTCGTCGGAATATTCCTTCGCCAGTTTCCAGAAGCTTTCGCCCGCGCTCGCCTTTTTGCGCACCAACTCGGCCTTTTCCAGGGCCTGCTTCACTTCCGCATCCCCCGCTTCGGGGGTAAGGGCGATCAGGATGTGCCTGGCCCGGACGGACGGCGGCTTGGTGAATTGTTCCGGGTGCTCCCTGTAATAGGACGCCATCTCCTCATTCGTCGGTTCGCCGGTGCCGGAACATCTTCTTGCCAGGTACTCCTGGGAAAGAATGCCGTTGATTCCGTCCTCTATCCTGGCCTTCACCGCCTCTTCCCGGTCGAGTTTGTCATCCCGCGCGGCCATGGCATAGACGAGGATCTGGACCTGCCGCTCCACAAAGGCCCGGCGGGTCGCGGGATCCTCGAGCATCTTCTGGATCTCCGGATGAAGCTCCCGGATCCGTGCCTCGATTTCTCCTTCCGTGATGACCTTGTCCCCTATTTTCGCCACAACGGCCGATTCCCCCTTTTTCGCCGGGGCATCTCCCGCTGCGGCGAAGACCGTTGCACCGCCGAAGAAACACAAAATCATGAAACAGAAACCTGTCCGAAACAACAAAGTCATACGTTTTACTCCTTCCATCCGTACTTTCGCGATTCACTCATGAGAGGGAGTCCCCGTCCCCCGTTTCGATTCCCGACCCGTCGTAGGAGACGTACCGGTCCGCCGTCCTGAGGTCCCCCAGGAAGGGTTCGACGAACAGGGACATCGCCCGTTCCCCTTCACGGAAATGAAGGACCACGGGATCCACCATGCCGTTTTCATAGAATCGGACGGCCGTTTCCCCGTCCGCCACCTTCACCCCGCGGCGGTATTCGACATCGCCGAACGACACCCCCGCAGGAAGGGAATATGCAATCTCCGGGCCGTCTCCTTCCCCCCGAAAGGCCATTTTCCCCTCGTTCAGGTAGATCCGAAGGGCGATGTCCCGGTGTTCCCGGACCGCCTGACAGCGGAGATCCCGGGTAAGCCCCGTCAGGTGCCGGCGCACCTCGCCCAGGCCGTCCCCCGCCCCTTTGGCCCGGATGGCGGGAAAGACCATGAAGAAGGTCAGTCCCACGATCCACAGAACCACGGCCAGCTCGATCAGGGTGTAGCCCCGGTCATTCCACGTCGTGATTGGTGATATCCTGGTTCTTGCCATCCCCCCCGGGCTCTCCGTCCGCCCCGTAGGAAATCAGGTCGTACTCCCCGCCGGTTCCGGGGCACAGGTAGACATAATCGTTCCCCCAGGGGTCCCTGGGGATCTTGCCTTTTTCCAGATATCCCCCCTCGCGCCAGTTCTTCGGAAGTTCCCCGACGGTGGGAGCCTGGACCAGGGCCTGAAGCCCCTGTTCCGTCGAGGGGTACTCCCCGTTGTCCAGCTTGTAGAGCTTGAGCGCCGTGTCGAGGCTTTCCACCTGGATGCGCGCCTTCGTCCGTCTCGCTTCCTCGGGGCGTCCCATGATCCGGGGCACGATCAGCCCGGCCAGGATGCCGAGGATCACGATCACCACCATGAGTTCGATCAGCGTAAAACCCTTTTCGTTTCGTCTGTGACCCATGCCGTTCCTCCGTGCATTTCCCGCTCGTCCGGTTTCCGCCGCTCTTCTGCGCGCCGTGCGTGGGCGCGGCGGACGTTTCATCTTAGCGGATCAGCTGGTTCATTTCAAATATGGGCAGTAGAATGGCAACCACGATGAAGGCCACAAGGGCCCCCATGACCAGGATCATCACCGGCTCGAGGAGGGAGGTGAGGACCACCAGCCTGGACGACGCTTCCTCCTCGCAGCTTCTGGAAACTTTCAGGAGCATGGCCTCGAGGGACCCGCTCTGCTCGCCCACGGAAATCATCTGGATGACGAAAGGCGGGAACAGCCCGCTCTCGGAAAGGGTTCCCGCGAGGCTTTTCCCTTCCGACACGTCCTCCCTGGTCTTCCGGATCGCTTCGGCCATGGGGCCGTTGTGAACCACCCTCTGGGCGATCTCCAGGGCCGTAAGGAGGGGAACGCCGCTTCCGAGAAGCGTACCCAGGGTGTGGCTGAATCTGGCCAGGAGGATCTTGTGGAAGATGTTCCCCGTGAGGGGGATCTTCAGCTTGATCCGGTCAAGGGTGAAGGCCCACCGGCCGTACTTCCGGACGGCCAGGCGAAGGGCGAAGAACGCCCCGGCGGCTGCGATCAGCATCCCCCACCACCAGGAACGGACCACGTCGGACGTTCCGATGAGGATCTGCGTGATCAGGGGGAGATCCTGATGCATCTCCTGGAAAATCGAGGCGATCTTCGGAATGATGAAGGTGGTGAGAAAGAAAAGCACGGAGGCGCCCACGAGAAACATGAAAACCGGATAGGCGAGCGACGCCAGCACCCGTCCCCTCAGGGCCTGCTGCATCTCCGTGTAGTCCGCCACCCGCTCGAGAACGAGGTGAAGGGTGCCCGACGTTTCGCCGGCCCGGACCATGTTCACGTAGAACGGGGAAAACACGCGGGGATACCGGGCAAGACTCCCGGCGAAGCTTTCGCCCTCGTTGATCTCCTCCCGGATTTCCGCAAGGATCTTCTTCAGCCGGGAATTCGCCGTCTGGGCAAGAAGGGAGGACAGGGACTGGACCAGGGGAAGGCCGGCGCCCAGCAGGGTGGCCAGTTCGCGGGTCATGGCGGAAAGATCGCGGCCCGCTATGCTGCGGAACCGCAGCAGGGCGAACTCCCGCTTCCGCTGGGGGCCTCCCTCCTGCTCCGACGTTTCCCCGATCTCGACGGGATAAAGACCTTCCTCCCGGAGTTTCTGTTTCGCCGCGGCAAGGCTCTCCCCGTTCAGGATCCCTTTCCGCTTCCGGCCCTTTTCGTCCAGGGCCTGGTACTCGAAAACCGGCATGTTCCTCCTTCGCTTCCCCCTGCGTCCCTTTCCTCCCGGGACGGGGACGCACGTTCCCGGGGGGCCGGCCCCGGAAAATGCGGCCCTGCCCGGAACAGCCTGTTTCCGGAAGGGTAAATAATTCCTCGAACGCTTTCAAGGAAAATCGGAAGCCCCTCAGCGGCTCACGGTGACTCCCTTCCGCTCGCAGCAGGTTCTCACGGGACAGCGGCTGCACAGGGGCGACACGGGCCGGCACAGCGTCCGGCCGAAAGCCACGAGGAGGGTGTTGTAGGAAGCCCAGAAGGGTCTCGGAAGCTTCCGCCGGAGGGCTTCCTCCGTTTCGTTCGGGGTCTTCGTGGAAACGTAGCCGAAACGGTTGGAGATGCGGTGGACATGGATGTCCACGCAGATCCCGTCCTTGCCGAAAGCGAGGGTGACGACGAGGTTGGCCGTTTTCCTTCCCACCCCCTTGAGGGCGAGCAGACCCTCCAGGGAGGACGGAACCCGGGAGTCGTGATGCTCCAGCAGCTCCCGGCTCACGCCGAGGATGGTCCGCGCCTTGTTCCGGTAAAACCCGACAGGATAGATCGTCCGGGCGATGGTCTCTTCCGGGAGACGAACCATGGCGGCGGGGGTGGACGCCAGGGAAAAGAGGCGTTCCGCCGCTTCTCCGGAAACCTCGTCTTTGGTCCTCAGGCTGAGGAGCGTGGCGATCAGGACCCGGTAAGGGTCCCGGTCCGTCCGGACCCTCTCCGCCACAAGGGGAAGCGGGTCCTCCCTGAGCGCCTCCTTCAGGATTCCGAGAACGGAAACGAGGGTTTCCGTTTCCACGGTTATTCGTACCCTTCCTCGTTCGCCAGGATGTCGAGGTGGATCGTGGCGAGGTCTTCCACGTCCAGGCATGCGGGCCGGTTCATCTTCCGGAAATCCACCGTTTTGATGTACCGGTTGCAATTGTTGCAGACATCGACCCGGTACTGCTCCTCCCCCTCGACGGAGAAATAGGCCAGGGTGTCCTGGTCGTCGTTCCCGCAGAAGGGGCACTTGAGCCGCAGGTAGGACCACTCGTATCCGCACTGGTTGCAGAAAAGAAAACGCACCCCTTCCTCGTTGCGGATCTCGGCGAGTTTCGGCTCCCTCCCGCAGATGGGACAGAATCCTTCGTTCCACCCCCTCTTTTTCAGGAGGGGGGCGTACCATTCGGCGATTTTCTCCAGGGACGGCCGGAGGCTTTCCTCTACGAACAGAGACAGAAGATCGAAGACTTCGTCCCCGTCGTCCTCCGTCTCCTCCTCCTCGCCGGCGCCTTCCCTTTCCTCCGGAATCGCTTCCGGGCCTTCCGTAAAGGAATCCCGGACGATGGTCTCGTAGGAGAGGGCCCCCGACGCAAGTTCCTCGAGAATCCGCGCCGATTCCTCGGGCGATTTCTTCTTTCCGATCTCCAGGAGGTCCCGGAAATAGGCTTCCGGCGCTTCCAGGTTGAGATCGCCTCCCGCGAAATCGACGAGCGGGAATCCCCCGCTCATCTTCTCCCCGGCGATCCGCTCGTCCAGGGAGATGAGGGAAGCACCGGTGCTCCGGCGGTGCTTCTCCCGGAGGATCAGGACCTCTTCAAGGATATCCAGCAGTTCCCCGTAATGGGGTTGTTCATGTTTGTAATGCTCGATGGTTTTCAGGGATTGCCCGAGTATGGCCGCCATGGGCAGGTTAACCTCTTCTTTTTTCATATTCTTTATTCCCGTCGGATTCAATGTCCGAACAGGTATCTGTACTTAAATCATTCCATCTCTTTCGGCAAGAAAAAAAGGGCCCGGCTCCGGGAAGGAGTCGGGCCCTTGCCGGGGAAAAACGGTTATGCGTGATGGGAGGAAGGTTTCTTCTCTTCCCCGTAAACGACAAGCTTGCCCGACTCCTCCATCTCATGGAGCCACTTGGGATGCTGCTTCTTCACCCAGGCCCGGGTGACCCATCCCGTCACCATGGCCGGAAGGGACCCCGGCGAACCGATGGTCCCCAGGTAGAGGTGGACGAAAAAGAACGGGAAGATGACGAGGAATCCCAGAGCGTGGAGGAAATACATGAACCGGACGAGATTCATGTTGAGGGACAGGGGAAACCACATGATGAGCCCGCTCACCACCATGACGGCGCCGAAAAGCGCCACGGTGATGAAGAACATCTTCTGGCCGGGGTTGTATTTCCCCACCTCGGGAACGTGGTCCACGTGCCACAGGTAGCCGCCCGCCGTCTTGATCCATTCGATGTCCTCGGGAAACGAGAACACGCCCGCCTCCCGCCACCACATGAGAATGGAAAAGAAGAGGGACACGGCGAAGAAGAGGCCCGTGAAATTATGGATCAGCTTCAGGTTCTTCAGCCCTCCCACGGGAACGGCAAGGAAGTTCAGAGAGTGGAACATCATGCCGAGACCCGTGATCATGAGGAGGATGCAGGAAATGGCCAAAGACCAGTGAACGATCCTCTCAAACGCGTCGGTTGCCTTGATCATGCCTTTTTTCATGTTCCTCACCTCCCGTTACTGGGCCGACGAATCCCCGGACTCATCCGGAGACTTGGGACCGTGGATGATGTAGTGGAGGAAGGATCCCAGAAGAACGCCCCCCGCCGCAAGAAGGCTCAGGGGCTTCAGCCAGTCTTTCCACGCGATGACGGTAAGCGGCACCCTGGGTTTCTCCGGCAGCTTCGCATACAGGGAGACCTTTTCCGGAAGCACGTAGACGAAATGGGTTCCCCCTACGAATTTGTCGCCGTAGACGGTCGCGTCCCCGCCGACTTCCTTCGCCCGGGCCGCCGCGACGGCAAGGATCTTCTCCTTTTCTCCGAAGAGGAGGGCTCCCGTGGGACAGGCCTTGACGCAGGCCGGAATCATGCTGTTCTCCACCCGGGACTGGCACATGTCGCACTTGGCCACCTTGTCCGTCGCGGGATCGTACTTGGGAACCTCGAACGGGCAGGCGAAAATGCACTCCTTGCAACCGATGCACTTTTCACGGTCGAGGCCGACGGTGCCGAACGCCGTGTAGTGAAGGGCGCCGCTGGGGCACACCTTGACGCAGGCGGCGTCGGTGCAGTGCATGCAGGCCTCGTTCCGGAAAAACCACTTCACGCCGTTTCCGTTGGAGACTTCCTGAAAATGCATGAGCGTCCAGGTGGTGGGCTGAAGCGCCGGCGGATTCTGGTAGGTCCCGGTGTTTCTGGTCTGCCTCGCGGGAAGCTGGTTCCATTGCTTGCAGGCGAGCTGGCAGCCCCGGCACCCGGTGCATTTCGAACCGTCGTACAGTTTCACATATTCCGCCATGTTACTTCACCCCCTTTCTATCGACATTCACCATGAACGCCTTGCTCTCCGGGATCATGGTGTTTGGATCCCCGATGAACGGGGTCAGGAGGTTTGCCGAATCGCCGAACGTGAACACCTCCGGTTTCTTGTCGTCGTGGGAGTATTTCCGCATGGCCGTGGTGACCCACCCGTAATGCCACGGGATACCCACCTGGTGGATCGTCTGGCCGTTGATGTCGAAGGGTTTGAACCGGGCCGTGACAATGGCCACCGCGTCGACTTCCCCCCTCACCGACCGGACCACGACGGAATCGCCGTTGCCGATCCCCTTCAGCTTCGCCAGTTCCTCGCTCATCTCGACGAACATGGAGGGCTGCATCTCCGCAAGCCAGGAACACCAGCGGGTCATGAGGCCCGTCTGCCAGTGCTCGCTCACCCGGTAGGTGGAGCAGACGAAGGGGAACCGGGGGTCGCATGTGGCCCGCAGATCGAGTTCCGTGCCGCCCACGTCGAAACGGCGGATCGTCGGATTGATGAACTGCGGGGAAAGAAGGTTCTTGTCGATGGGGCACTCGAGCGGCTCGTAGTGCTCCGGGAAGGGCCCGTCGGCAAGGCCGGGCCCGAAGATGGACGCCACGCCGTCCGGTTTCATGATGAAGGGCGGACGACCCGCGCCGGGCGCCGCCACACCGTCGGGAACGTCTCCGGTCCACTTGGCGCCGTCCCAGATAATGACGGGATGTTCCGTGTCCCAGGGCAGTCCCGTCTCGGGATCGACGGAAGCGCCGTTGTAGATGATCCGCCGGTTCACGGGCCAGCTCCAGGCCCACTCGGGGTAGATGCCGATGGGAGTGGTGTCTTTCCTGCTTCTCCTGGCGGCCATGTTGCCCTTTTCCGTGTAGGAATTGCAGTAGAGCCAGTTTCCGGAGGAGGTGGAACCGTCGTCCTGGAGCAGGGCGAACGAGGGAACGAGAGACCCCTTCTTGTAGAGAACGCCGTTGATTTCCTTATCTTCCAGGAAATACCCGTTGATCTCCTTCGCGATGGCATGGGCGTCCAGGTGGGTGACCCTGCCGAAGGCGTCCTTGGGACCGTAATCCCAGGTCAGCTTCGTGACGGCCTCCTTCAGGGGGCCGCCTTCCTTCTCATACAGCTCCCGCACCTTGAGGAAGAGCTCCGAAATGAGTTCCCCGTCGGGGGTCGCCTCTCCGGGGGAGTTCACCGCCTTGTAGCGCCACTGCATCCACCGGCCGCTGTTGGTGATGCTCCCTTCCTTCTCGATCGAGGCGGAGCAGGGAAGCATGAAGACCTCCGTCTTGATCTTCGCCGGGTCCATCCCCGGGCCTTTCCAGAAGGAACCGGTCTCGCTGTCGAAGATGTTGACGTTCACCATCCAGTCGAGCTTGGCCATGGCCTGTCTTGTCTTGTTGGAACTCGCACCGCTGCAGGCCGGGTTCTGCCCCCAGGAAAAGAAACCCGTGAACTCTCCCTTGTACATGGCGTCGAAGAGGCTGAGCCAGGAATAGTTCTTTCCGTCGTCCAGCCTGGGGAGCAGATCGTAGGCTTCCTCCGGCGCGACGTTCGTGCCGTAGAAGGCGCGGAGCAGGCTCGTGATGTACTTGGAATAGTTCTTCCACCAGTTGAGGCTCTTCGGCTCGGTGGTGGCCGGCGTGCTCTTCTCGATGTAGTCCTTGAGGCTCGGGAGAGAGGCCAGCGGAGCCCGGAGATAGCCGGGCAGGATGTGGAAGAGAAGCGCGTAATCGGTGGACCCCTGAACGTTGGACTCGCCCCGAAGCGCGTTGACGCCGCCGCCGGCGACGCCCATGTTGGCCAGCAGCGTCTGGATGATGCTCATGGCCCGGATGTTCTGGACCCCCACGGTGTGCTGGGTCCAGCCCATGGCGTACAGGATGGTTCCCGCCTTTCCATTCTGCCCCGTCGCCGCATAGGTCTTGTAGACCTGGAGGAGCTTGTCCACCGGCGTTCCCGTGATCTTGGAGACCAGTTCGGGCGTGTACCGGTCGTATTGTTTCCGGAGAAGCTGGAACACGCAGTTGGGATCCTGGAGGGTCGGGTCCTTCAGGATGACCCCGTCGGCGCCCTTCTGGAAGGACCAGGTGGACTTGTCGTACTTCGTGCCGTTGAGGCCCGAGAACACGCCGTCGTTCTCCCCGGGAAGCCTGAACGCGGGATTCACGAGGAATGGGGCGTTGCTGTAGAATTTGACGTATTTTTCGTTATAGAGGTTGTTGTCCAGGATGTACTTGATCATTCCGCCCAGGAAGGCGATGTCCGTCCCCGATCTCAGGGGGGCGTACAGGTGGGCCCTCGACGAGGTCTGGGTGAACCGGGGATCGACGTTGACGAGCGTCGCCCCCTTCTCCATGGCCTTCTGGATGTACTTGAAGGAAATGGGATGATTGGAAGCGGGGTTGCTTCCCATGGCCAGGATACAGTCACTGAACTGAATATCGATCCAGTGATTCGTCATCGCGCCGCGTCCGAACGACTCTGCCAGAGCCGCTACCGTGGCGCTGTGTCATATCCGGGCCTGGTGCTCGATGTAAACCAGACCGAGGGACCGGAGGAATTTCTGGTAGATGTAGCATTCCTCGTTGTCCATGGCGGCACTGCCCACGGAGGCGATGCCGTTGGTCCGGTTGACCTTCTGGCCTTTTTCGTTGAATTCGGTGAAGCTCTTGTCCCGGCTGTCCTTGATCCGGCGGGCGATTTCGTCGAGGGCCCACTCCAGGGAAACTTCCTTCCACTCGGTGGCGTACGGTGCCCGGTAAAGCGGTTTGTCCAGGCGGCCCTTGTTCACGGACAGCTGGTAGATGGACCCCCCCTTGCTGCACAGGGACCCCTGGCTGATGGGATGGTCCGGGTCGCCTTCCGTGTTGACGACCTTTCCTCCCCGCGTGGAAACAATGATCCCGCACCCCACGGAACAATAGGGGCAGATCGTCGTGGTTTCCTTCGCGTACTGGATCTTCAGCGGCTGCGCATGGGCCGCGACGGGCTTCAGACTGACCCCAAGCCCCCCCGACACCAGTGCAGCGCCCGAAACTTTGAGGAAACCTCTCCTAGTCACCTCCATATCGCTGCGCTCCTTTCTTTGGATTTGAGCTGTCTCCTTTCCAAACACGGGAGGCGCAGCCGTTTCCGGCGACACCCAATGTCCATTCTTCATGGAGAAAAATTCTCTTTAGAAGTAATGGATCGGAGAGGTTATACTGGTTGCCGACCTCTGTGAAAGAACAAACAACAGAAAGCCCAAAGAATGTGGGCCTTCAGAATCGCTTATTCATAGCGGGTCGCAATATCTCTGTCAAGGAATTTTTTACCCATTCATTTATATGATTCAATTACATAAATGAAAAAGAGGTCCGTTCAAACCCCCTTGCCGAAGGCGTCCTCCAGGGCTTTTTCCTCCCCCGCACCCCCCTCCATCCCCGTCCAGAAGACCTCGATCCGGTCGATGAGGCAAAGCGCCTGGAGGGGATTCATTTTCTCCACTTTTTCGGAAAGATATTCCACGTCGATTCCCCGGTGGGTCCCGAGCTTTTCGTACTTCTCCACCTCCTCCAGATCCCAGGCGAGGAAGGAGGGCCACCGGTCGAAACGCTTCGGATCGTAACGGGCGTTGCGCAGGGCGTCGCACAGGAGAAGGATCTCGTCCCTGTCGAAGATCCCCTCGAGGGATTTCCACGCCCACCGGAGAAGGGCGTCATAACGGCCGAGATCCCGCTGCAGAAGGTCCCGGGGATCCCCCCGTCTGCCGTCCACCCGTTCCCGGACGGGTCCATCCAGGGGAAGGGATACGATTGGTTTTTCCTCCATGCCGTCGTCCTCTCTCATCATCGGAAAAGATTGTATTTCAGAATGCACCAGAGGGCCCGGAAACCGTCCCTCCAGCCGATCTTTTTGCCGTCCCTGTAAGTCCGCCCGTAGTAGGAAACAGGCACCTCGCAAATCCGGAGGTGTTTTTTCCCGGCGATTTTGGCGGTGATCTCCGGTTCGAAGCCGAACCGGTTCTCCTCGATGGTGATTCCCTCCAGGGCCTCCTTCCGGAACACCTTGTAGCACGTCTCCATGTCGGTCAGCGCAAGGCGCGTCAGCAGGTTGGAAAGAAGGGTGAGAAACCGGTTGCCCGCGTAATGCCAGAGGCGGCCGGTCCGCCGGTGCCCGCGATCGGCGAACCGGGACCCGTATACCACATCCGCCCGGTTTTCGAGAATGGGCCCAAGGAGCCGGAAATAGTCCCGGGGGTCGTACTCCAGGTCGGCATCCTGGATGAGAACCACGTCCCCTTTCACTTCCCGAAACCCCGTCCGCAGCGCCGCGCCTTTTCCCCGGTTCGCCTCATGGAACAGGGCCCGCACCCGGGGGTCCCCGTACGCTCTGAGAAAATCCCCCGTGCCGTCGGCGGAACCGTCGTCCACGACAAGAACCTCCTTTTCGAAGGGCGCCGACAGAACGGCATCGAGGACCTTTCCGATGGTTCCCGCTTCATTGAAGACGGGAATAACGACGGACAGAAGGAATCCTTCTCCGGAGGACATCGGCTTCATGCTTTCCCCCTTTTCCTCGTTTTTCCCGTCCCGCTTTCCTTTGCGGCCAGCGGGATCGTCCTGTCCAGTTTCAGAGTGATGCCGTAAAAGCAGACGATGACCGCCACGCCGTAAAGCTGAAGCATGGTCCGGTGAATCGTCATCTGATTCTGGAGAAAGAGAAAAGCGTCGGTACAGGTGAACACGAAGAGCGAGAACGCGACGGAAAGAACGAGGAGAACGAGAAGGGCCGTTCCCTGCCGGTCCCTGAGATATGCGCCGCCGCAGGTCAGAAGGACGGCAATCACGAAAATCCAGAAAATGGAATGGGTGGGCCCCAGGAGGACGGTATCCAGGAGGATACGCCATGCTTCGGGATGCCAGGACAGGGACTGCCCGCCGGGCGTGACCCCCAGCCCGTGGATCGCCTTGAAAATCAGCCAGGGCGCGAGAAGGGAGAGGCCGGACAGAAAGAGAAGCATCTTCCTGCCGTCCTCCTTCCCGAGGGCGCGAAACGGCCCGCTCCCCGACCCCAGGAGGAGGCCTGCCGCCGCAATGAGAGGCGGAACGGCGATGACGAGACCGTCGTTTTTCATCCAGGCGGTCCCCGCGGCGAGGAGCCCGGCGAGAAGCCACTTCCTGCCAAGAAGCGCCGCCACGGAACCGGTGAAGAACGCCTCGACGGCAATGTCGCCGTACCCGGCAACGGCATGGATCGCCTGAAGGGGCGGGGTGGCGACGACAAAGGCCCCGGCGGCGGCGAGCCACCTTCGTCCGGAGAACCGCATCACGGCAAACCAGACCGTAGCAACCACCAGTCCATAGAACACGAGCCCGTCCGCCCGGGCGATGAAGTCATCCCAGCCTCCCGCGATGACCGCCGCCGATGCCCTCCAGACGGGAATGCCGAGCGGGTAATGCTTCGCCCCCGTGAACCCCAGAAACACGGGTGACGCGGAATCGAACGACCAGTTCACCCCCCCGAAGAGGGACCGGGCCCTTCCGGACCAATGGGTCATGGCATCCTCGAAGTAGAGAGGGGTCTGCCACAAAACGGCGAGGATGAACAGAATCTTGCCGGCAAGGATCAAAAGAAGAACGGCTTCATACCATTTGAGCGAAAAGGAAGGCGTTCGCGGCATGACGGCCCCACGGTTCCGGAAACACAGGAAAACGCCCGCCGCCGCGGCGGCCGAAAGGACCCCGACCGACATCTTCAGGGAGACTCCGGCGAGAAGAAGGAGGAAGATCGCCGTCGTCCCGATCCCCCCGCCCGCGAGGACGGACAGGGTAAACGCTTCCCCGCGAATCCCCGGGGACGGCTCTTGGCGGGAAAGCGGCCATCCCAGGCCGAACCAAAGGAAAACCTGCGCAATGAGAGCGGCGAACGAGGCGGTCATGACGTTCCTTTCACCGCGTTTCCCCCGGTCGTTCCCCCCGTTCCGCCGGGGGTTCGAGAAACAGACGATTCTGCCGGATCACGATCCGCCAGGGTTGGTCCGTCCCTTCCGGGGCGGCGGAAAAGGGCACTTCGGCAAGTTCGTATCGCGCGATGTATCCGCGGAAGTCTGACAACTGCCCGTCGGACCACTTCCCGCCCTTGACCCGGTCCGCCACGGTCCCCGCAAACCATTCCTTCGTTTTCCCGATCAACAGGACGGGCCGGGTCTTTCCGGCGTATCGCAGAAATCCCGCCTCATCCGCAACGGTCGTGACATACAGGAAGGACCAGGCGACGAGAAAACCCAGGGTCACGGAAAGGAACCATCTCCGGTAGAATGAAAAGAAGACGGCCGTGGAAATCAGAAAAACGAGGGCGAGGAGATTTTCCCAGGGAAAAGAGAACAGGGTGTGCCCGAGAAGCGCGTTCACCGTGCTCATGATCCACGGTTCCGGCGTCGTGAAGATCCCCCATTCGTCCGCGAGATCCGGTTTCCGGATGGAGGTCCGGACCTCTCCCAGTCCCTCCAGGAAAACCGCCGAGGCCTTGTCCTTCCATACGGGGTACTTCCTCATGTCATAGGGGGCGCTTCCCCCGTGGGTGATTTCCAGGGTCCGGTAACGGATGCGGTCCGGAGATTCCCAATAGACAAAGAACCGCGTGCCGGCCAGGGGAGCTTCGATGTCCAGGACGTTTCCGTCCAGAACGGCGTCGTTGGCGATCCGGACCGGCTGCGCATGCCCCGGCGGCGCCCCGGCGCCGAAAAGAAGAACCGCCAGGACGAACCACGATCGCAACAGAAAGGAACCCATGGATTTGAGACCCCGCCGCTTCATGCCGCAACCACGCTTTTTCCGGAAAATCCGTTCCGGCCCGACCCCGGAAAAACGGACCGCCGATCCTGTCGGGCCGGCAGGGAAGCCTTTACGTTCCATCCTCCCGGTGGTATACATCAATCAAACTCTTTACTAACCGAGAAAAGGACGCCGTTCAAGACAAAATAACTTCCCGAGGGAGGATCCCATGAAGAAAACCGCGACTACGATTCTGTTTCTATTCCTGGTTGCGTGTCTTTATTCCTGTGAGACGACGCAGACCGTCAAATCCACCATCACGTCCAAAGTGGCCGCGCTGACCGCGTCGGTCGACGAGAATCTTTACGCGCAGGTTCCCGGAGAATACCAGGGCCCCGTGAAAAAGGCGGAAGAGGAAGTCCGGGCGGCGGAGGCCCGGGTCGCCCTGGCCAAACAGAAGAAGGAACTTGCCGACGCCCGGTCCAAGCTGGCGGGATACGCCCTCGATCTGGAAGAGGCGGACGGAAAGATCTCGAAAATCTCAGTCGATACGGCGAAGGTCCAGGCCATGATCGAAGCGGGCGTGGGGGAGAGCGAGAAGAACGAAAAGCTCCTGTCCGACCTTCGGGTGAAGAAAGCGAAGACCGAAGCGGACAAGGCGCAGACATCCTCGAAAATGACGGGGACGGAGGAACACATCCGGAACCTGGAACGGGAGATCGCCTCCGCGGAGGAGGCCCTTTCCGGAACGGAAACCGCCGCGCCCGCATCCGGAACCGCGCCCGCGGAAAAGTGACGCCCGTTCTGGGGGAACCCGGTCGCTCATGAGAGGATGGAGGATTTCCGTTTTTTCTGGTGATGGCCCACGACGACCCCGATCATGAGGCCGCACAGGAGGACAAGCGCTCCCGTCAGAAACCAGCGGGTTTCGAGGGATGACGCAAGGGCGTCGTTTTCCCGCCGGACCTTCTCGTACAGCCCCTGAAGTTCCTCCAGCCGGGCCTTGGCCTGCCGATGGGAGGCCTGCAGATCGAGGAATCCCGCGGCGCCTTTTTTCAGGTTGTCGTATTCCCCGCGGACCTTGTCCAGGTCCTCCCGGGCTTTCTTCAGCTCGGCGGACAGGGTTTTCTCCCGCTGGACGGCGGCCTGGTAATCCTTATCCAGCTGGGGAAGCTTCTCCCTGAGTCCCATGGTCTCCTTTTTCCAGTTTTCCGCCTGGAGCGACCAGGGCAGGCGGTTCCGGAGGAGATGGCGCGTGAGGATCCACCCCTCCTGGGCGGAGGCCCCTCCCAGCCGCACGTGGCTCCATTCTTCCTGTACTTCCAGGACCTCGACGGGCTGGCCGGAGTTCGGCATGGCGACGATCCGGTACTCCACCCCGGGGCCGACCCTCAGGGTCACCTGAAAGGTATCGGTCACGTAGGCCGTCTGATTTTCCGCCCACGCGGAAGGAACCAGGAGGAACCAGACCGCTGCGGCCGCGATAAGGATTTTCTTCATGTTTCCGCCTCCTGTCCTGACGATGCCGCCGTCCTGAAACAGCCGGTTCCGAGACGTTTCACGGGTTCGTCCGTCTTTTCCCTTGCCGGAGAGGGAGCCCTCCGGTCCTTTTCATAACACGGTTTGGCAAATCGCCGAAAGTCTGAAAAACGTTTTTTTTCTTCCGGCGGCTCTCTTGAAAGGCCGCCGGGGGGACGCCCGGATCCCGGAGAACGGGGCTTGCCGCTTCGCACGCCCGGGGGATAAGGGATGAAGAACGGCGCGGCGCGGGGACGTTCCTCGAAGCCGCCATCAGATGAAACGGAACAGTTGGGCCCTGAGGGCATCGACCCGGGCCTTCTCCTCCGTCAGCGTATAATACGTGCTTTCCCCCTTCCCGCCCGAGGTCGTCTCGGACAGAACGATTTCCCAATCCTGCAGGAAACGCAGGGCGTTCTGGAAGTTGACGTGGGACAGGGCCTCAGTCTTGGAGATCTCCCCCTTCTTGTACATCTTCGATCCCAGTTTCTGCATCGCCTTCAGGAAATCCTTCTCGGCCCGTTTCCGGTTCCGCAGGTAGGCCGTGCCGCGCAGGGCGATCCAGTAGGACTCGATGTAGTTGTGGATCAGGCCGTAATAAGGAGCGAGCCCCAGCCGGCCTTTTCCCTTGACCTCGATCCACGCGTCGCCGTCGTCCTCCAGATGCCCTTCGATCATCCCCCGTTCGCGCATGTAGCCGATGGCGTCGTTGACTTCCTCGGTGTCGTCGACGCCGTCGTCGAAGACGAACTCTTGACGGAACATCCTCTTGAAAAAGCGGTAGTCCCCCAGGAGATCCTTGAGGGACACCCGGTCCTCCACGGAGGACAGGATGCCAGCCGCGACAAAGGACAGGGGCATGAAGAAGTGAAGGATGTTGTTCTTGTAATACTCCAGGTTCATCCGTTTGTCTTCATCCATGGAATAGATCGTCTCGCTCAGTTCCTCCATGCCTTCCTCCTCCTCCGGACCCATCCTGGAAACGAGGCCGAGGGACTCGAAACTGGCAAGGGCGTCGTTGACGGCCTTCTCGCGGTTGGCGAAGGTGGCGGCGAGCCTGGCATCCCGGCGGGACAGATACTCGAGGAATTCCCCGGCGATGGCGAGAAGGTCCACGTGGGAGATGCCCCTCCGGAAATGGGAGAGAAGAACGGACGCGGTGAGCGAGAACGGGGTCACCACCGTGACCCGGTTGATCCGGGCGGCCAGGTCGTAGCTGATTTTCCGGTAGAAGGCCCGGCGGTCCGTGATGTCCATCGATTCGAAGGACGCTTCCTGGGAAGCGAGATAATCCTTGAGAAGGATCGGATCGCCGATGTTCAGGTACACGCTTCCGTATCGTTTTCTCAGAAATTTCCTGCTCCGGAAGAGCGCCTTCGTGTTTTCCCGGACCTTCGATTCCCCGCCGATCTCCCTCAGGTAGGATTTTTCCTCGATGACCCGGTCATATCCGATGTAGGCGGGGATGAGCGCCAGATTCTCGCAGGCCCCCTCCCGGAAGGCCTGGATCACCATGGAAATGAGACCGAACTTGGGCAGGACCATCTTTCCCGTCCGGCTTCTTCCCCCCTCGATGAAAAATTCGATGGGGAACCCTTCCTCCAGGAGGACCTTCAGATATCTGGAAAACACTTCCGCATAAATGCCGTCGCCCTTGAAGCTCCTCCGGATGAAGAATGCGCCGGACTTCCGGAAGACGTGTCCCAGGGGCCAGAACATGAGATTGGTTCCCGCGACGACGAAGGGAAGCTGGATGTTGTTGTGGTAAAACACGTAGGAAAGAAACAGGTAATCGATGTGGCTCCGATGGCAGGGAATGACGATGAAGGGCATTTTTCTCGCGATGCCCCGCATCCTGGCAAGCCCGTCGCGGTCGATCACGACGCCGTCGTAGATGTCGTTCCACAGCCACGTGAGAAATATGTCCCACAGTCCCGTGTACGTCTCGTTGTAATCGGAAGCGATCTCATACAGGTATCTCTCCGACTGGTGGACAATCTCCTGGGAGTCCCTCCCTTCCCGGTCGGCATGTTCCCGGATGAAGGACAGGAAATCGGGGTCCCTCAGGACCCTCCCGATCAGTTCCTCCCTCGATTTGACGACAGGCCCCACGATGGACCTTTTTTCCCCGTCGATCCGTTCGATCAGCCGTCTCCGGAGCATGTAGGAAGTGGTCTCCGCGGTGCGGCTGCTGTTCTTGTCCAGGAATTCCCATAGATCGAGGGGCTCCGAGATGACGGCGAAGGCCTTCTTCGAAAACCGGAGGAAATTGATCATCCGCCGGAGAGGACCCGGATTTTCCACCTCTCCGAAGAGAAGGTCGAGAAACGTCTTTTCCTTTCTCTCCCTCCGCCTTCCGTAGGCCACCAGGATGGGAACGACGAACACCGGCCCGGCTCCCGCGGCCCGCGCCCTGATGAGTTGAAGGAGCGGGTCCCGGACGTAGCGGCTTCCGAAATACTCGGAACCTCTCAGGTAGATGATGGAGCTTTTCCCCTCCGTGGTGACCCTTCCGAGGTATTCCAACCGGTCGGGATCGTGAAAGGGCAGGCTGAAGAGGGAGCGGATCGCCCTGGAGAACGGCTGCCACAGGGCCATGTTGACGCCGTGGCTGTATTCGGGAACGGGAAGATCCTTGCGGAGCGCCAGATTTTCGAGGATCAGCGTGTTGAGCTGGCTGCCGTTTTTCAGGGCGTAGACCACTGTCCCCTTCCGGGAGAGGGCGCGGATCTCCTCCACCGATTCCTCGGCGATCACGACGCGGTCGAGAAACCGGCGTAAAAAATAAAACAGAAGGGAGTGACGCCTCGGATACAGGGCTCCGGTGTAAACCTCCCGGAAACGCCTTCCCAGGGCGTCCATGCGGTCGCGAAGGCTCATGATCCCGTCCCGGGGCCGGCGGTTCTTCTCCCCATTTACAGGCTGCTCCCGTGAAATTCATCGGGGAACCGGTCCTTGAGGCGGCCCCACACAAATTCCTCGATCTCCTCCCCGGTGACCCGTTTCATCGCCTCGTCCACCAGTTCCCGGCATTCCTCCCGGCTCACGTTCCGGATGATGTGTTTCACCTTGGGAATGGCAAGGGGGGTCATGCTCAGTTCATCCAGCCCGAGTCCGATGAGGACCATGGTGCATATGGGATCGCCCGCCATTTCACCGCACATGGCGATGCGGATGCCCGCCTCGTGCCCCGCCCGCACGACGCGCCGGATGAGGCGCAGAATGGCCGGATGAAGCGGTTCGTACAGATAGGTGACCCGGTCGTTCACCCGGTCGATGGCCAGGGAATACTGAATGAGATCGTTCGTTCCGATGCTGAAGAAGTCGACCTCCCGGGCGAGTGCGTCGGCCATCATGACCGCCGAGGGCACCTCGATCATGACGCCGATCTCCAGTTTCGACCCGAAAGGGATTCCCTCCCGGCGCAGGTCTTCCCGCACTTCCTCGAGGATTCTCTTCGTCTCCCGGATTTCCTTCACGCCGGAAATCATGGGGAAGAGGATCCGGGTGTTCCCGATGGCGCCGGCCCGCAGAATGGCTCTCAACTGGGACTTGAAAAGGTCCACTTCCTGGAGGCAGAACCGGATGGCCCGAAGTCCCATGGCGGGGTTCATCTCCTCCGCAAGGCGGGGGTCGGAGATGAACTTGTCTCCGCCGAGGTCGAAAGTCCGGATGGTGCTCCACTGAACCCCCGGATTTTCCACAAGCCTCCGGTAGTTCTCGAAGTGCTCCTCCTCCGTGGGAAGGCGGTCCCTGTTGATGTAGAGGAACTCGGTCCTGTACAGGCCCACACCGTCCGCACCGTGGGCGAGAACGGAGGGAATCTCCTCGATGAACTCGATGTTGGCGCCGATGTGGACGAAGTGGCCGTCCCGGGTCACCGCCCGGAGATGGGCGTCGCGGAGATAGCGCTCGCTCATGGCCCAGTAATGCTTTTTCTTGTCGGCGTACCGTTTCAGGACCTCCGGGTCGGGATTGACGATCACCACCCCCGCCGTGCCGTCGATGATCACCGTGTCCTCGTTCTGGACGTTCGCCGTGATCTCCTGCAATCCGACGACTGCGGGGATCTCCATGGATCGGGCCACGATGGCCGTGTGAGAGGTCTTGCCCCCCATGTCCGTGGCAAACCCGAGGACCTTGTCGGGACTCATCTGGACCGTGTCGGCGGGAGACAGGTCCCGGGAGATGACGATGCACTCCTCCTGGATTTCCGAGATGCTGTCCGGTTTCCCGGCCGACAGGTTCCTGAGTACCCGCTGGGTAACGTTTTCCACGTCGGCGATCCGCTCCCGGAGATATTCGTCCTCCATCTTGCTGAAGAGGTCCCGGTATTTGAGCAGCGTGAGCCGGAGGGCCCATTCGGCATTGATCCGCTTTTCCCGGATGAAATTCACCGTGTCCCTGCGGTAGGACCGGTCCTTCAGAATGAGCGTGTGAACGTCGATGAAACGGGACTCGATCCCTTCCCGGCTCGCCATCTTTTCCCGGATGCCCGCCAGCTCCTGTTCGGCGCTTTTCAGGGCCTTCCGGAACCGCCGGATCTCCTCGGCGACCTGGGAGGCCTTGACAAGATGGTACGAAGGGGCGGCCATGTCCTGATGGTTCAGCACAAAGGCCCTGCCGCTCACGATTCCCGGGGACACCCCGATTCCCTTGAAAACCGATGTCGTTTTGGGTTCGTTCATTCCCGCCTAAGCTTCCCCGAATTTGTTCTCGATGATTTCCGCGATCTTCTCCATGGCTTCCCGCGCATCCCCGCCTTCGGCGTTCACCGTGATGACCCCTCCTTTGGGACAGGCGAGGGTGAGGATTCCGAGGATGCTTTTCCCGTTCACCCGGATTCCGTCCTTCTCAAGGAAGATTCTGGACTTGTACTGGCTGGACACATTCACGAGAAGCGCCGCAGCCCTTGCATGAAGTCCCAATTCGTTTTTGAGGACAAAGGACCTTGTTTCTTTCATGAGATCAACGCCAGACCGAAGGCCGCGATCGCGGTCCCATAGACGGCATACAGAATGGAAACCCTTTCGCGGACGAGAAAGTGAACGACGAGAAGGAATCCGAAAGCCGCCAGGGATTCCCGCCAATACATTTCGAGGCCGCCCGCGTAAGAAAAGGCGCCCGGGGAAAACCCCCCGTACAGGGCGGCCGGGAGAAGAACGGCCCACCGGAGCCGGACCGTCCACCGGGGGAGTTCGAGTTTCCGGAGAAAGGACGTTGCGCCCTGCCCGTCACGGAAACCCTCGAAAAAACCGCCGACACGGATATAGCCGTGGAGGGCATTGTAAACGAGAAGCCCGGCAAGGATGCCCCAGGGATGACCGTTCGCCGCCAGGAGAACGGCGAGAACCATGGAAAACGGTTTCAGCGCCCCCCAGAAGAAAGGGTCTCCCAGGGCCGCGTAAGGACCGGCCAGCACCTCCTTCAGACGGACCGCCCGGGTTTTCTCTTCCCCCGGCGCGGACGCCCCTTCCTCCAGGACCGCCACCGAACCGAGAATGGGTGCCGAAAGACAGGGATTGCATTGAAATCTTTCGAGGTGCCGCATAAGGAACGCCCGCCGGAACGACCCGTCGCCCTCTTTCTTCTCCAGAAGAGGAAGAAGGGAAAATGCGAATCCCACGTTCTGCAGCCGGTCCATGTTCCAGCACGAATGGATCAGAAAAGACCGGAACAGAATATTGCAGGGTCCGGAAAAACCGACCATCGGTACACACCTTAAAAGGGATTCCGCCCGCCGGCCAGAACCCCTGAAAACAACTTCCTGTTTCCTTTGATATTTGCAGATGTCCTCCACTAACACGATTGCCTGGGGAAGTCAATGTCCGGAGCGGTTCCGGCGTCCCTTTCCCTGCGGGTTTCCGCCCCCTTCGCCCCTCCATCCGGAACGGCGGCCCGGGGGAGGATTCGGGCCATTTTTTTGTCATTTTCCGCCGTTTTTCTATTGACAGCATCCAGTGAATCTGGTAGGAATTCCGACGCTTAAATAAAAGGACGGAAGATCCGCCCGGCGGATCGGCGTCGACAATCCGAGAAAAGGGGGTGATTCCCATGCTTTGCGTATCGGTCAAGAAAGGGGTTGATTGCGCCTTCATGACGAAAAAGGGTTGCGGCTACAACGGCGGCAGCTGCCATGAAATCGTCGAAAAATGTGAAGGCTGCGGCAAGATCATCATGCATACGGAGAAGAAATACTGCTCCGTCTATCCCGACCCGGCGAGCAAATGGTCCATGGGTGGCTGCAGGACGGCAACCCACATCAAGAAAGCCGTGGCCGAGCAGGCCCAGAAGATCAATCCGCTGAAGGCCTCGAAACGGGCCGCCCACGGAAGGTAAATCGCAGTTCTCAGCGCGCACAGGACGCAAGGAAGAACACAGTCGCACGGGGGACCCGAGCGGGAGTGAACCTCCGTCTTCAATGAAGAGCGGGTCCCCGGGGGCAGGGAGAGGCCTGTCTCCGGCGGGCGGACCGGTTCGGATCACGGAACGTCTCCGTGTGCGGCCTATGTGAGGATGGACTGGATTTCGAGAAGCGCCCGCTTCACTTCCGCAAGAAGATGCCGGTCGTCCGGCGCTGCAGGGGGGGGAGATGCCTCGGGAAATTCCTTTCCCGTCCGGAGTTCGGCGAGACGTTTCTTCGCGCCGGCGATGGTGAAGCGTTCCTCGTAGAGCAGAAACTTGACGGAAAGAAGCGTTTCCACGTCCTTTCGCCGGTAGAGCCTCTGGTCCGATTTCGTCCGCAGGGGCCTCACCGCCTTGAACTCCGATTCCCAGTAGCGGATCACGTAAGGTTCGACGCCTACGATCCGGCTCACCTCTCCGATCCGGAAGTAGGATTTTCCGGGAATCTGAACCTCCCGATTCGCTGGAAGATCGTTCATGTGCCTCGAACTTTCCCCTTTGTCCCGGCGATGAGCCGGTCCACAATCCTTTCATGGACCTGGGTGACCCGGTCGTCGGTGAGGGTCCCCTCGGGGGACCGGTAGGTCATCCGCACGCCGATGCTCATCATGCCGTCGGGAATCCCCTTTCCCAAGTATACATCGAATATCTTCGCAGATTCCAGCTCTTTTTCCCCCGATTCGTTCACGATCCGGAGGATATCGGCGCTTTCCATGGCCCCGTCTACGAGAAGGGCCACGTCCCGGCTCACCGCCGGATACCTCGTGATTTCCCGGAACCTGATCTCCCGCCCTCCCAGCGCCAGGAGGCGGGCAAGATCCAGCTCGAAGGCGACCACGCGCTGCCGGATGTCCATCCGGTCCAGAACGGCGGGGTGAACTTCCCCGAGAAAGCCGAGGGGTTCCCCGCCGGCCTCCAGCCGGCAGGATCTCCCGGCATGAAGGAAGGGCGGACAGTCGCCCGACCGGTACAGGATCTCCCCCGTCTTCAGGACCTGGAACATCCTTTCCAGGAGCCCTTTCACGTCGTGAAAGTCTCCCTCCTCGCCCTTTTCGTTCCATCTCCCGCTGTAGCGAAGACCCGTAAGGACGCCCCCGATCCGCTCCTCCTCCTCGGGAAGGACGCCGGGACCGCGATCATAAAAAACGCTTCCCGACTCGAAAAGCTTCAGGTCGGGATTCCCCGCGTGAATGTTCCTTCTGACCCCCTGCAGGAGTCCGGTGATGAGGTTCGTTCTCATGACGGAAAGGTCTTCCGCCAGGGGATTCCGGATCCGCACGAATCTACGCCATCGGTCGTCCTCCGGGAGTCCGAGGACGTCCGCCGAAAGGGGGGAAATGAAGCTGTAGTGAATCGTCTCCGAATAGCCGGAGCCGTTCAGGACCGCCCGGAGAAGGGAAAGGGCCTTCTTCCGGCCTTCTTCCCCCTGGGTTCCCGCCATGGGGGGCACGGTCACGGGCACCTTGTCATACCCGGCAATGCGGGCCACCTCCTCGATGAGGTCGACTTCCCGGGCAAGATCGACCCGGCAGGTGGGAGGGGTGACTGCATATTCCCCCTTCCCCCGGGCATCGATTTTCATCCCCAGGCCTTTCAGGGCCTTCTTCACCTGTCCCGAGGTCAGGCCGGTACCGAGCACCCGGTTGACCCTCCCGATCCGCAGGGGAATGTCCTTCGCGGAGGCGACCTTCTTCGGATACTCGTCGATCAGGCCGCGGCAGACCCGCCCTCCCGAGAGTTCCGCCAGGAGACGGGCCGAGCGGTTCAACGCCCACAGGACCCCCTCGGGGTCGATTCCCCGCTCGAAGCGGTAGGCCGCCTCGGTGGACATGCCCAGCCGTTTCGACGAACGCCGGATGCTGGAAGGCGAGAAATAGGCGCTTTCGAGGAGAATGGTTTCGGTGTCCTCCTTCACTTCCGAGTTGAGCCCTCCCATGATGCCCGCGATGGCGACGGGTTTCACCCCGTCGCAGATCATGAGGGTCTTTCCGTCGAGGATCCGCACCTTTTCGTCCAGGGAAACGAATTCCTCTCCGTCACGGGAGCCCCGGACAACGATCCGGCCTTCCTCGAGGTACCGGAAATCGAAGGCGTGCAGGGGCTGGCCGCACTCGAGCATGACGAAATTGGTGACGTCGACGGCGTTGTTGATGGCCCGCATGCCCGCCGCCTCGAGACGGAGGCGCATCCACCCCGGCGAGGGCCCGATGGTGATGCCCCGGACCATACGCGCCGTGTACCGCGGGCACAGGTCGGGATCCTTGATTTCCACCGACGCGAAATCCCCGATGTCCTCATCCGATTCGGCAATGGAGACGTCCGGGTACCGGACCCGCTCGCCCGTCAGGGCCGCCACCTCCCGCGCCATGCCGAGAACGCTGAGGCAGTCGGGACGGTTCGGGGTGATGCTCACCTCCAGGACGGTGTCTTCCAGATTCAGGGCGGCCGCGAGATCCCGGCCCAAAGCGAGGCCTTCGGGAAGGACGAGAATGCCTGACGTGTCCCCGCCGATGCCCAGTTCCTCCTCGGAGCAGAGCATCCCCTCGGAAAGCTCCCCCCGGATCCGGGAGCTTTTGATCGTATAGCCTCCCGGCAGGCCGGCGCCCACGCGGGCCAGGGGCACGAGAATTCCCTCCCGCACGTTGGGTGCGCCGCAGACGATGGGCAGGGGCGCGCCCCCCGTCGTGACCTCGCACAGGGAAAGGGTTTCCGAATTGGGGTGGGGCCGGACCGAAAGGATCTTCGCGACGACGACCCCGGAAAAGCCGGGGCTCACCGTTTCAACGGACTCCACCTCGAACCCGGCCATGGTCAGCCGGTCGGCGAGCTCGCCGGGGTTCATGGAAATCCGGATGTAATCCCGGAGCCAGTTGAGACTCAGTTTCATGAATTCGAATCCCCCTTAAGGTGGAAGCGTTGGAATCGATGAAGTCAAGAAAGCCTGAACAACGCCTGTCCGGACAGCGACGGGAAAAGCCCCGGGGGCACTGCGCCCGGATCCCGGAAACCGGCGCGCGCTTCCGCTGCGCCGCAGGGACGAGGGATGAAGGGCGACGCGGCAAGGGAACCTTTCGGGCGGCCGTCAGAACTGTTCGAGGAATCTTGCATCGTTTTCGAAAAACAGGCGGATGTCGGTGATCCCGTATTTCAGCATGGCGATCCGCTCGACGCCCAGCCCGAAGGCAAATCCCGTGTATTCCTCCGAGTCGTAGTTCACGGCCCGGAACACCTCGGGATCCACCATGCCGGAGCCGAGGATTTCCAGCCAGCCGCTCTGGCCGCATACCCTGCAGCCTTTTCCGCGGCACATGACGCACTGGATGTCCACTTCCGCGCTCGGCTCCGTGAAAGGGAAGAAACTGGGACGGAACCTCAGCGTCGTTTCCTTTCCGAAAAGCCGGCGGAGGAAAAACGTGAGCACGCCCTTGAGATCGCCGAAGGTGATCCCGCGATCGACGAGAAGGCCCTCCACCTGGTGGAACATGGG
>DJVQ01000064.1 GCA_002441265.1 Syntrophaceae bacterium UBA6252
TATGAAAAAAGCACTCATCACCGGCATCACCGGGCAAGATGGATCCTACCTGGCTGAGCTGCTGCTCGCAAAGGGATATGAAGTTCACGGGATCATCCGCCGCGCGAGCACATTCAACACCCGCCGGATCGATCACTTATACCGTGACCCGCACCGCAACGGCGAAGAGCCCAGGCTGCTGCTGCATTATGGGGATGTGACTGCCATCGAAAGCCTGATGGATGTGGTGTACAACGTTAAACCTGATGAGGTATACAACCTCGCCGCGCAGAGCCATGTGCGCGTGAGTTTCGACATGCCCGAGTACACGGCGGACGTAACGGGAATGGGGACGCTCCGGATCCTGGAAGCGATCCGGAAGACGGGGATCCGGACACGCTTCTACCAGGCCTCGTCAAGCGAGATGTTCGGCGCCGCGCCGCCCCCGCAGAGCGAGGACACCCCCTTTCAGCCGCAGAGCCCCTACGCCGCGGCGAAGGTCTTCGCCTACTACGTCGCCGTCAACTACCGGAAAGCCTACGGCATCCATGCCAGCAACGGGATCCTGTTCAACCACGAGTCGCCCCGGCGCGGGGAAACCTTCGTCACGAGGAAGATCACCCGGGCGGCCACCCGGATCCGGCTCGGCCTCCAGGACAAGCTGTTCCTGGGCAACCTGGAAGCGAAGCGGGACTGGGGATTCGCGGGAGACTACGTGGAGGCCATGTGGCTCATGCTCCAGCAGGAAACGCCGGACGATTACGTCATCGCCACCGGGGAAACCCATTCGGTCCGCGAGTTCACGGCGAAGGTTTTCGAAAAACTCGACCTCGATTACCGGGACCACGTCGAAATCGACAGGAAATACTTCCGCCCGACGGAAGTGGACGTTCTTCTCGGGGACGCGGGAAAAGCCCGGAAAAAACTCGGGTGGAAACCGTCGACGACCTTCGAGGGTCTCGTCGAAATGATGGTCCGGTCGGACATGGAACAGGCGAAGCGGGAAAAAACACTCCTCGATGCCGGATACACGGTGAGGAACCATTCCTCCTGACGGGAGGGACATGCGAAAGGACTCGAAAATCTATGTCGCCGGCCACCGGGGACTCGCCGGTTCGGCCATTCTCCGATGCCTGGGAAAAAAGGGCTGCCGCAACCTCGTCTGCCGGAACCACAATGAACTGGACCTGACCCGGCAGGCCGCCGTGGAAGCCTTTTTCGAGGAGGAACGGCCGGATTTCGTTTTCCTGGCGGCGGCGAAAGTCGGCGGGATCCTGGCCAACAGCACGCTGCCCGCCGAGTTCATCTACGAGAACCTCGCCATTCAGACCCACGTCCTTCACGCCGCATGGAAATCCCGGGTGAAACGGCTTCTGTTCCTCGGGAGTTCCTGCATCTATCCCAGGCTCGCCCCCCAGCCGATCGAGGAGAGCCACCTCCTCACGGGGGAGCTGGAAGCGACGAACGAGCCCTACGCCGTAGCCAAGATCGCCGGGATCAAGATGTGCGAATCGTACAACCGCCAGTACGGGACCCGCTTCCTGTCCGTCATGCCGACGAACCTGTACGGGCCGAACGACAATTTCGACCTGGAAAGCTCCCACGTCCTTCCCGCCCTGATCCGGCGCTTCCACGAGGCGAAGGAATCCGGGGCGGACACCGTCACGGTCTGGGGAACGGGAAAGCCGAGGAGGGAATTCCTCCACGGGGACGACATGGCCGAGGCCGCCTGTTTCCTCATGGATCTCTCCGACGACGTCCTGGACGGGGAATTCTTCAGGAGCCCCCTGCCCTCCTTCATCAACATCGGGACGGGAACGGACATCGCCATCGGGGAACTGGCCGCCCTGATCGGGGAAATCGTCGGATTCAGGGGGGAGATCCGGTTCGACGACACGAAACCCGACGGCACTCCCCGGAAGCTCCTGGACGTGTCCCGGCTGCGGCGTCTGGGCTGGGAGGCGAAAATCGGCCTCAGGGAGGGCATCGAAAGGACCTACCGCTGGTTCCTGGAAAACCGGCGGGCGGACGGGGGGCCCCGGGAAGGGGAGGAACAACGATGAACCCGTCCTCCCGGCGCATCCTGGTAACCGGGGGTGCGGGATTCCTCGGTTCCCACCTTTGCGAAAGGCTCCTCCGGGACGGACACGACGTCCTTTGCCTGGACAATTTCTTCACGGGACGCAGGGAGAACATCCTGCCCTTCCTCTCGAATCCCCGGTTCGAACCGATCCGCCACGACATCACCATGCCCATCTACGTCGAAGTGGACCGGGTCTACAACCTGGCCTGCCCGGCGTCCCCCGTTCATTACCAATACAACGCCATCAAGACGATCAAGACGAACGTCATGGGAGCCATCAACACCCTCGGCATCGCCAAGCGGGTCCGGGCGCGGATTCTCCAGGCGTCCACCTCCGAGGTCTACGGAGACCCGGAAGTCCACCCCCAGGACGAGAGCTACTGGGGGCGGGTGAACCCCATCGGCCTCAGGAGCTGCTACGACGAGGGGAAGCGGGCCGCAGAGTGCCTCATGATGGACTACCACCGCCAGAACGGCGTGGACGTCAAGATCGTCCGGATCTTCAACACCTACGGTCCGAGAATGGCCCTCGGCGACGGGCGGGTGATCAGCAACTTCATCGTCCAGGCCCTGAGGGGGGAGGACATCACCGTCTACGGCGACGGGACCCAGACCCGGTCGTTCTGCTACGTCGACGACATGATCGAGGGCCTCGTCGGGATGATGGAATCCCCGAAGGGGTTCACCGGCCCGGTGAACATGGGAAATCCGGAGGAATTCTCCATTCTCGGGCTGGCCGAGACCGTCATCTCGATGACCGGATCCCCGTCGGGGATCGTTCACAAGCCTCTTCCCCCGGATGACCCGGCTCAGCGCCGCCCCGACATCGGGCTCGCGGAGACACGGCTCGGCTGGAAGCCCCGGGTTTCCCTGGAGGAAGGGCTGGAGAAAACCATCGCCTATTTCAGGACAGCGCTCCCGGGAAAGAAAAGCCGCGCGGGGAGGCGTCGGAGAAGTTCATGACCTTTGAGAGAAACATCCTGTGCATCGGCGCCGGCTATGTCGGCGGCCCCACCATGGCCATGATCGCCTACCGGTGCCCCCGGTACCGGGTCACCGTCGTGGACGTCAACCGGGAGAAGATCGACCAGTGGAATTCGGACGACCTCCCCATCTACGAACCGGGGCTCGATGAAATCGTACGCGCCGTCAGGGGGAAAAACCTCTTCTTCAGCACCGACATCCCCAAGGCCATCGAGGAAAACGACATCATCTTCGTCAGCGTCAACACGCCCACGAAGAACTACGGCGTCGGGGCGGGCATGGCGGCGGACCTCCAGTTCTGGGAAAAAACCGCCAGGGAGATCCTGAAATACTCGAAATCCCCGAAGATCGTCATCGAGAAGAGCACCCTCCCCGTCAAGACGGCCCTCGCCATGGAGCGGATCCTGAACAGCAACCACCACGGCATCGCCTTCGACGTCCTCTCGAACCCCGAGTTCCTCGCGGAAGGCACGGCCGTCCGGGACCTGACCAACCCGGACCGGGTTCTCATCGGGTCGGAGGAAACGGAGCGGGGTCTTTGCGCCAGGAATATCCTGGTAGAAATTTACGCCAACTGGGTTCCCCGGGAGCGGATCCTCACCTCCAACATCTGGAGCAGCGAGCTCTCCAAGCTCGTTTCGAACGCGTTTCTCGCCCAGAGGATCTCCTCCATCAACGCCATTTCCGCCCTCTGCGAGAAAACCGACGCCGACATCACCGAGGTGTCCCGTGCGGTGGGCACGGACAGCCGGATCGGGCCGAAATTCCTGAATTCGAGCATCGGGTTCGGCGGCTCCTGCTTCAAGAAGGACATCCTCAACCTGGTGTACCTCTGCAGGCATTACGGGCTCACCGAGGTCGCCGACTACTGGGAGGGTGTCCTGAAGATCAACGACTACCAGCAGGACCGTTTCGTCCTGACCATGATCGACGCCATGTTCAACACCCTCTCGGGGAAGAAGATCTGCGTCTGGGGATTCGCCTTCAAGGCGGACACAGGGGACACCCGGGAAAGCCCGGCCATCCGCATCACGAAGAGGCTCGTCGAGGAGAACGCCCTGGTCATCGTATCGGATCCGAAGGCCCTGAAGAACGCCCGGGCGGACCTTCGCGGCCTGGAGGACCGGGTCTCCTTCGTGGAGGACCCCATGGAGGCGGTGAAGGGATGCCACGCCCTGTGCGTCCTCACCGAGTGGGACCTATACCGGCACCAGGATTTCGAGGCCGTTTACGCCTCCATGGCGAAGCCGTCCTTCCTCTTCGACGGAAGGAACATCCTGGACCACGGGAAATGCTTCAGGATCGGATTCAACGTCTATCCCATCGGGAAACCCCCGATGACGCATTTTCAATGAACGGCGCGGCAGCCGTCCGGAGCGGAAACCTCCCCGGACACATCCCGATTCCACGGATGGAAAAGATCTCATGATTCTTGTCACCGGCGCCGCCGGATTCATCGGATTCCACCTCGCGAGGCGCCTCCTCCGGGAGGGGGAAACCGTCACCGGCATGGACAATCTGAACGACTACTACGACGTGTCGCTGAAAGAGGCGCGCCTCGGCCTTTTGAGGGAATTCCCCCGCTTCTCCTTTCACAGGATCGACCTTTCCGACCGCGCAGCCATGGAAGGACTGTTCCGCTCCCTGCCCGGGAACGGCGAAACGACGGTGGTCCACCTGGCGGCGCAGGCGGGCGTGCGATACTCCCTCGTCCATCCCCGGGCGTACACGGAAAGCAATATCTCGGGATTTCTGAACGTGCTAGAGGGATGCAGGGCGTTGCGGGTCCGCCACCTCGTCTTCGCCTCCTCCAGCTCCGTGTACGGCGGAAACACGAAAATGCCCTTTTCCGTCCACGACAATGTGGACCATCCGGTGAGCCTCTACGCCGCCACGAAAAAGGCGAACGAACTCATGGCCCACGCCTACGCGGTCCTCTTCGGGATCCCCTCCACGGGGCTTCGCTTCTTCACGGTCTACGGGCCCTGGGGCCGCCCCGACATGGCCCTTTTCCTTTTCACCCGGGCCATCCTGGACGGCAAGCCCGTCGATCTCTACAACTACGGCCGGATGAAAAGGGATTTCACGTACATCGACGACATCATCGAGGGGGTCGTACGGGTCATGCAGCGGATCCCCGAAGGAAAAGCCTCCCCGGAAGGGTCTCCGCCGGACCCGGGAACGAGCTTCGCGCCTTACCGGATCTTCAACATCGGGAACGGCACCCCCGTCGATCTCATGGAATTCCTCGGGACCCTCGAAAGGATCCTCGGCAGGACGACGGAGAAGAACCTGCTTCCCATCCAGCCGGGCGACGTGGAAGCGACCTTCGCCGACGTGGCGGACCTCGCCAGGGAAACGGGGTTCAGGCCCCGCACCCCCGTCGAGGAGGGAATCGGAAGGTTCGTCGACTGGTACCTCTCCTATTACGGGGGAGATGCAGGGAAAGGGGGGTCCCCCCGTCCGGACTGACGGAGCGCGGGAATCCGCCGAAAACGATAAAAACCATTACACCCGGAGGTGTTCATGAAAGGAATCATCCTCGCCGGAGGAGCCGGAACGAGGCTTTACCCCATCACACAGGTGGTGAGCAAACAGCTCCTTCCCATCTACGACAAGCCCATGATCTATTACCCACTGTCCGTTCTCATGCTCTCGGGAATCCGGGAGATCCTCGTCATCAGCACGCCCCAGGACCTTCCCAGATTCCGTGAGCTCCTCGGCGACGGCGCCCGTTGGGGGCTTCGTTTCGCCTATGCCGAACAGCCCCGCCCGGAGGGCCTCGCCCAGGCCTTCATCATCGGGAGGGATTTCGTGGGGAAGGATTCCTCCTGCCTGATCCTGGGAGACAACATCTTCTTCGGCCACGGAATCACGGAGAAGCTCCGGAGAGCCGCGGCCCGGGAGAAGGGCGCCACCGTTTTCGGGTACTGGGTGAAGGACCCGGAGCGGTACGGCGTCGTGAGTTTCGACGACAAGGGGAAAGCCTCGGAAATCGTGGAGAAGCCGAAAGAACCCCGCTCCAACTGGGCGGTGACGGGTCTTTATTTCTACGACAACCGCGTCCTCGACATCGCGGAGAACCTGAAGCCGTCCCCCCGGGGGGAGCTGGAAATCACCGACGTGAACCGGATCTATCTCGAGATGGGCGAACTCACCGTCGAAAAGCTCGGACGGGGCATCGCGTGGCTGGACACGGGAACCCACGAGACCCTGCTCGAAGCGTCGAGCTTCATCGAGGCCATCGAGAGAAGGCAGGGCCTGAAGATCGCCTGCGTGGAGGAAATCGCCTACCGGATGAAGTTCATCGGCGCCGGGGAACTGGAGAAACTCGCCCTGCCCTATCGGAACAACGGCTACGGGCAGTACCTGCTCAACCTTCTGAAAGGGGACCTGCCGTAAGGCCTCTCCGGGGGATTACCCCGGCGGCCCCTGCCCGTCCGGGGGGGGCCGGGAAATGTCAAATACAGCCTCTGCGGCCGAGGGAGCGCTCCAGTTCGGCGATGCCCCGGAGCTTCTCCACCGCCTCCCGGAGGGCGTCCACGGTGCGGTCCATCTCTTCCAGGGTGTTTCCCCGGCCGAGGCTGAAACGGACGCTCCCGGCGGCCCATTCCCGGGGAACGCCGAGGGCCTCCATGACATGGGAAACCTCCACAGTTCCCGCCGTGCAGGCCGAGCCCGCCGAAACGGCCACCCCCATCCGGTCCAGTTCCGAAACGATCTGCTCCGCCGGCAGCGCCCGGAAGGAAACGCTCAGGATGTGGGGAAGGACCTCTTCGCCGTCTCCCCCGTTCCTCCGGGTCTCCCCGATTTCCTCCTCGATCCGGGACGCGAGATAATACCGGAGTTCCTCGAGATGCTCCCTCTGCGAGGAAAGGTCCCTAAGGGCGATTTCGCAGGCCTTCCCGAACCCGGCGATCCCCGGGACGTTTTCCGTGCCCGGCCGCAGTCCCCGTTCATGCCCCCCGCCGTGCAAGACGGGGGCGAGGCCGGCGCCCCGGCGGACGAAAAGGGCCCCCACGCCCTTGGGGCCGTAAATCTTGTGGCCCGACAGGGTGAGAAAATCGACGGGGAAGCCGTTCACGTCCACGGGGATCTTCCCCGCCGTCTGAACGGCGTCCGTGTGGAACGGGATTCCCCGTTCCCGGGCCAGGGCGGCCGCCCCGGCGACGGGTTCCAGGGTCCCGATCTCGTTGTTCCCGTGCATGACGGTGACGAGGACCGTCCGGTCCGTCAGGGCGTCCCGGAGCATCCCCAGGTCGATCCGTCCCCGGCCATCTACGGGAAGCACGGTGACCTCGTATCCCATCCGTTCCAGATGCCGGCAGGGGTTGAGGACGGCGTAGTGCTCCACCGCCGTCGTGACGACGTGGTTCCCCCGGTCCTTCCGGGCCAGGGTTGCCCCGAGGACGGCGAGGTTGTCCGCTTCCGTGCCGCCGCCGGTGAAAACGATCTCGTCGGGCTGCGCCCCGATGAGGGCGGCCACCCGTTCCCGGGCGGTTTCCACGGCCCTTTTCGCCTCGCCCCCGGACCGGTGGAGGCTCGACGGGTTCCCGTAGGACTCCCGGAGAAAGGGCATCATTTCCTCTATTACCTCGGGATGAACGGGAGTGGTCGCCCCGTGGTCGAGATAGATCATGAGTCCGCCCTATTTCCCCTGGAACGCCGGCTTTCTTTTTTCCATGAAAGCGCTCACGGCTTCCCACAGGTCCTGTGAAGCGATGAGGACCATGTTCCGGCTGATGGCCAGCTCCATCCCCTTCTCCACGTCCACGTACCGGCTGAAATTCAGCACCTCCTTGGTGGCCCTCACCGCCAGGGGGGCGTTTCCCGCGATCTCCCGGGCCAGTTTCAGGGCTCCCGACTCCATTTCCTCCCGGCCGCGGTACACGGCGTTGACGAGTCCCATCCGTTCCACCTCCCGCGCCGTGTAATGCCGGGCCGTGTACGCCATCTCCCTTGCGAATCCCTGCCCGACGATGAGGGGAAGGCGCTGGAGGACCCCCATGTCCGCGACGAGGCCGATGGCGGCCTCCCGCAGGGAAAAGGTGGCGTCCTCGGTGCACAACCGGATGTCGCAGGCGCAGGCGATGTCGAGACCGCCGCCGATGCACATCCCGTTCACCGCGGCGATGACCGGTTTCGGACAGGTCTCGAGGGCGTTGCAGCAATCGAAAAGGGCCCGCAGCCGATTGGGAAAATTAAGAGCGGACCAGGCCGAACCGTCGAAACCGTCCGACATGATGTCCTTCAGATCGAGACCCACCGAAAAGACCCTGGCGTCGCTCTTCAAAACGATCGCCCGGACGTCCTCCCGCGCGCCGAGTTCCCCGACGGCTGCGGCCATCTCCCCCGCCAGGGCCAGATTGAGCGCATTCAGGCTTTTCAGCCGGGTAAGGGAAAGGACGGCGACGTTCTCATCGACGCTGACTTTCACATGTTCGAAATCCATTGCGTATTCCCCCGTTTCGAAATGTTTTGCTACGTTCCGCCGCCGGGCGACTCTCCCAGCGCAAGGCGGCAAAGGTCGATGACCATGTGATTCTTCAGACCCGCCCTGGTGCAGGAAGGACCCATGGCGTCCAGGCACATGGGACAGAGATACACCATGGCCTGCGCCCCGCTTTGGACCGCGTCCCGGACATTTTTCTCCCGGAGCCCGGGAAATTTCACACCCCGCTTTACCATGCCTTTCATGTCCTGTCCACAGCACAGGGATTCCTCCCGGTCGAAAACCCGGGATACGCGCTCCACGCCGATGAGCCGGAAAATCTCGTCCAGGAGCGGATCCTTCCAGGGCGTCAGCCGGGAGGCGCACGGCCTCTGGTAGGCCGCCCGGAGCCTGAGGGGCGTGATGTCCTTTCGGTTCTCCTTCAGAAAACGGACAAGGTACTCGAAGACGTGAACGGGGCGGAAGGGCAGTTCGATCCCGTACATGGGGGCAATCCCGGCCATGAGGGAATAGCAGTCGTCATGGACGAAGACGATCTCGCCGGCGCCGAGGGAAGCGTACCGTTCCACCAGGGGCCCGAGCCCCTCCCGGAGGATCGATTCGTTGCCCAGGTGGGGGAAGAGGACGTTACAGAAGAAATGGCGCCCCCGGACCACTTGAAAGTCGCGGAACAGCCGCCCCTCCAGGGGGAACGGGAGGTTCGGCTCGATGGTGCAAAGGGAGAGCACGGGGGACCGGATTTCCGGGCGCTTGAATTCCTCCGCCGGGGCGAATCGTTTCCGGAAGGCCTGGAGGATTTTCGGATCGACGTACGTTCCCCGGGCCTCTATCTTTTCCAGGATGAGATCGAAAGGCCTCGCGCCTCTGGGGCAGATCTCGTTGCAGGCAAAACAGGTGATGCAGTCGGAAAGCCAGGGCTTGTTTTCCCCCCGGACGAGCCCGGCGAATTCCCGGGCCGCCTCTTCCCGGTTGAAGTCCATGTATTTACAGCGAAAAAGACACTCTCCGCAGAAATCGCACCTCTCCTCTCGAAACATGCCCTACCCCCCTTTCGCCCTTGGCCCGCGATACATGCCCGCCCGTGCGGATGTTCCCTGCTTTCCCCCTACCGGATTCCCAGGATGTCCCGGGCGATGATCATGAGCTGGATCTCGTCGGTTCCCCCGCCGATCTGCTGGAGCTTGGCGTCCCGCATCATCCGCTCGACCGGAAACTCCTTCATGTACCCGTAGCCCCCCAGGATCTGCACGGCCTCGGTGGTGATCCGCATGGCGGACCGCGCCGTGAAGAGTTTGATGTAGGAGGCGGTCAGGTTCATTTCCCGGTGCCGGCCCTCATCCGCCATCCGGGCTCCCCGGTAGGTGATGAGCCGGGCAAGCTCGATCTCCATGGCCATCTCGGCGAGCTTCGCCTGAATGAGCTGGAAGGAGGCGATGGGACGCCCGAACTGGACCCGTTCCTTCGCGTATTTCAGGGCACACTCGAAGGCCCCCCGGGAAAGTCCCAGCGACATGGCGCCGAGGCAGACCCGCTCCGTGTTGAGGCCGCTCATGAGAACGAGGGCCCCGCCGTTTTCCTTCCCCACGAGGTTCGACGCGGGAACCCGGCAGTCCTCGAAAATCAGTTCCCCCGTCGGCGATCCCCGCCAGCCCATCTTCTCGAATTTCTTCCCCCGGGAAAAACCGGGGAACTCCTTCTCGACCATGAACGCCGACACGCCGTGGGCCTTTTTCTCGGGATCGGTCTTGGCGTACACGAGGAAAAGGTCCCCCACGGGGCCGTTGGAGATGAAAATCTTCGTTCCGTTGAGAATGTAGTGGTCCCCCCGTTTCTCCGCCCGAAGGCGCATGGAGAGCACATCCGAGCCCGCCGAGGGCTCGGTCATGGCCAGGCCGCCGATCCTTTCACCGTTGCACAGGGACGGGAGGTATTTCCGAAGCAGGGCTTCCGACCCGTTTCTCCTCAGATTGTCAATGCAAAGGCAGGCGTGAACCCCCCAGGTGGCTGAGGTGGACAGGCAGGCCGCCGCCAGTTCCTCCGTGACGATGCACATTTCGGTGTAACCGGCCCCGGCCCCGCCGTATTCATGGGGAACGGTGATTCCGAGAAGCCCCATGTCCCGGAGCTTGTAGAAGCTCTCCGAGGGAAACCGTTCGTCCCGGTCGATCTCGTAGGCCAGCGGGGCGACCTCTTTTTCGGCGAAATTCCGGAGCGTGTCCCGGAGCATCCTCTGTTCGTCCGTAAATTCCCGTGTCATGTTTCTCCTCCCGATGGAAGTCAAAACCACACGGGGCGGGGGGAGCGGAACCGTCCGCTCCCCCCGCCCCGACATGGCAGGAGGGAGCCAGGCATCAGAAAATCTTCTTCCTGATCAGACCCCGTTCGCGGCCGGCCTTCTCCAGGTCTTCCCGGAATTTCGGGTGGGCGACCTTGATCAGCTCCTCCGCCCTTTCCATTTCCGTACGCCCCGCGAGGTCCGCGATGCCCCACTCGGTGACGACATACTGGCAGTAATGGCGTGGCACGGTGACCCGGGCGCCGTCACTGATGTAGGGAACGATCCGGGAGATGGTGTCGTTTCCCGTCGTGGAAGGAACGAGGTTGATGGCCCGGCCGCCCTTGGACCAGAAGGCACCGACGACGAAATCGAGCTGTCCGCCCGTCCCCGACCGCATGACGTTGCCCAGGGACTCGGAAACGATCTGGCCGGTGAGGTCCACCTCGATGGATCCGTTGACGGCCACCAGGTTCTCCTCGGAGGCAAGGACGGGAATGGCGTTCGCGTAGATCGTCGGCCGGTACTCGACCATGGGGTTGTTCCCCAGGAAGTCGTAGAGTTCCTTGTCGCCGAGCGTGAAGGCGAGAACGATTTTCCCGGGGTTCACCTTCTTGTACTTGCAGGTGATGACCCCCTTCTCCACGAGCTTGTGGGTCCCCGCCGGGGCCATCTCCGTGTGAACCCCGAGGTCCCTGAGGCCCGAATGTTCGAGGAGATTGCTGATCATGGCCGGCACGGCGCCGATGCCGACCTGGATGCAGTCCCGGTCCTTGATGAGGCTCACCACGTACTCGGCCATCTTGATTTCGACTTCCGTCGCCGGGGGCGTGGGAAGGGGCGGAATGACGTTGGGGTTCTCCACGAAAGCGTCGAACCGGCTCACGTGGAAATTCGTCTGGCCATAGGTCCTCGGCATGTTGGGGTTCACCTCGGCGATGACGTACTCGCTCTGGTCCATGATCTGTTCCGTGTAGAAGGTGTCGAGGCCCAGGTTCACGTAACCATGCTCGTCCGGCGGGGTCACCTGGGTGATGATTCCCGTCCTTCTTTTATAAACCCTTTTCCGGTGGAAGTATTTGACCCCGGCGTCGGAACTCTGGGCGGGCCAGAAGTTCGCCCATTCCGACTGGGCCATCTTGATCAGGGTGGGGGTACCGTAGAATCCGAACATCAGCTTGAAGGCCTTCCGGTATTCGGGCTGGAAGATCTTGTAAGGCCTCAGGGTGAGGCAGTTGAGGTACTCCACGTCCGTCAGCTCGTCCTTGCGATCCGCCACGGCATCCATCATCGCCATGGACGGCTGGCCGAGGGCCAGGGGCGTCCAGAGACAATCACCGGACTGAACCAGCTTCGCCGCCTCCTGCGCTGTCATGACCTTGCTCTTGTAGTATTCCTTCCAACTCATCTTTTTTTACCCCCTTTTTCAGTGAAGCGGCGCCCGGATGGGCGCCCGTCTTTCTTTACCCCTCCCCGAAGGCCGGAAACCACTCACGCTCGGGATTTCTCCGGGGACGGCACAGGGCCGCCCCCGGAATCAGGTGGAGGGAGGTTACGCCAACGGTTTGAAGTAACGGATGTCCATGATGTGGGCCTTTCTCTCATTCGCCCACACCGCCTCGACACGCATGCCGTTCTTGACGATCTTCCTGACCTTCTCGAAGTCGGACAGGTCGAATCCCCCGAGGAGATGGACGAAATCCACGTCCGTGCCGTCGAGCCGGATGAGGGCCCCGATGAACGGGGGGGTGGTGGGCTGGCCGAAGTACCGGTAGTTCACGTAGCTCCATGCCGTGAGGGTCCCCTGCTGGGGTACTTCCACCCACTCCTTCGTATCGATGAAGCAACGGGGGCAGAAGGTCCTTGCCGGGACAAGGACCCGGTTGCACTTTTCGCATTTCGACCCGTAAAGGATCTGGTTCGACATACCCTCGAAGAACCGCGTCCACGTGGCGCCGTACGCGAGTTCATAGGGAAGCCGGATTTCCGTCTTGATGGTTTTGAATTCCTTGTTCATATTTCTTTCCTCCGATATGCTTTACCGTTCTGAACCTACGATCATGACGCCATTGAACTGATCCACCCCGCCCATGGCATGGCTGAACGCCAGTTTGGCGCCCGGGATCTGGTGGTCGCCCGCCTTCTCCATGACCTGCAGGGCCGCCTCGGCGGTCCGGATCAGGCCGGTCGCCCCGATGGGATTCGTGCACAACGTTCCTCCCGACGGGTCGCAGGGAAGTTCTCCCTTCCTTCCGAAGGTACCTTGCAGCACGAGGTCGGGGGCCTCGCCGAGGCCGCAGAACCCGAAGCACTCATAAAACAGCATCTCCTGGAAGGTGAAGGGGTTGTAGACCTCGGCCACGTCCAGTTCCTTCCTCGGGTCCTTGATCCCCGCCATGTCGTAGGCCTGTTTCGCCGCCTGGACGGCGCTCTGCCAGACCGCCTTGTCGCTGTCGCCGAAGAAATACTCCTCTCCCCGGTAGCCCAGCCCTTTCACCCAGGCGACCTTTTTCAGGCCCAGCTTTTTCACCATCTCCTCCGACGCGAAGATCACGGCGCAGGCGCCGTCCGAATTGGGACACACGTCGAGGAGCCGCACGGGATAGGTGATCACCCGGGCGTTCTTCACGTCCTCGGCGGTCACCCGGATTTTCACGTGGGCATAAGGGTTGTCGAAGGCGCTGTCATGGTGGGTTACGGAGATGTAGGCCGCCGCGTCCCTCACCTTCTTTTCGTCGAGACCGTACCGGACGCTCCACATCTGGCTCTGCATGGAGAATACGCCCGGCGCCCCGGCGATGAAATATCTCTGGTACCAGGGTTCCACCACGGTGGTCATGGTGGCCTGGCTGTCCCCTTCGGTCATCTTTTCATGACCCACGGCAAGGACGAGATCGGCCATTCCCGAACTGATCCAGTAATAGGCCGTGTGGGCGAGGGAGACCCCCGTCGATCCGCAGGTCTCCGTTTTCAGAATCGGCTTTCCCGCCGACGCCATGGCGTCGGCGAAATAGAAATGGGTGAGGGCCACCCCTTCCATCATGGAGGGCATGGTCCCGGAAACGACACCGTCCACGTCATTCGGACTGAGTCCCGTTTCCTCGTAAACGCGAAGGACCGCTTCCCGGACAAGATCGGGATAGCTCACGTCCATTCTTCTTCCATGGTTCGTCTGCCCGACGCCGATGATTGCTACTGCTTTTCCCATAGAATCAACCTCCTAACTTCCCAGGATTGCCACGGCATGGCACTGTCCGGCGAAACCATGGGTACCGTGGGCAAGGGCCGTTTTCCGCTTTCCGTCCACCTGGTGTTCGCCCGCCTCGCCGCGAAGCTGGAGAACCGCCTCGACAACCCGCTGGAGCCCACGCGACACGTAGGGATTGTTCGCCAGGACCCCGCCGGACGGATTCACCGGAAGCCGGCCGGTTCTCTCCGTGATCCCGCTCTCCAGGAGCTTTCCCCCGCCGCCCTTTTCGCAGAAGCCCAGGTCTTCGCACCAAAGCAGTTCCTGGAAAGCGTAAGGTTCGGTGATCTCGGCGAGGTCGATTTCCTTCCGGGGATCGTTGATGCCGGCCATTTTATAAGCCCTCGCCGCCGCGGCGGGGAGCTGGCCTTCGAGCAGGTTGCGATCCCCCAGGAAGTAGTTGTCGAGAGAGCTTCCGTAGCCCTTGAACCATATGGGTTTGTCCGTGATCTTTTTCGCCGCCTCCTCCGACGCCAGAAGAACGGCCACGATCCCCTCCGACTTGGGGGCGACCTGGAGTTCCGTAAGGGGATCGGCGAGCATGCCGGACTCGAGAACGTCCTTGACGGTGTACCGGCCCCTTTTGTGAGCGTAAGGGTTCCCGAGGGCATTCCGGAAATTCTTCACGGACACGCCGGCGCACTGCTCTTTCGTTACGCCGTATTTGTCCATGTACTGGCGCATCTGCAGGGCCGCCGCAATGGTTTCCTGAATGCCGAGTTCCCTCTGGTAAAAGGGATCGGAGAACATGAGGGTGCAGGCATCGTTTTCCGGATTCTCGGAACCCTTGCAGATGGCGAGAATCAGGGCCGTGTCGTAATGACCGGCCAGGATTCTCATGACACCGTAGAAAAAGGCGAAGAGGGACTCTCCGTCCTGCCGGGAGGCGTTCTTCAGGAAGGCCCCCGTCGTTTCCCAGTAATAGGAATTGGCACAGGAAATCCCCCCGTGGAAGATGTCCGAGGCCGCACTGACGATCGTCCCGACTTTCTCACGGTTCAGACCCGACTTGTCCAGGATTTCCCGGGTGACATGATAGGCCTGATCGTAGAGATTGTCCTTGGATTCCGCGCCAGGGGTCTGTGCCACCGCGACAACCGCAACTTTTTTCGACATGGCAACACATCCTTTCTGTGAGGTTTGCTGCTTACGAGCCCGAAGGTTTCCTGCCGGCGAGGATTTTCGTGTTGTAGACGATCACCGATTCTCCCCGCTGGTTCTTGATCTCGTTCTCGTGTCCGATGATCCCCCGTTTCCCGTCCTTCGCCGTCAGTTCGGTGACCGTGACCTCGCTGTGGAGGGTGTCCCCGATCTTGACGGGGCCGACGAACCGGACGGAGTCCATCCCGTAGAATGCGATGAAGCTCTCCGGCAGGAGCACGTGACGGCCGAGCCGGAAAATCAGGGCGCTCCCCACGACGAGACCGAGAAACCCGTGGGCGATCCTTTCCTTGAAGGGGCTTTTCGCCGCAAACTCCACGTTCGTGTGAAGTTCGTGCCAATCCCCGGTAAAGGCCGAAAAGAGAACGATGTCGGTTTCCGTAATCGTTCTTCCCGGGGAAACGAAAACCTCCCCCATGCTGTAATCCTCGAAATACTTCTTCTCCATGGATTCCCACCCCCTTTCCGGGGCTTGCCCGGATTCCTGAATGTCCGTGTATCCGTGAAATGGCAAACAGTCTGAAAATCAGTAATGGAACGACGGGCAACGCAGCATAGGAACTTTTTACGAAGCCGTCTGCTCCAGCTAAATCGAAAGAACTCAAAAAAACACTTTCTTCGAACGGCAAAGTAAAAAGCTCCAGAGGCAAGGCGCCCGAATCCCGAGGACCGAGGCGTACTTTTGGTACGCCGCAGGGACGAGGGGTGAAGGGCAACGCAGCATATGGACTTTTTACGAAGCCGCTAGCCCTTGATCAGTTCGCCGGCTATAACCAGCCGCCGCACTTCCGACGTTCCCGCGCCGATCGTTCCGAGCTTGGCGTCCCGCCAGAAACGCTGGACGGGGTATTCCCTGCAGTACCCGTAGCCCCCGTGGATCTGGACGGCCTGTTCGCAGACGCGGTCGGCCATTTCCGCCGCAAAGAGGATGGCGGACGAGGCGATCTTGTGAACCTCCGTTCCCTTTCCGCCCCGCTCCGCCTGGCCCGCCATAATGGCCGCCTTGTAGCAGAGGAGCCGGGACGCCTCGATCTGGGTGTACATGTCCGCCAGCTTTCCCTGGATGAACTGGAACGCGGCGATGGGACGCCCGAACTGGACCCTTTCCTTGGAATACTTGAGCGCCAGCGCGAAGGCCCCCTCGGCGATGCCCAGGGCATAGGAGGAGAAGAACGCCCGCTCCACGTCGAGACCGCTCATCATGACGGCGACCCCCCGGTTCTCCTGGCCCAGGATGTTCTCCGCGGGGATCCGGCAGTCTTCAAAGAACAGTTCCCCCGTCTGGGAACCCCGGTTGCCCACCTTGTCGAGCCTTCTGGAAACGGAAAAACCGGGGAACTTCGTGTCCAGGATGAAGGCCGTGATCCCCTTTGCGCCGGCCTCCTTGTTCGTCTTGGTGTACAGTATGATCGTGTCCGCGTCGGGCCCGTTGGTGATAAAGGTCTTCGTCCCGTTGACGACGTAGCAATCCCCGTCCTTTTTCGCCGACGTCTGAATGCTCACCGCGTCGGAACCGGCATTGGGCTCCGTAAGACCCAGGGCGCCCACGTGCTCGCCCGTGCAGAGCCTGGGAAGGTACTTTTTCTTCTGTTCCTCGTTTCCGTTGACGTTCAGGTTGTTGCAGCAGAGGTTGGCATGGGCGCCCCAGGAAAGGGCCACGGCCGGACACACCCGGGCCAGTTCCTCGCAGGCCAGCGCGGCGGACAGAATGTCCGCGCCCGCTCCGCCGTATTCGGGACCCACCGTAATGCCGTTGATGCCGAGATCCCCCAGCTTTCTCCAGAGACCTTCCGGCCAGTCGTCGTTGTCGTCCATCTCCTCGGCGAGGGTCTGAAGCTCCTTTGCCGCGAAAGAGGCCACACTGTCCCGCAACATTCTATGCTCTTCATTCAGTTCAAAATCCATGCAGTTCCTCCTAACAGGTATTCGCCTTCCCATCGATCCCGGCCCGCGCCGGGCGGTAAGCGGGTGAAAGGAAACACGGACAGCCACCCCGGAACGGACCGCGCCGCCGTCCTCGACACTTCAGAAAAAGCACAAAGGATGCCAGGGTGCGCCATATAATCTTTTCCCGACATTTCCAAGCATTAGATTACAAACGGGTGCCGCCCCGGCTCGATTCGCGTGTTCATATGTTGACAAGGGTCACCATATGGACATATATGTCCCATTGAATCCCCCGAATGGGTCGTCTCCCGGGGCGACGTCCGGGGAAAGGGGGCGCAACATGAAAAAAACCAGGACCGCCCCTTCCGGGCCCAGCCTGGAAGATCGGAACATTCTCCTCAATTTCCTCGTTTTTCCGGACTATTTCTGCATCGAGTGGTTCTCCGGCGATCCGGAGGTGACTTCATCTCAATTGGTTTCAACCGTTCTGTTTCTGAACGGGCATCAGTGGATCGTCCTCCGGAAAGACCAGGAAGGCTGTTATGAATGGTCGAAGAAATGTCCCCGGGAGGAGTTGCTGGCGGACGTCCCCGCCGAGCAGCTCCGGGCGAAATACCGGAAGTCCTTTCAGATCCTGAGGAAACACCTTCCCGAGACGGCGGAAAATCTATCCGTCATGGCGGGCCAGTGTCTTCGCGCGGGGATCGAGATGGACGACCTGGACCTTCTGTTCCGCGCCGCCTGCGTGGAAGAGGAATCCCACAGGATTTCATCGGCCATCGAAATTTACGACGCCGTCCTGGAGTCCATGGAAAAACGGATGGACACGTGGGCGGAACTGTTTCAGGACACCGTGTGGCGGACCTTCATCGCCGTCATCGAACGGCGGGCCGCCCTTTCCCTCTTCCATCCGGACATCAAAAAAATCAACCACTTCCTGTGCATGGCCCTGGACCGGGCCAAGTACATCGCGGATTTCCGGTCCGAGGCCTCCCTGCATCTCCTCATCGGACAGAACTACTGGATGTCCTTCCAGCACGACAAGGCCGTCCAGCACTTCGACCACGGCTGGGGGATGATCCGTTCCATGGAAGACCGGGAGCTTCACAGGCGGGGGCTTCAGATGCAGGGGCTGTGCTTCTGGATCAAGGGACAGCTCCGGGAGGCGCTCCAGGTCTACGAGGACTCCCTCGGGGAGCTCGGGTTCTTCGGGCATGACGATTTTTCCCTCCTCACGGCCCTTCATTTCGCCCTGTGCTACACCCAGGTCGGAATCCCCCAGCGGGGACTCGGCATCTCGGAAACCATCCAGAACCAGGCGCAGAAAAACCGGAACTGGCCGATTTTGTCCTGTGCCCTCGCCACGACGGGCGTGATTTTCCTGGAAATCCGGCAGATGAAAAACGCCCGGACCTATTTCGGCAAGGCCCTGGAACTCGCCCGCAGGGAAAACATCCCCATGGCCGACGTCATGTCCGGGATCGGACTGGCCGACATCGAGTGCCTGGAAGGAAATTACGAGCGGGCGGCGGAATATTTCAAGTCCCTGTGGAAGCTCCGGAAGTCGAGCTGGTACCACACCCTGAACAGCTCCCACGTATTCGAGGCGGGATACATGCTCCACATGCAGGGGGCTTCCCCGGTGGAACTCAGCCCGGTGATCCGCTTCCTCTACCAGCTTCAGGAAGGGGACGTGAACCCCTTCATGTACAGCATCATCCGGAAGCACCAGATCATCATCCTGGAAAAGGACACGCCGCCCCGGGACAAAATCGGTCAGTTGAAGAAGCTCGAAAGCGCCGTCCGGAAGTGCGGCGCAACCCTGGAACTGGCAAAAATCCGGATCGCCCTTGCCCGGTTGAGCCTGGAAATGAATGAATGGGAAAACGCGGAAGTCTACGGGAGGAAGGCGTGGGAAAGCCTGAAAACGATCAGCAAGCAGGTGTTTCCCGCCGACCTGGAACACCTCGTCCCCCAGGAAGACCTGAGCCGGGAGGACCGTCTCTTCGACCTCGTCATCGAGATGGGGGAAGCCCTGAGCAACCAGGCGAAAATCGAACAGCTTCTGACCTACATCATCACGTCCATTTCGAGGCTCACCGGCGCGGAACGGGCCGCCCTGTTCATCCGGGACGGACAGACCCCGGAGGTCCGCATGGCCGCGTCCCGGAACCTGGTCAAGGACCACCTGAAGGACGAGGGTTTCGGAAGGACGATGAAGGCGATCCAGGCCGCCGCCTCCGGAGGAGACGGCAAGATCATCCAGTACGACGAGAGCGGCGAGGACCCGGAACATTTCCGGAGGGTGATCATCACCCCCCTCAAGCTTCACAACCGGATCATCGGCGTTCTCTACCAGGACAGCCGCTTCTTCTCCTTCGACGCAAGCCCGTCCCGGATCAAGCTTCTCTCCGCCCTCGCCTCACAGATCGCCGTATCCATCGACCGGGCCCGGGCCTATGACGAGATCGCCCTCCTCAACGAGAAACTGATCCGGGAAAACCGCTACTACATCGAGGAAAAGGAGGAGTTCCGGCCTTTCGGGGACATCATCGGATCGGCCGACACCCTGCTTACGCTTCAGCATCTCATCCACAAGGTGGCCCCCACCCAGTCGACCGTCCTCATCCACGGGGAAACGGGGGTGGGAAAGGAGCTCGTCGCCCGGGCCATCCACAGGGAAAGCGCCCGTCACCAGAACCCCTTTATCCGGGTCAACTGCGCCGCCCTTCCGGACACCCTGATCGACAGCGAGCTTTTCGGCCACGAGAAGGGCGCCTTCACCGGGGCGATGCGGATGAAGCCGGGACGGTTCGAACTGGCCAACGGGGGAACCATCTTCCTCGACGAGGTGTCCGAGCTGCCGCTGCCCACCCAGAGCCGCCTGCTTCGCGTCCTCCAGGAAAAGGAGTTCCAGCGGGTGGGGGGAACGACCACGCTCCGCTCGAATTTCCGGCTCATCACCGCCTCGAACAAGGACCTGCAGAAGGAAGTGAAAAACGGCCGCTTCCGGGCGGATCTCTTCTACCGGCTCAACGTGTTTCCCATCTTCATCGAACCCCTGAGGAAGAGAAAGGAGGACATCCTCCACCTCGCACCGCACTTCCTGAAGCTCTTCTGTTCCCAGTACAACCGGCAATACCCGGGAATCCCCGAGGCGGAGATGGAAAAGCTCATGGCCTACTCCTGGCCCGGCAACATCCGCGAGCTCTCCAACATGATCGAAAGGGCGGTCATCCTGGGGGGGCCGAAAATCCGCTTCGCCGAGTTGGAGGGCTCGCCGGTCCCGAAGGAGTCCGACGAGGAACTGCAGAGCCTCCAGGACGTGGAAAAGGCGCACATCCTGAGGATCCTCAAGAAGACCGGAGGGAAGATCGGAGGGAAGAACGGCGCGGCGGCCCTCCTGGACCTCAAACGGACGACCCTGATCCACCGCATGAAAAAGCTCGGCATCTACGTGGACCGGAACACGGCGGTCCCGATGCACTGAGCGCCCGGGTCCCCCCCGGGCGCCGGGGCCTCAGCCCGGCCCCGCATCCATCTTCCCTGCCAGCTCGGGCAGGATTTCCCTCAGGTCGGCGATGAACACGTAATCGGAAAGGGTCATGATCGCCGCGTTCTCGTCGGTGTTCACCGACAGGATGGTTTTCGCGTCCCGGATCCCCACGGTGAACTGGACCTGTCCGGAGATCCCGAGAAGAACGGCCAGGGCCGGCCGGCACTTTTTCCCCGAAAGCCCGATGATCCGGTCTTCCGGGAGCCACTTCCGGTCCGTTGCGACGGGCTTGGAGCAGGCGATCTCCCCGCCGACGGCGCGGGCCAGGCGCTCCACGAGCGCGAGATCCTCCTTCCGGTCAAGGCCGAGGCCGACGGCGACGAGACAATCCGCCGCGGCGATGTCCACCGTGTCCCGGACCCGGGGCCGCGCCTCACGGAGAACCACGCTCCCTTCCGGAAGGGGAACGGAAAGTTCGTTCACCGGTCCGGGTCCCCGTTCCGGGGCCGCCTCGAACGATCCCGGGTCGAGGGCGATGACCTGGACGGCCGTTCCGATCCGCTGGACGGAGACGGCGGCGCCTCCCAGGGCGTACCGGTGACAGCAGATGGCCCCCCCTTCGCCCCGCTCCATGCGATGGACATCCGTGAGGACCCCCGCCCCGAGGATCTGGGCGAGCCGTCCCGCCGTCTCCTTCCCCCTTCGGGTGGAAGGAAGAAGAACCACGGGGGCGAAAAGCGCTTTTTGCGCCCCTGCGAGGGCCCCGGCGACGGACCCGGTGTCCGCAAGCCGGGTTTCGATCCCCGGGATGCGGTGTAGGGCCCCCCATCGGGCCGCCGCCTGTCGGGCCTCTTCGTCTCCTCCCAGGAAAAGAAGGGCCGTTTCGTCTCCTCCTCCGAGCGTTCCGGCCGCGCCGAGAAGCTCCGGCACCTCCCCCGCCTTCCATGCGACAGCGAGAAACTCAGTCATGCTCCGCCTCCCGGGGCTTCCTTCCGGAGAACCCGGACCAGCTCCTCCAGGGAAGGGATCCGTTCCCCTTTGCGGCCCGTCATCGGGGCCAGTGTGGAAACCGTCTCGACACCGGCGCCCGATCCGGTCCCGACTCCCAGTTCATCGAGGGAAAGGACGGTTGCCGGTTTTTTTCTGGCCTTCAGGATCGCCGTCACCGAAGGAATCCTGGGCTCCCGGATTTCGGAAAGGACAGAAAACGCGGCGGGAGGCCGGATTTCCAGGATTTCCTCTTCGTCTTCCAGGGAACGGGTCACGATCAGCGTTTCCCCCTCGACGACGATGTCCCGCACATACCCCGCCTGGGGGATTCCGAGAATCTCCGACACCCGGGACATCACCTGGCCGGAATAATTGTCCGTGCTCCCCTCGCCGAAGAGAAGGAGATCGACGGGACCGATCTTCCGGACCCCCGCCGCAAGGGCATGGGCGGACAGGGAACCGTCCGCCCCGTTCAGCCGGGCGTCCCGGATCAGCAGGGCCTCGTCGGCTCCCGCCGCCAGGGCTTCCTTCACCGTGTCCTCGAGCCTGCCGTCCCCCGCCATGAGGACGACGATATGGCCCGATGTCTTTTCCTTCAGCTCTACGGCGATCTCGAGGGCACTCCGGTCGATGGCGCCGAGCACCACGGGAACATCCTCCAGGACCGGCCGGCGGTCCTTCATCCGGATCTGGAGAAGATCGGGGACGGGTTTCATGGCCACTGCGATCCGCATGAAAACTCCCTCCCCCCGTTACTTTCTCAGGATTTCGCCGGCCACGAGGACCTTGAGAAGATGGGAGACCCCTTCGACCTGGGGACCAAAAATCACGTCCTTCCAGAGCCGGGAAATGCGGTAGTCCTCCATGACCCCGTAGGACCCGTGGATGCCCATGGAGATCCGGGCCACGTCCACCGCCGTTTCGGTGACGAAGATCTTCGTCGCCGCCGAGTCCTTGAGGATGTCCCCCTTGTCCTTCGCCCGTTCCGCGAGGGAACCGAGCCGGTAGGTCATCCACCGGCAGGACTCGTACTTCATGAACATGTCGGCGACGGCCATCTGGATGGCCTGGAACTTGGCAATCGGCTCCCCCCGGTGGGTCTTTTCCACGGCATACCGGAGGCCGTCCTCGTAAGCGGCGAGCATGGCCCCGAGGAAAATGGAGCTGATCCCGATCTTCCCGAGCGCCATGGCCACCTTGAGGATCCAGAATCCCTTCCCCAGGCCGCCGAGGACGTTTTCCGCCGGGATCCGGACGTCCCGGAGGTACACGTCATGAAGGGGGGCGCCCTTCACACCCATTTTGTTCCAGGGTTCGGAGACGGAGTACCCCTCGCAGAACTTGTCCAGGATAAATGCGTTCACCTGGTCCGTTTCGGTCTCCCGGGCAAAGACGATGATCGGTCCCCGGTAACTGCTGTTGGTGATGAAGCGCTTCGTTCCGTTCAGGACGTAGTGGTCCCCGTCCTTTTTCGCCGTCGCGGCGAGCTGTTTCGGGTCCGAGCCGGTCCCCGGCTCGGTGAAGGCGAAGGAAAACGCCGTGTCCCCCCGGGTTCCCTGGGGAATGTACCGCTTCTTCTGTTCCTCCGTCCCGAAGATGTTCACCGCCGCCGCGGCGAGGTTGTTCACGGAAAGAATCACGGCGACGCCGGGGCAGACCCGGGCGATCTGTTCCATGGCAAGGATGTAGCAGACGTAGCCGGCTTCGGCGCCCCCGTAAACCTCGGGTACGGGCAGAGCGAAAAGATCCAGTTCCCTGAGACCGGCAAGAATTTCTTCGGGAACCCGGTTTGATGAGACGATCTCCTCGACGGCGGGCCCGATCTCCTTTTCCGCGAATTCCCGGGCCGCCCCCTGGATGAGCTGTTCCTCCTTGGTCAACTGAAAATCCATCGATTCCCCTCTCCTTTCTCCCGGTCACTCCCCTTTTTTCCGGAGTTTCAGAATTTCCCTCGCCTCGTCCGGGGTCGCCGGTTCGAGATCGAACTCGCCCATGATGCGCACCATCTTCTCCACGAGTTCGGCATTGCTCTTGCACGGAACCCCCTTCGACAGGTAGAGGTTGTCCTCCATCCCGACGCGGACGTTCCCGCCCAGGAAGAGAGCGGTGGCGCACATGGGGAACTCCATCCTCCCGGCGCTCAGGACGGACCAGTTGTAGTTTCCCTGCCCGAAGAGGCGGTCCGCCGTCTGGTGGAGATGCATGAGGTCGTAAACCGTGCCGCCGATGCCCCCAAGGATGCCCGTGACGAACTGGAGGAAAACGGGAGCTTCCAGGACGCCCTTCTTCAGGAGGTACTGGACGTTGTAGAGGTGTCCCACGTCATAGATCTCGAGTTCCGGTTTCGTGCCGTTTTCCTTCATGATCCGGCACATGCCCTCCATGGTCTTGAACGTGTTGACAAAAACGAAATCGTGGGTGGCGCTCACATAGGGCACCTCCCAGGCGAATTTTGCGTCCTTCAGCATGCCTGCCAGGGGGAAGATTCCGAAATTGATGCTCCCTGCGTTCATGGAGGAAAGCTCCGGCCTGAAGGCGGGAACCACCGACGCCCGCTCCTCCACGGTCATCCCCACGCCCCCTCCGGTGGTGATGCACAGAAGAACGTCCGATTCCGCCCGGATCGTTTCCACGATCCCCCGGAAAATATTCAGGTCCGGCGTAGGCCTCCCGTCCTCGGGACTCCGTGCATGAATGTGGACCGACGCCGCCCCGGCCTTCGCCGCGTCGATGGCCTGCCGGGCGATGTCCTCGGGCTTCCACGGCAGATAAGGGGAAAGGCTCGGCGTGTGAATGGATCCGGTAATGGCGCAACTGACGATTCTCTTATTCGACATGACTCTTATCCTCTCTTGCTCGATATTCCCCGGGCGATACCCGTTCCGGGATGTAATTAGCATAAAAAATGCCACTGCCCCGGGAATCCCCGTGTCCCTGAAATTCCGGAGGATTGTCCCCGCGGGGGATCCCCGGAGCCGGCGGCGGGAGGGTAAAAACTGTCAACATTCGGACAAAAGTTCAGATACCGACGGGCCGGTTCCCTACCATCCCTTGCTCCACATCTCTTCGTCCTCGTAGACCTTCTCGTCCACGGCATGGGATTCCTGGGCGTCATCCTCGATCATTCTTCCGGAGAGCCGGTCCTTCAGAACCTCGTCGTAATATTCATGCTGGATGAGAAGATTCATGATCTCGTTCGTCCCCGTCCAGATCTGGATGAGACGGGCGTCCCGGACCATCTTCTCGATGGGAAACACGTTCGTGTAGCCGATCCCGCCGACGATCCGCATGGCAATGTTGCACACTTCCCAGGCCGTGTCCGTGGCGAATTTCTTTGCCTCGCTGACGAGCCTCCTCGCCGCGGGCACGCGGGCCTCCACCGCCTTCCCGGCGGCGATGGTGATCGCCCTCGCCGCGTCGAGCCGGGTGACGGCCTCGGCCACCTGAAAGCTCACCCCTTCGAAGCGCCGGATCTTCTGGCCGAAAGCCTTCCTCCGGTCGCTGTAACGGACAGCCACCTCCAGAGGCGCCCGGGCGATGCCGAGGGAGGCGCCGGCGGAGGTCATCCGCTCGGGCACCATCATGGTATTGAAGATGTGGGCCCCCTGGTGGAGTTCCCCGATGAGGTTCGATTCGGGCACCTTGACGTCCCGGAAGAGAAGCCTGCCCGTCCCGCCGCCCCGGGTCCCGAGAAGGCCGTAGAGGTACTTTGCTTCCACGCCGGGCCGGTCGGCCTCGATGAGGATCAGGCTGATCCGTTCGTGGGGTTTCCCGTCGGGATTCGTGTTGCAGTAAACGATAAAGAAGTCCGCCCCGTCGGCGGCGACGACGAACCGCTTCTGACCCCGGATGGTGAAATACCCGTCCTTCAGTTCCGCCCGGGTGGTGGCGCCGAAGAAATCCGACCCGCCCCGCGGCTCGGTGAGCGCTTCCGCGGAGACAAGGTCCCCCTTCAGCATGGGCTTCAGGAACTTTTCCTTCAGCTCGTCCGAACCGAAGACGTTCAGGGCCTCGCCGACGATGGAAGGCATGGCGAAGGCGCATCCCAGGGCGGTCCCCAAGACCCCGATTTCCTCCAGGGCGGCCACCTCGGCGGCCCAACTGAGACCCCGCCCGCCGTATTTCACGGGAAACCGCAGGCCGAGCAGGTTTCTTTCCCCCAGGGCCTTGACGTATTCCCTGGGATACCGGATTTCGTCCCGGTCCATCTTCTTCACGAGATCCGGGGACACTTCATTTTTCACGAATTCCCGCACCTCCTCCCGGAGGGCGATCTCTTCACGGGTCAGCAGAACGTCCTGAAGCATGGGTTCCTCCTTATTCACGATGGTCGTTCCCGCTCCGGGAGCCCCGGGACGGGGAATATCGGTTCGGGCCCGCCCCCCCGCGTCCCATTCGGACCCGGGCGCCTGCGGGCATTTTCCTTCGGGATCACTTCTTTCCTATTCCGGCGAGCCGTTCCGCGGCCTTCCTGTTCCTGCCGAAATCGGTGAGAAGCCTGAAATTCAGTCTCTGCGTCGCCGGCGGTCCGGCGGCGATGACGGACAGAATGGGGGTGATGGAGGCAAGGCCGGAAAGGGACTCGGCAAGCCGGGCCATCCGGAGCCGGTCCTCCACGGGAACCCCGTTTCTTCCCTTGTGGTATTTCCTGAGGAGATCCCCCACGCCGGGGATTTCCAGGTCCGCCCCGGAAGGACGGGTCACCAGGATCCCCCCGCCGATCTCGGCAAGTTTCTGCGCACACCGGACAAGCGCCCCGTTCATGAAGAGCTTGGCCGCGTTGACGAAAAACGTGTTGGGACAAAGAACGCCCGAGGTGGTCGCGTCGGGCATGGCGGCGGCACCGGCGGCAAGGCCGAAGATCGTTTCGGAATCGATGCTCATGTCGATCAGTTTCTCCCGGATGTGCCCCACCTTTCCCACGCCGTTGTAATCGGCCATGGCCTCGGCGGCGCCGATGCACAGGTCGATGTACCCGCTCCTGCAGGCGGAGGACGAAAGGCGTTGGTAATCGGAAAACCGGTGGACCAGAAGCCGCGTCGCATTCCATTCGCCGCAGAGGAACACCCTCTCGGTGGGAATGAAGACGTGATCGAAGATAACATGGGCGCTCTGGTGCATCCCGAAGGCGGCGTTCCCGATGTCCCCAGGCTCCATGGCCAGCAATTTGGCATTGCAGCACGCGGAATCATTCACGAAGGAGACTCCCGGGGCGTCGGCGGGAACGGCAAAGGCAACGGCGTAGTCCCCGTCCTCCGGGCCGAGGGCGGTGGTCGGAACGGCAAGCAGTTCCTGGGCGAAGGGCGCTCCCGACTGCTGGAGCTTGGCCCCGTTCACCACAATGCCGTCCTTTCTTCGCTCGACGATCCGAACGAACAGATCGGGGTCCTCCTGCAGGTGGGGAGGAAGGGACCTGTCCCCCTTGGCGTCGGTGATGTTCCCCATGACGGCGAGGTTCCCTTCGTGAACCTTTTTCATGAACGCCTTGAACCGCTCGTGGTAGACCGTTTTCCCCCCCGTGGCGCGGTCCACCTCCTCCGTAACGGACCAAAGGGGGTTGATCACCGCACCGGCGATGCACCGCCCGCCGAAGCACCCCCCCGTGTATCGCATGAGCGCCCGCTGCATTTCGATCCGGGCCACCAGATCCTCTTTCGTCCGGACGATCTGAAGAAAACGGCTCACCCGGCCGCCGGTCAGGGCGCTCTGCGCGACCAGGAGCCGGTGAAGCCCGGGATCCAGATTGGGATCGCTTTCCAGGTCATAGGTTGTCCTGAGGCAGTTGAACGCCGGCCGCAGGAGGGGATGATCCCAGAAGTCATCGACCTTCCGGCCTCCGACATAGACCGTCTTCTTCATGTTCCGCAGTGACTTGAGATATTCGTCTCCGTTCATCATGGCCGTCACCCTCCCTTTCAGAATCCGGCCCCCGATGCCGGCGGCATGCACGGGCACGGAAGCCTCCTGTCGAAATATCGACAGGGCCGCGAGGCGCCTCCGCCCCCCGCCGGATTCTTTCCCATGGAACTTCAATGGGTTGAAACCGCGCCCGGGGTGCGCCGCAGCCTGCGCCATTCTTGTCATTGCAATTCCTCAGCCAGATCCTCCGTCCCCGGGGCAAGGCAGCATATGGACTTTTTACGAAGCCGTCAAAGGTTCCGGCTGATGACGATCCGCTGCACCTCCGAAGTCCCCTCGACGATCTGAAGAATCTTGCATCCTTTGAAATACCGTGAAACGGGGTATTCGTTCATGAATCCGTACCCCCCGTGGATCTGGAAAGCGTCGCTCGCCGCCCGCTCGCACATCTCCGACGCGAAGAGCTTTGCGTAGGCCGCCTCGAGAACGTGGGGCAGGCCGTTGTCCTTCAACCATGCCGCCTTGAGGTACATGTTCCTGGCAAGTTCTATGTTCATGGCCATGTCGGCGATCTTGAAGGAAACGGCCTGGAACTGGTAAATGGGCCGTCCGAACTGGACCCGCTCCCTGGCGTACCGGAGGGAAGCCTCGAAGCAGGCCCGGGCGAGTCCCACGCTCATGGCGGCGACACTGATCCTCCCCGTCTGCAGGACGGCAAGGTGCTGGCTCAGCCCCTTCCTTTCCTTCCCCAGGAAATGATCCCCCGGAATGCGGCAGTCCTCGAAGATGCACTCGTGGGTGGCCGAATGCTGCCAGGCCATCTTGTCATACTTCTTCCCGAGCCGGAATCCGGGCGTTCCCTTCGGAACGATGAAGGTATCGATCGCCTTCTCCCCCGTCCCGCCGCCTGTGACGGCCGTGACGATCACGAGGGAAGCGTTCCGGAAGCCTATGTTCGTGATGAACTGCTTCGTCCCGTTGATCACCCACGAATCCCCGTCCGGGACGGCGGTGGTTCTCGTCGCCCCCGCGTCGGAGCCTGCCCCGGGTTCGGTGAGGCCGAACGCCCCGATCTCGGTTCCCCCGGCCATGGGAACGAGCCATTTCCTCTTCTGCGCCTCCGTCCCGAACACCTGGAGTTCCTGGGCGACGACGCAGGTCGTCACGTCGAGAAGCCCGCCGAGGCTCGCATCTCCCCGGGAGATTTCCTCGATGCACAGATGCATCCCCACCCAGTCCCCGCCGCTCCCGCCGTCCTCCGGGGAAAACGGGATCCCCATCATTCCGAGACCGGCCATCCGTTCCATGATGTCGTAGGGATACTCGCCGGTCCGCTCCATTTCCTCCGCCCGGGGAACGATGACGTCCTCGGTGAACTTTGCCGCCGTGTCCCGGATCATCCGCTGTTCTTCGGTCAGATGAAAGTTCATGCCCCCCCCTTTCCCGCTCACCGGTCCACCCGAAGGATGACCGCCTCTCCCTGGGCCAGGCCCCCGCAGATGGCCGCGGCCCCCCAGCCGCCGCCTCTCCTCCGGAGTTCGTAGGCCAGGGTCATCGCGATCCGGCCCGCGCTCGCCCCGACGGGATGGCCGATGGCGATGGCCCCGCCGTTCACGTTGGTTCTCTCCCGGAGTTCCTCCCACCGCCGGTCGTCGCCCCCTGCCAGGATCTTCGTGGACACGAGGGGCATTGCGGCAAAGGCCTCGTTGATCTCCAGGAGATCGACCCGGTCCAGGGACAGCCCCGCCGCTTCGAGCCCCTTCCGTATCGTAAAGGCCGGAACGACGGCGATCCCCCTGGGTTCGGTGGCGGTCGCCACGGAAGCGACGATCGTCGCGAGGGGTTCGAGTCCGAACGCGTCCGCCTTCGCCCGGGTCATGAAAAGGATGGCGCTCGCCCCGGCGCTCATCGGCGGGGCGTTCCCCGCCGTGACCGTCGGGCTCCCGTAAATCGGTTTCAGTTTCGCCAGGGACTCCAGGGTCGTTTTCCGGGGACTCTCGTCCCGGTCGATGACCAGGGGTTCTCCCTTCGTCCGGGGAATCACGACGGGAACGAGTTCCTCCCCCACCCGGAACTTCCCAGCGGCGAAGGCCTCCTGGTATCGTTCCTGGCTCAGGAGGGCCCACCGGTCCTGCATGTCCCGGGTCACTCCCTGTTCCAGGGCCACTTCTCCCGCGTCCACGGCCACCGAGTTGAAGCCCTTGGCCCGGTAGCCGATTTCGTACATGTTATCGACGAGCGTGATGGGGCCGAGCCGGACCCCCCGCCGGAGCCCCGGTGCGAGGTGCGGTGTCCGGGGCATGTTTTCCGCCCCGACGGCCATGCAGACCTCCGCCTCTCCCGCCCGGACGGCCCGCACACCCATCCGTAGGGCCGTGAGGGAGGAACAGCAGGCCCGGTCCAGGGTGAGCGAGATGTTTTCCGGGGGAAATCCCGCAAGGAGGGTCGCCTGCCGCGCCGGCACGTCCGTCTCCAGGGCGCACTCGGCGAGAACGCAGCTCCCGTAATTGATCTCATCCACCGCCGACGGCGGTATGCCCGCCCGGCGGACCGCCTCCTTCATGACGATCATCCCCAGGTCGATGCTGGGAATGTCGGCCATGGCCGAGTCGAACCGGCTGAAGGGCGTGCGGACGGCGCTGACCATGACGATATCCTGATTCGTGTTCATGGCGGTTCCCGATCCTTTCTACCCTTTCCAGGGAAATCATTTCGCCGAAAGCCTGACGGCATCGTAAAAAGTCCATATGCTGCGTTGCCCTTCATCCCTCGTCCCTGCGGCGTACCATAAGTACGCCTCAGTCCTCGTTATTCGGGCGCCTTGCCTCTGGAGCTTTTTACTTTGNNTGCCGTTCGAAAAAGTGTTGATTCGTCTTTCTTACTATTTCACCGAAAGCCTCAGTGCGCCGTCGAGCCGTATGACGCTGCCGTTCAGCATGGGATTCTCGATGATGTGCCGGACGAGGCCGGCGAATTCCCGCGGCGTCCCTAGACGGGAAGGAAACGGCGTGGCCTTTCCGAGGGCCACACGGACGGGTTCCGGGACCACCTGGAGCAGCGGCGTGTCGAAGAGCCCCGGCGCGACGGTCATGACCCGGATCCCGTAATCGGCCAGTTCCCGGGCGATGGGAAGGGTCATCCCGACGATCCCCCCCTTCGCGGCGCTGTAGTCGGCCTGGCCGACCTGCCCTTCGAAGGCGGCGATGGATGCCGTGTTGACGATCACCCCCCTCTCCCCCGATTCGAGGGGCGTGTTGTTCACCATCCGCGCCGCGGCGAGGCGGATGACGTTGAAGGTTCCCACCAGGTTGATCTGGAGGGTCCTGTTGAAGGCCGCAAGGGGCATGGGGCCCTTTTTCGTGAGGACCTTCATGGGAAGCCCGCCTCCCGCGCAGTTCACGACGATCCGTACGGGACCGAGCGAGGAAGCCGCCCGTTCGATCCCTTTCGTCACATCCTCCTCGCTCGTCACATCGGCATGGACGAATATCGCCTCTTTGCCCAGCCGCCGGACCGCTTCCTCTCCCTTTTCGCCGGACACGTCAAAGACGGCGACTTTCGCGCCCCCCTTCACGAGTTCCTCCGCGCATGCTTCCCCGAGACCGGAAGCGCCTCCCGTCACGATCGCAACAGACCCTTCGATGTTCACGCGTCACCTCCCCCTTTTTCGTCCATGCGGCCGGTCACCGGCCGCTCCTTTTCATAACAGGCACCCTCACTTCCCGAGACCCCGCAGAATCAGGCGGACCGCCGCGTCGAGGGTTGATTTCCTGTAGTCCGACCTTCCCTCGTCCATCCGGTTTTCCTGGTACTGGATGACGCCCATGAAGGCGTTCCAGAAAATCACCGCGGTGACCACCGGGTCCATCTCCTTGAAGATGCCCTGGGAGACCCCCTTCACGAGGGTCCGCTCCAGGTGCATCAGATTGGTGCGCATGAGCTTTTTCAGACAGTCCAGCTTATTTTCCGACAGGAGTTTGGAAAACTCCGAGGCTTTGTACCGGGAAATGAGGCGGTAGGCGTCGGGGGCGTTCAGGTAGAATGCATAGGTGGCTTCCACGATCCTCCGGATCGTGACATCGGCGGACTCGGATTCGTTTCCTGCGATTTCCGCGAGGGTTTCCCCGAGGCTGTGAAGGGCCGGTTCGACGATGCTGAAATACAGGTCTTCCTTGCTCCGGAAATAGAGATAAACGGTGGCCTTGGAGACCTCCGCCAGAGCGGCGATCTCCTCCATGGTCGTTCCATCGTATCCTTTCCTGTAGAACACGTCGGCGGCGCTGTCCCGGATGAGGTTCGTCCGGATCTCCCGCTCTCTTCGCTTTCTCTCCGCGATCCCCATGTCCCACCGGCCCGGATTGATTCTGACCGTGGTTATTTAATAACCGCGGTCATTCCCTTATGCACGGGGAACGGGTTTCTGTCAATGGATTTCTGACGAGAGGCGGTCGGGACGGCGGCGCTTCGGCGATACACCGGCCCTGAAGGGCCGGACTACGGAAACATGGGACTGCCCCGCACCAGGAGGGACCGGTACCGGGGCGGCGACCATAAAAAAAGGCCCTCAAGGGCCGGACTAAGGAAACATGGGACTGCCACGCACCGGGAGGGACCGGTGCCGGGGCGGCGACCATAAAAAAAGGCCCTCAAGGGCCGGGGTACGGATCGAATGGGTCTTCTGGGAAAAACGAATGGGATTCTTCCGGGAGCATGCCCTCGATGAAGGCTTCCGAGAACATCATCCTTCCCGGCAGGGCATCCTTTTTCCGGAGGCCCTTACTGCGGCGTATCGGCCCCGTTTCCGGCGACCGGGTCGAGACGGGCGATCCTTCCCTTCTTTTCGCCTTTCGACTTCAAGAGCAGCATGTCCGCCTTTCTGACGAAATCCTCTCCGCCGCTTTTCCGGGTGTAGGCCGCCACGCCGCAGCTCGCCGAGACGCCGACCACCTGGTTTCCCCCGCCGTCGCGGAGCGGAAGGGTATCCAGGGCGGCGTTCATCCTGCGGGCAACGACCTCCGCCATATCGGCGGAGCTTTCGGGAAGAAGGATGGCGAACTCGTCGCCGCCGTAACGGAAGGGGATGTCCGACTTCCGGATGACATCCCGGATCAGGTTCCCGAAACGGCGAAGGATCTCGTCCCCCATGTAGTGGCCGTATGTGTCGTTGTAGAGCTTGAAGTCATTGATATCGATCATGATAATCGCAAGGTCGTGACCGTACCGGTCGGCCCTGCTGACCTCCTCGGCGAGCCGGAAGTCGAAATAGCGCCGGTTGTACAGGGAGGTGAGCTCGTCGGTGAAGGAAAGCTCGTACAATTTCTCGCTTGTCTGGATCAGCCGGTCGGAATACTGAAAAACTTTCCCCATCCTGTCCTCGAGTTCGCCCCGCAGGTGGAGAAAGGCCTTCCGCAGGGCAAGGACCTCGTTCTGCTCCGGCGGATCCTCCGGCAGACCGGCCGCCGCGGCCGCCCCGGTGGTCCCGTTCCGGACTTCCCTGGCAAGCGCTTCCAGGGAGAGGATCCAGCGGTGCACCAGGAAAAAACCCAGGAAGGGAAGCCCAAGCATGGCCAGAACGCACAGGGTGAAAATAAACGCAAGGGAATTCACCTGTTCCCCGCTCAGGACGGGAAGAACATGGTTGAAAGTGAAATAGAGCAGGATGAGGAGTGGAAGAACCGCCGACAGAAAGAAGAATACGACAATGCTTCTTCTTGCCTTTTCCCGGGTGAGGGAGGTCAGAATCTTTATCATTGCTGACATAGGACGCTTTTCATCATGCGCGATTCCCCCTCCTCCGGGCGGGACCGATGTTACAGGAATTTTCTGTACATTTCAAGCGCTTTCGGAAAAAGGCGATGTGGTTCCCTGCGGCGGCCTTCCGTTCCTTATGAAAACGATCTTTCGAAGAGCTCCCGGATCGCCCGCTTCCCGTTCTCCTGAAGAAAGCGCGTCCCCGTCCCTGTAAAACGAACGCTGTCGATGACCGGTTCATCGTCCTTGCGGCATGCCGCCCAGTCCATGCGGTCCCATCGGAACCAGGCATCCCGTTTCTGGTCGAACACGTGGAGGGGTTTGTTGCAGAGTTTGCTGAACTCGGCGCCCCATCCGGTGCCGCCCTTGACGGTTCTGTCTTCCAGGATTTCACCGATCACGAAAATCTCCCGCCCGTAGTTGACCTGATACCAGATGCTCTGGAGAATCTTCCGGAACGTGGGGTTGTCCGTGTAACGGCGGTTCATCAACCGGGAGACATACTCCAGGCTGACGTCCCCGTTTTTCAACTCTTCCTCGTTGAGGACCCGGAGCCCTCGCCGGCGGACGATGTTGTGTCCGTCGAACGTGAAATTCACCTCGTCGATCCCGCACCGTTCCGCGTTCTCGCCGAATTCCGCCTCCGCACCCCCTGCACCGCCGCTTAATAGAATCACATCTTCCTTTCTCATACCCGATCCTTCCTTCATGGATGTCCACGAGGTCCTCGAAAACCGGGAACCTCTCAAAAATAAAAACCACAGGCGAAGCGCTGTGGTTTCATCATGGCAAGAACCCGCATGCATATCATGAATCATCGAAAATGGAAACGTTTTTTTTCCCCTTCTCCGCCCGGACCGGGCGGACTCCGGAAAATCTTTCCAAGGCGGGCACCGGATCCCCGGAGAGGGAAAGTTCTGCCCTACATCCGGCGGGACCATGGGAATTTCATGCCTCCCGGCGGAGATCGGGACATTTCGGCGCCGGCGGCCGCACCTTCCCCGCCCTCCGCCGAAGATGTGGTAACGATATGTATTTCTTAAATATCCTGGAAGACCGGACGGGTTTTCCCTCGCGAGCGTTGCCCAGTGGCATGCTGATTGCTTGATGATGGTATCGGACGCGGGCCGTTCGTGAACGTCGACGTCCCGCAGGGAAGAATCCCCGGGCGGTTCGGCGATGGAACGGCGCCCCGGGAAAAAAATCCCCAGGAGGCGGGAGATGTCTGTCATTCCCCAGGTACAGGACTCGAGAGTCTTTTCCGTGCTGAAGATCGACGACCGGTGGTACGCATCGTCCTATTCAGGCGAGTCGATGGCCGAGATCCAGGACGACGGCACCCTCGGTTCGTGGTTCCGGGCCAATGCGAACCTCGACGTTTCAGAACAATACGTCAATCAACGGCCGGTCACGAACGACACCGGAACGTCCTCGGGCTGTTCGTCCTCGGCCGTGTACACCGTGACGTACGATCCCGACCTCCATGGGTGGGAGGACATCACGAGGGACGAATACGGAAGACTTTCGGGCAGGCACTCCCGCTGCTACGCCTGTTCCTGCCAGTCCACGCCCCAGTGGAGTTCCCTGTCCCTGTGGACCGGTTCGGGCGCGGAAGAGGCGGAGGCGGCCGCGGTCGAAGAAACGGCCGCGTCCGAATCGGAGGAGACGCTGTCCTCGGATGCCTGCGCCTGCACCGGGTCGTGCTCGACGACGGACGACGCCGGAGGGACGGAAGCCTTCGACTCCCAGGAGGAAACCGTCACGGCGAAGGCAAGCGGCTCCACAGCGGAAAGCGACGCGGACCTTTCCTATGTGGGGGACGTGATTTCGCGACAGCTCGCGGCGCTCAAGTCGACCGCCGCATACATGCAGGCGGTCCAGAACGCGTCGACGGACGTCAATTCGGTGATCGATCTCTTCGACGGCCACACCGCATAATTCCGGGGCCGGCCCCCGCAGCGGGACCGGCCCGGCCTGCCCGCCCGCCGGTCTACACCGACATTCCGGCGTTGAATCCCTCCTCCACGGCATCCCGGATCATGCGGGCCCTGACGCAGTCCCCCACGGAACGGACGTCGGGGGCGCATTCCCCGAACACGCAGGTCTTCTCCGGGTCCGTTCGGAACCCCACCGCAAGGACCACCGTGTCCCCGGCAATGAAATCGGGCCCGCCCTTCCGGAGGACCTTCACGCCCCTGTCCGTGATCTCTTCCACCCGGACATGCGTTTCCATTCCCACGCCCTCCTTTTTCAACCGTCCGAGGAAAAAGGGCCGGTAGGTGGGAGAAACGTTCTCCGCCATGCGTTCCAGCATCTCCAGGACCAGGACCGACGTGACGCCTTCCCCGTGTTCGAGGAGAAATTCCGCCGTCTCGAGGCCGACCATGCCGCCTCCCACGATGATCACGGCCCCCTTTGCCGCCTTCCGGCCCGTGAGGATATCCTCCGCCTGCACGACATGGGCTCCTCCCACGCCGGGGATTCCGGGAACGATGGGCTCGGCGCCCGTTGCCACGATCAGGGCGTCGGGGGCCTCCTTTTCGACGGTCCCGGTTCCGAGGGCCTCACCGAGCCGCACCCGGACCCCGGCCTTTTTCATCCGTGCCGCCATGCTCCGGACAAGAGTCCCGATCTCCCCCTTGAAGGGCGGGATGGCCGCCGTGAGAAGCCTGCCCCCGAGGGCGTTTTCCTTCTCGAAAAGGGTCACATCGTGGCCCCTTTCCGCCGCAGTGAGGGCCGCCTCCATGCCGCCGGGCCCCCCGCCGGCGACGAACACCTTCTTTTTGCGGGAAGCCGGCCGCGGTATCGTTTCCGCCTCTCTCCCCGCCCGGGGATTCACCGTACAGAACGTGGCAAAGGATTTCCCCCAGTTCTTGTAGGTGCCCATGATCTCCGCCAGGCAGTTGGAGCAGGCCAGGCAGGGGACGATTTCATCCGTCCTGCCCTCCCGGGCCTTGTTCGGCAGTTCCGGGTCGGCGAGAAGGGCCCGCGCCATGCCTGTGAGATCGGCCTTTCCTTCCGCGAGGATCCTCTCAGCCACGAAGGGATCGTTGATCCGGTTGGCTGCGATCACCGGGATGCCGACCTGTTCCCGGATCCCCCCGGCGAGATGGGCGAAAGCGCCCTTGGGCAGCGACGGCGCAACCGTGGGAATGGGCGATTCGTGCCAGCCCGTGTACACGTTGATGAAGGAAACACCCGCCTTCTCCAGGGCCTTCGCCACGACTTTCGACTCCGCGAGCGTATGCCCCCCGGGCATCTGTTCCTCGATGTTGAGGCGGCACCCGACGGGAAAGTCCTTCCCGGCCTCCCGCTGCACCGCTTCGACGATTTCGAGCGCGATCCGCATCCGGTTTTCCAGGCTCCCGCCGTAATCGTCCTCACGCCGGTTGGTGATGGGGGAAAGAAAACGGTTGAGGAGGTAGCCCCCGCCGACGAGGATTTCCACCGCGTCGAATCCCCCTTCCCGGGCCCGTCGTGCCGCCCGCCCATACTCCTTCACGATGAAGCGGATCTCCTCGACCGTGAGGACCCTCGGAACGACCCGCATCATCTGGTTCAGCACCGGCGACGGACCCACCACTTCCGGCACGCCGTCCCCGAAAATGACATGATAGGAAATGATGAGCTGGGCCGCCGCTTTCGATCCCTCGCCCCGGATCCGCGCCGTCAGCTCCCGCACGGGAGAAATGAAACGATCGTCGAAGAGCCCCGGTTCCACGGGAGACCCCGCGCGGATGGGCGAAAAGGGAATGTCGATCAGCCCGGCGCCGCCTTTCGCCCTCTCGGCGAAAAAGTCGATGAACCGCCGGCCCACCGTTTCATCCGGTTCGGTATAACCCGTGGTCATGGGAAGCATGACGATCCGGTTCGGGACTTCCATCCCCCCGATCCGGATCGGCGTGAACAGGTGTCTGAATTCCATTTTCCGCCCCCTTTTTCGTGATTGTGATAGACCTTCCCCTGTCCCCGTTCGATCCCGGGATGAGCGGGGGAACATACGACATCCTGTTTACAACAGGATCGCGTTTCGCTTCAATCCCTTTTCCGACTTTGACGGCTTCCGGGGAAAATCCGTCATGAAACCATGTGGTAAAACAAAACGGGTGCCGCCTCCCGCAAGGAGCGACACCCGTTCTCTTTCCCGCCGATCCGGTCCCCCCGTTTTCGGGAGGCCCTGCCCACACCGTTTTTCTACCGGTTTCCCTCCCGCCGCCGCATCCGGAGGACGGAGGCGGCACCGACGAGAACCGTGAGGACGATCATCCCCCACGCGTTCAGGGTCGGGATGGCCTGCCCCCCTCCCTTTTCACGGACGGTGAAGTTCATCCCGTTCGACACTTCCCGGACTGTCCCGCCGTCCCCGGGTTGTACACCGTCACCAGGTGCCGTCCCGGCACGGCCAGATCCGAGGCGGGCAGAACGGCGGACAGTTTCGTCCCGCTTCTTACACGGGCCGTCTTGCGCTCCCCCCCGTCCCAGAGCACCCGGGCGTCCCCCGAAAACCCCGTGCCCGTCACCGACAGGGTCGTCTCGGGATCCCCCGCGACTGCGGAGGAGGGAGAGATCCCCGTCACCACCGGTGTGGGAACCTCGTCCGGCGACGATTTTTCGATCGTGAAGAAGGCGCCGTTCGACACCTTCTCTTCGCCGTTTTTCACCGTCACCGTCGCGGTACCCGGCTTCGAAACGTCCGTCGCCGGGATGGATGCGGCAAGCACCGTGGCGCTCTCGTACCGGGTCTGCCGGTCTTCGCCGTTCCAGCGCACCACGGAGCCTTTCGCCGATCCCGAGGCGCCCGCGAACCCCGTTCCCTCCACCTTGAGAGTGAACTGCGGTCCGCCGGCCTTCTTCGAGGACGGATCCAGCTTCGTCACCGTCGGAACGGGATACTCCATCCTCACTTCGAAGGACACCGGCTCCGATTCCCCGCCGCCGGGCGTGTACACCGTCACCCGGGCTTCCCCGATGTCCGCGATGTCCTGTGTCGGAATCGACGCGGAAAGCTCCGTCCCTGAAACGAATTCCGTCGGCCGGTCCTCACCGTTCCAGCGCACCGTCGAAGACCCCACGAAGCCGCTTCCCGTCGCTTTCAGGACGAACGACGGACCGCCGGCGACCGCCGAAGAGGGCTCCAGCGACGACAGGACCGGCACGGGGTTGGAAGACGTCTTGAAAAAAGCCTCCACATCCATGTCGCTCGTCAGGGTCACCGAAAGGGGATTTTCCGTCTTGCGCTCGCCGGCGACATCCCAGCCGTCGAGGACGTAACCTGGGGCGGCGGCGGCCGTCAGGGTCACCTCCGCGCCCTTCCTGAACACGGCCCGGCATGCCGTCTCGGGACAGTCGATCCCCGGGGGCTCCGAAACAACCGTCCCCTCGCCCGTTTTCGTCACCGTCAGGACAGGGCTCGGCCCGAGAGATGCCTCCACGCGGGCGAGCAACCCGTCCGTTTTCGGCTCGTCGACGCTTCCTCCGCAGACATAGACCGTCTTGCCGTCGGGATGAACCGCCACGCCTTTACAGTAGCCGTCACGCCCGGAAGGAGAGACGAAGGTCGTCCCGATCCGCGTCGCCAGGTCGGGATTCAATCCCATGAGGAAGGCGTCATATGTCCCGTTCATCACGGGCACCGCCCCCCCGGCCGTACCGGGAAAATCAGGGGAAATGGATATCCCCCCCGCATACACGACGCCGTCCCCGGGACGGATTGCAAGGCAATAGAGTTCATCATCTCCCAAGCCGCCGACGTACGTGGACCGGTGAAGAACCGAAAGATCCCCGCTGAAACGGGAAATGAAGCCGTCCCTCTCGCCGCCGTTCTTTTGCTGAACCGACCCGGCGACGCCGGGAAACAGGTTGGCCTTTATTCTCGTCAGTCCGCCCACGAAAACGGTTCTGTCAAAGGGGCTCACGGCCGCGCAGCGGATCTCGGTCCATGCCACCCCCCCGCCGAGGCAGGCCGTCCGGAGAAACCGCGTCAGCCCGGCGTCCATGCGGGTGACAAATCCCTGCATATCGGCGGGCCCGGCCGCGGTCCGAAACGCCCCTTCCGCCGCCGGCAGATCCCCCGATTTCGAAAAACCGGCGACATAGACCGACCCATCGGGATGGATCGCAACCGCCATCGCGGCGTCCTGGTCGCTTCCCCCGACGTACGACGCCTGAAGGATTCCCTTCAGGTCGCCGGTCAGGCTGACGATGAAGCCGTCGCCCTTTCCGGGGGCATCGGGCTGCGCCCCTCCGGCCGTTCCCAAAAATTGGGAATCCCATGTCTGGCCTGCGACATAGACCGACCCGTCCCCGGGATGGATCGCAACGGCGGTCGCACTGCTCATGCCGCTTTTTCCCCCCAGATACGAGGCCTGGATGAGGTTTTTCAAGTCCGCGCTCAGACGGGCGATAAAACCGTTGGTCTGGTCGCGTACGGCCGGCCCGGGCTGCGCCCCTCCCGCCGTACCCGGAAAATCGTTGGACCCCGTACACCCCGCCACGTAAACCGTCCCGTCCACGGGATGGATCGCCATGGCGGAGCCGACCCGTTCGATCTCAGGGTGGTCGTCTCCGGTACCACCGAGATAGGTGGCCTGGTGAAGAGAGGAAAGGTCGTCGCTCAGACAGGCGATAAACGCGTCCTGCCGTACCGATACGGGCCGCTGCTGAGCTCCTCCCGCCGTGCCGGGGAAATCGGGGGAATTCGTGCGGCCGTAAACGTACACCTTCCCATTCACGGGACTGACGGCAATGGAAAAGATCACATCCTCGCTGCTTCCTCCCAGTTCCAGCCACCGGAGAACGGGATCGATGACCACGGCAAACCGGGGGTCCCTCGCCCCCAGGGAAAATCCGTAGGCCATCTCCTTCCCGTCACGCAGGACGTAGGAAACGGGGACGGCGATCTTCCCGCCGTCGATTTCCTGGTATGCCGCCGGTTTCGACAGGGTCACCATCCCGTCGCAGGTCCCGATCGCCAGTTCGCCCCCGTCCGTTACCGACAGGGACTGCCCCCCGGAAATCCCGATCCGTATCGCCGAGGGGTCCGCCGAAGGACCGACGGTGATCAGCTTTTCCACCGTCCCGCTTTTCGCCCTCAGGCGGACGGTGACGCCGTCGTAGACTTCTCCGAGGGAAACCTCTCCCCACGACGGCAGGGCGGACCGCCACCGGGAGGCATCCCTCCCGAGAAAGGAAGAAATCCTCGTCGGCAGAAGCTCCCGCCCCTCCGGACGGACGGCCCTGCCGTCGAGAAAGGTCTCGGTGACCTTCCGGACCGTCCCTTTCCCGACCGGGAATACGTGCTCCACGGCCCCGTCCCGGGTCACCCGCAGGAAGCCGCCGCCGGTTCTCGCCGCGAAGGCGACCGCCTCCTCCATCTGCCCCTCGTTGGGTACGAAGAAGCAGGAAAACGATTCCAGACGCTTCGCCGCAACGCCGCGGTCCACGGCGGATGGTGCCCGATCTCCGGCCGCAGCCGGCCCGGGAACCGCCGGAACCAGCGCAGCGGCGGCGACCGACAGGACCGCCGCCCTGATGAATCCGGGCCATCGGCCCGAAGACCGGCCCTTCCCTTTCCGCACTTCCCATTTTTTTTCGCCCGCCGGGAAATCTTCCTCCGCTCTTGTACGCATGCCGGGAACCCCCCATTTTCCGTGTTTTTCGAACCCCCTGAAGCGCCGTCCGCGGGCATCGCCCCGTCAGCGGTTTCCGGAGGCCGTGCGTACAAGTAATACAAGGGTTGTGCCATTGGTGTATCTTATCGTTTTATTTGATTTATCATCGGTTTTTCGCCTTCTCCGGGAACACCGGGGTTGCCATCCGGCGGAGAGCCTCCCCGCAGTGCCGCGCCGCACTTCCCGATCCTTCGACTTAAGGCTAACTTGCTTTCATTACTATGGCTTTCTGAAGTTCTCCCCCGGGAATTCCGGCCGCAGCCGGCGCCGGAAACCATTTTTCAGGCGACGGTCACCCATTCACCAGGGTTGGCAGCTTCGGATTGGCGGTTGGCATCTCCAAGGGCGGGGCACCGGCCGGCGGTCGGGACTCTCGAAGGAGATTCAGGGAGGGGCGCGGACACGGAAATCCCCGTATCCGCCTCAGCGGCGGCGGGATCCCAATCCGGGAAGGAATCATCCTGTTCAGGAAATCGAGGAGAACGGCAAGACATTTCCCCGGAATCTCCGCCCCCCTCTCAGGAGGCGGAGATCCTTTCGGGCGGGTTCCCGATCATTTCGGATGTGCGTTATTACAGGAACTTTTTACGAGTCCGTCATTTCTGGACGGTTGGAGAGACAACGACCGACTTTTCTTCCTTCTCCAGCCATTCCCGGGCACCCTTGTGGCCGAGACCGGCCGCCGTCTCCATGTCCGCCCGGGCCTGTTCGTTCTGAAGCAGAAAGGCGTTCAGAAGACCCCTTTCATAGTAGGGAACGGGGTCATCCGGGGTGAGTCTGATGGCCGTCGTGAAATCGGCGCGGGCCTCGGTGCAGAAGCTCGGGTTCATGGCGAAATACATCCTCCCCCGTTCCAGGTAGGCCGGGGCAAGCGTCTGATCCAGGGTGACGGCCTTTGTGAAGACGTCGATCGCTTCCCCGTACACGTTCCTGGCCGCCAGATCCATGCCCTTCCGGTACAGTTCTTCCGCCGTTTCAGCTAGGGACGGAAGGCTCTGAAGCAGGAGCAGCAAAACGACCAAAAGGGAGAAAACCGTTTTTTTTGTCATGGGATTCCTACGCTCCGTCGAGTCCCGTTTTTTCCTTTTCCCGGAACCACGACTCGGGATTCGTCATGAGTTCCTCCGTGTCCTTCAACGTGACGTAATGCTCGTGCTCCATGTCCGCAAGAAGGTTGAAGAACGCCTTTTCCTTAGGATCGGTCGACTTGTCCCGAAGATCGGCGTAGTACACCGCGCCGGCGGCCTCGAACTCGATGGCCGCCCTGACCGCCGCCAGGTCGTTGTCGTCCCCGGGGGGAAGCTTGGCCGTCTTTTCCAGCACCCCCTTGAGAACATCCCGGACAAGGGTGTTCCTGACCTTGAGGGGAACCGTTTCCGGCCATTTCTGTTCCTTCTTCCATTTCCCGTGGAGTTCCTTCAGCCTTTCGTAGTGTTCCAGCTCCTCGTCGGCGATCTGCCGGAACATGGCTTTCCCAACGGGGTTCGTCGTCCGTTTCGCATTCTGGAGGTAGAATTCCCGCTCGCGGGTCTCATTGTTCAGGGCAACTTCCAAGGCATCCAACCGTTCCCTGTCCTTCATGCTTTCACTCCTTCCCGATGGATTCACTTCCCCTCACGGGAAAACGTCTGCCGTCAGGATAAACAAATCGGAATCGCCGGTCAAGCTCATTTCCCCCCGGATCGTTTCCCCGCGGGCCCCGTGAACCTGAGATTCCCGAACCAGGCTTCCACGCCTTCGTTCGTGTCGTCGGTGTCGGAAAGGAGAACGACGGCGGCAACGCCCGGCGAGGAATCCCCGAAACAGCGGTGGAAATCGTCCTCGAGATCTCGTTTCTCCGAAACCCACCGGCCCGCCTTTTCGTTTCCCTGCTCCAGGATCATGAGCTTTCTCCGCGACGACCGGGGGTCGTCGAGCACGGTCCCCGGCGGGTGGCCGTTGCCCCAGAGATAATCGATCCCGTATCCCGGAGGCTCCATCACGGGCGAGTCGACGCCGAGGGACTGGAGGAGCCGGACGACCAGGGGGTGCTCCCAGGGAGACCGGGATTCCCTCCCGAAGATCACCCGGACCCGGGCGGCCGCGTCGCAGCGATCCCTGAGGTGCTCCACCGCCATCCCCACGGACCGGTTGACCTTCCAGCGCCAGGAGAATCCGGGGCAGTCCGCCGGAGCGGTCCCGTCGAACCGTTTCATGACACCGGAGACGCTGTGCCGGCTTTTCACGTGAAGAACCCACGCCTTCCCCTCCCGTACGAGGGAAACGAGGTTCTCCGCCTTCCATGGATACGTGAGGGCTTCCCACCCCGGGGGAACGTTCTTCCCCTCTTCCTTCGCGGAAAAGCCGAGATCCGGGCATTCGGCCGCCCGGACCGCCGGGGAAAGAAAAAGAAAAACCGCCAGGAGAAGGATCCCGCTCGTCCGTCCGGCGTCCGGAAGCGTCGCCCGGGGGTTTCGGAACCGGCGGATCGCCGGGATCGGGTTCACCGTTCCCCCCCGCCCGTCAGGAGAACCGTTCCCCGGGAGCGAAGCGGAACCCCCGGAGGAAATCCTTCACGGGCAGCCGTTTCTTCCCTTCCAGCTGAACCTCCTGGAGGTACACCCTCCCGTTCCGGACGGCCACCGGCAGGCCCTTGTCCGTTTCCCCGAGGAGGGTCCCAGGTTCGGCTTCTTCCCGGGAGGGCTCCCAGGCCGCCTTGTAGATCTTGATCTTCCGCCCCCCGAGGAACGCGTAGGCCCCCGGCTGCGAGGACAGTCCCCTGACGAGGTTCACGATGTCCCCGCCGTCCCGGTTCCAGTTGACGAGGCCCATGTCGCCGGGCAGCCGGGGGGCGAAGGTCGCCTTCTTCCCGTCCTGGGGGGTCCGGGCGGCCGTCCCGCCGGCGACCTTTCCGACAGCTTCGGCGAGAAGGGAAGCGCCCCTTTGCGCCAGGCGGTCGTGCAGGGTGTCGTAAGTGTCCTCCGGGAGAACGTCCGATTCCTCCTGGAGAATGATGTCCCCCGCATCCACCTCCTCGGACATGAAGAGGATCGTCACGCCCGTCTTTTCCTCCCCTCGCAGGAGGGTCCAGTGAATCGGCGCGGCCCCCCGGTACCGGGGGAGAAGGGACGGATGGACGTTGATGCAGCCCAGGGGAGGTCTCTCGAGAATCTCCCGGGGAAGGATCTGGCCGAAGGCGACAAGGACGACCAGGTCCGGTTTCATGTCTCGGAACACGGAAAGGAAGGATTCCTCGCGGACCTTCTCCGGCTGGAGGACGGAAAGCCCCAGTTCCAGGGCCCGCATCTTGACCGGAGGCGGCTCCAGCTTCTTCCCCCTTCCCCTGGGACGGTCCGGCTGGGTGACGACGGCGAGAACCGGCCAGCCGTCCCGGACAAGGCGTTCCAGGGAGGGAACGGCAAATTCAGGGGTTCCCATGAACAGGATTCCCGGTTTCATCATGTTTCACCCGGAGTCTGGCGCTGAAAATCGGGATTCTCCCGACGCTTCTCCCTTATCAGGACCGGCCGGGGGCTGTCAATTGCCGGGGGTCCGGAGAAGCCGGCGGCGGGCCTTCCGATTCTTGACGGATGAGACACTTCGAAGTATGAAGGAACAAATCCGTAAAGAAAGAGGTAACGCCATGCCGTCCGCCAGTTCCCGCCTCCGGCACTTCACCGAATCGGTCATCCGCGCCATGACCCGGCTCGCCGACGAACACGGGGCGGTCAACCTGTCCCAGGGATTCCCCGACTTCGACCCGCCGGCGGCGCTCCTGGAAACGCTGGAGCGGGTGGCCCGCGTCGGGCCCCATCAATACGCCGTCACCTGGGGCGCCCGGAACTTCCGGGAAGCCCTGGCCCGGAAACAGTCCCGGTTCATGGGCATTCCCCTCGACCCGGACCGGAACATCGTCGTCACCTGCGGGAGCACCGAGGCGATGATGACCGCCATGATGACCGTCGCCGATCCCGGGGACGAGGTGATCGTCTTCTCCCCCTTTTATGAAAATTACGGCGCCGACGCGATCCTCTCCGGGGCGAAGCCCGTTTTCGTCCCCCTTCACCCGCCGGAGTACCGGTTCGACCGGGAGGAACTCCGGAGGGCCTTCGAACGGAAACCCAAGGCCCTCGTCCTGTGCAATCCCTCCAACCCCTCGGGGCGGGTCTTCAGCCGGGAGGAGCTGGAGTTCATCGCCGCCCTCGCCCGGGAATTCGACGCCTTCGTCATTACCGACGAGGTTTACGAACACATCGTGTACGAGCCCCACGGGCACACGTACATGGCCTCTCTCCCCGGGATGTTCGAGCGGACCCTTTCCTGCAGTTCCCTTTCCAAGACGTATTCCATCACGGGATGGCGTCTCGGATACGTCATCGCGCCGCCCGTCCTCATCGACGGTGCCCGGAAAGTCCACGACTTCCTGACCGTCGGCGCACCGGCCCCTCTCCAGGAGGCGGCGGTGACGGCGCTCAACTTCCCCGACGAATACTACAGGGACCTCAGCGAGGGATACCGCGCCCGCCGGGACTTCTTTCTCCCCTACCTCGAAAGGGCGGGGCTCCCCTGCACGAAGCCCGAGGGGGCCTATTACGTCATGGCGGACATCTCCTCCCTCGGGTGGAAGGACGACACCGCCTTCTGCGAGTGGATGACCAGGGAAATCGGCGTCGCCGCCGTCCCGGGATCGAGTTTCTTCGCCGAACCCGTTTCCCGGTACATCCGCTTTCACTTCGCCAAACGGATGGAAACCCTCAGGGAAGCGGGAGAGAGGCTGGAACGCCTCCGGGAGAAGGCATGACGGACCCCGCCTGGCTTTCCATCGCCCTTGTCGCTCTCTCCCTCGCCGCCGCCGCCGTCGGACTGATCGGCTGCATCGTCCCCATACTGCCCGGGCCCATCCTCAGCCTCCTGTCCCTCTTTCTCTTCTCTTTCGCCCGGGGCTGGGAGCCCTTCAGCGGGACCTTCCTCGCGGTCATGACCGCTCTCGCCGCCGCCGTCACGGCGGCCGACTATTTTCTGCCTCTCCGGAGCGCGAGGAAATACGGCGCCTCCCGCCGGGGGATCCTGGGGGCCCTTCTCGGAATGCTGATCGGCGTCTTTTTTCTCCCTCCCTTCGGATTGTTCCTGGGGGCCTTTCTCGGAGCCCTCGCCGGAGAACTCCTTTCGAGAAAAGGGGAGAGAGAGGCCCTCCGTGCGGCGTGGGGCGCCTTCACGGGCACCGTCCTGGGAACGGTGGTCAAGCTCGCATACTCGGGGGCGGTGATCTTCTTCTGCGTCAGGGCCCTCCTGTCATGAAAGAACCCCCTTCCGATGAGCGGTCCGCCGGGGGAACCTCCCGGAACCGTTTCCTGCTCCAGGTCGCCGTCGCCATGCTCTGCCGGGCCCTGGTCAACACGGCCCGCCGGTTCCCCTATCCCTTCGCCCCCGAACTGGCGAGGGGACTCGCCGTCTCCCTGCCCGCCGTGAGCGCCCTCGTCGCGGCCAACCCTGCGACGGGCCTTCTGAGCCCCTTTTTCGGCCCCCTGGGAGACCGTTTCGGACACCGGATCGTGATCCTTGCGGGGGTCGCCCTTCTTTCCCTGGCCATGCTAGGAGCCGCTTTTTTCCCCTACTACGAGGTCCTCTTCGCGGCCTTTCTTCTGGCGGGCATGAGCAAGGCCGCCCTCGACCCGTCCATCCTGTCCTACGTGGCGGAACGGGTCCCCTACCGCCGCCGGGGAACGGCCATCGGGATCGCGGAGATGGGATGGGCGGGAAGCACGCTCGTCGGGGTGCCCCTCGTCGGAATCCTCATGGCCCGTTACGGCTGGCAGTCGCCTTTTTTCGCCATCGGCATCGCGTCCCTCATCGGAACGGCGGTCCTGTTCTTTCTCCTGTCCGGGAACGGACGCGCGGCGACCGGGGGAAAGGCGCGGGGATCCCTTCTGTCGTCCTGGGGGGAGGTGCTCCGGAGCCGGCCCGCCATGGGCGTTCTGGGGTTCGCCTTCTTCATCAGCGCGGCGAACGATCTCTTTTTCATGGTTTTCGGAGCCTGGATGGAGGAATCCTTCCACCTGTCCCTCATCGCCCTGGGAAGTTCCGTTTTCGTGGTGGGAATCGCCGAACTTCTGGGAGAGATCGCCGTGGCGTCCCTCTCCGACCGCATCGGCTTACAGAGGGGCGTGGTGCTGGGAACGGCTCTTTCCGCCGCGGCCTACGGCATGATCCCCGTTCTCGGCCGATCGGCCCCGGGCGCGCTCGCCGTTCTCTTTCTCATTTTCCTGTTCGTGGAATTCTCGATCGTCACCCTCATTTCCCGGGCCACGGAACTGTTTCCTGAAATGCGGGGCGCCATGATGTCGTCATACATCGCCGCTTCCAGCTCGGGCCGCGTGGCGGGGGCCCTTCTGGGCGGGCCGGTGTGGCTCCTCGGGAGAATGCCCTGGATCACCGCCGGTTCCGTGCTCCTGACTCTCCTCGCCCTGGGATGCTTCCTGTACGGTTTCCGGAAACAGCGGTAACCGGTTCCGGCCCGGCGGACGGGGAAACGCCGCGGCGGATCACCGGTCCTCGGACGACGGCATCAGGGTCCTGAGGACGTCCTCCTTCCCGATGATGCCCACGAGCTTCCCGTTTTCCAGAACGGGAAGGGTGTGGATGTTCTTCCGGACCATCAGGGTGGCCACGTCTTCCAGGGACGTGTCCGGCTCCACCGTCAGGGGATTCGGGATCATGGCCTCCGACACGGTCATGGCCACCATCTTGTTCACCTCCTTCTCCATCCGCTTCCCCGAGAAGAGAGGGATCATCCCGTCCAGGAGGGTGAACACCGACGGCAGGGGGATGCTCTTCTGCTGAACGATGAGGTCGTCCTGGCAGAGAATCCCCTTGAGGTTTCCCTCGCCGTCGACCACGGGAAGGCCGTTGAAATGATTCTCCAGGAGAACCTTCGCGGCCTGAAGAATATCCATTTCGGGACGGACCGTCACCACTTCCTTCGTCATAATGTCTTTCGCCCGGATCATCGCACCTCCTCCTTCGATCCCCCCTGCCCCGGTCCCGGTCCGTTCCGGGACGCCCGTTCAGATGTCGTGAAGTTTTTCCCCACGGATTCCGGACTCGACCTTTTCGACGCCCGGCACGGACCGGATGGCGTCGAGAAGACGATCCTTCGACTCCAGGGGATTGATTTCGCCGGACACCCGGACCACTCCCCTCTCGGGGACATCAACCCGAAAACCTTCCGGTCTGAGGCTCGCATCCCGGACCACCGCCCGGACCCTGCTCGCGAGGCTCAGCCGTTCCATGGCGTCCATGACCTTGAGGCTGCACGCCTGGACCCCCGGCGCTTTCGAGGACTGAACGATCAGCTCCACGGCGGCCTCCGCCCCCACCTTGTCCAGGTTGATCATGAGATCGTACAGGGCAGGGTCGTCCAGGTCGCGGCGGAAGGCATAACGGATGAATTCCCTCTGTTCCGAATCGGCCCTCGCGATCTCCTTGCCTGCCGCCTCGGCGCTGCACCCGTGTTCCTCCACGATCCGCCGGGTCCTGTCGGCCGGAGACGAATAGATCCGCAGATGGAGGGCGCAGTCGAAATCCTGAAGAAGAAAAGGGGCGCCATGGCCAGGGAAAATCCCCTCGCCGCCGCTGGCCGCCTTCAGAACGACCGTTTCAAGCAATTCCACGTACACCCGGGGCTTCAGGCTGAGGAGCCGGCTCCAGAAGCCCGGCGTCCTCCTGTCGATCCCCTCGATCTCCTTCGGGTCGATGCCGATCCCGCCGGCTTCCGCCTGGAGTCTCCCGTCGTCGAAAAGGGGAATCTCCAGTCTCTTCGAAACCTCGAGGGCGATGGAGGACACCCCGCAACCGATTCCCGATGTCAGGGTGATGAGGGACACCGTTCGAACCTCCTTTCCCGGCAGCCCGATCCGCGCGGGACGGCCGCCGATCTCCCCGGGGACGGTCCCTCCGTGCCCGGGAGAACCCGTTTCTTCGGACTTTTTAACAATCTACCATGAAGACGCCGTTTTCAAAAGCCCCGGCCGGAGAAATCGAAAGCACCGGAAATCCCCCGGGGCATCCGGGAATGCATCCCGAGGAAGCGCGGGAAGAAAGGGACTTTCTTCAGCTGTTTTCGGACGGAGGATGACGTGTCTCGACGCAGGGGGACCCGCCGGTTCGTCGAAACGACCGGAACGAGGACCCGGAGGAAAGATGCCGGCGGGGTTCCGCCGTCCCGGACCGGAAGGGCAATCCCCCTTCCGGTCCGGGTTTCGGCATGGCTTCAATATCGGGGTCTTCTCACGGGTCTCTTCGCTTTCGGCTCCGACTGGTTGACCTTGAGATCGCGGCCCTTCAGGGGGCTCTTGTTCAAGGCCTTGATCGCCTTGTCGGCCTCGGCGTTGTTCGGCATCTCGACGAATCCGAATCCTTTCGACTGGCCGGAGAAGTGATCTGTGATGATTTTCACCGATTCGACCTCGCCAAACGCGGAAAACGCCTGTTTCAGGTCATCCTCGGTGACGCTGTAGGATAGATTGCCTACATAGATGTTCATACACGCTCCTTTCATTTGCGGGTTGCCCGATACGCCGCTATCCAATAACCAACCCTTCAAATTACTTGATAGCGTCTGGCTTGCTTTTTCCGATACTTATCTCAGCCCGCCATTTATGACTCCATCCCCTCGTTCAGGCACCTTCTCCGGTCAAGGTCCCTGGATCCGCCTCCGGAGGAATGGGACGCCCCGTCTCCCAGGGGTCCGGTCCGGATCGAATTCGCGAAGCGGTGATGAAACGGTGTCCCCTACTATACAGGAGGCCCGCCGAGAGAACAAGAGCAAATCCGGGAATATCCCCGAAAACCCCGTGTTTTCCGTACTTCGCCTTCGACGGGGCTGAACGGGCGGTTCCGTGTGACACCGATCACCGGAAACGTTTATTCCTTCAGGAATTTTCAAGGCTTGTTGATAAGTTCAGCCTCTCACAAATAAATATACTATCTAACTGATATTACTCACTATTATTATGCACGATCTTTGTGCAACCCGTAAAATCCCATGAGGTTACGGCATCATTGCCGGTATGTTTCACAGGTCTGTAAACAGGGTTATCCACAGGCCTGTGGATGTTCTCCCGGAAGCGCATCCGCCCGGGCCGGGGCGGAAAGTCCGGAGGAACGCTCATCTTTTTTTCCGGATCACGTAATCCCGGAGCGCCTTGTGAAACGCCCGCGCCGCCAGGTGGGCGCAGTGCACGTGATCTTCCGGCATTTTTTCCAGGTGCCTCAGAATGGCGTCCTGGTTGATCTTCAGGCAATCCGCGAGGGTCGCTCCGACAGCCATGGAAACGGCCGTGTCGCAGGCGGCGATGGTGAAAAAACAGCCGTCCGTCATGAACCGCGCCTCCTCCACTTTCCCGTTCCGGACACGGAGAAACATTTCCACCGTGTCCCCGCAGGAACCGGCGATTTTTCCGTACCCGTCCGGACGGTCCAGCAGCCCGTAGCACCCCGGGTGCATCCCGTGCTTCATCATGGCTTCCGAAAAACGGCGGGTCCCCTTCTCCTCCAGGAGGCCCATCATCCTGGCCATGATTTCCTCCTCATTTTCCACAGACACCCCTCTCCTTCCCGGAATTCCCGGGTGGGCCGCTATCCCTTGTTTCCCCGGGCCTCGATGGTTTCGACGATCCGGGCAAACGCCTTCGCCGTTTCCGTTTTCTCGTAAAAATAAACAAAGGGCTTTCCCTTGTCCGACGCCTCGGCGATCAGGGGATCGACGGGGATCCGTCCCAGGAAGGGCACGTCCATATCCTTCGCCATGGCCTCGCCTCCCCCGGGTTTGAAGAGGTGCGCTTCCTTCCCGCAGTGCGGGCAGATGAAACCGCTCATGTTTTCGATGACGCCCAGGACGGGAACATGGACCTGCCTGCAGAAATTGATGGACTTGCGGACGTCGATGACGGACAGGTCCTGGGGGGTCGTGACGATGATCGCCCCGTCGCTTCCGGGAATCAGCTGGGCGATGGAAAGGGGTTCGTCTCCCGTGCCGGGGGGAAAGTCCATGATCAGGAAGTCCAAGTCCCCCCAGTCCGTTTCCGACAGGATCTGCCGGATCACGTTGATCTTCATGGGACCGCGCCAGATGACGGCATCGTCCCGGTTCCTGAGCAGAAATCCCAGGGAGACGACTTTCAGGTTCTCGGAGAAAAGGACCGGCGATATGGAATTCCCGTCGTAGGAAAGCTGCCGCCCCTCCAGGTTCAGAAGGGTGGGGATGCTCGGCCCGTGAAAATCCACGTCGAGGAGTCCCACATGGTTCCCTTTCAGGGCAAGGGCGATGGCAAGATTGACCGCTACGGTGCTTTTTCCGACGCCCCCTTTGCCCGAAAGAATCATGATTTTACGGCGGATCCGGGACATCCGTTTCTCGAGGTCCCCATTGCCCGCATCCGTCTTTCCCGGGGCGGCCTCCATCCCGTTCCCGGAGCCGCCTTCGTTGCAGCGGCAGTTCTCGTTCCCGCAATTCATGCCATGGACCTCCTTCGGTATTCGTCTTTTCCGGCCCTATAGCACACTTTTTCCCGAAATCGCCAGTAAAGACGAATCCGTGAAGAGGAACGAAGGGCAACGAAGCATAGGAACTTTTTCCGAAGCCGTCAGGGGAGGTTGAGGAAGAAGGCATATATGGCGACGTTAGCCAGCGTCAGGGGAATCCCGATCCGGGCGAATTCGAGGAACGTGATCGTCACGCCGGCCTTCCTCTCGGCAGCCTGGATGATGATCACGTTGCTCGCCGCGCCCAGGATCAGGAGGTTCCCCGCGATGGTGCTTCCCGCGGCGAGGTCGATCATTTCCTTCGGCGTCGCCCCCGCGTTGAGAAGAAGGGGGAGGTACAGCGCCACCAGGGGGACGTTGGAAACGAACTGGCTGAGAAGGACGCTCACGGCAAGGATCATGAACAGGGACGTGAGGTCGAGAGGAATCTTCCCCAGGATGGACTGGAAGAAACCGGAGTTCCAGACGCTCTGCATGACGACGAACATGGCCGCAAAGAAGACCAGGGTGTGCCAGTCGATCTGCTTGAGGACGGAAAGCCTTTTCCGGTGCAGGAGGAGGGGAAAGGCCCCCGCCAGGGCGATCCAGGTGAGCCGGAAGTCCCATTCCGGTTTCAGGAGAAGGACGAGGATCTTTGCGGGAATCAAAAGAAAGATGAGGGCGAGGGAAACCTGGCAGGCCCTTCCGAGATCGGCGTCCTGAACGTGTTCCTCCGTGTGGACGTGAAGCTTCGCCAGGAACGCGTCCCGGTAGAACCACCGGAGCATGGCGAAGGCCGCCAGGAGATTGATCACCGTCGGGATCAGGAGATACCGGGAAAAGGTCAGAAAGGGATTGGGAACGCCCCCCGGAGACCGCGATGAGGAGGTTCTGGGGGTTCCCGATGGGGCTCATGGTGCTCCCGATGGTGATGGAGAAGGCCAGGGCGAGAAGGAGAACCCGCGAAGGGATGCCCTGCCGGGCCGCAAGAAGGAGAACGACCGGTGTCCCGATGACGGCCAGGGTGTCGTTCATGAGAACGGCCGATGCGAATCCCATGGTGAAGAGGATGAGAAGAACGAGCCCGTTCATGGTGCGGGTCCTGCGGAACAGGCGGTACGCAAGCAGGGCGAGATAGCCGCTTTTCTCGAGACCCTCCCCGACGACGAACATGCCGAACAGGAAAAGCATCACATCGGGTTGGATGGAGCGAAGGGCATCGGCGGGGTGGATCCGGTTCGTGGCAAGGAGCACGACCGCCCCGGCAAGCATGATCTGCCAGATCTGGAACCGGAACCGGCCGATCTGGCGAAAGGCGATCAAGCAGAAGACAAGACCCAGAACCGCAATGGGAATCATAGGCTGAACCGGTTGTCGCATGCCCTCCAAGGCCTGCCGGACGGGCGTTATACGGCATTCCCTTCATTCTGTCAAGCTCCTGAAAATATGGGAAATACGAGGAAAGTTCCGGGAGAGAACGGGGGAAAGGAGGAATACCCGGAAAAGCCGGGGACTTGTGGAAAAACCAGGGACACTTCCCAGGTTTTTCCTTGAGTGTCCCAGGTTTTTTTTCTTACCTTCTTTTCAGGGAAAGGGTCATGACGAAACGGGCTACCGGTTCCTCCCCCGATATGCCGGGGACGGTGGCGGTCACGCGGACGGGCGTTTCCACCCGTTCCCCCCCGTCCATCGCCTGCCGGACCAGGCGGGAGATCGCTTCGCCGTCCTCACAGGTGAAAAGGGCGTCCCCTTCCGCCCGTTTCAGGAATTCGGCGGAAAAGCTTCTGAAGACGAGTGAGACCTTTCCCCCGCTGTTCAGGATGAGACGCATGGCGAGGAGACCGCCCGCGCATTCGGCGCCGGCGGCGAGAACGCCGAAGTACATCGCCCCCAGGTGGTTCTTCGTTCTCCTCCGCAGGCGAACCCGGACCACAATACGACGTTCGCCGATCTCCACCACAGAGGGACGGATGAAAAACAGAAGGGGGATTTTCGTCAGCCCGAAAAGGCGGAGCTGGACCGTCGCCCGAAATGTCTCGGGAAACATTTTCAGAAAAGGAATCATCGCAAGATCCTCCTGCGGCACCCCATGGCGGGCTCATAGCACGTTCCACGGCGGATGAAAAGCGGGCTTCGACCGCCGTCGCAAAAGACACCTTCTTGAAAAAAGGACGAAATACAAGTACAAATAAAGATGGTCGAAATTCGGATGCAACTTCGCGAAGAGGTCAGGCCATGAAGGTAAATCAGCTTTCGGTGCTCATCGATCTTGCCATCGCCCGGGAGGAAAACGCCATCGCCTTCTACACCAGCCTCCGGGACAAGGTGGTCGACAGGGAAGGGAAAGACACCCTGGACTTCCTCGCCGGCGAGGAAAGGAAACACCGGGAGTTCCTGGTCCGGTACAAGAGGGGGGAGCTCCCCTCGGGAACCCTGAAATTCACCGCCGCCGTGAACTACCACGTGGCGGAGCATGAAAAGGAACCCGATCCGGACAAGGCGGAAAGCCTGCAGGACCTCTTCCTCATCGCCGCCCACCGGGAACGGCGGGCCCACGAATTCTACCGGGCGCTGGCCGAAGCCCACCCGGAGGGGCCCGTCCGGGATATGCTTCTCATGATGGCAAACCAGGAATTGAAGCACAAGGAAAAAGTGGAGTATCTCCACGCGAACACCGCTTATCCCCAGACCGCCGGCGGATAGGGAGGAAGGCATTTTCCCATGCGCTTTCCAAGCCACCAGGACCGCCCATGAAAATCATCATCCGGACGGACCTCTGCAACGGTTGTGAAAAATGCGTGAACACCTGTTTCGAGGTCTTCCATCTGTGGGGGATGTATCTCCGATCCTCCTTCGACGTTCCGGACGACACCCCCTTCAGGGTTAAGATCGAGAAAGCAGCTCTCGCATGTCCCCAGAAGGCCATTCAGGTTGTTCCACCGTTCTCGTAACCATCACCGATAGACACCCCGCTTCCGTCCACCATACCGCCGAATGTAGAAGCAAGCATGTAGAAACGGCAATTGACAACAATCCCGGGCTTGTTTTATAGATAGACCGTTGGAGGAATTTGGACACCGCCCTTTTAGCCGCACCTCCGGCAAAGACCTGTTTCCCGGTGCTTGTGAATCTTCTGACCTGCTCCGGTTCCTGAGGAACCGAAGCGATACTCGATGGGTAGAAAAGGGAAAATCAGTCGACTGCACGGGGGCTTCCGATGAGCGATGCATCCTTCCTGGGACTGATTCAAAATGCGGCGCTTCTGCTGGCCGCGGCTTTCATCTTCGATCTTGCCGCGCTTCGGTGGCGTCCGGGAAAAGCGTCGCTCCGGCAGATACCGGTGGGTCTCGTCCTCGGAGTCATCGGCATCATCGTCATGCTGACGCCCTGGTCCTTCGCCCCGGGGATCGCATTCGACGCGCGCTCGGTTCTGATCGGCATCTGCGGGCTCTTCTTCGGAACCTTCGCCACCGCCGTCGCCGTGGCGATGACCGCGGCTTTCCACTTCCATCAGGCCGGCGGAGCGGGCGCCTGGCCCGGAGCCGCCGCGATCCTCGTCCCGGCGGCGATCGGAATCGCCTGGAGGCACTATCGCCGGGAGCCTCTGGCCGAGATGTCCCTCGGGGAGCTCTTCCTCTTCGGCATGGTGATTCATCTGGCCGTACTGGCCGCCGTGCTCGTTCTGCCCGGGGAAACGGCCCGGCGGCTCCTCTCGGCGGTCGCCGTGCCGGTCCTCGCGATCCTCCCGGCGGGAACCGCCCTGCTGGGCGCGTTGATGACCAGCCGCCTGCGGCGCGAGCAGACGGAAAACGCGCTTCGGGAAAGCGGTCTCCGTATCGCCGAATCCAATCAGATCATGGCGGCGATTCTGGAAAACACCCGCATGCTCGCCGTGTTCCTGGACCGGCGGTTCAACATCGTCTGGGTCAACAGCGCATACGCCGCCGCGTTCGGAGAAGCCCCCTCCTTCTTTCCGGGCAGGAACCTCTTCGATCTTTCCCCCGACGGCGAACTCAGGAAAATCTTCAAACGGGTCGTCGAGACGGGAGAACCCTCCTTCGCCGCGGCAAGGCCGTTCGCCTTTCCCGGCCGGCCCGAACGGGACGCCGCCTTCCTGGACTGGGGCCTGATCCCCCTGAAGGACGACTCGGGAAGCGTGACCGGCCTCGTATTCACGCTGGCCGACGTCACCGAACGGATCGGAGCGGAAGAGAAGCTCCGGCGAAGCGAGGGGGAACTCCAATCGCTCATCAGGAGCATGATCAACACCTTCGTCATTTTCGAATCGGTTTTCGACGGGGAGGGCCGTTTCGTCAACTGCCGATTCCTCTACGTCAATGACGCCTGTGAAAAGAGCGTCGGGGTGAAAAGCCGGGACCTCACAGGCAGGACGATCCTCGAGGTGTGGCCAGATATCGAGCCGGAGTGGGTCAGAAAATTCGGTGAGGTGGCAGTCACGGGCGTTTCCCAGAGCTTTGAACTCTACCACGCCCCGACGGGGAATTTCTATTACTGCAACGTCTACCGGCCCTGGGAGGGAAAGGACCGCTTCTGCGTCGTTTTCGAGAACATCACCGGGCGAAAGCGGGCGGAGGCCGCCCTCCTGGAAAGCGAAAAGAAGTACCGCACCCTCGTCGAAACTTCCCAGGACCTGATTTATACGACCGACAGAAAGGGATTCCTGACCTACGTGAACCCCGCCCTGGAGAAAATCCTGGGTTACGACAAGGACGGATTGCAGGGACAGCCTTTCTCACGGATCGCGGCCCCCGAATTCCTCGATACGGCGAGAGACATCTTCAGGCGCGGCATGAGGGGGGAGCGCATCCTCGTTTACGAGGGAACGCTCGTCGGGAAAGGCGGTACGAGAATCGTCGTGGAATTCAACACGACCACGCTTCTCGATGCGGAGGGGAAACCCTCGGGCCGGTACGCCATCGGCCGCGACGTCACGGAACGGGGGAAGATGGAACAGGCGCTCCGCGAGAGCGAGGAAAAATTCCGCCTCCTTGTCAATCAGTTGCCCGATGTCATTTTCGCCATCAACGGCAGCATGGACGTCCTGCACGTTTCACCGGCGGTGGAAAAAGTCCTGGGATACAGGCCCGATGAACTGACGGGCAGAAACATCATGGATCTGAACCTCCTGATCCCCGAATACATGAAAAAGGCCCTGTCCCACGTAAATGACATCATGCAGGGGCATGTCGTCTCTTCGTCCGTTTTCGAGATCCTCGACCGGAACGGCGGGATACGGATCGCCGAGGTCAGCGGGGCCCCACTTCTGAAAGAAGACCGGGTCGTCGCCGTCATTGCCGTGGCCCGGGACATCACGGACCGGGTACGGGCGGAAAACGAAAAAGCGACGCTGGAGCGGCAACTGTACCAGTCCCAGAAAATGGAGTCCATCGGCGCGCTGGCCGGGGGCATCGCCCATGACTTCAACAATCTCCTCATGAGCATGCAGGGAAACACCTCCATGATGATGGAGGATCTCGACCCCTCCCATCCCCACAGGGAATATCTGAAAAGCATCGAAATTCAGATCCGAAGCGCCGCAAGCCTGACCAGACAGCTCCTCGGTTTCGCCAGGGAGGGCCTTTACGACGCGAAGCCCGCGAACATGAACGAGATCATGGAGAATACCGCTTTCGTCTTCGCCAGGACAAGAAAGGAAATCCGGCTGCACCGGACCTATGCGACGGATCTCTGGACGGTGGAAGCGGACGCGGACCAGATGGGCCAGGTGTTCATGAATCTCTTCGTCAACGCGGGGCAGGCCATGCCGGAAGGGGGGGATCTCTGTCTGGAGACGGAAAACGTCCTCCTGGACGAGGCATACGTCATGCCGCACGGAACCGTACCGGGACGATACGTGAAGATCTCCGTGACCGACACCGGCGTGGGAATGGACGAAAAGACGATGCAAAGGATTTTCGAGCCCTTCTTCACGACGAAGGAACGGGGGAAGGGAACCGGCCTCGGCCTTTCCATGGTGTACGGAATCACGAAGGGCCACAAGGGGTTCATCACCGTTTCCAGCAAACCCGGCCACGGAGCGACCTTCAACGTCTACATCCCCGCCTCGGAACGGGAAATCGCCGCCGGGGCATCGAAACCCCCGGGCATCATCCCGGGGACGGGTACCATTCTGCTGGTGGACGACGAAATCCAGGTGCTTCACGTGACGCAGAGGATGCTGGAGCACCTTGGATACGAAGTAGTCGCGGCGGAAAGCGGGGAGGAGGCCGTCGATCTCTACAGGGAGCGGAAAGATACGATCGATCTCGTCCTTCTCGACATGATCATGCCCGGAATGTCGGGGGAAAAGGTCTTTCAGCTTCTCCGGGAGATGAACCCGAAAGTCAGGATCATTCTTTCAAGCGGCTACGACCTCAACGGGCAGGCGATGAAAATCGTCCACGGCGGATGCGACGGGTTCCTTCAGAAACCGGTTTCCCTGGACGGGCTCTCCCGCAAGATTCACGAGGTCCTGGGAGGTAAAGTCGGCGACTGACCCGCGGTCCCGCCGGTTTCTCGTCTCCGGGACCGCCTTCCCGGGGACCGCCCGGGCGCCGCTTTTTCCACTCCCTTTTGTCCGTCCCCCCCGCATTCGGCCTCGTCGAGAAACACCGATACGGTCTCGAGATATTCGGCGAGAAGCTTTCTGCTCACGACGAAGATGTGGCCGATGTTTTTTTCGACGGTCCGGTTCGTGCCGCCGCAGGGTTCTCCGTCGTTCCCTTCGGCGCGCATCCCCCACAGCAGGCTGGCCACGCAGGAGCCCGAAGGGGCGATGGGATCCCTGGAACCCCGGTAGTCGAAGATCCGGACGCCGCCCCGCCGGAGGGCTTCCATGTCCACGGGCTGCCCGTCCAGTGCCGGGACCGTCGAGGGAAGCCGGTAGGTCCCTTTCACGAGTTCGTTGCCCAGGAAGAATTTCCCGATCCAGTCGCGGTGGGCCGCAGCCGGAAACTTCGTTCCGTGGGTAAGCCAGTACAGGAACGGCGCCGAATCCTCGATGGCGCCGGGCTGAACGGCGCGCTCGTAAAAACCGCTCAGCACCATGTAGTGGACGCCCGGCTGGATCTCGTTCATCCCGAAATCGATGCTCTGGGGGGGAATGTTCACGCTTCCGAACAGCTTGTTCATCACGCCGGGGTCATAGTTTCCGCGGATGAACGACCGCATCTGCCCGTGGCCGCTTTCGTCGTCGTCGAACCGGACCGGCGACGCCATCAGGGCGAGCTTGCGGATGTCCATCTTCCCGCCCCGGGACAGGCGCTCCTCGGCCCGCCGGGCCAGGTACGGCAGCATCAGCGTCCCCCCCATGCAATAGCCCATGACATCGATCACGGCGCCGGGGTGCTGTTTCCCGATGATTTCGAAATAGCGGTCGTGGACGGTTTTGCCGTAGAAATCGAGGCCGAGGTCCGCATCGTCGGGCCCGCACTCGCCGTAGTCGACGAGATACACCGTGTAGCCCTTCCGCTGCATCCCCTGGATCACCGATTTTCCTTCGGCAAGATCGAACAGCTCCGGTTTGTTGATAAGGGGCGTCGACATGTACAGCACCCGCCCGTTCCGCCTGACGCCTTTCGGCAGCCGATAGCGGCGGAGGCGGACACTGCGCAGGTTCGATCCCCTGACGATCTCGTACTCGGAACAGCCGATCCGGCCCCCCGTCGCCCGTTCCGAATATTCCTTCGGATCGAAGGCGTTGGCCCCGTGCAGGCATTCCAGTCGCAGACGGTTTTCCTCAAGCCATTCGTCGAAGGTCATGCCGTCCGTCCCGCCGGCGCTCATTCTCGTGTAGGGGAGGTCCTCCCCGTCGAGGGGCGTTTCCGTGACGACCGCAAGGATGCACTTGAGCATTTCCTTCATGGCGTGAAGCCGCGTCATGCCCAGGGAATTGTAGCTGTACTCCATCTGGGCGAATTCCTGCACGTACTCCTTCAGCATCCGGTGACCTTCCGGAGTCGTCGCGACGCGGCGCGCCTTCAGCCGGTCGAACCGGCCGTCTTTCATGAAATAACCGCAGAGGTCGTAGAGGGAACGGGCGTAATTCTTGTAAATCCAGCCGTTCATGTCCCGATAGATGTCCGGTTCCTTCCCCGCCCGCGCCGTGATGCGGGCATGGGTCCTGATCGGTTCCGTAACGGCGCATTTGAGAAACGCGCCCTGCATCCCGGCGACGATGGAAAAGGGTCCGAACAGCCAGGGATTGCGGCTGACGCCCTCAAGAAGATTCTGATACTGGAAGAGCGCCTGGGTCTGAGCGCCGCTGCACAGGCTTCTCCAGGGGACGGCCGTCTTCAGGCCTTCGCGGTTGTCGGCGGGCGTGATTCCCATGCCGGCCAGGAGTTGGGACGGGCGGATTTTCCGTTCCTCGTTCATGTCTGTTTCTCCGATCACATGCGGTTTGTCGAATCCGTTGCGGTTGAGATCTCCGGGATCACCGCACCGGCTTTTCCGTCTTTATCGGCCAATTTCGAACAATCCTTGATCGTTGTCAACATGATTCCTGCACGAAAAGGGGCCGTCAGCCCCGTCCCTGTTCCTCGATGGCCCGGTCGATCAAACGGATGAAATGAAAGATGTCGAGCCGCGCCTCCTCATACTGTCCCCGGTCCGCACCGTCCGAATGCTCCAGGAAGAACCGGTCGACCAGTGCCCGGTGCGCCCGGCCGGCCTCGAAGGACATCTGGATGCAGCCGCACAGGAGAGCGTTGAAGACGTACTCGGCGGCCTCGCGGATTTCCAGCAACGATTCCAATTTCTGCATGACAGGCCCTGAACCTTTCCCCCCATTCGGGGATGCAGTCAGGCGGAAACGGAACTCCGTGCTTTTTTTCTCCTTCTTTCCAGCCTCCACCGGAGGAATCTCACCCACGGATTCCATCGGGGCATTTTCGCGCCGGCATTGACGAGCGTCCGTTCCGCTCCCGCAAAGGTGTCCTCCAGCAGGGCGTCGTGGAGGGGTTCGATAAAGACGGCATAACGCACCGGTCCGTGCCCTCCGGAAGCTCCCACGGCCAGGGGACCGTCGAATTCCATCGCCGGCCACCGGGACCGGGGCCAGAGAAAATCCTCCCGGCCGGACAGGCCGTCAATGGCGCGCCCTGCCTCGCCGGGGCTCACTTTTACGGACCGTTCGTGAATGTTCAGAATTTTCACGGCATCCTCCTCATAAGGGCTTCACAGCTTTCCCGGACCAGGGAATAAACGGCCGTAGAAGGAACGCGGTCTTCCTCCAGAGACCGGCGCACCGCGGCCAGGGGAATGTCAACAAGGGCGAAAACGGACCGCCGGGTGAAACGTTTTTCCGGCGACCCGAAGAAACGTTTCGAGAAGGAGACCAGGGCGGACCGGAGTTCCCCCGCCAGATCGGCGGCCTGCCGCCGTACCTCCGGGGGCCAGTTCCCCCCCGCCACCAGCTCCTCTTTTCGGTGCAGGAGAAGCACCTTCGCCTCCCCGGGATGCCGCCTGACCCAGCGGACGGTGTAGAGGGCCGCTTCCACGGGGTCTCCCTTTTCCAGAAGGTCTATGAACCCCCTCTGGAAGGACCCGGCCAGACGGAGCCAGGCTTCGGCGAGGAGGTGCTCCCGGGAAGGGAACCGGTGATAGACCGAACCGACGGGAGCCCCGGTCCGCGCGGCGATGGCGGCAACGGTCACCGCCTTCGGCCCGCCCTCCGAAACAAGACTCAGGGCGGCCGTGGAAAATTGGTCCTTCGTAAACCGCGGTTTTCGTCCCATGATTCTTTTATTAGAATATTGATTCTAATATGTCAACGGTTTCTCGAGGGCATCGCCGATTTTTTCGAAATCGACGGTCCATCTTGCCGTCTTCGCGAGATTCATGTATCAATTTTCTTATATCCTGCACGGGGAGACCGCTCATGAAAAAGACATCGTTTGCTGCCGCGCTGGCGGGATTCGCCTGTGTGTTCCTTTCATGGGCCGGCATCGGCGCCCTGGCCGCCGAGCCGCCGAAGGAACCCCTCCTGCGAATCGATACGGGGATGCACACGACCGTCATCAAGAGGGTCGATGTCGACGCCGCGGGGCGGCGCCTCGTGACGGCCTCGGAAGACGGGACCGCCCGAGTCTGGGAACTGCCCTCGGGGCGACTGGAACAAATCATGCGGCCCCCCATCGGGAAAGGGAACGAGGGGAAGCTTTTCGCCGTGGCCGTGAGCCCCGATGGAGGAATTCTCGCCTGCGGAGGCTGGACGCAGTTCAACGACGGGAAAAATGACACGGCCCCCGACGGCAACGCCGTCTACCTCTTCGACACCGCCACGGGCCGCATGACCCGGCAGTGGACGGGACTGCCCAAAGTGATCAACGACCTCGCCTTCACCCGCGACGGCCGTCTCCTCGCCGCCGCCCTGGCCGGAGGCAACGGTGTCCGGATTCTCCGGGTCGCCGACGGCATCGAGGTCGCCTCCGACAAAGATTACGGCGCCGACTGCTACTCCGCAGACTTCGACGCCGGGGGCCGTCTCGTGACGACATGCTACGACGGCTTCCTGCGCCTCTACGATCGGCAGTTCCGCCGGATCGCAACAATGAAGCCCCCGGGCGGGGAACGCCCTTTTCTCGTCCGTTTCTCCCCCGACGGGGAATCGATCGCCGTGGGTTTTGACGATTCCACCCGGATCGCCCTCCTGTCCGGCCGGGATCTGTCTTTCCTTACGGCTCCAGACAACACCGGGGCGAACAACGGCAATTTATGCTACGTCGCCTGGTCCGCCGACGGGAAATCCCTGTTCGCGGGGGGGCGGTTTCAGAATTTTGTCGACGGCGGGTGGCAATGCCCCATCCGCCGCTGGTCCCGGTCCGGCCGGGGAACCTTCTCGGACCTGAACGTCGGTGCGACGGACACGATCATGGGGTTCGCGCTGCTTCCCGACGATTCCCTCGTCTTCGTTTCCGCGGATCCGACCATCGGAAGGATTTCCTACTCAGGCCGGGTCCTCCTTTTCAAGGGGCCGGACATCGCCAATTACCGGAATAACCTGGGAAGATTCCTCATCTCCCCCGACGGCGGAACGGTACAGTTCGGCTATGAACTCGGGGGCGCAATCACCGGCAGGTTCACCGTTTCCGGCAGGCTCCTGGAAACGAACCCCGGCGGAACCGGTTTCCTGGCCGCGCCCCGGACGGCGGCCCCGGGCCTCACGATCACGAACTGGCAGGACAGAAGCGATCCCATGCTGAACGGCAGCCCCCTGGCGCTGCAACTCTACGAAAACGCCCGCAGCCTCGCCATCGCACCGGACGACAGGACATTTCTCCTGGGAACGGAGTGGCACCTCCGCGCCTATGACCGATCCGGAAACGAACGCTGGCAGATCACCACCCCCGGCGTCGCCTGGGGGATAAACATCGCCGGTAATGGAAAAGTCGCCGCCGCGGCCTTCGGCGACGGGACGATCCGCTGGTACCGGATGACGGACGGGCAGGAACTCCTTGCCTTCTTTCCCCACCGGGACCGAAAGCGCTGGGTCCTGTGGACCCCCGGGGGCTACTACGACGCCTCGCCCGGGGCGGAGGAACTGATCGGATGGCACCTGAACCGGGGCAGGGACCAGGCGGCCGATTTCTTCCCCACCTCCCGATTCCGTTCCACCTATTACCGCCCCGACGTGATCGCCGCGATCCTCGAAACCCGGGACGAGAAGGAAGCCCTCCGCCTGGCCGATGCCGCAGCGGGACGCCGGCGCCAGGAACCGGCCATCGAAACGATCCTCCCTCCCGTCGTGACGATCCTGTCGCCCGCAGACGGTTCGACCGTTTCCAGTCCCGGGGTGACCGTGTCCTACGATGTCCGCAGCCCCTCGGGGGAACCGGTCACGGCCATCCGCGTCCTCGTGGACGGCAGACCCGTGTCGGCGCAGCGGGGCATCGCCGTCAAGGCCGAAGGGGAGCCGGCACGGACGATCCGGGTGACCGTCCCTGAACGGGACGCCGAGATCTCCCTCATCGCCGAGAACCGGTACGCCGCGAGCGTCCCTTCCACGATCCGCCTGCGCTGGCGGGGCAAAGAGGAATTCGTCGTCAAGCCGAAGCTGTACGTGCTTGCCGTCGGGGTGAGCGACTACGAGGACCCGGCTCTGGCGCTGGGCTTCGCCGCCAAGGACGCCCGCGACTTCGCCGGTTCCATGGAAGGACAGAAGGGGGGGCTCTACCGCGACGTGGCGGTACGGGTCCTCACGGACCGGCAGGCCACGAAAGACGACATCCTGGACGGCCTCGACTGGATCCAGCGGGAGACCACGAGCAAGGACATTGCCATGGTCTTCCTGGCCGGCCATGGCGTGAACGACCAGGCGGGAATCTATTATTACCTGCCCGCCAATGCGAACACCGAGAGGCTCAAGCGGACCGGGGTCTCCTTCTCGGACATCCGGAACACCGTCGCCTCCCTGGCGGGGAAAGCCGTCCTGTTCGTGGACACCTGCCATTCGGGCAACGTGATGGGAACGAGGCGGGGAGGGGCCGACATCACCGCCGTGGTCAACGAACTGGCCAGCGCCGAGAACGGGGTCGTCGTCTTCGCCTCGTCGACGGTCAGGCAGTATTCCATGGAAGACACGGCCTGGGGCAACGGGGCCTTCACCAAGGCCCTGGTGGAAGGGATGAGCGGCAGGGCGGACTACCACGGCAGGGGTAGGATCACGATCAACATGCTCGACCTCTACCTCTCCGAACGGGTGAAGGAACTGACCGGGGGGAAGCAGACCCCGACCACGACGAAACCGCAGACCATCCCCGATTTTCCCGTGGCCATGAAACGGTAGACCGGTTCGCGGACGGCACGCCCGTCGCCGATCCGCTTCCCGTCACCCATGGCAGGGAAGAACGGTCCCGGCGGGGCGGGGATTCCTTCACCCGACCCGGCCGGGACCCGGCGTCCATGCCCGCGGAAATGTTCCCTTCGTTTCCGTCTTCCGCGCCTACGTCTTCTCGAGAAGTTTCGCCGCTTTTTCGGCATCGGCGGCGCTGTCGAAACCGATGTAGAGAATGAACCGCGCACCGATGACGGCCGCGGAAACGCTGTGGAGATTGATCCGCGCCGCGGCCAGCTTTTCCGTCAACATCGCCGCGACCCCCGGTTTGTTGTTTCCCTCGACACGGAGCGACTTAAGGCTGCTCGTGACGTTGAAGCCCAGGGTGGCGGCCGCCGAAACCTCGGTGTCGCCCCGCAACGGGGTGACGAAGACGACGCCTTTACCGGGTTGTTCCGGCGCCCGCCTGGCGATGATGAAGTCAAGATCCGCGCCGGCATTCTTCAGGCCGGAGAGGATGTTCGCCAGACCGCCGGGTTCGTCCTTGATGGGAGCCGCCCACACGTCCACGTGTTCGACGATCATGTCCATGATATGCTCCTCCTTTGCTTGTCGTCGCCCATACTTGACGGCCTCGTAAAAAGTGTTGATTTGGTCTTTTTACGATTTCATCATACTTCATATCGCCTGTCGCCCTTCCGTCCCCGTTGCCCCCTGCTTTTCACCTCCTTCCCCGTTTTCGCCGGGAGCCGGACCGGTCCTCACTTTCCCTGAACCATTCTGGTGATATCCGCAACGATTTCAGGATTCGCCAGCGTCATGACATCGCCCACGTCCGCGTTGTTGGAAATGGCGCTCAGCACGCGACGCATGATCTTTCCCGATCTCGTCTTGGGCATGTCGGACACGATCCAGACCTTCCGCGGCCTTGCGATGGCACCGATTTCACTGACGACGGCGTCCCGAATCCTCCCGGCGAGTTCATCGCTCGGGGCGCAGCCGGGCCTCAGGGCGATATAGAGATCCGGTTCCTTCCCCTTCAATTCATGCTTCACCGGAACCACGGCGGCTTCCGCCACCTCGGCGACGGTCATGGCGGCCGACTCGATTTCCTTGGTTCCGAGCCTGTGCCCCGAGACATTGATCACGTCGTCGATTCTGCCGAGAATGCGGACATAGCCGTCGGCGGCGGTGACGGCGGCGTCGCCCGTCATGTAGGGCCAGTCCTGCCATCTCTTGCTTTTCGGATCCTTGCAGTATTTCTCGTAGTACTGGCTGACGTAACGGTCGCGGTCGCGCCAGATGGTCTGGAAGCTGCCGGGCCACGGGTTCCGGATGCAGATGTTCCCCGCCTTTCCCGTGCCGGGAGGGACGACGTTCCCGTCGTCGTCATAAACGATGGGGTGGATGCCCGGGACACCCGGCCCCGCGCTCCCCGGCTTCATGGGTTGAATCGCCGGCAGCGTGCTGCAGAGGAAACCGCCGTTTTCCGTCTGCCACCAGGTATCGCAGACGGCCGCCTCCCCCTTGCCGACGGTGTGGTAATACCACTTCCACACCTCCGGTTCGATCGGCTCCCCGACCGTCGTCATATGCTTGAAGTGGTAGTCGTATTTCCGCGGCTCGTCGGGACCCTGCTTTCTCAGGGCGCGGATGGACGTGGGGGCGGTATGGAAGATGTTCACGCCCAGATCCTGCGCGATCCTCCAGGGTCTTCCGGCGTCGGGATGCGTGGGAACGCCTTCATAAACGACGGAGGACGCGCCAAGCGCGAGCGGACCGTACACGATATAGGAATGGCCGGTGATCCACCCGATGTCCGCCAGACACCAGTAGACGTCCTCGGGATGAATGTCCTGGATATATTTCGACGTTCCGGTCACATAGGCGAGGTATCCGCCGGTGCTGTGCTGCGCGCCCTTCGGCTTGCCCGTGGTGCCGCTGGTGTACATGAGAAAGAGCGGGGCTTCCGCGGGCATCGACACGGGTTCGATCCTGGCCCCGTAATACCGTTTCAGCAGGTCGTTGACGAAGAAATCGCGGCCCTCGACCATCGGGGTCTGCGAGGAATATCTGCCGGGATAACGCTGCCACACCAGGACCCTGTCGACCTTCTGCTTCTCCTTCGCCGCCTCGGCGACGGCGACGTCCGCCTTTTCCTTGTGGTCGATCAGCTGTCCGCTTCTGTAATAGGCGTCCATGGTGACGAGAACATTGCTGCCCGAATCGATGATTCGATCCGCGCAGGCCTTCCCGCTGAATCCGCCGAATACCTGGGAATGGATGACGCCGAGCCGCGCGCAGGCCAGCATGGTGATGGGAAGCTCCGCCACCATGGGCATGTGGAGCGTCACCGTGTCCCCGGCCTTGAGACCGCAGAAGTCCCGCAGGATCGCCGCAAACTCGTTGACCCGCACATGGAGTTCCTGGTACGTGACGTGCTCGATCTTTTCACCCTCGGGCTCCGGCACGAAGTGAACGGCGGTTTTGTTCCGGTTCTTTGCGAGATGCCTGTCGACGCAATTGTAGCTCGCATTGATCCTGCCGCCGACGAACCACTTGAAACACGGGGCGTCGCTCGTGTCCAGCGTCGTGTGCCAGTATTCGTACCACGTCAGAAGATCCGCGTATTCCTTGAAGCAATTCGGGAAATGTTCCAGGCCGAAACGCTCGAGAATCCCTGGATCCGTCATGTTTGCCTGGGCAATGAACTGCGGGGACGGATGGAAGAATTCCTCTTCTCCCCAGTGCACCGCGATTTCGGCTTCCGAGGTTTCCGTTACTTCTTTCACGCTCATGGACCCTCTCCTTTCAGATTTCAGGTTTGACGAAATCGTAAAAAGACCAAATCAACGCTTTTTCGAACGGCAAAGTAAAAAGCTCCACAGGCAAGGCGCCCGAGTCCCGAGTAATGGAGGCGTACGGATGGTACGCCGCAGGGACAAGGGATGAAGGGCAACACAGCATATGGACTTTTTACGAGGCCGTCAGGTTTGATGGCCTCGCAAAAAGCCGAATCAACGCATCTTCGAACGGCAAAGGAAAAAGTTCTGACAGGCATCTTTACGAGCTCGTCAAGGCTGCGCAACGAAAAGGAACCGCGGAGAACCTGTCCCTCGTCGGAATCTCAATCGTCGCATGGACCTGTCTGCGAGGCGAGATCTGAAAATTATTTTCTGGCAGGCAACGGGCGAATCAAATGAAGCGCATCATGGGGACACAACGGATGCGGCTTGCGGCAAAAATCACGGCCTTTGATGGAAAGACGGGGCGGGATGCAGTCATTGGCGGGAAAAACAAATGAGAATCGGGGGCCTTGATCTTTGAAAGAACATGGAAATCTGTTTCATCATGGCACAGGAGGACGAATATGGCAAGGCCCGCCGATGACGCATCGATTTTTCATTTCAGGGAGACGGGAAGGATTTCCGACCCGGCTTCCTGCGGGTTTCGCAGTCGTCGCCGGGAGGAAAGGCATGGTGCGCCCGTCGCAGGCTTCGTCTCATGACGATGCCTTTCACCGGAAATAGGAGATCGCTCCGACAAGATCCTGCGGCCTGAAACGGCGGATGATCTCCACGCTCTTCCTTCTCATGTCCCGCAGCCGGTTCCCGGACTCGAGAACGGACCTCAGGGCGCCGCCCAGGGCATCCGGGTTTCCGCCCTCGAACACGAGGCCGTTTCCCGAAACGAGGTCCCGGGAGGACCCGCACCGGTCCGACACGACCACGGCACAGCCGCAGGCCATGGCCTCATTGACGACGAGTCCCCAGGGTTCCTCGATGGACGGGAGAACAAGAGCGTCGCTGATTCCGTAAAGCCTCGGGATCTCGTTCACATCACAATGCCCGAGAAAGCGGATGCGGGCGTTACCCCGGGCCAGCCGCTTCAACCGGGCCTCCTCGGGCCCGTAACCGGCAATCAGGAGATGCACGTTCTCCTTCTCCCTCTGCAGGGCGTGGAACGCGTCGATGAGCATGTCGACCTTCTTGATGGAAACCAGCCTTCCGGAAAAAATCAGGACCCCGGAGGCGGGATCGAGCCCGAGACGGAGCCGCTCCTTTTTTCTTTCCGACTCGGACAGCAATCCGCGTTTCATGAAGTGATCCACGTCGACGGTGTTGTAGAAGGGCTCGATATTCCCCCTGGCACCCAGGTCCCTCAGATACTCCGTCGCGGCCGTCCCGCCGCTGAGAAAGCCGTCGAAAAACCGGACCAGGATCCGGACATAGGGTTTGAAGATCCTCCGCCGATAACTTTTTTCATGAACGGTGCTGTCGGAATACAGGATGATTTCCTTTCCCCGTCTCTTGCAGTACAGAATCGCGGCCAGCGTTGCCGGGCTGTCCCACCCGGTGACGATCACCCGATCGGGATCGCACTTCTCCAGCTCCGAGAAAACGTTGTAATTGATGTTCAGCGAAAAGGCCTGATCGGGGCGAAGAGGGATGCGCACATGCTTCAGGAAGACCTGCCGGTAGCGGTCTTCCTTTTCCTCCGCCCGCCACCGTCGATAGGCATTGCCGGTGGTCTGGTAAAAAACGTGCAGGTTCCAGCCCGGACACTCCGACGCAATGGAAGAGAACCTTGCATGGTTGTAAGGGGTCCACATGACCTGGATAAACAGGAGTTTTTTCACCGATTCCCCCATCGTCGTCGATGTGCCGGCCGTCCCTGAAGCGCCTTTTCCATGCGCCCCCCGGCGGATCTCCCCCTTCCGTCAATGCACCCGCTTCGGGAGGATCCTCCGGAGGGGCGGACCCCGTGCACCCTCCCGCACGCTACCCGTCATCGATCATCGGGCGTTTGCATCCGAAATCTTTTTCCCGCCCGGTTGCCCGGTATGGAAATGACCTTTTCTTCAGATTCTCGGCATACGTGACACAGGCGCCCATTTCCGAAACGGGATATCTCAGAGCGTAATACAGCCTTCTCTTGAGCGGCATCACGCGTGGATTCGCGAATTGGATCACGCCCACCGCCGCGGCCCCGAATAGCCGGAAAATCCGCATGAGAAGACCGTATCCCCGATTCACGGTCCTGTCGTACGTCCTGCCGTTTTCATAAAAGGATCGAAGATTCCACCACAGCGACATCTTATGCTTCTGGATCAGGTGGTCCACTTTGAGATCATGAACGTACCAGATGGAATGACCGGCATGCTGCAACGCAAGAAGCAGGTTCGTTTCCTCGCCGTATCCGATTCCCGCGCCGGACATGCCGAGATCCGCGTCGAAGCCTCCGAACGACTCGAGAACATCCCTGCGAAACACCATGTTGCAACCCGTGTATCTTTCCCCGGGAAACCGGATGATCCTCTCGCGGCCTCTCGCCGGGTCCAGTTCCGTCCACATGTATTCCGGAGGCAGCCACCCGGGGCGATCGGAGTGGGCATACCCGTAATCCGGCCCCCCGAATGCGCTCACGCCGGGGTTTCGCCGGATAAAATCCGTCATGACCGATACCCAGTCCGGACGGGCCCTGGCATCGTCGTCGATATAGGCGACGTATCGACCCGCAGCTTCCCGGTATCCCCTGTTCCGCGCCCTGCTGAGACCGATTTCCGTCTCCACGGTCACACGGAAATTCGCGTTCGCTTTCACGTATCGCCCGGCCACGCAGCCGGTGTCGTCCGTGGACCCGTTGTCCACGATGACGACCTCCCACAGTTTCCCGTTCGCCTTCTGCGCCGCCAGGGATTCGAGACAGACGTCCAGCAGGGCGCTCCGGTTGAACGTGCAGACCACCACGGAAACGAGCAGTTCTTCTTGGCCATCCATATCCATTTCCCCCGTGTCGCCATCCCGCGAGAGGACCGTTCAATCCCGCTTCCCCGGCAGCGTGAGCAGATAGCGAAACCGTCTCATGAAATACAGGAACATCCTTCTTGACGGGCGATTCTCCCCGGGGACCAGGATTCTTTGCGGAACGCCTTCATCGCCGCCGGCCTCCCACTCGGAGATAAAACGGCACATGAAAGGAAAGAATTGATATTTTTCCAGAATCAGCTGCCTCGCATGGGAGATGGCCTCAAAATTCCTCTTCCACACATTCCGGGCAACCGCTTCGCGGATGATCTCCGCAGCCCCGCGAGGATCCGAAACATCAATCCGGATGAACGATTCCTCCGGAAAATAATCGGACAGATTCCTGCAGCCGTAATATACGGGCATCGTCCAGGCCAGAAAGCAATCCGCCAGCTTTTCCGTCCAGTAGTGGGGGGACGAGAAATTTTCCACGGCGATCGAGTAGCGATAGGACGCAATCCCGTCCCACTTGTCCCTCAGGGGCCGGATCCCGTGTCCGAAACAGTCGATCGGAAGATCTCCGGGTATCCGCCGGACAAAGTCGAGCCTCCTGCGATGGCCCCTGAAATGGGTCTTGCTGCTGGTGATCAGGGATATTTCCCGGCTTTTCTCCGGCGGCGACGCGCTTTTCAGCTCGTCATAACTCCGATCCACGTGCCATGACAAGGCCCCGTGGGTGTGGACGTATCTGGGTCCCTTCAGCCCCGTGTCGGTTGTATATACCCTGGAATAAACGGACGGCGTATAGGAATGGCAAACGCCGAAGTATTCGTTGTGCGGTTCCTGGTGCAGGCACCAGACATTCCGGGGGCGGCAGACAACCTCCTCGTCGACGGCGGAAAGATTCAGAACGATGAGATAGTCGCATTCCCTGATTCGGTCCCCCGTGAAAAAAACACCGTTCCACAGCCCCTTTGACAGGGGCGTCTGTCTCATCAGGTCGGGGTATTCCAAGTTTTTGATGATGCGAACGGTCTTCATGGGTGCGCCGAACCGGCACTGGAAACGCCGCCGTGACGGCTTCTTGAAAAAGTCCGCAGCGGCGCCGCCCTTCATCCTTCCGCATTGCGGCGTCCTCTCCGCATGCATGCGCTTCCGGGATCAGGCGCCGTGCCTCAGGGTTTTTCCTTTGCTTCTCCGTAACATCCCTCTTATGTCTTTTTTCGCACATTCGTCAACTGCGATTCGTCATCGCGCGGGCAACGGCGATACGTTTTTTCACGGCATGGAAATCATGGAAGGAGGTATCCTGTAGACAAAGCGGCGGGTCATTTTTCCGGGAGGCGACATTCCGGAATCGATCGATTCACGGTTTCCCGTGCCGCGGAAAAGGCGGCCATGCGCCTCCGGGATGGCGGATTGTCATCCTCCGGTCACGCTTCGCCGGGCACCGATGATTGAAGCCCAGGTCACTGCAATCAGAATGACGGAGCCTCCGATTATCGTGTTCATTCCGGGATTTTCGCCCACCACGAGAAAAACCCACAGGGGATTCAGAAGGGGCTCGATGACGGCAATGAGGTTCGCCGATATCGCGGAGATCCGTTTGATTGCATAGGCGATCAGGATTGCGGGAACTCCGATCTGAGCGACGCCGAGCACCAGTATCGCCGCAACGGATTTCTCCGTGAATTGCGGCGCAGGCAGAAACAGGGACACCGTCAGGCACGTACCCGCGGCGAACCAGTGTGACAGAAGGTTAGACTCCAGCGGCGACCCGTCCTTCTGCATTCTCATGAACACGAAGTAAAGACTGAACGTCACCGCCGACACCAGGGCGACGGCATCGCCGAAGATCCGTCCGCCTCCCAGCCTGTTCGCGAACATGATCGCCATCCCCGCCATGACGAAAAGAATGGATATCCAGTGTTCGGCTCGTATCTTCTCCTTCAGCAGCGGGGCGCCGATGAACGCCGTGAAAATGATCGCCATGTACTGGAGCAGGATCGCGTTCGCCGCCGTCGTGGTTTTGTTGGCCACCACAAAGAGGAGCATCGTGAGCGCGTTGGCCACGGCCGCCCCGACCTGGGGAAAGGACATGTTGATCTTCGGCTTCCGGAGAAACGCCAGTATGACCAGCGATGCGATGACGCTTCTGATTCCCGCGATGGCGAACGGATTCCAGTCGATCACCTTGATGAACAGGCCGCCCAGGCTCCACAGCGAAGCGGTCGCGATCATCGTCACCATGCCCGCGATTTTGTCATTCCGACCCATGTCAGGGACCGCAATTCCTTGTTTTCGCAAAACCTGTTCCGGCGCTTCTCCTCTGCGGAAAAGCCGTGCCCGTCATGACACGGCTCAAGCGGCTTTCATAGCTCCGATATCAAAAAAATTCAACTTGCCGCGGACGGATTACCGGCCGGTTCTCACGATTCCGGAACCGCGGACGGGAAACGGAGCCTCAAAGAATGGGAAACCCGGGAAACGCTTCCATGGCGGGGATGCGGACAAGGATGACAAAAAGGGGGCCCTCCCCGGAAACGCCGGGCATGGATACCCCCTTGCAACTTGAACCCGCGGTACCCGGGGCGGGAATCCCGGGGAGCATTCCTGCTTCCGGTTCCCCTCGCGGCCGTCCGAACAGGCCTACGGGACCATCTCCCTCGAAACGCTTCTCATGCCCCCCGTCCTTTCAGATAACGGATCAGGGGATCGGTGACCAGGGGAACCACGTCGCCGATCATGTGGGGCATCAGGTTGTCCATGACCTTCGGCATGAGATCGGGCATCTGCTCCCGCATGTAATCGGGCATGGGAACGCGCTCGGCGACCCGTTCCAGCATGACCGGCATGACCTTGGGCATCATCATGGGAAGAAGCCTCGGGAAGAGGACGGGAAACAGGGGCTTCATGGCCGCAAGGGCCCCCGGAATCTTCCCCATGAAACGCATCATGGGCCCCATGCCGAAGGGCATGGCCGCGACGAGTTCGGGAAACATGGTCGCCATGAGATCGGCGAAGCCTTTCGGCGTCATGATGTCGATCATGGCCTCGAAAACCGCCCACTGGCGAAGGACCTCCGGGTTGGGGTCGGGAAAGTCATATCCCAGGGCGGACGAGGCGAACCGGGCGAGATCGACGATCTCGACGGGCATCTTCTTTTTGTCCCTGGCGACGCGGAGCTGGACCTCGCAGCAGGGGCACAGGGCCAGGACCTTGCCGGCTCCGGCCTCTAGGGCCTCGTTCAGCCGGGTCTCGCCGATGTCCGCCGCCACGGGCGGCTCCTTGATCAGGGTCAGGACGCTCGCGCAGCAGTGGGCCGCTTCATGGTGGTGGCTCATCTCCACGAAATCGACATGGGGTATGGCCTTGATCAGCTCGCGGGGGGGCTCGTAAACCCCCGAAACACGGCCGATGTGACAGGAATCGTGCCATGTGACCGTTTCTCTCTCCCTTCCCGTGTCGGGAAAGGAAAACTCCCCGGACCGGATCTTGTCCGCAACGACCTCGCTGTAATGGCGGGCCCGAATCCCGAAAGGAATTTTCAATTTCTCCGCCCATCGGGGATAGACCTGACGCCACATCATGTCGCAGGCGGGACAGGAGGAGACCACGGTCGTCGCCCCCGCTTTCCGGACGGACGCGATGTTCTGTCTCATGATATCCTCGAAGACGTCCCAGAGACCGGCGACCAGCATGGGAGTGCCGCAGCAGTTCTCCACGTTGCCGAGAATGGTGAAATCCACTCCGGCCTCGTCGAGGAGGCGGACGGCCGCCATGGCGATGTCGTGTTCCACATAGCTCGCGGTGCATCCCGCGAAGTACACCGTGTCCGAAGTCCTTCCGGGGCCGTGCTTTTCCCTGAGGTCGGCGGGCATCCAGTCGGTCCGGTTTTTCCGGTACCCCACCCAGATGTCCCCCTCTTTGCGGAGGGCCTCCGCCATCATTTCGAAGGGGGGGAAGGTCATCTTCTTCTCTTCATGGATCAGCTGTCCCCGGAGCTTCATCCACGAGGGCTCGATGGGCAGGGCCGCGGAACAGCGGAGATTGCACAGCTCGCAGGTCGTGCAGACGAGGATCGTGTCCACCATGAACTGCGTCCATTCCTCACGGCCTTTCATGTATTGCCGGAGCCAGTACCACTTGCCCCGGGGGCTCTGGCTTTCCCACCCCCTTCCGTAGAACTGGTCGCATTCCTCGACGCAGTAACCGCACTGGGAACAGCTGTAGGCGTACCAGGCCACGTCGGCGGGAATTCCCCGGACGGGCTCCCTGGGCCGTTCCCCGATGCGGGTGATGATGTAATTGCCGAAAGGACGGACGACCGGCTCGAGGAACTGCCCGATGCCGATCGCCGTGCCCATGAGGCCGTCGGCGATGACTTTGCCGGGATTGAGGAGATTCCCGGGATCGATCTCCTTCTTGAAGGCCTTCAAGCGGGTCACCCGGGTCGCGCCGAGAACGTCGCGGGATTTCCGGGCGAAATAAAGTCCCGTGGCGTAAGCCCTTCCCCCGTGTTTCTCGGCGATTTTCATGATGGTCAGGGTAAGGCCGAAGACGAAGTTGTAGCTGAATCTTCTCTCGTCGCTGGGGATGAAGCCCAGAATGACCACCTCCGGCCTGCCGTTCCTTCCGTTCCGGATGATGACCCCTTCCTTGACCACGGGCTGGTGAACGGTGCGTTCAATGTCTTCGAGAACGTCCCCCATCCGGGCCAGGGGGACGATGACCTCCGCGGGGACGAGGCTCGGGCCGAGGCGCTTCACCACCATGAGCTTGAACCGGTGTTTCCATTCGTGCCTGGCGATCCGGTCCTCGAGGATCTCCGCCTCGCACAGCCTGATGATCCGGGAAAGACCCTCCATGACGGCGGACCGGTCCTTGGCGCGGAACGTGAGGGTGGTGATGTATGAGGCCGGAAGAAGAATCCGTTCCTCCACGGGGTGGCCCAGATGTTCCTGCAGGGGGGCCCGGTTCTTCAGTTCCGCCATCCGGGGATTGATGAACATGAGGGACCAGATGGGCAGGTTTTCGACGATCATGGCCTCGAACATCCTCTGGAGTTCGCGGGCGTCGGGACAGCCGATGGAAACGACGTCCATCTCCTCCAACGGCTGGACGCGGAGGGTGATTTCCGTGATGAGGCCGGTGATCCCCTCGGCATCGCTGACCATGTCCAGGTCGGGCCCGGAAAACACCCGGACGGCGCCGTTCGGGAGAACGACCCGGGCGCTCACGACGGTGTCCCGGAACCAGCCGGCCTCGTAGGATCCGAGGCCCGCTCCTCCCTGGGCGAGCCACCCGCCGACGGTCGATCCCGGGTAGCTTGTGGGATAGGTCATCAGGGTCAGCCCCTGTTTCGCCAGGGCCCGGTCAAGCTTTTCCCAGACGATTCCGGGCTGGACCGTGGCCGTCCGTTCCCCCGGGTCGATCTTCACGATCCGGTTCATGCGGAAGAAATCCACGGTGAGACCTTTTTTAACGGGAAGCACCCCGCCGTAACCGGAGGTCGCCTTCGCGCGGGGCGTGAGAGGAACGCCGCCGGCCACGGACCATCGGACGAGCTTGACGATTTCCTCCTCCGATTCGGGCTGAACGACGGCGTCGGGCGTCGTGTTGCCGATGAGGGGCCGGATGAGCCCCGGGACGGCGGCGATGTCATGTCCGTACAGCTTCCGTTCCGTCCGGTCGAAATTGACCCGGCTGCCGAACAGGTCGTTGAGAAAGGCCTTTTTCCCCTTGTCCAATTTGCCCATGAGAACCCCCTTCCCGGCCGGTTGGAAAACATCCGCAATTTGAAAATCATGCGTGGCCGTCGATCGTTCTTAAATGACGACCGCGACGACGCCAGGACATGGAAACGGATCAATCATCATGGATAATACTGCGATGCAGGGGAAATTGCCACCCCGTTTCACGGGGGGACCGGATCCGCCGGATATGATTCCCCGGCGGCGGGAGGAAGCAAAAGAGGGCGGGGGCCGGGTTTCCGGTCGATCAACATAAGGATGGCCGGGCTGCAAACCCGGCCATCTTTTTTTCCGTTGGAATGTCCGAAGGTAAAACCGTGTGAATGCGGAACGTTATCTTTTGCGTCCCTTCGAAAGGATGATTCTCATGCTCGCCATGTTCCTCCTCAGCAGAAGCGCGACGAACAAGATCCCGATACCGAGAAGGATCAGTGTGGACGGCTCGGGAACCGTCGTCACCGTGTCGGGAACAACGGCCCATCCGATGAGGTTCGGGTTATCGGTGACGGGAGTTTCATTCGGATTGCCGAATTCCGTGTTGTACGCATAACCGAGAAAGGTCCCGTTGGCGCTTCCGCCCTTGGCATAGAAGTCGCCCCAGATGGGGGCCCGATCCGTGACGATGGTCCAGGTATAGAGCGTTCCGTCACTTGCCTCCGGAACTTCGAACTTCAATCCGTACAGACTCCCCGGGATACCGGGATTGCTGGGATCGGTGGGCAGATAGGTGCCCAGTTCGTAAGTCGGCGTGGTCCCGTCCTCGATATTGTCCGTTCCGAAAGTGTCCGACACCTCCGTGATGACGTGGCTGATTCCGGGCGAACCGGACGTCGTGAACGAATATTCGTACGTCCAGTAATTCGTCGACGCATCGAAAGTGACGAGCCAACGAAGCGTGCAGGTGCTGTCGGCCCAGTCATCCGACGCAACCAGGTTCTGGTCCCAGGAAATGTACCCCTCGTAATAGGCGAACGCACTGGGACCGACGGAAAGAACGGCAAGTAATACGAAGCATACGATCCACTTTTTCATTTTATTCCTCCTGACTCTTTCCAACTGTATAACTTCCAGTATTCCAATACTGGAACCGGCGTATCTTTATAAAATGCAAAAACCGTTCTACCATGCCTCTTCAGGTCGCCATACCAGGGACGGTACATAACCTGCCAGAATAAATGGCACTATTTCATGCAATCCGGCCCGGTCCGGTCAGAGAACAAATGCCGGACGATCTTTCCGGCAGGCAATTGTAAGGAAATCCAACATGGCATTCATCTCGAACGCGAGGCGACAGATGCAACACCCCTATTTTCTTGTATTTAACAAGGTCTCCTGTATGTAAATATATCCGACACCCATGGAAACCAAACGGAGAAAAGGCACGGGAAGGAACGGACAAAGCCCGGGAGAACATTTCGACGGCGGGGGGACAGGCGGAAAGACTTCGGGGCGAAGCATTCGTCCCGTTCAACGAAAAAAGGGCAACCGCTTCTCCGGGAGAATCGATCACCCTTGATGCCATGTGTTCCGAACTGTTCGGAAAGGTCGCGTTCCTCCGGGGCAAAGAGCCCCGGACCGGATCAGCGCTTTACGACCAGGACGGGTCTTTGGGAGTGCCGGATCACCTTTTCGGCCACGGAACCGATCAGCATGTCCGCCAGGTTGCTCTTTCCGTGCGAGCCCATGACGATGACGGATACGTTCTCCTCCTCGGCCAGCCGCAGGATCTCCCGAAAGGGAATCCCCGTTTCGATCCGGGACTTCACCTCGTATCCCTGCGCCCTCAGTTCTCCGGCGATTTCCTTCATCTCCCTGGCCGCGGTATCCTCGAAGGCCTTCCTGATCTCGCCGAAGTCCAGGGACATGTGACCTGCCAGCATATCGAAGTTCCGGCGGTCGATCACGTGGACGATGACGACTTCCGCGGCGCCGGCGTTTTTCAGGCTGCCGATATACGCAATCGCCTTCCGGGCCACAGCGGAAAAATCGGTTGGATAAAGAATCTTCTTAATCATGATGCAATCCCCTTTCCCGGTTTGCCGGAAACGAATGGACAGGTTCCTGCGCATCACCGGGAAACCCTCCAACCGGAAAGGCATCCCGGTTCCCCTGAAAAAGCGGGCATTCTCCGCGATCCGCCGGATCGTGAGAACACACGGACTAACAGGGCAAAAACACTTTTATTATTTTTACCCGACAGGAGAGGGCGTGTCAATCTTGACGGCTTCGTAAAAAGTTCCCATGCCGCCCCTTTTTCCCTCGTCCCTGCGGCGTACCCTAAGTACGCCTCAGTCCTCGGGATT
>DJVQ01000032.1 GCA_002441265.1 Syntrophaceae bacterium UBA6252
CCAAGGGCGAAGTCAAGGGCAAGACCGGCTCGCTGACCGCGCTGCCGATCATCGAGACGCAGGCCGGCGACGTGTCCGCGTTCGTGGCGACCAACGTGATCTCGATCACCGACGGTCAGATCTTCCTGGAAACCGACCTGTTCTATCAAGGTATCCGCCCGGCCGTGAACACCGGTCTGTCGGTGTCGCGCGTGGGCTCCTCGGCCCAGACCAACGCGATGAAGTCGGTTGCCGGTTCGGTGAAACTGGAACTGGCGCAGTACCGCGAAATGGCGGCCTTCGCGCAGTTCGGTTCGGACCTCGACGCCGCCACCCAGCGCCTGCTGAACCGTGGTGCCCGTCTGACCGAGCTGATGAAGCAGCCGCAATATTCGCCGCTGACCAACGCCGAGATCGTCTGCGTCATCTTCGCCGGCATCAAAGGCTATCTGGACAAGCTGCCGGTGGGTGACGTCGGTCGCTTCGAAGCCGGGCTGCTGACCTTCCTGCGGACCAAGAAGGCCGATCTGCTGCTGTGGATCACCAACGAGGATCCGAAGATCAAGGGTGATGCGGAAGACAAGATCAAGGCTGCGCTGGACGAATTCGCCGCCGACTTCGCCTGAGGGGAGATCTAGGCAATGCCCAGTCTCAAGGACCTAAAAACCAGGATCGAGTCGGTCAAGTCGACCCGCAAGATCACCAAGGCCATGCAGATGGTGGCCGCCGCAAAACTGCGGCGGGCACAGGAATCTGCAGAAGAGGCCCGCCCCTATGCCGAACGGTTCAACGCCGTGATGGCGGACCTGGCGGCCTCGGTCGGGGGCAGTGATACCGCCCCGAAGCTTCTGCGCGGCACCGGCAGCGACCAGGTTCATCTCCTGGTCGTGATGACGGCGGAACGCGGCCTTTGCGGCGGCTTCAACAGCAACATCGCCAAGCTGGCGCGCAACCATGCGCACCGGCTGCAGGCGCAAGGCAAGACGGTCAAGATCCTCACCGTCGGCAAGAAGGGCCGCGACGCCATCAAGCGTGACGTCGGTGACCTTTTCGTCGGCCACGTGGATCTGAGCGAAGTGAAGCGGCTGTCCTACGCGGATGCGCAGGGCATCGCCAAGCAGGTTCTGACCAGCTTCGACGCCGGCGACTTCGACGTGGCGACGATCTTCTATTCGAAGTTCGTCAACGTCGTCACGCAGGTGCCGACGGCGCAGCAGATCATCCCCGCCCAATTCGACCGGGGCGAGGAAGAGACCGCTGCGACTGCGCTCTACGACTACGAGCCGAGCGAGGAAGCCATCCTGGCCGAGCTGCTGCCCAAGGGCGTGGCGACCGCCATCTTCAGCGCCTTGCTGGAGAACGGGGCCTCGGAACAGGGCGCGCGGATGTCCGCCATGGACAACGCGACCCGCAACGCCGGTGAGATGATCGACAAGCTGACCATCGAATACAACCGTTCGCGTCAGGCCGTGATCACCAACGAGCTGATTGAAATCATTTCGGGCGCGGAAGCCCTGTAAAAAGAACCGGAGACGAAACAATGGCAAACAAAGAAGGCAAGATCACTCAGGTGATTGGCGCCGTTGTGGACGTTCAGTTCGACGGCCACCTGCCGCAGATTCTGAACGCCCTCGAAACCGACAACAACGGCAAGCGTCTGGTGCTGGAAGTTGCGCAGCACCTGGGCGAAGGCACCGTTCGCACCATCGCCATGGACGCCACCGAAGGTCTGGTGCGCGGTCAGGCCGTGACGGACACCGGCGAACCGATCTCGGTTCCGGTCGGTAACGCCACCCTGGGCCGCATCCTGAACGTCGTCGGCGAGCCGGTGGACGAAAAGGGCCCGATCAAGGCGACCGAGCGGCGCGCCATCCACCAGCCGGCCCCTACCTTCGCCGAACAGGCGACCGAGTCGGAAATCCTGGTCACCGGCATCAAGGTCGTCGACCTGCTGGCCCCCTACGCCAAGGGCGGCAAGATCGGCCTGTTCGGCGGCGCCGGCGTGGGCAAGACCGTTCTGATCATGGAACTGATCAACAACATCGCAAAGGTGCACTCGGGCTTCTCCGTGTTCGCCGGTGTTGGCGAACGGACCCGTGAAGGCAACGACCTCTACCACGAAATGATCGAATCCAACGTTATCAAACCCGATAACCTGGAAGAGAGCCAAGTGGCCCTGGTCTACGGTCAGATGAACGAGCCGCCGGGGGCCCGTATGCGCGTTGCCCTGTCGGGTCTGACCCTGGCCGAGCAGTTCCGCGACCAGTCCGGGACCGACGTTCTGTTCTTCGTCGACAACATCTTCCGCTTTACCCAAGCGGGTTCGGAAGTGTCGGCGCTGCTGGGTCGTATCCCCTCCGCCGTGGGTTACCAGCCGACGCTGGCCACGGACCTGGGCGAGCTCCAGGAACGGATCACGTCGACGGACAAGGGCTCCATCACGGCGGTCCAGTGCGTGTACGTGCCCGCCGACGACCTCACCGACCCCGCCCCGGCGACGACCTTCGCCCACCTGGACGGGACCGTCGTTCTTTCGCGGCCGATCGCGGAACTCGGGATCTACCCCGCGGTGGACCCCCTCGATTCGACCTCGAGAATCCTCGACCCCAACGTCCTCGGCGACGAGCACTACCAGGTGGCCCGGAGGGTCCAGGTGATCCTTCAGAAGTACAAGGACCTCCAGGACATCATCGCCATCCTCGGTATGGACGAACTTTCCGAGGATGACAAGCTGACGGTCGGACGGGCCCGGAAGATCCAGCGGTTCCTGTCCCAGCCCTTCTTCGTGGCGGCGCAGTTCACCGGTACGGAAGGCAAGTTCGTGTCCGTTCCCGACACTGTCCGGGGATTCAAGGAAATCCTTGACGGCAAACACGACGATCTGCCCGAGCAGGCCTTCTACATGGTGGGAGGAATCGAGGAAGTCATCGAAAAGGCGAAGAAACTGGCGGCAGAATAAGAGACGCGGAGGAACGTGCAATGGCAGAAGAATTGATGCTTGAGATCGCCACGCCGGACCGCCTCGTCTTCAGCGACAAGGTGGAGATGGTGACGATTCCGGGAGGCGACGGAGAATTCGGCGTACTCATCGGGCATGCTCCGCTTCTCAGCACCGTGAATATCGGTGAAATGAACTTCAACAAGGACGGAAAGAAGACCTATTACGCAGTCGGAAAAGGTTATGTTGAAGTGACTTTTCGGAAAGTGACCATGCTTCTGTCCGCCGCGGAAAGAGCCGACCAGGTGAACAAGGAAAAGGCCAGGAAAAGCAAGGAGGAATCCGAGCAGGAACTGGCCAGGATCACCAGGGAAGACGAGGCGTACGGGAAAGTGAAGGATGTGCTGGACTGGGCAGAAGCCAGAATGAAAGCGGCGGAGAAGGCCTGATCGCCACCGGCGAAACCTTCCTTCTTTTGCACTGACGCTTCCGCATCAAGCAAAAGTAAACAAGACAGGCCAAGAAGGTGCCGCTTTCTTGGCTTGTTTTTTTGGATAATCGCTCAGAGTTAAGGAGTCCATTCATGGATACGGTAACGAACAAAAAATTCTATATCGGCTTGCTGCTTGCGGTTGTCGCCCTGTGGGTGCTTCAATGGATCGATCCCTCGATGGCGTGGTGCTCCTCCCATGCCGAGGGGGCCGCGGCCGCAACCGGCGGTCATGGCGATGAAATCGGCAAGCATCTCCCCGTCTGGTCGATTATCCCGTTTGTGGGGATTCTTCTTTCCATCGCCCTGTGTCCCCTTCTGACACCGCATTTCTGGCACCATCATTTCGGGAAGGTCTCCCTGGGATGGGCGATCCTTTTCGCCGTACCGTTCTGGTATTTCTACCGGGATGTGGCCGTGTACAACATGCTTCACATCTACCTCATCGACTACATCCCCTTCATCATCCTCCTGTGGGGCCTTTTCACCATCGCCGGAGGGATCGTCGTCCGCGGGTCCATCAAGGGAACCCCCTTGGTGAACACGATCATGCTCCTCATCGGCACGATCCTCGCGTCGTGGGTGGGCACCACGGGGGCGGCCATGGTCATGATCCGGCCGGTCCTCCGGGCGAACAAGAACCGGGAGAACAAGGTCCACGTGGTGTGCTTCTTCATTTTCCTCGTGGCCAACATCGGCGGTTCCCTGACGCCGCTCGGCGACCCGCCCCTCTTCCTGGGATTTCTCCACAACGTGCCGTTTTTCTGGGTCACGACGGCGATTTTCCCCCACATGCTTCTCACCTCTCTGATTCTCCTCGCCCTGTTTTTCGTGCTGGACACCTTCTATTACCGCAAGGAACATGAACGGCTGAAGAAGATCGGTCCCCTGGAGCGCGAACCCGTCCGCGTGGAAGGCCTTTTCAACTTCCTCCTTCTTGGAGGCGTGGTGAGCATGGTTCTCATGAGCGGTTACTGGAAGCCGGGGAGTTTTATGGCTTTCGGAGTCCACATGGAATTCCAGAACCTGCTCCGGGACGTGATGATCATCGTCCTCGGGCTTCTCTCCCTCGTGACGACGAAGGCGGAACTCCGGGAGGCCAACGAGTTCAGCTGGTTCCCCATCCTGGAAGTGGCCAAGCTCTTCGCGGGGATCTTCATGACCATCATCCCCTGCCTGGCAATCCTGAAGGCGGGCTCGGAGGGGGCGCTGGGGGTGATCATCGAGGTGGTGAAAAATCCGGCCCACTACTACTGGGTGAGCGGAGCCCTTTCATCCTTCCTGGACAATGCGCCCACGTACCTCACCTTCTACAACCTGGCCTTGGGTAAGCTCGGCTTGACCGAGGCCATGGTGCCCGGGGCCCTCGCCGTCGGTGTTGCCACGACGAACGCCCATTTCATCTCCTACCTGCAGGCCATCTCCGCGGGGGCGGTCTTCATGGGCGCCAACACGTACATTGGAAATGCCCCGAACTTCATGGTAAAATCCATCGCGGAAGAGTCGGGAGTCAACATGCCGAGCTTCTTCGGGTACATGCTGAAGTATTCCCTCCCCATGCTGATTCCCTGCTTCATCATCGTCACCTTTGTGTTTTTCTAGGAAAGGGAAAGGAAACGAGCGATGCTGAAATCCTACTATGAGGTCGAGGTTGAAGGGTCCCTGGATCTGATCAAGGGATATGTGCTTGGATTCATCGACGGCAGGAAGATCGAAGGAGAGGCGATTTTCGACGAGGAGCATCACGTCGAAAACGAGGGCAAATTCGGCCAGCTCCTCCGTCTGCTCGGCACGAAGGGAAAGACGGTGCACGTCATCGTCTGCTGCAACCTCCACGACATGCTGCGGGAGGCCCTCGAGAACAGGAAAAGCAAGCTTCCCGTCACCATCCATTCGGTCCGGGAGGTCTTCGGCGCCTCCTTCGATTTTGAGTACAAGACCTTCGCGGAGGAATACGGAAAGGACTTGATAAAGACCTTCGGCAACCTCCCCGAGGGGCTCGTGATGGATCCCGGGTATGAACCGAAGGAGATCCTGAATCCCGACGCCAAGGGGGTGGAGGCCTACGCGCCCCTTCACCACTATGAGGTCAAGGCCAAGGGAAGGATCGCGGGGCCGATCCGGCAGGTGATGGACTTCTACGGGCTCGTGGAGCACAACAAGCTCATCGAACTCGGTCCCATCAAGCTCAAGTACGGAGACTAGGAAAAGCCAAACCCTTCCCCGTTCTCCGGCGTTTTCCGGGGAACGGGGAAGGGGGTCCGTCCCACAGCGGGTAAGCGGACCCTTTGCGCCCGGGCGAATCCAGCGAAACCCGGGAACGGGGGGACCGTCCTTTCCGGATACAAGACCTTCCTTTACAATCGAAACCTGGAAAAAACCACCGGGGTGACCCGGCAGGCGGGGGATATCTGCGGACTTGCGGAGCACGCCAGGCTCGCCGCGAACGCGGCCCCATCAGGTGTGCGCTTCCCCTGAGGAACCGGGGAAAAGCCCCCTCCTCGCCCGTTCTCCGGCGTTTCCCGAGGGGTATGGGATGCAGGGGGTTGTGGTTCCGGGGCGCGGCCTGTCAGCGGGCCCTTTTGGCTCTGGCGAAGACCCAGGGACTCAGAAACGAGGGGATCGTCTTTTCCGTGAATTCGCAGTCCGCGAAAAAGCGGTTCAGGACGTCTTCAGTGAACCGCCGTGTCCCCGTGTCATAGGCGGAGCAGCACTGGAGGGTGATCGTTCCCCCGGGAACGAGGGAATCGCGAATCTTGCGGAAGAGATCCCCCAGGTAGTCCTCCCGGTCCATGGCGATGAACGCCTCCGGATTCATGGTGAGATCGTAGACGATGGCATCGTAAACGGCATTGCCGTCAAGAAAGCGGTAAACGTCGTCGCACACCAGGGTCAGGCGCGGATCTTCGAAGGCCTTTCCGCAGATCATGGGGAGATATTTTTTCGACGCTTCGACGACGTCCCTGTCGATATCCACCAGGGTGACCTTCTCCGGGCCGTGCTTCAGCAGTTCCCTCAGGGTCCCGCCGTCCCCCCCTCCCAGGACGGCCACGTGCCCGAGGGGCCCGGACCGTTTCGCCAGGGGGTCTATGAGGCTCTTGTTGTACAGGGAAGCGTCGCTTTCCGCGATCTGGAGATCCTGGTTCAGGAAGAGCATCCTCCCGAAATTCTCGTTTTCGATGATGTCGATCTGCTGGTACTGGCTGATCTCCGAAAAGATCCGTTTCTGCACATGATACCGGACGTCGAATCCCGGGGCGTCGGCGTTGTTCAGGATCCAGTCGGTCTGGGCGACCTCGATGGGATTTCCGCGGCTGATCTCGGCCACCCGGGTGGTTGTCGGCCCCAGGGCGCCGATCAGGTACTGGAGGAGCCGGGCCGTAGGGTCCCTCTGGGGGGAGCAGGTGAACACGTCGATGGACGCATGCCGCGCTTCCGGGTACGTGTGAATCGCCACGTGGGATTCACTGATCACCGCGATCGTCGTGATCCCCAGGGGGGAGTAACAGTGGCTCGTGATGTTGACAAAGGTCAGTCCGCATTCCCGGATTCCCTCGGTCAGGATGGCTTCGAGGGCTTCGCGGTCGTTGAGGACCTCTTTCCTGCAATGAAGAAACTCGGCAATGATTTGAGTGCCCACGGGCTTCATGGTAAGATCCCTCCCTCATCGATTTCATGAAGGAAAAAGGATTCCTTCACCATTCCGGGCGACCGGAGGTTAACATGAAGGGAACCGACTTCAGGGTTTTCCCTGCGAAAGGTGTGCCCTCTATATAAAAAAAGGGGGGGTCTGTCAAGGCCCCCGGACCCTCCGTTTCCTTCGGCGGGCGGGCTATGTCCGGTCGAAATGCCTCAGGGCGTCCGCCGCGAGGATTTTCTTTTTTGTTTTCGGGGCGTAAATGGGGAAGACCCGGTTTTGGTCCGGATCGTATCCGTTGATGAAATCCCGCTTCACCGTGGGCCTGCCGTAGATGCTCACCTGGACGATGGTTTCCCCCGAGGGGTTGCCCGTTTTGTGAATCCCGCCGTGCAGGGGCAGGACGTAATAATTTTCGCCGGGCGAAATCGTCATGCGTCCCGTTTCGCGCAAAACGGCATGGCCCGCCTTTTTGCCGTCGTCCACGCGCTCGTAGTTGACAACGTCCAGATCGCCCGAAACGGGCCCGATGACGCCCCAGGAACTGTGGTCATGGACGGGGTCGTACTGTCCCGGTCCCCAGATGAAGAGCCTCACGGTGAAAAACCGTTCCGGGTCGTTGAACAGGATGACCTCGCTGTCGAACATGGTGGGGTAGCTGATGTCGGGATAGGGACCGCCGCCCTCGATGGAACGAAGGATATCCCGGAACAGGGCGGTGTTCAGGGAAAGTTCGGAAAACATGGGGCGGAGAAATTGGACCATGGAAAGGGCGCTTGTACAGCCCTTCAGTCCCAGTCTCAGCCGGTCGGTGAATTCCCTCAGGGCGTCGGGGATGTCACTTTTCCCGTTCATGAGTTCCTTCCTTGATGCTCCTTGCGGTTTCCGTGAAAAACTCCTTCAATCCCCCGGCGGCCGAGGGGCCGTCGCCGGTGAGGGCGCTTCCATAGTGGCGGATGACGGTCCATGCCCGGTACAGGGGGTCGTCGGAACCCGAGAAAATGCCCGCCAGTTCCTTCCGGTAGTGAGATGCGGTTTTTTCCCTGCCGTAGAGGACCCGGTCTTCGCCGACGGGGCAGACCTTGACGCAGATGCCGCAGGGGTAGCAGCCTTTCGCGCTCAAAGCCTTTGCCCACAAGGCGCACCGCATCCCGTCATAATGTGCGAGGACCTTGCCCTTGTCCTTCAGTTCCTGGCGGCTCATGACGAGGGCCGAAACGGGACAGAGGTCGAAACAGGCGCCGCATCGGATGCACAGGTTCTCCCCGGCCGGTGGGTCCGGTTGGAGCTTCAGCGCCGTGAACACGGAGGTGAACCGCACCCTGGGCCCGAATTCCCGCGTGAGGATCGTGTTGTTGATGCCCACGTGGCCCAGGCCGCTGTAATGGGCGGCGTAAGTGTGGGCGAATACCGCCCCGGGTTTTCGAAGGAGGACGTCCACCCTGGAGTACCCGTCGCGGCTGATGGGGATGGAAGGATGCCCCAGACGGTTCAGACGGAGGGCGAGCCGGAACGCCAGGTCGTCGAGAAGCCGGTTGCAGGTGTTGTACAGGTCCCGATGCTGCACCGAAGGGGTCGTTTCCACGATGGGAAGTGGCATCTGGATGCCGAAGGTGATGACCGTCGCCACCGGCGGCCAGAGGAACCCGGGCCGGTGCTCCGGCGTCACCTCCCCCCGGGAGTCCCAGGTTTCGGGGGACGCGAATCCCGCGAGATCGGCGCCGCCCTCCCGGAGGAACTTCACGATGTCTTCCCGGATCGATCCGCCCATAGGCCCCTTTCCCGTGAACGACTGCCGCCCTTGACGTAACGTACTTTTTAAATCTACCAAAAAGCGGAAACCCTGTCCAACCGTCTTTTCTCCTTGACAATAGGAAAGCCTTCCTGCTAAAAACCATCACTTCCGAAGGACACCGGGGCCGTTAGCTCAGTTCGGTAGAGCAGCTGACTTTTAATCAGTTGGTCACCGGTTCAAATCCGGTACGGCCCACCA
>DJVQ01000059.1:0-17029 GCA_002441265.1 Syntrophaceae bacterium UBA6252
GCCGCAGGGACGAGGGAAGAAGGGGAACGCAGCATATGGGCTTTTTACGAAGCCGTCAAGTTTAAGAGCCGGCGACACCGAGATGCGGCCGGCTCCCTTTCCGGCGGATGCCGGCCGCGCAGTCTCTTGCCGCGGCCGCGCGGCGCTCATTCATCGCCCGTGGGAATGATGCCCGCCGTCTCCACCATCAGGATCACCGTTTTTTCCGGCGCCCTCGTTCTGTGGACCACCCCTCTGGGAACGACGTATCCCTGATGCGGATGCAGTTCCACCGATTCCGCGCCCTCCACGTCGACGATCAGTTTCCCCTCGAGGGTGAAGAAGAACTCGTCTTCCTTTTCGTGCTTGTGCCAGTGATACTCTCCCTGCATGACTCCGAACCGGACCACCGACTCGTTGACCCGGCACAGGGTCTGGTTGAACCACCGGTCGGTGCATTTTGCGACCAGGGACGGAACATCGACAAGCTGCAGGGAATCGTACAGGATGTCCAGGCGTGTGACATAGGGGTATTTCTTGTCGCTCATTTTCTTCCTCCATTCCGGAACGGTCCGACGGACCTTCATGCATGACGAACCCATGAAACTCGAAACGGCGCTTTCCCGAAGTCGTCAACGGGCGGATGCCGGGAATTCCCTACAGTAACACTGCACGGGAATGTCGTTCGCAGCGGCGGCGAGACATCGGTTGCAGGAAACGCAGGCGGAGGCGTCCGTTTTCCCCTCCCGGATCCTTCTGACGAGAAAAGGCTCCCGGATGAAGGGACGGCTCATGGCGATCCCATCGGCATATCGCTCCTCCAATGCCTTTTTCATCTCCGCCGCCTTTCGCATCCCGCCCACGACGAACAGGGGGGTATCGCCTAAAACGGGCTTGATCCTCTTTGCGGCCTCGATGTTGTACCCTCCCTCGAAACCGTATTTCCCCGCCATCCTTCCCAGCATCAGCCTTCCAACGGGTTTTTTCCAGAGGGGGAGGCCCGTCACCAGTTCTTTCACCGGAACCTCGCCCCGGCACATGTTCATGAAGGAATACCAGCCCGATCCGCAGCTGACCTCCAATCCGTGAATCCCCAGTTTCGACAGCCGCCCGGCGTACGTGGCCGCCAGCGAAGGGGTGATCCCCTCGCGGGGGGTGTGGTCATGGGTGTTCAATTTCACCAGGATGGGCATCCCCTGCGGCGTTTCCCTTTTGACTTCCGAGAGAATCTCCCCGAGAAAACGAAACCGGTTCTCATCGGACCCGCCCCATTCGTCCTTTCTCCGATTGAAAAAGGGCGAGAGGAATTGGTTGATCAGATACCCGTGGGCGGCGTGGAGCTGGATGCCGTCCGCGCCGGCCTCGACGGCCCTGCGGGCCGCCGCGCCGAAGGCCCGGATGGCCTCCTGGATCTGTCCTCCATCCATTCCCCTCGGTTTGACGAAATAAAAGGGATCCCTGTCGCCGCCAGAAGGCCCGAGCGGCGTCCGCCCGATCATCGCCTTCGTGGTCTGTCTCCCCGCGTGGGCCAGCTGGAAGACGATCTTCCCTCCTTCCTCGTGAACCGCGCCGGCCAGCCGGGTCAGGCCGGGAATCATCCGGTCATCGTGAATCCCCGTTTCATGCCTGTAGGCCCGGCCCAGGGAGTGGACATACAGGTAGCCCGGAATGATGAGTCCGACCTCCCCCCGGGCCAGGGTCCGGTATCTGCCGATGAGCCTGTCGGTGACCTCGCCCGTCTCCAGCGCCATGACCTCATAGGTCGCGGAATGGACGAACCGGTTCCCGATCCGTACGGAACCCAGATCCATCGGGGCGAAGAGAGCGGAGAACATCATCCTTTCTCCTTCAGGAAGCGAACGTAGGCCGCCGCCGTTTCTTCCGGCTTCTCGACCATGGGGCAGTGTCCCGTGTCCTTCAGGATGACCGTCCTGGAATTTTTCAGGTTCTGTTCCAGGAAGGCGACGCTTCCCACGTCCAGCATCTTGTCGCTGTCACCCCACAGGATCAGGACGGGCGCCTGGATCATGGGCAGAACGGGTTCCAGGGAAAACCGGTGCGGCTGCCAGTCGTTCCAGATTTTCGCGTTGAACTCCCGGTGGGCGATCCAGTCGGCGGCGAGGATTTTCCTGAAGGGCTCCGGGATCTGGGGCTTCTTCACGAAAATCAGTTCCATCAGCCTGTCGTATCCCGCATCGCTTCCTTCGAGCAGGGGGTTCTTCCCCTTCTCCAATTCCATGACGAGTTCGCTTTTCTTCTCATAAGGGACGCCGGCCGTGTCCATGAGGGTGACCGTCAGGATCCTGTCGGGGTGTTTCGCCGCGAAGACCGCCGAAAGCGCGCCCCCCATCGAATTCCCTACGATATGGAATTTGTCGAGCTTAAGCGCTTCCGCGAATCCGGCGATCCGCTCCACCTGGTCGTCGACGTCGTAACGGTCCTCGGGCACCTGCGAGCTTTCGCCGAAACCGGGGATGTCGGGAATGACGAGGTGGAAGCCCTTCATGTGCCTGGCGAAGTCCGTCCAATGGTCCTTGTTGCCGCCGAACCCGTGGAGGAGAAGGACGGGTTCCCCTTTCCCCCCCTCCAGGTAGACGATTTTGTGATCGCCGACCTGGACTTCCTTCTGGGCCAGGTCGGCGGCCCGTCTCTGGGCGCCCGTTGCCATCCGGAACAGCGCTTCCGGGAAAAGGTAGTAATAGACCGACGTCGCGACGATGAGGACGATGATCGCGAAGAACCCGTACCACAGATATCTTTTCATTTCGTTTCCTCCTGCCGGGCCGGATCGCGGCGGCCGGCTTCCCGTTCAAGGATCAGCGCATCCTCCAGACTGATGCAGTTCCTGACGCTCTGCGCCGCCGGGCATCGTGTGATATAGTTCGCAAAGGCCTCCCTCGCGTCGACGGCCTTTGCCTCCGGGCATTTGAGATGCATGTTCACCCGGATCCTCGTAATCCGAAGGACGTCGTCGACGCTTTCGATGTCCCCCTCCACGTCGGCCCAGTAAAGATGCTCGGGCGTGGGAATTTTCCTTCCGGCCAGCAGCGTGGCCAGCGTTCCCATCATTCACCCCGCAGTCGCGGCGACGATGTGGTCGAGCGTCGCCGCGTGCTCCTTGTCGGGCTCGACCTTGTAAAATCTTTTGATTCCCCCGTGAACGCCGTAGTAAATCGGTTCCGCGAAACCCTCGATCGTGGCCCTGCGGGTGGGGCCCGTTTCCCTCACGATTCTGATCCTTGACGTATGGACGACCTCTCCCATGGATGCACCCCCTTGCCCGGGTCCTGACGGTTATGGATGCCTTTCATCCTTTGACGGCTTCGTAAAAAGCCCATATGCTGCGTTGCCCTTCTTCCCTCGACCCTTTGGCGTACCATCCGTACGCCTCATTCCTCGGGATTCGGGCGCCTTGCCTATGGAGCTTTTTACTTTGCCNNGGCCTTTTTACGACTTCATCATCCTTTCCGTCCCGTTTTGCTTCCGTATCGCGCCTCGGACGGCGCTTCGCGGCCGTTTCCATGGAAATCGACGCAGGGTCTTCTGATGGATATTCCGAATGGAACGGTTGATTTATACCATGAATTCCATAGCAGGACATGAAATAATTCCCTCGCGGCGGTCGGTTCGGCGCCGTCGCCCGGGAGGACGCGTCGATTCCGGGTCCCGTGAGAGGGGGGAGGGCCGGGGCAACCGGGCCGATGGAAAGCCGTCATTGACTCCCGGCAATGGAGCGGGTAAAAAGAGTGTCGGACTCATAGAACGACAGGAGGCTTGAAATCCAGTGATCGATCAGATTCTACCCGACCTCTACCGGATCACCCTGCCCATGCCCTTTCGTCTAGGCCACGTCCACGTCCATGCCCTGCAGCACCCCGGCGGGGTGGTCCTGTTCGACGTGGGCATGAGCATCCCCGAATCCTTCCGCGCCCTCGGCGAAGCGCTGGCGACCCTGGGCAGGACGATCGAGGACGTCGACCAGGTCTTTCTGACCCATTTCCACGTGGATCACTGCGGGGTCGCGGGCGAAATCCAGAGACGTTCCGGCGCCGAGGTCCGGATGTCCGCGAGAGACGAGCGGCGCATCAACAACGAAATCAAGCCGGAGGAGTTCGTCCAGCGGGCCGTGGACTTCTACAGCCGCCACGACCTTCCGCGAAAGACCGTCGATGCCCTGGTCAAGCTCCTGGCCGTCTTCCGGAAGGCAACGGTCCCATTCCAGGTGAAACGCCCTCTCGAACCTCACGACCGGTACCAGTTCGGGGACAGGCGTCTCGAGATCATTCCCGCCCCGGGGCACACGCGGGGTCAGATGTGTTTCTATTTTCCGGAGGACGGCATCCTGCTGTCGGGGGACCATGTCCTCCCAGAGATCACGCCGAATCTCAGCCCCGATATTTTCGATCCCGACTACCGCCCCCTGAGGAGTTTTCTCGCATCTCTCGAATCCATCCGGGACCTTCCGGTCCGGATGGTCTATCCCGCCCACGGCGCCCCCTTCCCGGACCTCGCGAAACGGGTCGACGAGATCAGGAATCACCATGCCGAGCGGACCCGGCTGATCCTGGAAGCCCTGCGGGGAGGGGAAAAGACGACCTTCAAGGTGTCGCAGGACATTTTCGGGAAGAACCTGCCGGATTTCGATGAATATCTCGCCCTGAACGAGACCTATGTCCACCTGGTGGATCTCGAGGACAAGGGGATCGTGGAGAGCGGGGAAAGGGACGGACTCGTTCTGTATCGCGTTCGCTGACGGTTTTTGAATGAAACGGGGGACCAGGACAGGAACGGCGGACGACGCGGCGAAGAGCGCGCAGGAACTGATCGAGGAGATCGCGTCGCTGCGCCGGAGAATCGCCCGCCTGGAGAAGGCGGAGGGGGAGCGCCGCCGTGCGGAGGCGGCCCGCCGGGAGAGCGAGGAGAAATACCGGAACCTCGTCGAATCCACGGGGGACCTCATTTTCATCGTAAACGAGAAGGGAACCTACACGTACGTCAACCCGCAGTTCGAGCGCGTCACGGGATACGAGGCCCGGGACCTGATGGGACGGCCCTTCACCTTTCTCGTCGCCCCCGAGCACATCGATGCCACGATCCTCCGGTTCAGGAAGGGGATCCGCGGGGAGGACACCCCCCCCTACGAGGCGGACCTCGTCCACAGAAACGGCGAGCGCGTTCCCGTCGAGTTCATGGTGACGACCCGGTATGACGGGGCGGGCAGGGCGGCGGGCCGTTTCGGCATCGGCCGGGACATCACGGAGCGGAAACGGGCGGAGGAAACCCTGAAACAGCAAAGCCGGCAGCTTCGGATTCTCTCTGCAAGGCTGTCGGAGGCGGAGGAATGGGAAAGGAAGCGGATCGCCCGGGAACTCCACGATCAGGTGGGGCAGAACCTCACGGTGGTGGGAATCAACCTGAGCATCGTGAAATCCGCGCTCCCCGCCGAGGGGACGGACGTGCTCCAGGCGCGGCTGGAAGACTCGATGGTCCTGGTGGAGGAGATTACCGAATTCACCCGCGGCCTGATGGGCGATCTGCGTCCGCCCGACATGGACCTCCTGGGGCTCGTCGCCTCCGTCGGCTGGTACGGCGAACGCTTTTCCGCCAGGACCGGCGTGGACGTCGTCGTGGAGGGGAAGGAGATCCAGCCCCGGCCGGCGCCGGAGATCGAAAACAATCTGTTTCGGATCGTCCAGGAGGTCCTGACCAACATCGGCAAGCACGCCCGGGCCGGATGCGCGAGGATCCTCATCGAGGCCGCCGGCGGGGTGATTCGGCTGGCCATCTCCGACGACGGTGTCGGGTTCGATCCGACGGGGGTGCGAAAAGCGGGAGAGCGGAACGGCTGGGGGCTCATGACCATGGCCGAGCGCGCCGAGGCGATCGGGGGGCGCTTCCTGGTCGAATCGAAGGTCGGGGAGGGGACGCGGGTGACCGTCGAGGTTCCGTTATGAGCATCTCGGTCTTCCTGGCCGACGATCACACGATCGTCCGCGACGGCCTGCGATCCCTGCTGGAGGCCCACGGCGACATGAAAATCGTCGGGGAGGCCGCGAACGGCCGGGATGCGATCAGGGCCGTCAGGAAACTCAAGCCCGACGTCGTCATCATGGACATCCTCATGGCCGATCTGAACGGGATCGAGGCCACGGAGCAGATCTGCCGGGAGTGCCCGGCGACACGGGTCGTCATCCTGTCGATGCAGTCGTCTTCGGAGTCCATTCTCAGGGCCCTCCGGGCGGGAGCCCGGGGATACCTGTTCAAGGAATCGGCGGGCCGCGAGCTGATCCAGGCCATCCACGCCGTCCGCGCCGGCCACCGCTACCTGAGCGCCAAGGTTTCCGATCAGGTCGTCGGCGCCTTCCTGAAACAGGAGGAGGCGTACCGGGACCCCCTTTCCGTCCTCAGCCGGCGGGAACGGGAGGTGCTGCAGCTGGTCGTTGAGGGCAGGACCAGCGCGGAGATCGCCGGGACCCTGTTCCTGTCCGTCAAGACCGTCGAAACCTACCGGAGCCGCCTGATGAAGAAACTGGGCATCGGCGACATTCCCGGTCTCATCAAGTTCGCGATCCAGCACGGGCTCACTTCTCTGGAATAACCCCCTTAAACGGTTCATTCTTTCCAGGTTCCCCCTCGCCGGTTGTCAAGGTTGCCCGACAGACAGGGCGCCGTCCGTGCGGTACACAGCCGTCATGTTCGATCCGTCCGTTTTTCCCGGGCGGAAATTCATCAGGCACAGACGAAGCAGACACCCGAGAACCGAGGAGGAACCCATGTCGAAGGAACACCTGTATCTTGACGACTATGTCCTGGGCGAGAAAATGATTTCGCCGGCGAGAACCGTCACCGAGGCGGACATCGTGGCCTTTGCGGGTTTCACCGGCGACTGGCATCCCCTCCATACGGACGTGGAATACGCGGCGGGGACGCCGTTCAAGGGCCGCATCGCCCATGGGATGCTGACCCTCAGCATCGGCATGTCCCTGCCTTTCCGGCTGGGACCTTACGCGAGCTACCTGCCGAAATCGTTCATCGCCTTTTACGGAATGGAAGAAGTGCGATTCACGGCGCCCACACGGATCGGCGACACGATCCATTGCGAGGTGGAGGTCGTCGGGATCACGCACAAGGGGAACGAGAAGGGAATTCTCACCGTCCGCAACCAGATCAGGAACCAGAAGGGGGAAACGGTGGTTTCCTTCGTGATGAAGCTGTTCTGCGGGAAGAAACCGCAGTGATCGCAGCGGGCGGCAGGGGACGGCGCCGCCCGCCGGGGCAAGACGAAGACGAAAAGGAGTGGAATCGATGGCGTATCAACCGGAAAAGAAACTGACCCGGGCACAGAAGAAGCAAGCGGAACATGAGGAAAACCAACTCCACTGGCTGGCGGAGGAGCGGAAGATCTACGATCTCTGGGAGAGGGCCTACAATCCCGGGGGGGAGGTCCAGAACCAGCGGCTGGCCAAACAGGGCAAGAAGCCGCCGCGGCAGCTGATCCGGCAGCTTGTCGATCCGGGTACGGAATTCTTCGAACTGAGCCGGGGCGCGGGCTTCGGAATCGGGTACGAAGGCGTGAACGACGTCCCGTCGGCCGGCCTTGTGACGGGGATCGGAAAGATCCACGGCAACTGGGTGATGATCCTGGCCAACGACAGCCGGGTGACCGCGGGGGCCTACTACCCCATCAGCTGCAAGAAGCATCTGAGGGCCCAGGAGGTCGCCGAAAAGTGCGGGCTCAACTTCGTCTACATCGCCGACTCGGCGGGGGCGTACCTCCCCCTGCAGGACCGGATCTTCCCCGGCCGCAACCAGTTCGGCCACTTCTTCTACAACATGACCCGGATGTCGGCCCGCGGCCTGAAGCAGTACACCCTCTCCACCGGCGGCAACACCGCCGGCGGCGCCTACATCGTTTACCTGGCCTGCGAGTCCATCATGATCGAGGGGATGTCCTACTCCTTTCTCGGCGGGCCGCCCATGGTGAAGTCGGCCATCGGGGAAACGGTCTCCATGGAGGATCTGGGGGGCGCCAGGGTGCACACCCACATTTCGGGAGGGGCCGATCACTTCGTGAAATCCCAGGACGAGGGAATCGACAAGCTCCGTGAGCTGCTCGCCTTCGACCCGAAGCAGACCCTTCACATCGACCGGCGCGCCCCCGCGGCCCCGAAGGTTCCCGCCGACCATCTTTACCGGGTCCTGCCGAAGGAAACCTCGAAGGGGATCAACGTCCGCGAGGTCCTCGCCGCCATCGCCGACGACAGCTATTTCAGCGAGTACAAGCGCAACTACAACCCCGGCCGGGGCGACAACATCGTCTGCGGAAAGATCTTTCTGAAGGGTATTCCCGTGGGGGTCATCGCCAGCAATAACAACGGCGTCATCTTCGTCGATTCGGCCCGCAAGGCCATCGAATGGGTCATCCGCTGCTGCACGATGAAGATTCCCATTCTCTACATCCAGAACTCCCCGGGCTACATGGTGGGTTCCGCCGAGGAGTACGCCGGGATCGGAAAGTACGGCTCCGGCATGGTCAGGGCCTGCGCCTGCGCGGAGGTCCCGCGGATTCAATGGGTCATCGGCCCGGACCACGGAGCCGCCAATTTCGGCATGTGCGGCCGGACCTTCGACCCGCTTTTCATTTTCGCGACCATGCGGGCCCGCACGTCCGTCATGTCCGGGGACACGGCGGGCTTCATCCTCACGAGCCTGGAACGGGTCAACCGGAAGAGGCGGGGCGAGGAGATGGACGAGGAGGCGGCGGCCATGTTCCGCCGGATGATGGTCGAGAAGTACGACCGCGAGGCCCACCCGTTCTACATGGAATCGCGACTCTTCAACGACGGCACGCTGCCGCTGAAGGACTGCCGCGACGCCCTGGCCCTGGCGTTCGAGATTTCGCTGCTCCAACCGGTCAAGGAGTCGAATTTCGGCAATTTCAAGTTCTAGCCGCGCCGTCGAAAAACGGCGTTTTCCGCCGTCCTGTCGGACCGGAGAAGCCTGCACCTCGGGATCACTGCGAAAAAGGAGAACGGAAATGACGGAATACGATTACTGGAACATCTTTCCCCGAATGCCCCGGAAGGTCATGATCGGCGACATCACGATCCGCGACGGGTTCCAGCACGAGGAAAAATTCATCTCCACGGCCTCCAAGATCTTCTACGGCGAGGAGATCATCCTGGCGGGGTGCCGGGAGCTGGAGGTCACCAACCTGGGCAATCCGGCGGCGATTCCCCAGTTCCGGGACGCCGAGACCGTTCTCGCCCATTTCCGGAGCGATGGCTTCAAAAAACGGTGCGCCCGGCAGAACGTCCCTTACGACGAACTGGTGTTCAGCGCCGTGACGATCCGCGAGAGCGCCGTGGACCGGGCCGTGGAGCTGAAGAAGCGGGGCATCGGTCCCGACCGGGTCCTCATGATGGTCTCCACCGACCCGGAGCATCATTTCGCCAACTCGGGGACCACCCTGTCCCAGTACTGGCGGGAGGCCGAGCGGTGCATCCGCAAGTGCGACGACGTGGGCATCAAAATGTGCGGCGTCGTGAGCACCATCTGGGGAAGCCCCATCAGCGGGGCCACCCTGCTCGAGGATGCGGTGGAGTTCACGAAGCGCTGGTTTTCCATCGGCGCCTACGACATCGAGCACGCGGACCACGACGGTTCCGCCTCGGCGGCGGAAGTGTACCGGTATTTTTCCATGATCCTAGACGCCATGCCCGACCCGGAGAGCCACCTGTGCCACCTCCACGAAACCAAGCGGGTGGCCTCCTCGTCGGTGCTTGCGGCCCTCCATGCCGGGATCAGCCGGTTCGAGGGGACGCTGGGCGGGCTGGGGGGGCAGCCGGCCAACTTCCTCGACGACTGCCCCGTCCGCGGGACCGGCGAATACTACTACCGGGACCATCGCTACGTGGGGCTCGTCACCCTGGAGGACCTGCTGGTCCAGATCGACGAGCTGGGGATCGAACACGGCTACGAAGTGGACCGCGTCCTTTGGCTCGGAAACAGGATGGAGAAGACCATCGGCCGCCGGCTCCGCTCCGAGGCCATCTACAACGGCCGGACGGAGAAGGGCGGGAATCCCCAGTTCCGCAGGAGGGGACTGGGGAAGCTCATCGAAAGGGAAGGGGAGAAGCCGGGGCAGCTGGTGCCGGCCGAATGGCCCCTGAGGGCCGTCCTGCCCGAGCGGTGGGGCCGCCGGGGCTGGAAGGCGTAATCATGGCCGCAGGCCGGTTCAGAACCAGCGGCCGTTTTCCTCGCTGAAATCGACGGCGGCGGGATTCTTGATCCTCACGGCGATGCCGAAACCCACGAAGGATTTCACCCCCCCGGCGCCTTCGATTTTCCTTTTGGCGTCGAACACGGCATCGGCCCCCACGGCCCTTCCCTTTTCCGCCAGTTTCCTCCAGACGTCCGCCTGCATGGGCAGGGGCGGGGTGGACAGGTTGGCGATCACCTCGCAGTCCCCGCAGCTCGCGAGGGGGAGAACGCTGACGAAAACCTTCCGGTCGTGGGGCGGGTAGGGACCGGGGGCCTTTTCTTCCGCCTGCGGCATGGAAACGAGCGGGGGAAACCACGAGAGTGAAATCAGAAATGCCAGCGACAGGAGAGCGAATACGGTTTTGTCTCTCCGTTTCATGGACATGACCGTCCTCCTTTTTTGAGATATTTCCGGAGGTTTTATCCCCCCTTCGCATTATAATGAAACCCTTCCCCGGGAGGCAAGCGCGAATCGGGGCGGTGCAGCAGTGCGGTGCAAAAGGCTTGACACGGAGCGATAAAAGGGTGAAAATGAATCATCGGGTTGGTCTTTGAAATGGCTTGCCACGGCACGGCAAAGCAAGGGAAGGCTGGACATGGTTTCCCCACCGCATCCTTCGATGCGGGGACATCCGGAAGGGGAGGGAATCGTGTCGCAGGAAGCAACGGCCGGATTGCGGCCGGTCGCCGTGGAAATGAACCTGTGGCTTGCATGGAACAGGCGGATCGTAAAGGCGGGAAGATGCCTCCGGAATGACGTTATCACGGAAGGCATGATCGTCGATGACCATGCGTTTTTCCGTGACATCCACAAGAGGGGGGCATCTTTCGAAATGAGCCAGCAACCAGCCCGATACCGCAGGAGGGCTTCCGGAAACGGAGGCCCTTTTTTCGTTGGGATTTCCGGCGATCCCGGAGCGGCATCCGCCCCGATCAGGGTCAGGTGGATTCCTCCTTGATGTCCCCGTACACGACGACGCAGTCCTTTGACGACCGTTTGGCCCGGTACATGGCCTGATCGGCCTTGGAGAGGAGATCGCGCTTTGTCCCGGCGTCGGCGGGAAAGACGGCGATGCCGAAACTCGCCGTCAGCCTGACGGGAGCCTCGACGGATTCGAGGTATGTGCCGGCGCGCACCGCCCGCCGGACGGCATCGACCAGGGCGGCGGCCTCGTGCCGCCCCCTTCCGGGCATGAGGAGGACGAACTCGTCCCCGCCGTACTTGATGAGGAGGTCCGACGGGGAAAGGCAGGACGACATGACCTGTCCCACTTCGGACAGCACCCGGCTTCCCAGGAGATGGCCGTGGGTGTCCACGACGCTTTTGAAGTTGTCCATATCGATGAACGCCGCCGCCAGGGACGTTCCCTGCAGGCGGGCTTCCTCGATGAGGGACTCCAGTTTGTCATGGAGGTACCGGGCGTTGAAGAGCCCCGTATATTCATCGGTTATGGCCATCCGCCTGATTCGTTCGAAAAGCCGGGCGTTTTCCACGGCGATGGCCCCGTAATCGGCAAGAATGGACAGGACGGGGGCGTACTTCTCCCGGAAGGCTTCCATCTCCCGCACATTGACGACCTCGATCACGCCGAGGACCCGGTCCCGGATTTTCATGGGGACGCAGGCGATGGATTTTGTCCGGAATCCCGTGATCCTGTCGACCCTTTCGCTGAACTGGAGATTTCCGCCGGCGAGTTCGCCCAGGAAAACGGATTCCCCCGATTCCGCCACGTGGCCCGCGATCCCTTCCCCCCGCTGGAGACGGACCCCCACAAGGTCTTCCTTTCGCAGGCCCACCGCGATTTCGAAACTCAGTTCCCCCGTGTGTTCGTCCCTGAGGAGAAGCGACCAGTTGTCGGCGTCGATGAGTTCGCTCACCTTCGACATGATGAGATCCAGGATGTCCCGGACTTCCAGGGTGGATGTGAGGGCCTTTCCCACTTCCAGGCAGGCCCTGAGGGCCTGATTTTCGTAGTTCATTCCTTGCCGTCCTCGGTGCGCGGGTTCCTGAGGGTCTGGTAGCACAAGAAACCGGGCGTGTCAAAGAAGAATCGGGATATCGGACAGATGGGATGATCGGAGGACGGGCGGGACTGTCGCTGCGGGGGAAGGGTTCCCGGTGTTCACTTCCGCGGCCGGAGTTCGAGGGAAACCGTCACGTCCTCGTCCCCGAAAATGGTGACCCATTGCTTGCGGGTTTCGTATCCTTCGCAGGAGGCTTCGATGAGGTAGCTGCCCGGGGACAGTTCCATCCCCGGCTCGTACCGGGGCCTGATGTTCAGGATCCGGATGGTTCCCTCCGCCGGCTGGAGGTTCACCGTGAGTTTCCTCTTGACGTCTCCCTTCATCTGGCCGTTGATGAGGTTGGCCAGCTGGGAACTCGCCTCCTTGAGCTCGGCCCCCGATCCGTGGTAGGCGAGGGCGATCATGACGAGACTCCGTCCTTCCCGGATGCTGATGATCCGGGCGGAAAGCTGCTTGATGGTCACCGTGGCGCTTCCCCCCTGGAGCATGCCCGTGTTCAGCTTCTGGGAAGGGATGAAGGTCCCCGAGATAATGGCCTCGATCCCCAGGAGCTTCCCCGCTTCGATGAGATTTTTGTCGCTGACGGCGCCCGACTGCTGCAGGGCCTGTTCCTCCACGATGTCGCGGAGCTTCTGCCTCTCGACGATGTCGTAGCCGAGCCGCATCAGATTGAGGCCCACGTAATCGCCGAGAAGTTTGTTCACCTCCTCCCGGTCCTCGTCCTTTTTCCCCCCTTCGAAGAATACGGAGATCCGCTTCATGCAAAGGAGTTCGTCGGTGGAGACATTCGGCGATTTCGCGATGTTGATGTCGGCGTTCACCGCCGATTCCCCCGAGGATTTGGACGATTTGCCTCCCCACCTGCTGACGCTGTTGCCGACCTTGGAGACGACTTTCTTGAAGTCGGCGCAGCCGGCAAGGGAAAGGCAAAGAAGAAGGATAACGATGCCGATGAAACGGTTATAGACTATCTTTTCTTTCATCGATGAACCTTCAGGGAAGATTCCTGCGGGGGTTCTCCATGCAGCCAGCGGCCTCCACGGAGACGGAACGGTTTCCCGCCGGTGTCCGTCGCAGATCTGGAGGCACCTGTGAAAAGAGGCCGTCCCCGGTGCGGTGAAGGCCTCGATACTGGAAGAGACCGTGGCGGTCGTGTTTATCCGATGCAAGGCGATTCGGTCTTTCCCCCTCGGTAAGACAAAAGCTTCCGGCATCCTTCCGGAAAGACGGCAGACGGACAGCCAGGCTGCGAATGTTGCGTTTTTTTCAGCAAATGCGCGGCCGGGAACCAGTCCGGTTCATGTTCGGTTTTGTGTAGCACAAAGAGCGATGCGTGTCAAAAAAGGAATCGGAATGCCGGCCGGTGATTCAAACGGCGAATGCCGTGCGGACGAAAAGGCGGAATCGGCCGCGGCAGCCAGCCGATCCCCGCGGCATCGGGAAGGGCCTTCCATGCCCGGCATGGTCCGCCCCGGGTTTCGTATGCCCGTTTCCGTCGGTTTAACGCAGTCCCGCATCCTTGAGCCACTTTTCGGCGGCGGCGGACACGCTCATGTGTTCCACATCCACGGAAGCGTTCAGGATGCGCATCGCCTCGTTGTCCAGCTTCTCCGACAACGGCTTCAGGATGTCGGCAATTTCAGGATATTTTTCCAGCGTTTTCCTGGTGACGACCGGAGCAGGGTTGTACACGGGAAAGAAACTCTTATTGTCTTCCAGCGTGAGAAGGTTGAAAGCCTGTATGCGGCCGTCCGTGGCAAATCCCATGGCGGAGCCTACCTGGCCTTCCTTCAGGGCGAGGTACGTGAGCCCCATGTCCATCCTTTTCACGTCCGCCGGGCTCATTCTGAACCCGTAAACAACCATGAGCCTTTTGAACCCGTCGGGCCTTTCCCAGAATTCCGATTCCAGCGCGAAGGTGAGCTTTCCCGGATTCTTTTCCACGTATTGCCCGAAATCGGAGATGGTCCTGATTTTTGCCTTCGCGGCATCCGCTCTGCGCATCATGATGGTGTAGGTGTTGTCCAGGGGAAGGGGATCGAGCCACACCAGGTTCTTCTTTGCGTCCTTGTCCCGAACCCAGCGGTAGACCTTCTCCGGTGATATCATGATCTCGGCGTCGTCCTGCTTGTGAAAAACCGTGTACGCCGTACCTGTGTATTCATAGTACATGTCGATCTGTCCGGCTTCCAGCGACTGGCGGGCGATCACGGTACTCACGCCGGTACGGAGGTTCACCTTGAACCCTTCCTTTTCCAGAAGCAGCCTGGCCAGTTCGGGAAGCAGGTACTGTTCGGTGAAGTTCTTGCCGCCTATGGTAATGGTTTTATCCTCCGCGACGGCGATGCCCGGAGGGATCAACCCCGCCGCCAGAAAGACGACAGCCGCCAGGAACACGTTCAATGCTTTCTTCATATGTGCAAGCCTCCTTTCAAAGAGTCCCCGGGCCGATGAACCCGGGGAATGGGATCAGCCGGCCATCCTGATGCCCTTCGGGACGATGAGCAGGCTGAGGAGTTCCAGAAGATAATCGCCCGCGAGGGCCAGGATCGTGATAGGCAGAGCCCCCGCCAGGAGAAGCTCCGTTCTCATGAGATTGATGCCGGTGAACACGAGGTCGCCCAGCCCTCCGGCGCCGATGAGGTAGCCCAGGGCCGCCGTGCCGATGTTGATGACAAGGGCGATCCGTATGCCCGTGAGAATTACGTTCAATGCGTTCGGAATTTCCACTTCCAGGAGGATGCGGGCGGGACTCATGCCGACGCCTCTGGCCGCGTCGATGATCGCCGGTGACACCGACAGGATCCCCGCCAGCGTGTTTCTGGCTATGGGCAGCGTGGAGTAGATGTAAAGGGCCAGAATGGCCGGTTTGCTGCCGATGCCCAGGAAGCTCATGGTCAGGGCCAGCACGGCCAGGGAGGGGATGGTCTGACCGAGACCGATGACATACATGACAACGCCCGCAAATTTTCGGAACCTTTTCCTCGAAACGACGATTCCCGTTGCCAAGCCGGTGACCAGGGCCATGGCCATGCTCACCGCAACCAGATACAGGTGCTGCCCAGCGAGGAAGAGCACGTATTCCCGTTCCCATGGGTCCGAAAGATATTCCACCAGGCCGATTCTTTCGGCGGCGATGCCTGCGATGAACACGGCAGCCAGCAACAGGAAGCGTATCCCCGTGGCCGCCGCCGGACTCCCGAAAGCTTCCTCTTTCATGGTTTCATTCCTCTGGGCGTGACCCGTTTTTCCAGAAACCCCATGGCCAGGTCGACCACCACGGCCAGAAGAGAGACACACAACGCGCCCGCCAGGACCATGGATTCGTGGGATCGGGCGATACCCTGCTGAATGAAGACTCCCAGGCCGCCCGCGCCCACATAGGCGGCGATCGCCGCGATGCCGATGATCATGACCACGGCCGTCCGGAGGCCCGCGATGATCACGGGAACGGCCATGGGAATTTCCACTTCCCGCAACAGCTGCCACTTCGACATGCCCATGCCTTTTCCCGCATCCACCAGCGCTGGATCGACATTCTTGATGGCCACATAGGTATTACGAACAATGGGCAGTTCGGCATACAGAACCAGTGCAATGATGGCGGGAACTTTGCCCAGTCCATGCCCGAACACGGCCAGTATGGGAAGCATGAGCCCGAAAAGCGCTATGGACGGAACGGTCATGATCACATTCGCCCCGCCTATGACCTTCTGGGCCAGCTGTTTGTTTCTGGTGATGAAAATGCCCGTCGGGACGCCGGTGCATATGGCAATGAGGAGAGACAGGCCCACCATCCAGAGGTGTTCCCAGGTCAGGTACATGGCCGTGGAATAGTTCTCCTGAAGAAATACGAAGAGATTCATGGCATCCCTGCGCTTCTATTCATCCTGATATTCCGAGTACAGTTCAAGGATGGATTTCTGTATGTTCTTGTAGCTGATGGTGCCGGCGAAACCGCCGTTGTCGTCCAGAACCGGAAAGCTTGCCAGATCATGCAGGAGCATGGCCGACAGGGCGTCACGAAGAGGCTCCCTGACGCCCAGTTCCTCCGGAAACTTCTCCGCCAGCGCCTCCAGGTTCCCCCTTTCGAATTTCAGATGCTTCCGGGAAACGAAGCCAAGAACCCTGTTTCCTCTCAGGACGATCAAATGGGCGAAGTTGTTGTCTTCAATAAACTTGAGGGCCTCCATCGCCGTCATGTCCGCCCGGGCCAGATTCCGGGGTTCCCGGTTCATGGCATCCTTCACTCTGAGCAATCCCAGGGCCTTGAGCGCCCTGTCCGCACCGACGAAATCCGACACGAAGCTGTCGGCGGGCCTCATGAGAATGATTTCCGGCGTGTCGAACTGGACGAGTCTCCCCTCTCTGAAGATCGCGATCTTGTCGGCCATTTTGATCGCTTCGTGAATGTCGTGAGAAACAAAGGCGATGGTTTTCCTGAGCTGTGCCTGAAGCCTGAGAAATTCATCCTGGATCTGGTCCCGGTTGATGGGATCGATGGCCCCGAATGGCTCATCCATGAGGAGAATGTCCGGATCGGCGGCTAGGGCCCTGGCCACGCCGACACGCTGCTGCTGGCCGCCGGAAAGCTCAACGGGGTATCGGTTCCGGTAAACCCCGGGTTCCAGCTTCACGAGGCTCAGAAGTTCGTCGATGCGGGCATCGATTTTCTTTTTGTCCCACTTCAACATGCGGGGAACGATGGCAATGTTGCCCGCGATGGTCTTGTTGGGAAACAGGCCGATCTGCTGGATCACAT
>DJVQ01000059.1:17054-139832 GCA_002441265.1 Syntrophaceae bacterium UBA6252
GCAGGGTCGTCTTGCCGCAGCCCGAAGGTCCGAGAAAGACCGCGGTTTCACCCTGCTCGATCGTAAAAGTCACGTTGTCCGTGGCTGTCACCGCCGTCTTGCCCGCACCGAAAACCTTGGTTACCGAATCGTATTCAATCATGATGAACTTATAAAAAGCCTATCAACACTTTTTACGATGCCGTCAATCATGGAAGATTCCTGTTTCCATCGAGATGCCCGTTTGCGTCAACGATGATCCCCGGAAAGGGGCCTCTTCCCGGTCCCGGGGAACGGTTCGGGCTTGTGGCGGCTCAGGACCGGCAACGGGTTTCCTGAAGCGGGGGTGAATCCGGAATCCGGGTCCGCTTTTCAGGATGAGTGGGCTGCCCACTCGGAGAAAAATGCCGGTCTCATCGGGTCCCAGCGTCCCACCAGACGGTCGAATGTGGGATGGGGCAGGGATTCCTTGAAGATCCTGTAATAGTACAACTCCTCCACCGAGGCGAGGAAAGGGTTTCCTGCCACGGCGTTGAATGCCTTCAACTCGTCCTCCGATATGCTTTGCTCCGCCAGCCGGCGCATGATGTACGCCACGCCCGACCCCTGGGCGAAAAATCGCTTCGTCTGGTAGATGATGTGTTCCGGCAGAACGCCTTCAAAGGCTCGCCGAAGGATCCATTTGCCTGTCTGCTCTTCCCCGTGGATCTTGTGATTCAGGGGGATTTTCAGAGCAAAATCCATCACTCCGGCATCGAGGAAGGGTGTCCGGCTCTCGAAGGAGTTGGCGGCGTTCAATCTGTCCAGTCTCTGCAGGGCCGTATTGTGGGCCACCCTGATGAGGTATTCGATGATGCCGGCAAGTTCTTCGGGATTGCGGGCCTGCTTGTACTGGCCGTCGTATCCCCCGAAGAATTCATCCGCGCCCTCACCGGTCAGGACGCAGTTTGCCCTGCCTTTGATGAAGCGTCCGGCAAGAAAGTTGGCGATCGCTCCATGGACGCAGCTTTCTTCATACATCTCCTGGTGGTGAATGGCGAGGGGGAGGATCTCGTTGATTTCCTTTTCACCGAACATCAGAATTTCGTGCCTGAGCCCCAGGCAGGCCGCAACGTCTTTTGCCAGGGGAAGGTCCTGTCCGTTTTCCATGCTCACGGTGAAACAGGTAATGTCCGGTTTGATCTCACGGGCCATCCAGGCGATGAGGCTGCTGTCCAGGCCGCCGCTGAGCAGAATTCCCGTGACGGCGTTGTCCCTCATTCGTTTTTCCATCGCCTTCATGAGAAGTTCCTTGACGACTTTCCCGGCCTTCTCCTCGTTTTCGAATTCCGGGGTTTCGACGGCCTCGTTCGCATATTTGCGGAACCCCGTCTCCCGGGAGTAAACATGGCCCGGTGGAAACGCCCTGACGCTGCCGCTGATATCGACGAGGGCCTTGGCTTCCGATGCAAAACACAGATTCCCGTTCCGGTCGTGCCCGTAATAGAGCGGCTTGATTCCCACCCCGTCCCGGGCAAGGACGAGACGATTCCCGTCGGCGACGGCACATGCGAAGTCTCCGTCCACTTTCGCCGCGAAATTGAGTCCGTGTCGCTCGTAGAGATCGAGGATGATCGAGGCGTCGTTCCCGTGTTCCGCGTTTTCGTTGTAGACGCGTCCGTCCAGCACGATCGCCCTGGCTCCGGCCGACGCGTAATGGGAACCGTCCCGCCGGCTGCCGCCGACGTTCAGTTCGTTGCAGCCGATATTCACGGGGCCGTTTTCATGCTTCCACGTTTCATCGGGACCCCGGTATCTGATTCTCTCGAGCATCAGATCCAGCGTGCCGCCGTCCCTGCCTAGAACACCTGCGATCCCTGCCATAAAAATCAACGTCCTCCCTTTCGTATTTTGAAAGTCGTCGGGTTAGCCTCTCCCGAAATGTCACGAATTCCGAACGAACCATCGATTCCGGATGCGACCGCGAAGCCCGCCGGCTTCGCCGGACGGCCGTTCGGCGCGTAACCCTCTATGCCTGCCGGTATGAATCGAGGATGCGGACCGCTTCGAAGCCGTCGGCGCAATATGCGTCGGCACCGATTTCCCGGGCGAATTCCTGCGACACGGCGGCCCCTCCGATCAGCACCTTGACCGAATCCCTCAGGTCCGCCGTCTTGAGCGCTTCGATAATGTCGCCCATGACCAGCATGGTCGTCGTCAGCAGGGCGGACAGGCCGAGATAATCCGGCTTTTTCTCCCGGACATAATCGACGATCCTGTCCGTGGGAACATCGATGCCGAGATCGACCACCTCGTAGCCGGCCCCCTTGAGCAGGATGGCCACGATATTTTTCCCGATGTCGTGAATGTCGCCCTTTACGGTGACAATGGCGAATCTTCCCTTTGCCGCAAGATCCGCCGCTTCGAGATGGGGTTTCAGGATGTCCATGGCTGAACTCACCGCTTCGGCCGAGGCCAGCATGTCCGGGACATAATATTCCTTGGCATTGAATTTTTCCCCCACGACTTCCATCCCCGCGGTGAGACCCTCGGCGATGACGTCTTTCAACGTGATCTTGTGTTCCAACGCCATCCGGGTCAGTTCGACCACGCCGGGCCCGGTCAGTGTATCGTCAATGCCTTCATCGTCGCGGGTCATTCTTCCCTGAATAACGTTTTCCTTAAGCCGTTCAATGAGTTCGTTCATGATCTTCTCCCTTCCTCATAGATGTTCAGTCGTGGCAGCAGGCCCGGTATTTCGTCGAATATCCTCCGTGTTTTTTCACGGTCGACGGGTTCAACCGGTTTTGCGAGTAGCGCCTTCATGTTTTCGAAGGCAAGTTCGAACACCCGGTCCCGTTCCCGGTTTCCCTCGAAAGGATAGAGCGGGGACAGAAGCCCGCTTCGCATGACCTTGCGGATGTAGCTGATATAAAGTTTCTGCGGCGTGGACATTACCTTTCGTATCTGTGTGAGGATGTCATTGATCTCCCCGTCTTCGATCCCGGGGGTTCTGAGGAAATGCTTGATCATGGTGAAATGGGCATCGTCGAGCACCGCCTGAAGAGGGGAGAAAACGGAATTGCAGTCGAGAAGGCCGTATGCGCAGTGGAGAAACTGGGGACCGCTCATGGCGACGGTGATGTTCGAAAAAAGGCGTTCGATGGACGACTGCTGTCCCGGAACCTTTGCATCGCTGACGCCCGATGTCGAATAATTCGGGATTCCATAAAACCGGGCCAGTTGGGTGCAGTCGATGGTGTACTGGCTTGTTTCCACGGCGCCGTACGAATCGCTGAGCGTGTCTATCCTCGTTTTCGTGGGGACCGTTCCGTACAGGACGGGCGTTCCCTCGTTGACGATCTGACCCAGCGTGATTCCCGCGAGGACTTCCGCATTGATCTGGGCCAGGATGCCCGCTTCCTTGATCGGGGCGGTGCTTCCCGCCTGGGGCGCCGAGGAGACCACCACGGGGATGCCCCGCAGGCATATTTCGATGAAGGCCTCCGTCGTGTCGTCGACGAACTGGAGCGGGCTTTTGATGAGGCAGCAGATGAGCGATACGATGGGGTTCCGTTTCAACGCATCCCGGCCCCCCGCAATGATCTCCGCCATTTTCACGACAGGATCGAGCTGGCTCAGGCTGGTAAGGCCGGCCTGAACGTGTTTGGTCGTGTTGTTGAGGGAGGCGAAGAACTTGTTCACATCCTTGTTTTTCTCGGTGATGTCCCTGTCCTGGATGTTGACGTTCCGGATGAATCCGTCGAGGGTGTCGAGGTGCTCCGAAAGATGGGCCGACATGCACAGATCCGCGATGGTGCCGCGGCGGGGGATGAATTCGGGAACCTCTATCTCCACGGTCGGGTCGGTTTTCTTCCCGTAGGTCTGAAAATGCGTGTCGAGCCAGATGTTCGTTTCCGAACCGGTGATGAAATACACCCTCGGTTCGTCGCCCTTCATGACAAGGGCATTGTCGGGATTCCTGGCGCCGAGGGTCACCGTTTTCGGTGCTTTTTCAATCCCTTCGCTGACAAGCCGTTCCGGGATCCTGACGATCCAGTGAGGGGGCGAACTCTTGTCGGCGGACGAGACGTCCGCCCCGGCGGCGGCAAAGAGGTCCGCCGCTCTCCCGTTGAAACAGACCAGGCCGGGATCCCGCAGAATTTCGAGAGACGCCCGGTGAATCGTCTCGACCTGTTCCCCCGTCAATCGTTCGTATGGCTTTTCTACGACAATACCTTCCCGAGACACCTGTTCAACCTCCTTTGACATGGGATGACGGCTGTTCCGTCAATCGCTGATCGTTCCTTTCCGGAAAGCCCTGACGAACCGCCTGCACATGGGGTCCTGGTTCGAAAGCATCTCCGAAACCTTGACGAGACTCATGAGCCGCTGGTCCAGGGGATTCAGGATCGCCGCATCGAGACCGGCGGCGACGGCCATGAGGAAGAACGACCGGTTGACGATTCCCCGGCCGGGAAGACCGAAGGATATGTTGCTGAGTCCCATGATTGTTTTTGCCGATGGGTATCGCCCTTTGATCTTCTCGATCGTTCTCAAGGTTACGAGCCCCTGGCTCGTGTCCACGGAAATGGGGAGGACGAGCGGGTCGAAATAGACCTGATCCTCGCGGACCCCGTATCGCTCAAGACGCGCCATGATAAAATCGGCGGCTTCCAGCCGTTCTTCCACGGTCCGGGGGATTCCCCCTTCCTTCATCACGAGGGCCACAAGCAGGGCGCCCCGTTCCGCGGCGATGGGGCCGATTGTGTCCAGTCTCGCCGCCTCGGCATCCACCGAGTTGATCATGACCGTTTCGCCCTCGTACCGTTTCAGGGCGGTCTTCAGGACGGCGGGATCGTCGCTGTCGATGCATAAAGGCCTGTCCGTGGCGCTTTGTACATGGCCGATGAGCCATGCCATGGCGGCGGCGGCGTTTTCCCAGGCGCCTTCTCCGGCCCCCGCGTTGACGTCGATAAAGTCTGCCCCCGCGCCGGCCTGGTCTTTGGCGAGATTCGTCAGAAAAGCCTCGTCCCTGTCCCGGATGGCCCGGCCGACGGATTTTATGGACGCGTTGATTTTTTCGCCTACAACAAGCATGAAATCTTCTCCTTACTCGAACGCCAGTCCCGGTATTTCCTTTTGCAGCGTTTTCATGAGATTCCCGGGAATGAAGGACTGCGGCTTGCGGTCCAGAACGGCGCGCGCCGTTTCGGCCGCCCGGGTCCTCGTGTCTTTGGCGCCGGCGGCCGTCCACCGGCCCCGGTCATCCTTGTCGCTCAGTTCCGAAACATATTGTTCCGTCCGCATGTGATGACGGGTGTGCCGCGACGATATGTAATGACCTCCCGGTCCCGCCTTTTTGATCAGATCGTAGGCAATGGTGTCGTCGTTGACGGTGATCCCCTCGACGGCCCGCATGACCATGCCGAGAATTTCATTGTCGATTACCAGCTTGTCGTAGGAGGCGGTCATGCAGAACTCGAGGAATCCCGCGGCATCGTGGATGAAGTTGCCGCCGGCGAGAGCAACCATCAGATTGGTGATGGCCGACTCGTACCCTGCCTGGGCATCGTTGACTTTCGAGTCGGACATGCCCGCCGTCGCATAGTACGGCAGTTTGTAGAACTGGGCCATCTGGGCCGCACCGGCGTTCAGAAGGCCCATTTCGACGGAACCGGACAGATATTTCAGTGTTCGAAGATCCGCGACGGAGGCGACGGAACCGAAGATGGCCGGTGTGCCCGGGTTGACAAGCTGTGCAAGCATGACGCCGGCCAGGGTATCCGTGGTGAGAACGACCAGATTCCCTGCGAGCGTTACCGGTGAAGTGGCCCCGCAGAGGGGTTCGGCGGGAACGACCACCGGGATGCCGTGGCGGGCCACCTCGATGGTCAGCCGCGAGTAGTGTTCGTCGAGTCTCAGGGGACTCACGACGCAGGTCACCATGGAAATGAAGGGCCGTTCCCGGAGTCTTTCCGGACTTCCGGCGATGCGTTCGGCCATTTTGATGACGTTCCGGACGCCGTCCACGGTGTAAACGCCCCCCATGACGTGCTTTCTCGTATGCTTGAGGGCCATCCCGAACCGGTTGACATCGACGGTCTCGCCGGGGAACTCGTTCGGATACACGTTGAGCATGAAAAAATGGATGTTGTCGAGGACCTCGACAAGGCGGGCCATGTCCCTGACGTCGTTCAGGGTGGCCGGACGGGAATCGTTCGATCCCGGGTCCTGAACGTTCAGGGCGGTTCCTCCCGTTCCCATGTAGACGTTTTTTCCGCCGATGTGACAGTCCAGATCGCCTTTTTCGTTCCGTCCGCAAAGCGTGACGATGTCAGGGGCCTTTGAGATCAACGCTTCGGCAAGTGCCGGAGGGATCCTGACAACGCATTTCTCCTCGTCCACCACTGCGCCCGCTTTTCGAAACAGGTTCCGCGCCTCCTCGAGCCGCACTTCGACGCCGACGTCCTCGAACACTTTGAGAACGGTGCGGTGTATCTTCTCCACGTCGTTTCCGGTGAGGGGCTTATACTGCCCCCCCGTCAATCCTTTTCTCGTTTTCACGAAATGCCTTTCTGTCGATATTGAGCTGCCTGATGATGCGGGTCACGTGATCGCTTCTGTTCATGCTGTAGAAATGAAGCCCCGGTACGCCGTTGCCGAGAAGGTCCCGGCTTTGTCGGACTGCATGATCGACACCGTATTTTGCCACTTCGTCGCTTCGGTCCTGTACGGCGGACAGTCGATCGAAAAGGGGCCCGGGTATCGCGGCACCGCAAAGAGACGCGATTCTCGCGATCTGTTTGAAATTGAAAATGGGAAATATGCCCGGAACGATGGGAACCGGGATCCCCCGGGATACTGCCCTGTCCCGAAAACGGTAAAAATCGTCGTTGTCGAAGAAAAGCTGGGTGATGATGAAATCCGCGCCGGCGTCCACTTTCCTCTTGAGATGGTCCAGGTCCTTGTCGAGGTCGGGACATTCGACATGGCCCTCCGGATACCCGGCGACGCCGATGGAAAAATCGTCGCGTGCTTTGATGAATTCAACCAGTTCATTGGCATAGCCGAACCCGCCGGCGCATTTTGTGAAGGACGTTTCGGCCTTTGGCGGGTCGCCCCGGAGGGCCAGGATATTTTTGATGTTTTCCCGTCCCAGATGATCGAGAATTCCGGTGATGTCTTCTGTTGCAGCGTTTACGCATGTCAGATGGGTCAGTACTTCGGTGCCCACGTGATTCTTTATCCGCGATGCGATCTCGAAGGTCATTTCCTGCGTACTGCCGCCTGCGCCGTAGGTTACGGAGATGAAATCCGGCTCGGCCATGACGAGTTGGTCGATGGTGGTGAATAGTCCCGCCGTGCTTCCCTCCCGCATAGGCGGAAATACCTCGAATGATAAAACGAGCGTTTCCTTCCGGAAAAAATCCTTGATCTTCATCGCTTTTCCTAAGGTATTGGTTTCTAAAAAATCCGACAGGAGGCTTTCAGGCGACACAATGTCTGCGTGCATTGCAGTCCTTCTTACCGCAATGCCCGCATGGATTATACACCGGCTTTTTCCCGTTGACGGCCTGGGGGAACAGTCCGAACACCCCCGATACGGACTTGCGGGGATGCATCAGGCAGGACGCTTTCATGGTGACGCCGATCGTCTCCGCGTCCACGAGGCGCATCAGTTTCCGTTGTTCGGTGACCGGCCAGTCGCAGTATCCTGGACTGAACCGAAGCGTGACCCCATAGCCCTTTTGGGCGTAGCGATGTTTCATGTTTTCATGAAAAGCGTTCACCACGTGCTCCGCCGTCAACGATCCGAGACGATCCAGGATATAGGCCCTGGTGAGCCTGTTGTCTTCGTTGAGTCGTGCGGCTTCCTCTTCGAGGGCGCTTCCGATGGTGGCGATGAACAGGATCAGCGTATCGCAGTGTTCGAGCACTTTCGCCAGGATGGGACTTTTGAAGCAGATGCCTTCCTCGAGATGGACGATGCCGGCTTCGATGAATTCGATTCTTTTGACCTTGTATGAGAGTGCGGGCGCCGCCAGTTCCTGAAGAACATCGTTCAGGCCGCTGCTTCCCTTGAATCCGGAATCCGAAAATCTCCCGAATTCCCTTCTTTTGAGCAGTTGACGAAGATTGTCGTGATCGGAGGAAGAGGAAATGGAAATGTGGCCTTGAATCATGGATCTCCCGTGTTCTTTCAGTTAAGAATGTTTCTTATATGATCATATTGAATGAAATAATTGATCACGATGATTGTTTCAAATCAAACTATCTTTACAAAACATGGCTCTCCTGTCAAGGACATTTATCCCGGATACCTGGATAGTTCAGTATTTACGGCTGGTAGGAGAGGACTTGTCAGATCGGATGCTGGTATTCCTCGGAATGTTCGCTGTCGAACTTCTGAATGTTCAGCATTTTCGTTAAAAGACCAAGATTTTCGATAATCTGATCGAGCTGATGGGACGGCAGTTGTTTCAGCCCGTCGACGATCGTCTGCTGAATGGGGGGCGGGGCATTCTGCGCGAGAACCTTGCCCGATTCCGTCAATTCGATCATGATCACCCGCCTGTCCGGCGAATTCCGGGTTCTCTTGACGAATCCCTTGGATTCGAGACGATCGATGACGCCGGTCAGGGTGCTGGACTTCAGCATGATTTGACGGGCGATCTGCGAGGGCGGGAGAGGGCCCTTTTCATAAAGTGCGAGCAGGCAGTTGAGCTGGGGCGCACTCACCTGATAGGTCTTGTTCAATTCCTTCGTGTAATGATACCCCGCCTGCATCAGACGCCGGATCTGATAGATGATCTGACGAATCTGGTCCTGCTGGCGGGAGTATGAGTCGAAAGTCTCGTCGCTTTGATGGTCTGTTTCCATGGTTTCTTCTTCTGGTAGAAAAGTGCGCCCCTTACTCATGGCCCCCCTGTCGATGACAGGAGTTGCTGCATGCCGTGAAAAAGGAAACCGGCACGGACGGCTTCCATGCTTGACGAACTCGTAAAAAAGCCAAATCAACACTTTTTACGAAGCCGTCATGATTCGGCCCTGGGAGATTTGGTAGCACAAGGGGAGCAAAGTGTCAAAAAAGAATACCGGACTTTGTCCGGTAAAGAAACGATGGCCGGAAACGTTCCGGTAAGCCTTTTGAATGACTCCCAACAGGTACGCAACCGGATATTAGTGACATTATGGTCGGGACGGCGGGATTCGAACCCACGGCCCCCTGCTCCCAAGGCAGGTGCGCTACCAGGCTGCGCTACGTCCCGACGGTTCAGGCACTATCCGATTTCCAGGTCCCCTGCAAGTTTTTTCTTCAGTTTCTGAAGGGCCTTGGCCCGGTGGCTCAACCGGTTTTTCAATTCCGGGGGAATCTCGGCGGCTGTCTTTCCGTACTCGGGCACGAGGAACACGGGGTCGTACCCGAATCCGTTTTCCCCCCTCGGGATCATGGTGATTTTCCCTTCCCAGGACCCCTCGAAGGCCTCGAAGGCGCCGTCGGGCCGGCACAGGACGAGAACGCACCGGAAGGCGGCGTCCCGGCGGGCGGGCGGCACCTCCTCGAGTTCATTCAGGAGCTTTGTCACGTTCTCCCGGTCTCCCGCCTTCTCCCCGGCGTAGCGGGCGGAATGGATCCCCGGCCTTCCGCCGAGAGCGGCCACTTCCAGGCCCGAATCGTCGGCGACGGCCGTTTCGCCGGTGAAGGCCGCCACGGCTTTCGCCTTCTTCAGGGCGTTTTCGAAGAAAGTCGTTCCGTCCTCGACGACTTCGGCCATGGCGGGATAGTCGGCGAGGGAGGAGACTTCCAGGTCCGTTCCCTCGAGAAGGGCCCGCAGTTCTCTCAGTTTTCCCTTGTTTTTCGTGGCGACGACGATTTTCACGGGAATCCCCGTTACGGATGGAATTTCATGGCCGGTCAGGGATGGAGGGGGCCCAGGATTTCCCGCTGCCGGTCGATGAGGCGGGCGATCCCCCCGGCCGCCGCGTCCCACATCCGGTCGAAGAGATTCCGGTCGAAGGGCTCCTGCTCCGCCGTTCCCTGGATTTCGATGAACTTTCCGCCTCCCGTCATGATGAAATTCATGTCCACGTCGGCCCGGGAGTCCTCGCCGTAATCCAGGTCGAGCAGGATCTCCCCCCCGACGACGCCGATGCTCAGGGCGGCCACGTAGTCCCGGACGGGGATGCTGTCCAGGCGGCCGTCCTCCCGGTATCCCCGGAGCGCGTCCACGAGGGCGATGAACGATCCGGTGATGGCCGCCGTCCGCGTGCCGCCGTCGGCCTGGATGACGTCGCAGTCGATGTACAGGGTTCGCTCCCCGAAGGCGTCGAGATCGGTGACGGCCCGGAGGGACCGGCCGATGAGGCGCTGGATCTCGTGGGTCCGCCCGTCGATCCTTCCCCGGACGGAATCGCGGAGCTTCCGGGTGGGCGTCGCCATGGGGAGCATGGAGTACTCCGACGTGAGCCAGCCCTTTCCCGTGTTCTTCAGGAAGGGCGGGACGCCCTCTTCGAGGGAAGCGGTGCAGATGACCCGGGTCGCCCCCATTCCGATCAGGACCGAACCCCTGGGGTGGAGCAGATAATTCCGTTCCAGCGTGAGCGGGCGGATCTCATCCCATTTCCGGCCGCCGGTCCTCACGGCTTTCCTCCGGGGGCCCCGGCGAATTCCTCGATGGCCGATGCGATGGCCTCGGCGATTGCCTTGGGGAAGTTCGGATCCTGGAGGCGCTTCCGGTCTTCCTGGTTCGTGGTGAAACCCATCTCGATGAGAACGGCCGGCGTGGAGGGATTCTGGAACACGACCATGGGCGCATCCCTGAGATTCCGGTTTCCCCGGGGGAACTGGGGATCGAGATGCTTCAAGACGATCTGGCCGAAACGGTTGCTCTCGTTCAGGACCTTGTTTTTCACCATGTCCCGGGCGATGGCGCCTCCGTCGGCGGGCGCTTCCGGCGTTCCGCCGAAGCCGAGATAATACACCTCGAAGCCCGAGGCCTTCCGGTCGAAACCGGCGTTCACGTGCAGGCTGACGAAGAGATCCGGTTTTTCCCGCTCCATTGCCTTGAGCCTGGCGTCAAGGGACAGATCGTCGTCCCCGGACCGGGTGAGAACGACTTTCAGGTTTTTCCCGCCCTTGAGCCGCTTCTCGACGTTTTTCGCTATTTCCAGAGTGAAGGCCGCTTCCGACAGGCTCCCGGAGATCTTCACCCCGGGGTCCTTCCCTCCGTGTCCCGGGTCGAGGAGAACGACTGCGGCGGATGCGCTGCCGAGAGGCAGCGACAGGAACAGGAGGAGAACGGCCGAGAAAAGAAGGAGGCCATGCGGTTTTCCGAAACGGTACGTCATTGGACGGGATCCCCGGTTCATGATTTTTAAAGGCGATTTGTCATACAGAAGTTCTGTCGATCTGTCAATGCGTCGTGCCGGTCCGTGCGCCCGTTCCCTTCTTTTTCTGGGAAATCCCGCGGACCCGTTCGATGGAAATGACGCTTTTCAGTTTTCTCAGGCCCGACGTGACCTGGTTCAACTGCTCCAGGTCGCTCACGTCGAGTTCGAAAGTGCACAGGGCGTTTTCCCCCCGGTTCGTTTCCACCGTCGCCGTGCTGATGTTGACGCCCATGGTGGAAAAAACGGCGCTGAGTTCCGCCAGGAGGCCTTTCTTGTCCCGGCAGTGGACGCGGATGTTCACGGGGTAGGTCTGTTTGTGGTCCACGTCCCACTGGACCTCGATCAGCCGTTCCGGGTCCATTTCACGGACTTCGGGGCAGTTCGCGAGGTGGACGCTCACCCCGCGGCCGCGGGTGATAAAGCCGATGATGTCGTCTCCAGGCAGGGGATTGCAGCACCGGGCGAACCGGACCATGACGTTGTCGACGCCGGTGATGGAGATCCCCGCCGTCGGGCCCTTCCGGGGCCGTCTCCGGGCCGGTTCGAGAATTTCTTCCCCGGCATCCTTCGAAGGTTCTCCCGGCAGGAAGCGGTTGACGATCTGCTTGGGCGAGATCTTCCCGTAACCGATGAGGGCGAGCAGGTCGTCGAAGCTCAGGATGGAGCTTTCCTCCATGAACTTCTTCATCTCTTCCGATTTCGCGATCTGGGTCATCCTGAGATGGTTCTTTTTCGCTTCCCTGTCCAGGATCTCCCTGCCGAGGTCGACGCTCTTCTCCCGCTCCTCCGTCTTGATCCATGCCTTGATTTTCGACAGGGCCCGGGTCGTCACGGCGAACTTCAGCCAGTCCTTGCTCGGGTGCGCCCCGGGCTGGGTGATGATTTCGATGGTGTCGCCGTTCTGAAGCTTGTATTTCAGGGGCACGATGGCCTTGTTCACCTTGGCGCCCACGCACTGGTTCCCCACGTCCGTGTGAATGCTGTAGGCGAAATCGATGGGCGTGGCCCCCTGGGGGAACGCCTTCACGTCCCCCTCGGGGGTGAACACGTAGACCTCGTCGGGGAATAGGGCGAGTTTGAGGCTCTGCATGAATTCCCGGGCGTCCTTCGTGTCATGCTGGAATTCGAGGAGCTCGCGGAGCTTCTGGATCTGCGCCTCCTCGTCCGAGGAGATGGCGCCTTCCTTGTACCGCCAGTGGGCGGCGATCCCCTTTTCCGCCCATTCGTGCATCTCGTCGGTCCGGATCTGGATTTCCACCCGTTCCCCGTAAGGGCCGATGACCGTCGTGTGGAGGGACCGGTAGTTGTTCGCCTTGGGCATGGCGATGTAGTCCTTGAAGCGGCCCGGAACGGGCTTCCACAGGGAGTGGACCACGCTGAGGACCTCGTAGCAGTCCCGGATCTTGTTGGACTGGACGACGATCCGGAAGGCGATGAGATCGTACACCTCGTCGAAATGGATGTGCTGCTCCTCCATCTTCTTGAAGATGCTGAAGAAGTGTTTCGCCCTCCCTTCCACCTGGGCATGGATGCCGTAATTCTCCAGCTCCTTGTGGATCATCGCCTTCACTTCCTCGGTGTACCGGTCCCGTTCCTCCTTTTTCGTCGCCACGCGGTCGATGAGATCGAAATATTCCACGGGATGGAGGTACTTGAAGGAGAGGTCCTCCAGCTCCGTTTTCATCCAGTTGATGCCGAGCCGGTTGGCCAGAGGGGCGTAGAGCTCCAGCGTCTCCGTGGAGATGGCCTTCTGCTTCTCCGGGATGTGGTACTGGAGGGTCCGCATGTTGTGAATCCGGTCGGCGAGCTTGACGAGAAGGATGCGGATGTCCGCCGACATGGCGAGCATCATCTTCCGGAAGTTTTCCGCCTGCCTCTCGATCCGGCTCCCGAAGGTGATCCGGCTGATCTTGGTGAGGCCGTCGACGAGAAAGGCCGCGTCCTTGCCGAAGGCGTTCTGGATCTGCTCGAGGCTGGCGAGGGTGTCCTCCACGGTGTCGTGGAGAAGCCCGGCGATGAGGGAGGCCGTGTCCAGCTTCATGTCCACGAGAATCCCGGTGACCGCCAGCGGGTGGACGAGGTAGGGTTCCCCGGAAAGCCGGCTTTGTCCCTTGTGCACCGTCGCGCTGAAGATGTAGGCCTTTTCGATCAGCTCCACATCGTGCTCGGGGAGGTACTTGTTGGCCTTCTCCAGTATGTCCGTGATCCGGATCATCTTTTCCGGAACAGCCTCGGGGACCCTGTTTTGCGGATCTATCATCTCACTGCCCCGATACGACCGGAGACGTCCGGCGGTACCTCCGGGGGAAAGGGAGGATGCGGGAAACCAGGCGGCATCCCATCAAATGTCGAGGGCAGACGCCACCTCTTGTTTCAGGAAGGCCGCAATCCCGTCCAGCGGCATCGCTTCCACCGACTTCGTCTTCCGGTTGCGGACCTCGCCCTTTCCTTCCTCGATCCGTTTCGGCCCGAGGGTCACCCGCCAGGGAATGCCGATGAGATCGGCGTCCTTGAATTTGACTCCCGCCCGTTCGTCCCGATCGTCGAAGAGCACCTCCAGGCCGGCCTCCGTCAGCTCACGGTACAGCCGTTCCCCCGCTTCCATGAGACGCCCGTCGTTGATGTTCACCGGCGTGACCACCACATGGAAGGGGGCCAGAGGAACGGGCCAGACGATGCCCTCCTCGTCGTGGTTCTGTTCGATGCAGGCCGCCGCGGTCCGGCCGATCCCGATGCCGTAGCAGCCCATGATCATGAGTTTCTCCTTCCCGTCCCGATCCAGAAAGGTGGCCTTCATGGCCTTGCTGTATTTCGTTCCCAGTTTGAAGACGTGTCCCACCTCGATGCCCCGGGCGAACCGGATGTCCTTCCCGCACCGGGGGCAGGTGTCCCCCTCCTTGATCATGCGGAGATCGGCGAAGGCTTCCACCTTGAAGTCCCTGCCGAAGTTGCAGTTTTTCAGGTGGTAATCCTCCCGGTTCGCTCCCATGACGAAGTTCTTCATGTTGATGAGGGAATAGTCGGCGATGATCCGGCACTTGATTCCCCGGGCGCCGGCAAACCCCTTGGGGGCCCCCGTCACTTCCAGGACGACGTCGTCCGTCGCCAGCTCCACCACCCCGGCGTTGAGGTAGTTCTTCAGCTTGATCTCGTTGATCTCCTCTTCGCCCTGGATCAGGACGGCGACCGGTTTGCCGTCGCAGGAAAAGAGAAGCGTCTTCACCACGTCCCCCGGTTTGCAGGACAGAAACGCGCAGACCTCCTCGATGGTCCGCACGTTCGGGGTGTGCACCTCCTCCACGGGGAGGAAGGTGGAGGGATCGGCCTTGACGGCCTCCGGCCTGGGGATCTCCGCCTTTTCGAGATTGGCCGCGTAAGGGCAGGCGATGCAGTACACCATTCCGTCCTCTCCCGAGTCGGCGGTGACGAGAAATTCATGGGAAAAGCTTCCCCCGATGCTGCCCGAGTCCGCTTCCACGGCCCGGAAACCGAGACCGCACCTCTCGAAGATCCTGGTGTAGGCGTCGAACATCTTCCGGTAGCTCTCCTCGGCGCCGCTTTCGTCGGCGTCGAAGCTGTAGGCGTCCTTCATCCCGAATTCCCGGCAGCGCATGACGCCGAACCTGGGGCGGATCTCGTCCCGGAATTTCGTCTGGATCTGGTAGAGGTTCCTGGGAAGCTGGCGGTAGGTCTGGATCTCGTTTCGCACGAGATCGGTGATGACCTCTTCGTGGGTGGGGCCGATGCAGTAGTCCCGCATGTTCCGGTCCTTGAAACGGAGCAGTTCCTTGCCGTACATCTCCCAGCGTCCCGATTCGATCCAGAGTTCCGACGGCTGCGCCGCCGGAAGGAACACCTCCTGGGCGCCGGCCCGGTTCATCTCCTCGCGGACGATCTGTTCGACCTTGCGGATCACCCGGAGCCCGAGGGGCAGGTAGGAATAAATCCCGCTTGTGAGTTTGCGAATCATCCCCGCCCGCACCATCAACTGGTGACTGGCCACTTCCGCGTCCGAGGGGGTCTCCCGACCCGTCGGCAGGAACATTTCCGAGTAGCGCATCATGCCTCCTTCTGTCCGGTCATTTCCTCGATTTCGTCCATGAGCCCGGTGAGGAACTCGTCCTCCCGGAGCTTCCGGACCGGTTTTCCCTTTTTGAACAGAACCCCCGTGCCCCTGCCGCCGGCGATCCCCACGTCCGCTTCCGAGGCCTCCCCCGGCCCGTTCACGACGCACCCCATGAGGGCGATCTTGAGATACCGGCGCATTCCCGAGAGACGGGCCTCCACGTCGTCGACCAGGCCGGCGAGGTCGATTTCGCACCGACCGCAGGTGGGGCAGGAGATGATTTCGGGCCCGACTTTCCGGATTCCCAGGGCCCGGAGAATTCCGTAGGCCACGGGGATTTCCTGCGCGGGGTCCCCCGTCACGGAGACCCGGATCGTATCCCCGATGCCGTCATATAGCAGGATTCCCAGCCCGATGGAAGACTTGATCGCCGCCTGGAGGAGGCTGCCCGCCTCCGTCACGCCCAGGTGGAGGGGATAGTCCGTTTTCCGGGAAACGAGGCGGTACGCCTCGATCATGGTTTCCACGCGGGACGACTTGAGGGAGAGCTTCAGGTTCGAAAACCCTCTTTCCTCGAACGGGACGAGATTCCGAAGGGCGCTTTCCACGAGGGCCTCCGCCGTGGGGCCCCCGAACGTTTCCAGGAGGTCCTTTTCCAGGGAACCGGCGTTCACGCCGACACGGATGGCCGCGTCCCGCTCCCGGGCCAGGCGGATGATCTCGCCGATCTTTTCCTTTTTCATGTTTCCCGGATTGATCCGGATCCCGTCGGCCCCCCTTTCGAGGGCCCTCAGGGCCAGGGACTCGTGAAAGTGGATGTCGGCGATAAGCGGAATCCCGATCCCTTTTCGTATGGAAGGCAGGGCGTCGGCGGCCTCCTCGTTCGGAACCGCCACGCGGGCGATTTCGCAGCCTTTTTCCTCGAGGTTCCGGATCTGCGCGACCGTGCCCAGGACATCCCGCGTGTCCGTGGAGGCCATGGACTGCACGGACACGGGGGCATCCCCCCCTATGGGAACGGATCCCACATGGATGGATCGGGTTTTTCTTCTTACGATTCCTGTTTCTTCCAGATGTGACGCTCCCGTCGAATGTATCGAGAATTCCTTTATAACATGAGGCAGGTGGCCGATCAACCAATTCCGTCGACGGGACCGGGGGAGGGGGGCCGGGTTTCCATGGATTCCATGGCGAAAAGAATCTCCTCCTGGACCGCGGCCGGGGGTATCGAAGACGAGGGGAGACCCGCCGGGCAGGGGACCCCCCATCGCCGGAACAGGAAGGGCAGCGCCTCGAACATTGGCACGAGGGGGAAGGCCTCTTCCGAAAGGAACCGGACGAGTTTCAGGGTTTCGAAGCCGTCGAACCATCCATGGAACTGGCGGAGAAGCCGATCGTTCCGTTTGGCGTTTTTCCGGATGTTTTCCCAGGCCGCGGCGAATCCCCTCGTTTCGAGAAACGTCGCGAGGGCGGGGTGAATGTCCTTCGCCCTTTCGAGAAGGGCGGCCCCCTTTTCGCCGGGATGCCAGGAGACTGTTTCGAGCCAGGATTCGAGGATCGAAAAGACCCGGGGGTGGTACAGAAGGTATTCGTCCCGTTCCTCCTCGAGGAAACGGAGGACCCGCCGCCCCGTCCCGAAGGGAACCCTGCCGGAACGTCTCGGCGAGGGATGGACGGTGGTCGACCGGATGTCGCCCACGGCGGTCACCTTGGCGAGCTTGTTCAGGAAATAGAAATCCTCGCCCCCTTTCCGCCGGTTCATGCCCCGGACGGCGGCGTAGGCGCCGGACGTGCAGGCCATGGCGGAGCCCACGGCGTGGAACGCGTAAGGGGAACGGGCCGACCTCAGGCCCAGGACGTAGTAGCGGAGGAAAATCTCATAGCAGACGATGGCCTTTTGTTCTTCTTCATCCACCGGCCGGGGATGACGGAAACGGATGGCGGCGGCCCCCCGTTTCCCGTCCTTGAAGAAGCGGCGGACCGACGACAGGTAATTGGGCTCCACGAGGGTGTCGGCATCCAGGGAACACAGGAGGACCCCGCCGCCGCCACGAGGCGGCGGAAGCCTGAGGGTGCAGTCGAACCCGATCTTCCGGGCGAGACCGACCCCGCCGGTCTTTTCGGGAAGCTCCAGTCCCGGAGAGGAGGCGTCGACGACGGTAAGACGGACCCGCCCCGCCACTTCCCGGGCCGCAGGCCGGGTCGCACCGCCCCCGTCCCGCCCTGAGGCCAGTTCCCGGAGGATTTCCAGCGTCTTCCGGTTGTCTTCCCATTCGCCCGGTTTCAGAAAGGCCCGCTCCCGGTTGTTGACCACGACGAGGACCAGTGTCCCGGCGAGGTCTCCTTCGGGATTGGCGGCGAGGCTCTGCAGTGTGTGGAGGATCGACGACGACTCCGCCAGGGCGGGGATGACCACCACGGTCCGGAAGCCCTCCCGGATTTCGGGAAAGGGCTTCCACCGGGGATCGGCGCCGTATCGCTCGAGATAATCGTTTTTCATGGATGGAGGGGGTTCCTGGCCCTCCACGACAGAGGGCATTCGTGTTTCGCGCGCGTTCGCCGCCGGGGGAGGCGGTTCGGGGAACGGACGCCCCCCTGTCGGCGCGGTCATCGTAAACTCCCCTGTCCATGCTGTCAACAGGATTCAAAATGTTCTTCCTGTTGACAGCTCCCGCAATTTGTTGCAGTATCTTTCTATCCTTTCAAATTCCGTCCGAAAAGGAGAACCCATGGCAACGAGGGATGCCTTGAATTCGGCCCCGAAACAGTATCCGTCCGTTCCTTCCCGATTTTTCACCCCCGAAAGAATCCTGTTTCTCGTCCTGTTCCTCCTTTCCCTGGGGGGGATCGGCGTTTCCGATTTTTCCCTCGACGTCGGCTTCTGGTACTGGCTCGTCATGGTTCCCGTTTTCGCCTGCGCGAGCATCTATCACGCCTGGGGAGAGTCGACGAAAAAGGGAGAGCCCTGGAAGGGCGTTCTCGTCCGGCTGATCCTTCACTGGACGGCCATGCTTGCGGCCGTTTACCTGGTGTATCTTCTTCAGCACACGGGGAGGATCAGCCAGGGCGACGCCGGTCTGATCCTGCTCCTTACCCTTGCCCTGACCGTGTTTCTGTGCGGGATTCATTTCAACTGGCGTTTCGCCGTCCTCGGCGTCATTCTCGGCGGCACGGTGGCCATGGCGGCGCTGGTGGAGAAGTATCTCTGGTTCATGGTCGTTCCCGTCATCGTCGGAGCCCTTCTCGTCGTTTTCTGGAAAACGGCGGCCTCGAAGAAATAGAAACGACCGGGGCCGGCGGAAACCGGCCCGGGGAGGGCAACGGCCGGTACGGGCCGTTCCCGTGCCTTGCCCGCCGGGATTCGAGCCCTTTGCATCGGAAACGGCCTGCCTCGCCCTTCCGAAAAGCGTTTTTTGACTTTTTGCGGGTCCGTCGAAAATGGCAAAGGCGATCCTTCTCATTCTTCTTTTTCTTGCCGTCTGGCCGCTCCTGGGGCTGGCCAGGGTCCGGTATTTCATGTCTCCGGGACATCCTCCCGCCCCGGATTCCCTGAATGACGCCGTTTCGCCGCTGGTGGGACACGTGCGGGAGCTTTCCGTCCGGATCGGTTCGCGGAGCTTCGGCGAACGTGAAAAGCTGAAGGAGGCCGGGGAGTACGTCGCGGAAATCCTCGAAAAAGCAGGATACCTCCCCGAGTTTCAGCGCTACCTGCATGGCGGCGGGGAATTCGCCAACGTCGTCGCCACACTTCCGGGAACGGAGAAGGACCCCTCCTGGGTCGTGGTGGGGGCCCATTACGACACGATCCGGGGAACCCCCGGGGCGGACGACAACGCGAGCGCCGTGGCGGTGCTTCTGGAAATGGCCCGTCTGCTCCGGGGATCGGCGTTCGGCCGCACGGTGAAACTCGTCTTTTTCACCCTCGAGGAGCCCCCGGTCTTCCGGACGGAATTCATGGGGAGTTTCGTTTTCGCCAGGGAGGCGCGGGACCGGGACCAGCCCGTTCACGCCATGGTGTGCCTTGAAATGCTCGGGTTCTTCGGCGACGGGAAATGGCGGCAGGCGTATCCCATTCCCTTTGCGAGCCTCTTCTATCCCTCGACCCCTGATTTCATCGCCGTCGTGGGGAACTGGAAATCCCGAAAAATCGTCGAAACCGTGGCGGATTCCCTCCGGCGGAACGGTCCGGTGCCCGTGGCAACCCTGGGCGCCCCGCCCGTCGTTCCGGGGCTCGGCCTGTCCGACCACCGGTCATTCTGGGAAATGGGGTATCCCGCGGTGATGGTTACCGACACGGCCTTCTACCGGAACCCCTATTACCACACCTCGGGGGACACCCTGGAAACCCTCGATTTTCGCAGGATGGGGGAACTGGTCCCGGCGCTTGTCGCCGCGGTCCGCGAACTGGCGGACGGTTCCTAGGAACGGATGCCCCCGTCGACCGTGACGATCCTGCACTCCACGGGGATGTTCCTGCCCGAAAGGGCGACGGCCTCCCGGACCGCCCGTTCCAGCCCCTGGCAGCAGGGAACTTCCATGGCGCACACCGTGATTTCCCGGATTTCGTTTTTTTTCAGGATTTCAACGAATTTCTCGCGATAGGCAGCGAGATCGTCGAACTTGGGACAGCCGAGAAGGACCACCCTGCCCGGCAGCAGTTCGCCGTGAAAGCCCGGGTACGCCACGGCGGTGCAGTCCGCGGCGATGAGCAGGCGAGCGTTCCACAGGAACAGGGCCCCGGGGGGGACAAGACGGATCTGAACGGGCCAGTGGGAGAGGGCGGATGGGGCCGCCGGGGAAGGCGTTTTCACCCCGGCCGTGGTTTCGTCGAAACGTTCCGCCTCCTGTTCCACCAGGGTGAGCGCCCCCCGGGGACACTCGCCGATGCAGGCCCCGAGGCCGTCGCAGCGGCGCTCTGAAACCAGCCGGACCTTGCCTCCGGCGATCTCGATGGCCCCTTCCTCGCAGGCGGGGACGCAAAGGCCGCATCCGTCGCACTTTTCCTCGTCGATGTGGAGGATGGTTCTCAGGATTTTCATGGGTCCCGTTTTTCCGGCGCTTTTCCCCGCACGGCGTCCTCCCGGGGAGGCGGGTGAGGGGGCCCCCCCCCGGAATGCATCACTTCGGAGGAAGGATGGCCTTTCGGGCCTTGACGACGAGTTCGTATTTCATCTCCTCCAGGGCCATGGAGAGGGCGTCATGGACCATGTCGCCCAGGGCGACGTCCTGGGGATCCTGTGGCGGGGTCATGAAGGCGAAGATGCCTCCGGACGAACCGCCGGACATCTGCTGCGCCGCAGCCTCGCTGATATTGGCCTTTCGGGTGCCTGTCGCCGTTCCTTTCCAGAGGAGCCTGTTCTTCCGGTCGTACATTTCCCCGACGAGCTGGATCTCCGCCGTGTGGTCGTGGAACATGGTGATTCCGTAACGGAAGGCGGAAAGGGGGCCGAAGCGAAACACCAGGATCCTGTCCGTTCCGTAGGGGGCGGACCGGACGTCGGGGACGACGTCGTAGGATCGGAAGATTTCGGCGAAGGACGACATGGAGAGTTCCCAAAGGGCCTCCCCCACGGGGAAGACGGTTCCATGCTGGGAAACGGTGAATTTCCGCGTTTCGTCGCCGATGACGACGGCCACCGGGAAGGAGTACCGTTCAGGCTGCCGCTTGAAGAGGGAGTAATCTTCCGGCATCGCATCGGGGTCCGTTTTCACGGGGATCACATGGGTGCATCCCAGGAACGGGAGAAGCGCGAAGAAACAGACGGCGAAAACCCATCTCTGCAAGGTGGCGGGGATCATGAACGCCCTCCCGAATCCGGCCCCGGGGCCGGTTTTTTTTCCCTCAAAGAAAATCTAACACAAAGAAAGAGGGACGGAAAGAAAAATGGGGCGTTCCCCGTCTTGACAACAGGGAAAAAGTGGATATATTTCTCTCGAATTTCCTTATCTTTCAGTCAAATCGTTGAAGACAAAATGTTTTTTATTTGCATTACATGCAGAAACGTTAACCGAAAAAATGAAACAAAGTGAAATAAAGGAGGTATGGAGCTGATGAAGGTTAGGCCGTTGAACGATCAGATCATCGTGGAGCGGGTGGAGAGCGAAGCGAAGACGTCCGGGGGGATCATCATTCCCGACACGGCGAAGGAAAAACCCAAAGAGGGAAAGATCCTTGCCGTCGGAAGAGGGAAAATCAGCCGGGACGGGAAGCGCATTCCCATGGAACTGAAGGTCGGCGACCGGGTCCTCTTCGAGCGTTACGCAGGTACGGAAATCAAAATCGACGGGAAAGAGTACCTCATGATGCGCGAGGACGACGTTGTTTGCGTTCTGGAATAACTGAGGAGGAAAAAGAAAGATGCCAGCGAAAGAAATCAAGTATGACAGCGCCGCCCGGGAAAAGATCCTGAAGGGCGTGGATGTACTCGCCAATGCCGTGAAGACGACCCTGGGCCCGAAAGGGCGGAACGTGGTCATCGAGAAATCCTGGGGGGCTCCGACGATCACCAAGGACGGCGTGACGGTGGCGAAGGAAATCGAGCTTACCGACAAATTCGAGAACATGGGGGCCCAGATGGTCCGCCAGGTGGCCTCGAAAACCTCCGACGTCGCCGGGGACGGCACGACGACTGCGACGATCCTCGCCCAGGCCATTTACCGTGAAGGGGCGAAACTCGTTGCGGCCGGGATGAACCCCATGTCCCTGAAACGGGGCGTGGACCGGTGCGTGAACGCCGTCGTGGAGGAGCTGAAGAAGCTTTCCAAGCCCGTGGAGGACAAGCAGGAAATCACCCAGGTCGGGATGGTCTCCGCCAACAACGACGTCAAGATCGGCTCCATCATCTCCGACGCCATGGATAAGGTGGGGAAGGAAGGGGTCATCACCGTAGAGGACAACAAGGCCCTGGAGACGGTTCTCGACATGGTCGAGGGGATGCAGTTCGACCGCGGATACATCTCTCCCTATTTCATCACCAACCCCGACAAGATGGAGGCGGTCCTCGAGGATCCCTACCTCCTGATCCACGAAAAGAAGATCACCGGCATGAAGGACATGATCCCCATCCTCGAGCAGATCGCCCGGACGGGGAAACCCTTCCTTCTCCTGGCCGAGGATATCGAGGGCGAGGCCCTGGCCACGCTCGTGGTCAACAAACTGAGGGGCATCCTCAAGTGCGTCGCCGTGAAGGCTCCCGGTTTCGGCGACCGCAGGAAGGCCATGCTGGAGGACATCGCCATCCTCACGGGCGGCAAGGTGATTTCCGAGGACCTGGGCGTGAAGCTGGAATCGGTTTCCCTGAAGGATCTCGGCCGCTGCAAGCACGTGATCATCACCAAGGACTACACCACGATCGTCGACGGCGCCGGGACGAAGAAGGACATCGAAGCCAGGGTCAGCCAGCTCCGGAGCCAGATCGCGGAGACTACGTCCGACTATGACCGCGAGAAGCTTCAGGAAAGGCTTGCCAAACTTGCCGGCGGCGTGGCCATCATCAAGGTGGGCGCGGCGACGGAAATCGAGATGAAGGAGAAGAAAGCCCGCGTGGAGGACGCGCTGAACGCGACCCGTGCCGCGGTGGAGGAAGGGATCGTGCCCGGCGGCGGTGTCGCCCTGCTCCGGTGTCTGCCCTCCCTGGAGAAGCTGTCTCTCCCCGAGGACGAGAAGCCGGCCCTGACCATCGTGCGCCGCGCCCTCGAGGAACCGGTGAAGCAGATTGCCGACAACGGCGGGTACGTGGGTGCTGTCGTCTGTGAAAAGCTGAAGGAGAAAAAGGGTGATTACGGGTTCGACGCCGACAAGGGCGAATACGTGAACATGATGAAGGCCGGAATCATCGACCCCGCGAAGGTCGTGCGGTCGGCCCTTCAGAACGCCTGTTCCGTGGCGTCCCTCCTCATCACCACGGAGGCCATGATCGCCGAGAAACCGAAGAAAAAATCCGCCATGCCGGCTATGCCTCCCGGAGGCGGCGGAATGGGGATGCCCCCCGACATGGGCATGGGAGACTTCGATTAATCGGACATGAATTGCGCCTGAAGGCGGATCGATTCCCGGACGGCCGGCGGCCGTCCGGGAATTCGTTTGTTACGGGGCCGGCCCCGCCGCGGGAGCCGTGCCGGGGAAAGGAGTGGGGGAGCCAAATGATCCACGTGGAATCTCTGACAAAGTGTTACGGGAAGCTCCACGCCGTGAACGGAATCAGCTTCGATATCCGGCGGGGCGAGGTTCTCGGCCTCCTGGGACCGAACGGCGCCGGAAAGACGACGACCCTCCGGATGCTGACGGGGTACCTGGCCCCCACATCGGGGACCATCCGGATCGGGGACCTCACCCCGGACCGGGACCTCGTGGGAATCAAGAAAAAGATCGGCTATCTCCCCGAATCCGCTCCGCTCTACAAGGACATGCTCGTTCACGATTATCTTCTTTTTGCCGCCGGCATCCGGGAGATGGAACGGGAGGCGCGGCTTTCCCGGATGAAGGAACTCGCCCGGCTGTGCGGCATCGACGGGATCATGCACCGGACCATCGGGGAACTCTCCCGGGGGCTGAAACAGCGGGCGGGCATCGCCTCCGCCATGATTTCCGACCCGGAAATCCTGATTCTCGACGAACCCACCGCCGGCCTGGATCCGAACCAGGTGGCGGAAATCCGCGACATCATCCGGGATGCCGGCCGGGAAAAGACGGTTATCCTGTCCACCCACATCCTGAGCGAAGCGGAGGCCACCTGCAACCGGATCATGATCATCGACAGGGGCCGGATCGTCGCGGACGACGCCACGATCGCCCTGACCCAGGCGGCCGGAGGCCGGGCGGTGATTCACCTGGAACTCGGAAAGGCGGACCCCGACGCGGTGGCGGCCCTCCTGGGGACCGTGGAAGGCGTCGAGACGGTCGAACACGGGGAGGGCGGGGGGCAGGGCCTCTTCCGCTGCCGCCTGCTTTGCAGGGCCGTTCCCGGCCTCCGGGAACGGATCTACGGAAAGATCAGGGAAACCGACTGGGTCCTGACGGAGTTTCATCAGGAGACCCAGACCCTGGAAACCATCTTCCGCGAACTGACCAGGGAGGCCTGACATGAGAGCGCTGCAGATCTTCTCGAAGGAACTTCGCGACTACTTCGTTTCCCCCATCGCATACATCGTCATTTCCGTATTCCTTCTGGTCACGGGATGGTTTTTCTTTTCGCCGTTTTTCATCTTCGATCAGGCGAGCCTGAGGGATTTCTTCAACCTGCTGCCTCCCGTGTTTTCATTCATCATTCCCGCAATGACCATGCGGCTCTTTTCCGAGGAATTCAATACCGGGTCCTACGAGATCCTGGAAACCCTCCCGGTCAACGGGCGGGACATCGTTCTCGGCAAGTTCCTGGCGGTGGCGGCCCTGGTGGCGGCCCTCCTCGTCCCGACCCTGTCCTACGCCGTTTCCGTTTCCTTTCTCGGGGACCTGGACTGGGGCCCCGTGGCGGGCGGGTACATCGGCGCCCTCTTCCTCGGCGGCGCCTACGGGGCCATCGGGCTCTTCGCGTCGTCCCTGACGAAAAACCAGATCGTCGCCTTCATCATCGGCGCCGCCCTGTGCTTCGCGCTGACCCTGGTGAACAAGATGGTTTTCTTCTTCCCCGCCTCCGTCGCTTCCGTCCTCGGTTTTCTCGGGGCGGATGCCCATTTCCAGAACATCGCCCGGGGCGTTCTGGATTCCCGGGACCTCCTCTATTTCGTAAGCATCATGTTCCTCGGACTCTACGGGACCTCGGCGGTCCTCGAGGCAAGAAAATAGCGAAGGAGGGCGCCGCCGTGAAGACGAAAAAAAGCTTTCCCATCCGAATCGTCCTGTACATCGTGCTCATCGTTCTCATCAACGTCGCCGGGATGAACCTGTTCTTCCGGACCGACCTCACCGCCAGCGGCGCCTATTCCCTTTCTGATGCGAGCCGCCGGGCCGTTTCCTCCCTGTCGGAACCGCTCACCATCAAGGCCTTCTTCAGCAAGGATCTGCCGGCGCCGTACAACGGAACGGCGCGGTACCTGCGGGACCTTCTCGAGGAATACGGGATCTACGGGAACCGTTACTTCAATTACCAGTTCCTCGAGGTGGCCCCCGAGGATTCCCCCGGAAAGGCCGGGGAAAACGAGGACGTCGCGAGGAACTACGGAATCCACCCCATCCAGATCCAGCACATCGAAAAGGACGAGGTGAAGTTCAAGAAAGTGTTCATGGGGATCGTCATCCTCCACGGCAACCTCATCGAGAAGATCCCCTCCGTCACGTCCAGCGACGGCCTGGAATACCGGATCACCACCGCCATCCTGAAACTGCACGGCAAGATCGGCGCCCTCCTGGGCCTCGATGGAAAGGTGGCGGTGACGCTCTTCCAGTCTTCTTCCCTCGATGCCGTGGCCCCGTTCATCAACGTGAAGGAACTGCCCCGGCTGCCGGAGCGGATGGCCGAACTCGTGAAGGACCTGAACGGAAAGAACTACGACAAGCTCGCCTTCGCCGTGGTCGATCCGGAAAAGGGAGAGACGGAGAGGGCGGAGGCTCGGAAATACGGCCTCATGAGGCTCCGCTGGCCCGCCCTGGAGGAACGCAACCTCGCTGCGGGCGAGGGCGTCATCGGCCTCGTCATGGAATACGGCGGAAAAACGGTGGAGATCCCGGTCCTGGACGTCCTTCAGATCCCCCTCCTGGGGACCAGCTACCGGCTGGCGGAGATGGACCGGATCCGGGAACAGATCGAGGGGAATCTGGACGGTCTCATCGGCATCTATGAAAACGTCGGCTACCTCGCCGATCACGGAACCCTGCCCATCTACGAGGTTCCCGGGATGGAAGACAGCGGCGACAGCGCCTCCAGCTTCCATTCCCTCCTGTCCAGGAACTATACGCTCAAAGATGTCCGGATGAAGGAAGGGGCGCTGCTCGACAACTTCAACAGCCTCATCATCGCGGGGCCCAGGGAGAAATTCACCGACTACGAACTGTTCCAGCTGGACCAGCTCCTCATGAAGGGCAAGAACCTGGCCCTTTTCCTGGACGCCTACCGGGAGGAGGAGCCCCCGGCGAACCAGCCGAACCGGTACAATGCCGGCGGCGTCCTCGCCCCGCTCGATACGGGCCTGGAAAAGCTCGTCGCGCACTACGGCGTATCGGTGGCAAGGGCCTACGTCCTCGACGAGAGCTGCTTCCGGCAGCGGATGCCCGCCCAGGCCGGGGGAGGGGATCGGGCGCTGTATTTCGTGCCGATCATCAAAAGCGGGAACATCCTGCGGGACGCCCCCTTCATGAAGAACATCCGCGGCCTCGCGGTCATGAAGGCCTCACCCCTGGAACTGAAGGAAGACCGGATCCGGGAGGAGGGCGTCAAGGCGACGGAACTCTTCACCTCGTCCGACCGTTCCTGGACCTTGAAAGACGTGCCGAACCTGAACGCCCTTCTGATGCAGGTTCCGCCCCCGGAGAAGGAAATGGGGAAATCGCCCCTGGCCGTCCTGCTCGAAGGGCCCTTTTCGAGCTATTTCAAGGGAAAACCGATTCCGGAGCGGCAGGCGGAAGAAAAGGAAGGCGGTGAGAGCGGCCGTGCCGCCGAAGCCGCGCCGCCGGTGGAGCGGGAGGGAGGCGTGATCGAGCAGGGGAAACCGGGAAAGATCTTCCTCATCGGGACGTCGGACATCCTGAGAAACCAGATGGTGGACGAGCAGGGCGGCAGCCCGAACAGCGTCTTTCTCCTGAACGTGATCGACCACCTGAACAACCGCGACGACATCGCCGTCATGCGGGGGAAGGCGCAGGAGCTCAATCCTCTCGCGGACACGAGCCCGTGGGCGAAAACGGCGGTGAAGGTCTTCAACATCGCGGGCCTTCCGGTCCTGGTGGTCCTCTTCGGACTCGTGGTCTGGGCCTTGAGGGTTTCAAGGAAAAAAGCCATCCGGGAAATGTTCGCTCCCGGGGGAGGTACGCCATGAAACGGAGAAGGGAAGTCCTCGTTCTGATCCTTCTCATCGCCGCCCTGGCGCTCTACCTTCTGTTCCGGGACCGGGACGGGACCCGGTACGAACTGCCAGTCCCTCCGAAGATGGAAACGGGGAAGATCACCGCCCTCGCGATCTCCCGCGGAGGGGAGAAGGGCTTCGAACTGGTGCGGAAGGACGACGGGTGGGTCCTCCTCCCCGGCGATTATCCCGCCGACTGGCACAAGGTTGAGGTTCTCCTTGCGGAAATCGCGAAGTTCGACCTGACGGCCATGGTATCGGAATCGAAAAATTACGAACCCTACGACCTCACCGGGGACAAAAGGATCCGGGTCGCCGTCCGGGAAGGGGACCGGGAGGCGTTCCGGTTCGACCTGGGAAAGGCGGCCTCCACCTACCGGCACACCTTTGTCCGGGTGGGGGAAGACCCCAGGGTCTATCATGCCCGGGGGAATCTTCGCTCCCAGTTCGACCGGTCCGCCGCCGACCTGAGGGACAAGGGGGTGTTGTCCTTCAACCGCGACGAGATCACGGAGATCGCTTTCACGGCCGGGGGGAAGACGGTCCGGTGGCATCGGGAGGAGGCCCCCGCCGGAGAGGGTGCGGCGCCGTCCGGTGAGGCGAAGAAGGAAGGGGAAAAGAAAAAGATCCGCTGGGTGAGCGACACCGGAGCCGACGCGGCCGGGGATGCGGCGGCCCGTCTGCTGGAGAGCCTTTCCTCCCTGGCGTGCGACGGCTACTTGGAGGGAAGGAAGAAGGAAGAATTCGGGGAATCCCCGTACGCGATCCGGCTCAGGGGCCGCGAGGAATACGCCCTCTTCCTGTACCCCGGAAGCGGTGAAGGGGAGGAGAGGGTTTCCGCGGTGTCCTCCGGGAGCCCCTATCCCTTTTTCCTCGAACGCGGCCGGGTGGACAACCTGAAAAAGACCCTGGAAGCCCTGGAGGGCGGAAAACCGTAAGCCCGGGGCGTGCCCGCCGGGCGGTTCGGGAGCTCACAAAGATGAAGCCGATTCTCGTTCAGATCTATGAGATCCAGGATCCCCGGGAGGCGGAAGCCCTTCTCGGCCTCGGGGTGGATCACATGGGGTCGGTTCTTCTCTCGCGGGAAGGCTGGAGGGTGCCGGCCATCAGGGAGGTGACGGCCCTTCTCGCGGCGGAACACGTCAAAAGCTGTCTCATCCCCCTCTTCAACGACATGGAGGACCTCTGCCGGGCCCTGGATTACTATGAGCCCCGGATCCTCCATTTCTGCGAAGCCCTGTCCTTTCCCCGCCCCGGAGGTCCCGACGTCCGGCGGCTGTGGGAACCCCATTCCATCCTCCAGGAGAGGCTGAAAGCGCGTTATCCCGACCTGGAAATCATGCGTTCCATCCCCGTCCCGAGGGGCGGGAAAACGGATTCCGCCTCGGCGGGAGAGGCCCTCGGGCGGATGGCGGACTGGTTCGCCCCGGCGAGCGATTATTTTCTCACCGACACCCTCCTGGGGAACTGGGACGCCCCGGCGTTTTCCGGGGAGCCGGTGGCGGGCTACGTGGGGATCACCGGAGAAACCTGCGACTGGAATATCGTTGGGGCCCTCGTCGCGCGAAGCGCCGTTCCTGTCATCCTGGCGGGGGGGATCTCGCCGGAAAACGTCCGTGAGGGGATCCTGAGGGTGCGCCCGGCCGGCGTGGACAGCTGCACGGGAACGAACGCGCGGGACCCCGGCGGCCGTCCCGTCCGGTTCCGGAAGGACCGGGAAAAGGTGCGCAGGCTCGTGGAGGAGGTCCACCGCACCGAGCGTTCCCTTTCCATTGGCTGACCCTTGCGGGGATTTCCCCGGACCGCGGCGCCGGCGGCCCCGCTGTTTACGGGGCTGCCAGGCCCGTCACGACGGGCGCAGGAACGGCGTTCCGGCGGAACCACACCTTGGGGCCGCCGCCGGATCTTTCGTCAGTCGTACGTTACCTGCTTGACGTGCGTTTTCTTCTCGTTTTGAACCGGGCCGATCCGAAAAAGGACTTGCCCGCGGACTGGAAGGGGGATGCGTTCTGAGAGCCGGAGCCCTGTTGCGCCGGCTGCGGTGTGAAGGCTGCGTTCCCCTGGGGGGAGGATGGACGGCGTCCTTTTTTCACGGACGTTCCGGTCCTTCCGGACCTGATCCTTAGCGAGGGAACGGGAACGGTGTAGTCGAAATCCTCCAGGGTTCTCCTTTCAATGGTTTCGCCGAGCAGCCTCTCGAGCGTCCAGACGAAGGCCCGGTCCTCGAGGGTCACGAACGTGAAGGCGGTGCCCGTCCTTTCGGCGCGGCCGGTGCGGCCGATGCGGTGGATGTAAGCGTCGGCGGTGTCGGGCATGTCGTAGTTGATGACGTGCGAGATCCGGGAAACGTCGATGCCCCGGGCGGCGATGTCGGTGGCTATGAGGACCTGGTACCTGCCGTTGCGGAACCCGTCCAGGGCTTCCTGCCTCCTGTTCTGCGACAGGTCCCCCTGAAGGGAGGCGACAACGAACCCGGCCTTTTTCATCCTGCTCGCCACGCGGGTGGCCCGATCCCTGGTCCGGGTAAAGACGAGCACCGATTCGGTCTTCGTCCGTTCCAGAAGTTTCATGAGAAGGGCCGTCTTGAGATGGGGCTCGACGGGGTAGATGGCATGGGAAACGGTCGACACCGGGGCGGTCAACCCGACCTGCATGGTGACCGGGTCCTTGAGGATTTCCCGGGCGAGCTTCTGGATGTCATCGGGCATGGTGGCGGAGAAGAGCAGGGTCTGCCGTTTTGCCGGGATGCCCTTCAGGATCTTCCGGATATCGGGGAGGAAGCCCATGTCGAACATGCGGTCCGCCTCGTCCAGGACGAGGACTTCCACGCCCGCCAGGTCGATGGCTTTCTGTCCCATGAGATCGAGGAGCCGTCCCGGACAGGCCGTGACGATGTCCACGCCATCTTTCATTTTTTTGATCTGGGGCTCCAGTTTCGTGCCCCCGTAGACGGTGGCGCTCCTCAGTTTCGTTTTTCCGCCGAGAAGGAGGACGGCCTCATGGGTCTGCTCCGCCAGTTCCCGGGTCGGCGCGATGATGAGGGCCCGGATGCGCCTGCGGGGCCCCTCCATGAGCCGGTGCAGGATGGGAAGAACGAAAGCGGCCGTCTTTCCCGTTCCCGTCTGGGCAAGTCCCATGAGGTCCTTGCCTTGGAGAATCGAGGGGATGCATTGTGACTGGATGGGGGTGGGGTTGGTGTAGCCTGCCTTGAAGATTCCCGATTCGACATCGGGGTGCAACTCAAATGTCTTGAAACTCATTCATTTTCCTTTTTCTTGGTTGATACGGAGCGGTAACGCTCCGTCCGCCCCGTGGGACGGAATGTTTTCGGACCGGCCTTTCAGGCGGAAGCGTTTTCCGAAGGCAGATTTTCGGTCTGATTCTCCGGCATGTCTTCAGAAGTTTCGTTTTTGCGTTTCTTTTTCTCCTGACGCCGTTCCATTTTTTCCTTTGCTTTTCGTTTTCGTTCCAGTTCCTTCTTCCGCTTGATGAATTGATTCTGTCTGTTTTGCGCCATGCACCTCCTCCGGTGTCGGGAAGCGGCCATGGCCTCTCAGGATTCTGTATGGACCCCTAAAAAAAAACCCAGATGCCTTCCACTGGCTCTGGGTCCCGATCCAAAACCGCTTCAAAGAATAGGTAATTCATACTCCCTTCCGCCCGGGATGTCAAGCGTTATTTGACGAAGGAAGTCCGCCGCCGGAAAGGTCTCCCGTGTTCCCGCCGTTTCGTTCCTCCCATTTCACGATTCCAAGATCGAGGACGGCGATGGCGTAAAGGACGGGCACGAGAAGGAGGGTGATGAACGTGGCCACCGTGAGGCCGCCGATCTGGGCGAAGCAGAGGGGCTGCCAGAGGGTGCCGCCGTGGATCGCCAGGGGGAAGAGGGCGAAGACCGTCGCGGCCACGGTGATCATGACGGGCCTGAGCCGGACGATTCCCGCGTCCAGGAGGGCCTGCTGGAGAGGTTCCCCCTTCTGGTGCATTTCCTCGATGAAGTCGAAAAGAACGATGATGTGGCTGATGATGACGCCGATGAGGCTGATCACGCCGAGGAAGGCCATGAAGCCGAAGGATGTGCCCATGACGGAGAGGGCGATCACCGCGCCGGCCATCCCGTAGGGAATGGCGGCGAAGACGATGAAGGGCTTCACGGCGTTCTTGAACTGGATCACGAGGGCGATGAAGATGGCGAAAATGGAGATGATCATGACAAGGGTGAGCTGTTTGAACCCCTTGATCTGTTCCTCCTGCTCGCCGCCGATTTCAAGCCTGTAGCCCGGGGGCAGGGTCCTGGCGAGTTCGTTCAGCATGGGCACGGCCTTTTTGATGACCTGCGAGGGGAGAACCCCGGGGATGGGGAAGCAGGAAACGGTGAACGTCCTGAACTGGTTTCTCCGCATGATCGTCCCCGTTTCCATGGCGTAATCGATCGTGGAGACCTGGCGCAGCGGCACTTTCTGGTTACCTTCCAGGGAATAGACGTAGAGGTTCTCGATATCCGAGAGCTGGGCACGCTCCTGCTGGCGCAGCCGGACCAGAATGGGAATCTGGCGGTTCCCCTCCCGGAGGACCGACACGGGAAAGCCGCTCATCCCCGCCACGGAGGACAGGGCCACGTCGAGATTGCTGACTCCGGCCAGGTTCGCCCGGTCGGGGTCCACGCGGAGACGGACGGCGAAACTTTCCGCACCCCAGTTGTCCCGGATCCGTTCCGCTTCCGGGATGGACCGGAAAATCTCCTTCAGCTTTCCCGCGAATTCCCGCAGGGTCGGGATGTCCTCGCCGGAAAGGCGGACCGATACGGGAATGCCGACGGGCTCGGCGTTTTCCAGTTGCCGCACGTCGAGCCGGGCTCCCGCGATCTCCCGGGAGAGAACGTCCTGGATGGCGTCCGCCAGCCGTTCCGTGTCGCGCTTGTCGTACATCTGGAGGATCAACTGGGCGTAATGGAGCTGCTGCTGCTCCGGCTGGGCCGCAAGCCAGAACCGGGGGCCGCCGCCCCCGACGAAGGAGGTGATGGAACGGAGGTGGCTTCCGCCGCCGGGCCGTTCCGTCGCCCGCTGGACTGCCGCTTCCGCCTGGACTGCGACGGCGTTCGTCTCCGAAAGGGTCGCATCCTCGGGAAGCCAGACGTCGACGTAGGAGAGGGCGTTCGTGTCCTTCGGGAAGAACTGGGTCTTCAGATGGGAGAACAGGAACCCGCCCAGGACGAGAAACGTCAGGGATGCGGCGAGAACCTTCCAGCGGTTGGCGATGGCGAAACCGCCCACCCGGAAATACAGCCCCGTGAACCCCCTGGTTCTTCTTTCCTCCATGGACGGCTCCATTTTCTTCCCCTTCCTGAGAAGGTGAAAGGAAAGAAGCGGCGTGAAGGTGAGGGAAACGATCCAGGAGCAGACGAGGGCGCAGGTCAGGACCACGGGCAGGGTGTACAGGAACCGGCCGATGTCCCCCTTCAGGATGAGGAAGGGGAGGTAGGCCACGATGTTCGTGACCGTGGCGAAGAACATGGCCTTGGCGAGCTTCGTCGGACCGGTCCATGCGGCGGTGAGGGGCGGAGTTCCCGTGGCGAGTTCACGCTTGATGGCGTCCCCCGCGACGACGGGGACGTCGACGAGAAGCCCCAGGGAGAGGATGAGGGAACCGATGGAAACCTGCTGGAGGTCGAGACCCAGAAGATGCATCATTCCGAAGGTCATGGCCAGCGTCAGGGGGATCGCCGCCGCCAGGAGCAGTGCGGAACGCCATTCCCAGAAACCGATGAATGCGATCAGGACGACGAGGGCGATGGCCTCGTAGAGGCTTTTCATGAAAAGATCGACGTTTTCCTTGACCTGGAGCGGCTGGTCGGAGGTCTTGGCGAGGATCAGGTCCTCCGGGAGCCTCCGTTTCAGGTTTTCCATCATGCCGTCGACCGCTCTTCCGAAGGCGTCGACCTTTTCGTCCGGCCGCATCTGAACGGCCAGTGTAACCGACCGGTTCCGCTGCCACGCGCCCGACCCGTCCCGCCAGGTGTAAAAGTTGAGGAACCGGGCGGGATTCTCGTATCCCCGCAGGACGTCCACGAGGTCCCGGAGATACACGGGGGCTCCCTGGGCCGTCGCGGCGATGATCACGTCGCCGATCTCCCGCTCGCTCTTGAATTCCCCGGAGGGGTCGATGGAAAGGTTTCTTCCCGTGGCCTCGAAGATCCCCCCGGGAAGGGTGATATTCCGGGCGTACAGGAGATCTCTGATTTTCCCCGGCTGAAGGCCGTAGGCGGCGAGACGTTCCTGGGAATATTCCAGAAAGATCCGTTCCGGGAGGATCCCGTGCCGGGTGACCTTGGATACTTCGGGGACCGTGTGGAGGGTTTTCTGGATGAGGTCGGTGAAATCGTCCAGCTCCCGGTAGGTGTACTTGTCTCCCGCGGAGCGGGCGAGGATTTCCCTCGCCGCCATGGGGTCGCGGATCAGGACGGGAGGCCACGAGTCGGGGTGGAATTCCGATGCATGGAGCCGTTCCCGGATGAAACGTTCCCCGTAGGCGCGGAGTTCCCCGTCCGTCTTTTCCGTGAGGCCGTCCAGGCCGATGAAGCCGCTTCCTTCGAGCACCCTGGCATCGGAGAGGAAACCGTCCTGTTTCGCGAAACGGGCGAAGATCTCCATGGTGGGACGGATGATCCGCGTGTTGATGGAGACCGGGAAATTGAAGACCAGCGTCACCGCCCGGCCGTCCTCCGTGTGTCCGGCCAGGTCGCGGGCCTTTCTCACGGCCTCCCCGATCCGTTCCGCCCGGAGGGCGATTTCCACCTCTCCCGCCTTCGGACTCGCCACGGTCAGCATCACCGTCGCCGTGTCCCCGAAGTCCTTGATGAAGTCGATGGGCCCCGCGCCCTCGGGAAGATCCTGGATCCCGTCGAGTTTCCCCTTGATGTCGTCGAATTCCTTGCCCATCTCCACGATGTCCTCGTCGAGGATCACATAGACGACGGTCGCGCCCGCCCGGGTGTTGGAAATGATCTTTTCCACCTTGGCGTTCCCGGAGATCTTTTCCTCGAGTTTCCGGGTGACGAGCTGCTCCATCTTCTCCGCGCTCGCCCCCGGCCACGGGCAGACCGCCACGGCGACCCGGACGGGGATCTCCGGGTCTTTTCTCTTGGGCATTTCGATGACGGCGAACACACCCCAGAAGACCACCGCCAGAAGAAGGATCCAGGCGACATGGCGGTTGTTCACGAAGAAGCGGGCGCTGTTGAACGAGCGGCTGGAGTCGGGCATCAAAGGTTCCAAATTCCGTTTACCTGTTTCACGCGGGCTCAGGGGATGATTTTCACCCGTTCGCCGTCCGCGAGGAGCGGGGCGCCGGTGGTGACGATTTCTTCGCCCGCCTTCAGACCCTCGATGACGGCCACGCTGTTTCCGAGGATGTCCCCGGGCCGGATGACGCGGATCCGGGCGACGGCTTCGTCGCCTTCTCTTGCCACGACGAAGACCGCGTAGCCTTCGGGAGCGGCCCCGGGCCGCACGACGGCGTTCAGGGGAACGACGGGAAGCGGTTTCTCCGTCTTGGCGGCATCGATGGTCAGTGAGGCGATCATCCCCGCCTTGAGCCGTTTTCCGGGATTCGGCACGGTGATTTCCACGGAAAAGACCCGGCTTTGCGGATCGGCCGATGGGGAGATGGTCGTGATTCTTCCCGGAAAGCGTTCTCCCGGGAACACCTCCGTCAGGATGGACTGGGGAGTTCCGACCCGGAGGGTTTCCACGACCACGTCGGGGACGCCGAAGACGGCCTTCACGGAGGAGATGTCGGCGAGGACGAATGCCGGGGACCCCGGACCGGCGAGGGTCCCGATCTCGATCAGCCGTTTCAGGATCACCCCGTCCATGGGGGCCTTCAGGCGGCAGTCCCCGAGTGCCGTTTTCGCCTCCTCCAGGACGGCCCTGGCGCCGCGGACCTTCGATTCCGTGACCTCGTAACGGGTGCGGACCCCGTCGCGGTCCGCCCGGGTCATGCTGTTCTCGCGAAAGAGGTTTTCCGCCCGCTCCAGGTCCCGGGCGGCGTTCGACAGGGCGGATTCGGCCTCGGCGAGGCCGGCCCTTGCCTGGTCCACCCTGGCAAGGTATTCCGTTTCCCTGAGCCGGGTGAGAACGTCGTCGAAACGGACAAAATCCCCTTCCTGGAGGATCGGCGACCCTTTGTCCGTCGAACTTTTACGGATTTCCTCCACGTAGCCCCCCACCCGGAAGGAGAGAGTCACCTGGCGGTAGGGGACGATGCTTGCGGCGTAGCGGGAAGCGTCCTTCCCGGCACTTTCGGTGACCACGGTGACGCGGACCGCCTTGAGGGGCTTCTCGTATTCCTGCCGGCGATCGCATCCCGGAAGGAGTAGAAACGCCGCGACGATAAACAACGCAAGGGATCTTCTCCCGATCATTCAATCCACCCCCATGGCTTTTTCCAGGTCGGCCCGGGCCTTCCAGAGATCGAGAACGGCCCCGTCGAATTTCCGGGTCGCATCGCGGAAGGAGGCCTCGTCCTGCAGGACGTCCTTCAGGAGGGCCGCCTTTTCCCGGTAACGGTTCATGGTGATCCTGAGCCTCTCCCTGGACGCCTCCTTGCGAAGCCGGGCGGTGTCGATGGCCGCCCGCGCCTCATCCAGCTTCCGAAGCCGGAAGCGGACATCGGAGAGGACGAGGGCCTCCGCTTCCCGGCGGCCGTTTTTCGCCTGAAGGATCATCCGTTCCCGTTCCTCCAACTCCCTCCGTTTCCTTCCCCAGTCGAAGCACTCCCACGTCAGGATGAGTCCCACCGACGCCGCCTCCTCCGGGAGGACCTCCACGTTGTGCAGTCGGGCGTAATTCAGGGCGAGGCTCAGGTCGGGGATGTACTCCGCTTTTTTCATCCGTTTCCCGTATTCGGCCTGATCCACCCTGAGCCGGGCTTCCAGGAGTTCGGGCCGGCTCGCCAGGGCTTTTTCCGCCGCCGTTCCGCCGTCCACCTCGAAGGGGGCCGGTTCCGGAATCGGAGCGACCTCGAAGGCGGTTTCGATGTCACGTCCCATGAGGCGGTTCAGTTCCTCCTTCCGGGACCGGATGGCGTGGCCGACGGTGCGCTCGTCGTCGAGCGCCCCGGAGAGATTGGCTTCCACTTCCAGGCCGTCCACGGAAAGGGCGACCCCCTCGCGGATGAACTGGTCCACGACCCGCCGGAGTTCCCGGTAGAACGACACCGTTTCCCGGGCGGCGGCGAGGGCGTTCTGGAGGCTGAGGATCTCGAAGTAGCTGTGGCGGATTTCGTTCGCCACCGTCTGATGGCGGATCCGGAGGGCTTCCCGGGCAAGGTCCCGGGAAATCTCGAGGAACTCGATTCCCAGGCCGATCCTGTACTGCTGGGAGAGGGGCTGGGTGACGCGGGCCAGGGCATAGGTGGCGAACCGGGGCTCGGTGGAAATGTCCGTGTCCTCCGCCGGGATGGGACCGATGACGGGGTTGTCCCCGAACACGCCTTTCTTGAATTCGAAGTCGAGGGTCTTCAGAAGGCGGGACTCCATGACGTACAGCTCGAAGGAGGGGTAGCGCTTCGTTCGGGCGGCGGCGATCTGGTCCTCCATCTTGTCAACCTCGATGGCGGCGTTCCGGGAGAGCCGGTTTTCCTCCGTGCCCAGGCGGAGTGCTTCTTCGAGGGTCAGGATCTGGGAACGGGCAGGCGCGGCCACCCAGAAAATAAGGAGGAATACCGGAAAGAAAAAAAACGCCGCCGTCCATCTGGGATGCTGATTCATGGGGAAATTCTCCTGCCGGTATACGTCCGGGCATTATACATGATCCTGCGGAAACGTCAAATGGGCGTGATCATTCGATTCTGTGCGAAGGCGGCCGGGTCGGAATCCACAAGAACTGTGGGGAATCGGGAGGGGCGGGTCGCATCCCGGGCGGACGGAAACCACCGGCCCTGAAGGGCCGGACTACAGAGACGGAAGGCGTTCGCGGATCTCCCTGTAGTCCGGGGCTTCAGCCCCGGGTGGCACCCCGGCCCCGGGTGGATGCACAAGGGACCGCCGGCCCTGAAGGGCCGGACGACATTGGATGGGTGTCGCAGGTGCGGTTTCACGAGGTCCGGAACGGCGGGTGTCAGGAGAGGCCTTCCTCGGGAAGGGCCTTTTCGAGACGGTTCAGCGCCAGCGCCAGGGCGGCCCTGGCCCAGTTGAGGGGAACCACGGGGGAGGGGAGCAGGAGGGCCTTTCCGCGGAGGATCACCGTGTTGATGCTTTCCGGAGGGAGAAGGGGGGGGACGGCGGTTCCGTCGGCGGCGACGGGTTCCTCGCCGCGCATATTTCCCGTGAGCTGTCCCAGGGCGCGCTTGAGGTGGACCGCCGCCAGGAAGAGGTCCCGTTTTTTCAGCAGAGGGTCCTCCGTGACAAAGGAGGCCTCCAGCCTTGCCGGGACGAGCAGGCTGTCGAAGAACCACTGGGCCTCCGTGTGGGGAATGAATCCCCGGAACCGGTCCAGGAACGCCGCATGGCCGGAGGCGTCGGCGGTCTCGACGGGCGCCGCCGGCTTTTCTCCTTCTTTCCTCCGGATCCAGGCGTTTCCCGACTGATAGCTGTCGTTCACGTACCGGATCACGCCAGCGGGCCGCTTCAGGGTGTTCACGATCTGAAGGACCGACCGCCGTTCTTCACCGGTGAGCCCCTCCAGGGGGGAAGGGAAGAGAAGGGCGATCAGGCAGGCGTCGGCCCGCCGGTACCGGATGTCCCCGGGGTCGTAGTCCGGCGATTCCCCTCCAAGTTCGAGCTGTCTTCGGACGGCGGCCAGTCCCCGGGCGATGAGGGCGGAAAGGCGTTCCTCCCGCCATCCGAATCCGGCGGCCCCTTTTTCCGTGCCCAGTTTTTTCCGAAGCGCCGCGACGAAAGGTCCGGCGGGACCGTCGCCCTTTTCCGGGACGGCCAGTCCCTTCCAGAGCTGAAGGGCCCTCGTGACGAGTCCGATGCTGGAGGTGTTCCTCCGGTCGATCTCCTCCCATGCGCCGGCGTCCTCGTACCGTTCGAACCGGATGGCGTTGAAGAAGGCGGGAAAACGGATCAGGGCGGCGTACCGGCCCGCCGTCAGGTCCCTCGCCGTCAGGGCGCCTTCCCCCGCCGCCAGGGCGAGGGCGATGAGGAACAGGCCGTGGGCGTCGTTCTGCTTGTGGTTCCAATCGATCGGTTTTCCCCGGAAGGTCACGTCTTCCAGGGAGGGGGAGTTCCCGTCGAACCGGATGTGGGGGACACGCATCCGGTCCTTCCCGTGCTCGGGGCGGGCGAGAACGTCGTCGAACCGGGCGATCTGGGCCCGCGATCCGTAATAGTCCCAGAGGGCCAGGAGGAGCCTGCGGGCGTCGCCGAGGTGCCGGGGGTCCTCACGGAGGGCGAACCAGGCCCAGGCCGCGTCGCGAACCCAGACGGCGTCGTAGCCGATGGGATCCGTCTCTCCCTGGTGGACCCGGTCGGCGGCCCGGACGAATCCCCGTGGCGTGAGGGGGATCTCCAGGGAAGGCGCGAGGGCCTCCCGGATGCCCCGGAGCCCCTCCGGGGTGAGCGGTTCCGAAATCCACCGGGCGGCCAGTGGATGGAAAACGGCCACGAATTCCCCTTCCGGGGCGAGGAAGTATCGGCACGTGGCGCGGGAGGGGACGGACGGCACTCCCCGGTCCCCCCGTTTCTTTTTCATGGCCTTTCCCTCCGCTTTTCCCTTCTCATATGGATTTCCTCCAGGCAAGGCGTCTTTCGAGCCACCGGGACAGCTCCGTGAGGGCAAAGCAGAGGATGAAATAGAGGACGGCGATGAAGGCGAAGATCTCCGTGGGGTAGACCATGGTCCGGTTGTTCACCTGGGTGGCCACGTGGGTCAGCTCGGAGACCCCGACGATGAAGGCGAGGGAAGTGTCCTTGATGAGGGAAACGAACTGGTTCACGAACGAGGGGATCATGTTCCGGAGGGCCTGCGGCAGGATGATGTACAGCATGGCCTGGTTGTGCCCCAGACCGGTCGAGAGGGCCGCTTCCATCTGGCCCCTGGGGATGCTCTCGATCCCCGCCTGGACGATCTGGGACATGTAGGCCGACGTGAAGAGCGTGAGGGCGGCGATGACCGTCCAGCTTTCCGGGGCGGGACGGCCGAGGAGCCAGGGCAGGAGAAAGTACATCCAGAAGATGACCATGAGCAGGGGAATCCCCCGGACCGCGTTGACGAAGGCCAGCGTTGCGTAACGGATCGGGCGGTTCCGGGACACGCACAGCATTCCCAGGATCAGGCCGCCGAAGAAGGACAGGATGCAGGACACGACGGCAAGGTAGAGGGTCAGCAGGAGCCCGCCGACGGGTCCGCTCGGATAGCGGCCGATCATGAAGTGGGCCATGTTGTCCCAGATGACCTGAAAGTGAAATCCCGTGTCCATGGTCAGCGCATCCCGATCGGATTGAGGACTTTCCTGTCGTAAACGGTCACCATCACGGTGATGACCACGGAAATGACCAGATAGACCAGGGTTGCGGCGGTAAACGCCTCGAACCCCTTGAAGGTGTAACTTTCCACCTGCCTCGCCTGGTAGGTCAGCTCTGCGACCCCGATGGTCATGGCCAGGGACGAGTTTTTCGTCAGGTTCAGGAACTGGCTGATCAGCGGCGGGATCGTGATCCTCACGGCCTGGGGGAGAATGATGTACTGCATGGCGCGAACGTAGGAAAAGCCGGAACTCCGGGCGGCCTCCATCTGTTCCTTGGGGATCGACCGGATCCCGGAGCGGATGTCCTCGGCGATGAACGCCGACGTGTAGATGGTCAGGGCGATGACGGCCGACGCGAACTCGAAGTCGTGGCGGTTCAGCCAGTCGTTGAGGAACAGGGGCAGGATCTTGTAGGATCCGAAGTACCAGAAGAAGATCTGGACCAGAAGCGGGGTGTTCCGGAAAAATTCCAGGTATCCGACGGCGGCCCACCGCATGGGACCGAGGGGGCTCATGCGCATGATGGCGACGAGAAGGCCGAGGAGAAAGGAGAGGACGATGGAGACGAGGGACAGCTTGATGGTGATCTCAACGCCCGAGACAAGCCACCAGAAATACTGGCCCGACGTGATCACCGACCAGTCGAATTCGTAACCGGACATGAAACGCCATCCTCATGGCTGCCGGGGGGTGTTCCCGCGGGACGCCGCCCGGCTCCGGGGCAAAGAAGACCGGTCATCCCTCCCCGGGGGGATGACCGGCGCATCGGGCATTTTCCGGAAAAAACCGGATCCTACTCGTATTTGCGATCCGCGGTGATGGTGAAATCCCGCGACATGGGCTGGTCCGAACCGGGTCCGAACCATTTTTCGAATATTTTCTTCGCCTCGCCGTTTTTCTCCATTTCAAGGAGGGTGTCGTTGACGAACTTGCGGAACTTGGGGTTCCCCATGCGGATGCCGAGGCCGTAGGGCTCGTCGGAGATCCGGATGGCGGCGATTTCGAACGCTTCCTTGTTGGGGGCCTTTCCCAGGATCCCCGCCAGGATGGACTCGTCCGTCGTCACGGCGACCACCTTGCCCTGCTGCAGGGCCAGGAAGGCCTGGGGGTAATCGTCGAAGGAAAGAATGGTCGAGTGGGGCAGGGCCTTCGAGGCGTTCTGCTCGGAGGTCGATCCCTTGGCGGTGCCGATCTTCTTCCCGTCCAGGTCGGCCAGCGATTTCACGGTGCCCTTCCGGACGAGGAACTTCTGGCCCGTCAGGAAGTAGGTGTTGCTGAAGTCCAGCTGTTTCGCCCGCTCCGGCGTGTAGGTCATGGTGGCGGCCACGATGTCGATGTTTCCCGAAAGAAGCTGGGGAATCCTGGTTCCCGACGTGACGGTCTTGAGTTCCAGCTTCACGCCCATGGCGTCGGCGAGGTACTTCACGAAATCGACATCGTACCCGACGACTTCACGGGTTTTCTGATCGATGTACCCGAATCCGGCGGTGGAATCCTTCACGCCGGCCACGAGGGTGCCCCTGGCTTTTACGGCATCGAACGTGTCCTCCGCCGCCGCGAGCCCGGCCCATCCGACAATCAACAGGACAACCGCAGACAAGAAAACGAGTCTCTTCATACGCTCCTCCTTCGATTTCAGTGCATGGGCGACAGGATTTCCTTCAGGAATTCCTTCGCCCGTTCATGCCGGGGATTCCTGAAGAACTCCTCCGGCTTCGCCTCCTCGAGGATCTTTCCGTAATCCATGAACGTGATGCGGTCGGACACTTCCCGGGCGAATCCCATTTCGTGGGTCACCACGACCAGGGTCATCCCCGTGTGGGCCAGTCCTTTCATGACCTGGAGCACTTCGCCGATCATCTCGGGATCCAGGGCGGACGTGGGCTCGTCGAAGAGCATGATCCGCGGCTTCATGGCCAGGGCCCGGGCGATGGCCACACGCTGCTGCTGCCCGCCGGAGAGCTGGGCGGGGTAGGCGTCCCTCTTTTCCGCCAGGCCGACCCTTTCGAGAAGGGCCATGGCCTGCTCCTCCGCGTCTTTCCGGCTCAGGCGGCGGATCTTGATCGGTGCCAGGGTGATGTTCCTGAGGGTGGACAGGTGGGGGTACAGGTTGAACTGCTGGAAGACGAACCCGATCTCCGCCCGAAGCCGGGTGATGTCCGTCCCGGGATCGGACAGGTCCCTCCCGTCGACGACGAGGGTTCCCTTCTGAATCGGTTCAAGCTTGTTGATGGTCCGGATGAGCGTCGACTTTCCCGAGCCCGAGGGACCGCAGACGACCACCGTTTCCCCCTGTTTCACGGTGAAGTCGATGTCGTTGAGGACGTGAAGCGTGCCGAACCATTTGTGCACGCCTTGAAAGCGGATCATTCCCGTCTCCAGAGCCGAGGGGCGCCCGTCGATCGTGTCCGGTTGCAATCAACCGCCATGGTTCTATTCCCTTGCGATCGAAAAATCAAGGCAAACTTTCCCCGGACCCACGAAAACGGGTGGAAGCGTCCCCGTGATCCTTCGGGATCGGAAGGGTCGATCGATCCGGCAAAATGCTTGCCCGATCCCTTCCCATCGGGTAAACTGCGTTTTGCGGAACCCGCCGGGCGGTCGGGCGGGTTCCCATTTCCAGCGCTCCGGGATGCCGTGAATGAATGTAACGTGGTTCGTCATTTTCTTCGCCGTTCTTCTGTGGTCGGCCGTCCATCCGAAGGACTGTTTCACGTGGTTTCTCGAGGTGTTTCCCGCCCTGGCGGCCTTCGTGGTCCTCGTCGCCACCCGGAGGCGCTTTCCCCTCACGAGGCTTTCGTACGGGCTCATCCTGATCCACAGCATCATCCTGATGGTGGGGGGACACTACACCTACGCGGAGGTGCCCCTGTTCAACTGGATCCGGGACGCCTTCGAAATGGGGAGAAACAACTACGACAAGGTGGGCCACCTTGCCCAGGGCTTCGTCCCGGCCGTCGTGATCCGGGAGATCATCATCCGGTTGCGCCTCGTCTCGGGGCGGCGATGGACCCATTTCTTCGTCGTTGCCACCTGCCTCGCCGTCAGCGCCTTCTATGAACTCATCGAATGGTGGGTCGCCGTCCTGGCGGGGGCGTCCTCGGAGGCCTTCCTGGGAACCCAGGGCTACGCCTGGGACACCCAGTCCGACATGGCCATGGCCCTCGTCGGCGCCGTTCTGGCCCTGGTCCTCCTCGGCAGGATCCACGACAGGCAGTTGGCGGCCCTGCCGGGATCGGCGGTCGAAAAGCCCTCGCCCTGAACGGGCGGCCGTGATTCAATCGGCGTCCCCTGACCGGAGAAACCGCTCCAGAATCCCCCGCGCTTTTTCCATGTTTTCCGTTGCCCGTGCCGAAAGGGTTTCCCCGTGATCGAAGGATGCCCCCGGGATGGACAGGAGAAAGGCCCGGGGCGCCCGCCCGTAAATGGCTTCCGTCAGGGCCAGAAGGCCCTCGCAGGTCATCCGGTGGGTGAGGGGAAAGGAGGTGTCCCGGGGAAGGAGGGGGAGCAGCTCGGCGGCCTCGCCCTGGAGGGAGGCGTCGACGAAAACGACCCGTTCATAATCCAGGATCGTCTCCGCCAGTTCGGGAACCAGCTCCTGAACGGCAAGGCGGCTCACCCCGGGGAAGGACACGAGATCGACGCATTTCGGGCCGACCCCGTCGTCCTCCCGGTAGATGTTGCCGATTCCCAGAAGAAGCGTCTCCGTCACGCCCGTTCCCGCGAGGCGACGAAGGCGCCCTCATGATCATACACTTCAACGACCACGGGCATTTTGCCGATGGCGTGGGTGGAGCAGGACAGGCAGGGGTCGTAACAGCGGATGGCCCCTTCGACCCGGTTCAGGACGCCCTCTGGGATGTCGTGGCCCTGGATGTATCCCCGGGCGACGTTGTCCACGGCCTGGCTCATGGCCCAGTTGTTGTGCCCCGTGGCGACGATGAGGTTGGCCTTTTTGACGGTGCCCCGTTCATCCACCCAGTAGTGGTGGAAGAGGGTTCCCCGGGGGGCTTCGATGACGCCGATCCCTTCCTCGTTCGTGACCGGTCCCGGGTTCAGAACGTCCCTGGAGAGGATGTCCCCGTCCTCCAGAATTTCCCGGGCCCGTTCCAGGGCGTACACCGCTTCGATGAGCCTGGCGTAGTGGTAGTAGACGGAGCTTTCCACGGGCTTTCCGCCGTTCATGGTCTTGAACTTCGAGAATTCTTCCTGTGCCAGGGGCGTGCCGATCCGGTCCGACGCGTTGAGCCGTCCGAGAGGCCCGACCCGGTAATGTCCTTCCGGGTCCCCCAGGGGTTTGAAGTAGGGGAACTTCAGGTAGCTCCAGTCGTCCACCTTTTCGGCGATGTGGCTCAGGTAATATTTTCCGGCGAATTCATCGAGGACCCGGCCGTCCCTGCCCGCCATGCGGACGATTCCGTCGTAAAGCTCCAGGGTCCCCCCGTCCTTCACCAGTCCCATGTAGGCCGAGGGGAAGGCCGCGAAGGCGTCGCACTCCTCTTTGTGCGCCTCGATGAAGGCCAGGATGATGGAGACCCCTTCCCGGATGTAGGCGATCATCTCGTCCACCTGTTTCAGGATCCTGTCCCGGGACTCCGGTGACAGGGAGGCGTTCACCCCCCCGGGAATGGCGAAGGAGGGGTGGATCCTCCGGCCCGCCACCTCCTCGATGATCGTCTGGCCGTATTTGCGGAGTTTCACCGCCTTGAGGGCCAGTTCCGGGTTGGCCCGGACAAGGCCGACGACGTTCCGGATGGCGGGGTCGGCGTCCCAGCCCAGGACGAGGTCCGGTCCGGCGAGTTCGAAGAAGTGCATGGCGTGGGACTGGATCATCTGTCCCATGTGGATGAGTTCCCGGAGAAGCGCCGCCGTCCGGGGGACGGGGCGTCCCAGGATTTCATCGCAGGCCTTGGCCGCCGCCAGGTGGTGGCTCACGGGGCAGATGCCGCAGATCCGGGGCGTGATCATGGGGAGTTCGTCGTAAAACCGGCCTTCCGTGAATTTCTCGTAGCCCCTGAACTGGTCCACGTGGAAGTACGTGCGTTCCACCCGCCCCTCATCGTCCAGATGGATGGTCACCTTGGCGTGTCCCTCGATCCGCGTCACCGGGGAAATGGTTATCTTTTTCGTCATGATGGCACCTCTAGTCGTAGTGGAGCAGCTTTCCTTCCAGCTTCGGCATCCGTCCCTCGAGAAGCTCGTTGAGGACGTGATAGATCGCGTCCGCCGGCGGGGGACAGCCGGGAATGTAGAAATCGACCTTGACCACTTCGTTGACCGCCAGGACCTTGGGAAGGAGCTTCCCGAGTTCCGGGGAGGCCGGCGGCGTGCCGTTCACCGTGCTTTCCGTGGAGACGTAGCCCCTTTCAAGGAGTTCCTCCACGGTGAAATAGTTTCTCATGGTGTGGATTCCTCCGAAAACGGCGCAGTCTCCCAGGGCGACGATGAGCTTGCATCTCTTCCTGAGTTCCTTCACTTCCTCTTCATGATGATCCGTGGCCACGGAACCTTCTATGATTCCGATATCCGTCCCCATGGGGGGGATTTTGAGATCCGTGATGGGCGTGGCCGTGAGTTCCAGGCCTTTGCCGATGAGTTCCACGAGCCGTTCGTCCATGTCCAGAAAGGACATGTGGCAGCCGGAACATCCCTCGCACCAGGTGGATGCAATCTTCACCGTCTTCATGGCTCACCTCTTCTCCGGAGTGGGGGAAAGCAGTTTCGCGATGTCTGCCAGGGGGGCCGGGGGGGTCACGACCGCCGCCCGCGTCAGGAGTTCCCCCTCGAGATTGAAAAGGGTTCCATTCTTTTCGAAGCCCTTCAGGGTGGGGACGACGACGGCGGCCTTTTTCGTTACACCGTTCTCGTAGGGGGTGAAGCAGACGAGGAAGGCGGGGTTTCCCACATCGCTCTCCCGTAAATTCCCGCCGAAAAGGAAAACCGTGTCGCCTTTCACGGGGGCGTGTTCGATGCCGTACCTGGCAAGCCCCACGGTGTTCGTCTCCCCGGGGAGCCAGATCCTGCGGAGGCTCTCCCGTTTTTCGAGGGCTTCTTTTTCCTTGTCGCCGAGATCCCGGTACAGGGCGACGGCCGCGGCGGCTCCTTCGAGCATGTCGAGGCGGGCCAGAAACGCCTTGGAGGACAGCCGCTCCGCCGGAAGCTTCTCGAAGACCTCCGGGGAACCGTCCACGAGAACCAGCCGTGCCGCTCCGCTGCGGACCCTTTTCTTGACGAGGGACCCCAGGGCCCCGTATTCCCTGTCCAGATCGAGACGAAACAGGACGAACAGGTCCGCCTCCCCGAGGTCCTTGATCCGGGCCGTCGACGGAAGCGGCGGCGAGACCGGATGAAGCGAGAAGAGCCTTCCCGGAAAGAGTTCCTTCAGGCGGGCCAGTTCCTCGTTGTACAGGCTTCCGTCCACGTAAGCCGTTCCCTGGTCCATCCTGGCCGCGAAGAGGTTCAGCGCCCCTTCGAGGGCGATGTCGAGGACTTTCGAATCCTGCCTGAATTTCGCATTCGTGAGCCGGGTGTGTCCGTCGAAGAGGGAAAGATACCGGCCCGTCCGGCACATGAGGCCGAAGGTGGGCGGAGCGTCCCAGTCTCCATGGATTTTCACGACCGAATTCGTTTCGGGATTTCCGTGGACGTCGACGGCGCAGCCCACGGGGCACATGTCGCAGGCCATCCGGACGGTTTTGATCTGTTCCTTCTTCCCCTGGTAGGCCGAGCGCTTTTCGATGAAGGCCCCCGTGGGGCAGACCTGGACGCAGGAACCGCAGGACACGCAGCTGGAAAATCCCAGGGGGATGTCCAGGTCGGCGGCGATGAGGGTCCGGTAGCCCCGGCTTTTCTCCGTGAGCACGTTGTGACCGGCCAGGTCCGCGCAGGCCCGGATGCACCGCCCGCACAGGACGCAGCGGTTGTGGTCGAGGAGGATGAATTCATGGGAATTGTCGACGGGAAACCGGTTCTCGTAGGTGGGGAAGGTGAAATGGTCCATGCCGAACTCGTAGCCCAGGTCCTGGAGCTCGCAGTTCCCGCTCACTTCGCAGTACATGCAGTAATGATTGCGTCCGGTGAAGATGAGCTGAAGAACGACTTCCCGGGCCGCCCGCAGGCGGGGGGAATCGGTCACGATCTTCATGCCCCGCTCGGCCGGCGTGGTGCAGGAGGCCCGGACCCGTCCGCCTTCCTCCACGACGCAAAGCCGGCACGAACCCCGGGGGATCAGGGCCTTGTGGTTGCACAGTGCGGGGATGTGGACGCCGTGGCTTCGGGCGACGTCGAGGATGGTCTGGCCCGGGATGGCTTCCACTTCCTTTCCGTTCAAGGTGATGGTGAATTTAGAATCCATGAGGGACTCCTTTCATTGGAAGGGTTCCTGAACTCCCGTGAACGGGCTTCTTTCCCATATTCCGAACCTGTCTTGATAATAAACCGCCTCGAAGCATGTTATCAAGCGGCAATTCGTCCGCCGGAGCAGCGATGAGAAGATGAATGGGGATTGTGGAAGAGGAAGCGCGGGAGATGGATCGCCCGGAAAAGCTCGATCAAACATACCCTTCCGCAGTCTCCCGTGTCAACTTCCAAATTTTCCGGCATCGCCGGTCAGGTGATCCATGCCCGGACACCGCTCCCATGGGCCGGTCGAAAGGCCGATGGGGCATGAACGCGCCGCCGGTGTGAACGATGCACGATGATGGCCCCCGGCTTGATCGGACGACGGATCATCCGGTTCATGATATCGGCACGATATCATCAGGAAATGAACTTTTGGGGTGGGGCGCCGCCTGAATGAACCAGCCGCCGCCCCAGTGTCAAAAGAGACCTTGAGGAATGTGGTCCTTTCTTTTTTGGGAACTCTTGGAAATGCTTGTCAGGAAACACCGTATTGAACTATCCGGACCGGGGCAGAAGCAATGCATGGGGGTGACGAACGACATGATGAGAATGTAACGACGTAGTCGATATTTATATCGTAAACGAGTTCATTTTCTTCCGAAAAGTGGTATTATATAAAATTCTACTTTTCTTCTTTCTCTGATTTTTCCATCTTAGGCTGATACTTTAATGAGTTGCACATAACTTCGATCATTTTCAGAAGATTGTTTTTAGGAACAATTATTCTTGCCTGTTCAACCAGGCCCTCGGGAGCCTGTGTAAGAAATCTCAGAAACATTATATCATCGCTTCTGAAATTAAACTGTAAGCTGTCTGCGTAAATAGTTGATAAATTGTTATTATAAATGAGTCCCTTTGCTTCTTTCTTCTTTTCAGCCATCATTTGGTCCTCGGATCGTTTTTCAGGAGATGCCTGTTTTCTTTATCAATACAGGGGTATTTCTTGGTCCCTGCATTGCGATGAGTACTTCGTGCCACTCTTTCGGTTCTGTCACCAGTTTTACAGGGGGCATCCTTTCGAATTCGGCTCCAGCCATAGTCAATGAGGCTTGCGGCAATTTCTTCGCTCGTATTACTTTAATCTCGGCATATATCTCTTTCTTATCCTGTCTATCGGTCAATGACAAAGGAAACCTTCCGTCTCCGGTTTCCTTGTACTTCAAAACGGATTCCTTTAAGTAAAAGTCACTGCCGTCAATTTTAGTTTTAAAAATGAAACCCCTTCTGATTCTTCTGTTCTTGTGTAATGCCTGTCGGCTTATTCCTAGTAATTCCAATGTTTTGGATGCTGATATGAAATCCTTCAGCGGGCGTTCTTTTATAAGTTTGTCTTCGATTTGTTCTCTTATTATTTCAATCACTTTCAGAGTATCTACAGGATACAATACATCGACGCATTTATCACAGACATAATAATCAACATCAGGAACTTTGTATTTTCCTATGATCTCATCATTCAAATGAATGGTTCCATGTTTCTTGTTGTATCGTCCGTCGCAATTATAGCAGATCATATTATACCTATAACTTTTTTAAGCTGGTTATTATCAGTTTGCCGGAGTCATGAACATAAAATTTCGTATAAATATTTTCTCCCTCAAAATTTCTGATTTTGTAAACATCCATTAATTTTCTGTTGTTTTTATTTTCTATTGTTATATCAAAGCTGAAGGGGCTCAATCTGAGGTAAACTTTCTCTATATCCTCCACTTTCCAACGAAAGTCTTTCCATGCCGATTGATGGACGGGCCAAGGAACAACATACTCCTTTCTTCTAATTTTATCTTTAATGTCCTTTAATCCGTAGTACGGCTTTGGCGTGTTATTTTTCTCGCTTTTTCTCATCTTGTAGCATCAGGGTTGACGGTTGTCAACCATAAAGGCAATGAATGTGTGAGGGTGTTTATTGAGTTGAGCCCTTCATAGAGGGATAAATCATCCTTTAAAAGATTCTCATATGTCAAGAAATAAGTCGAAAATTGTGATGAATCGGCATTTTTAGGGATGGAGGGGGCAGATAAGGAAAAGGCCCCGCCGTCGCAGCGGAGCCTCGTTTTTCCTGGAGGCGGCAACCGGACTCGAACCGGTGAATAACGGTTTTGCAGACCGCTGCCTTAGCCACTTGGCTATGCCGCCATAAAAATGGAGCGGGCGAACGGATTTGAACCGTCGACCTTCACCTTGGCAAGGTGACACTCTACCGCTGAGTTACGCCCGCGTCACAAAGAATGGGGTACTTAATAATCAAAACGACCCGTCTTGTCAACAGAAATCTTTTCGTCAACGGGGGGCCGCAAGGGTTCATTTCCCGGGGTCTTCCGTCCCCGGCGGCGGCGTTCCGGAGGGGTCGATCTCCATCCGGCGGCGGATGTTCTGGTCGTAAAAACGGATAAAATAATCCCCGCCCGACCACAGCGTCAGGACGAGGGCCACATAAAGCACGACGATCCCGACGGCGTGGGCGTTCAGGCCCAGGAAAGGGTAGTGGATCAAAAGGGCCGACACGGCGATGACCTGGCAGAGGGTCTTCTGTTTCCCGAGCCGGCTTGCCGGGATGATCAGTCCCTCGGAGGAGGCGAAACTCCGGAGAACGTCCACGGCGAGATCGCGCATGATGATGAGGGCGACGATCCACGCGGGGATTCTTCCGATGGGAATCATGAGGATCATGGCCGTGTTGACGATCAGCTTGTCCGCCAGGGGGTCCAGGAATTTTCCCAGAAGGGTGACGATGCCGTATTTCCGGGCGATGTAGCCGTCCAGGAGATCGGTGATGGCCGCCAGGATGAACAGGACGGCGAGGAAGAGGCTCACCTTCGGCCCCGGCGACAGCAGGAGGAGAAACAGAACGGGAATGATCCCGATCCTGAGGATCGTGACGGTGTTCGGCAGGTTGAGAATTTCCCTCGCCCGGCTGGACAGGGGGATCCTGTCGAAGGATTCCTTGAGATATTCGATCATGTCACTTCTTTGGAACTTTCTTCCAGTCCGCCAGAAACTTCTCGATGCCCAGGTCCGTCAGCGGGTGCCGGATCAACTGCTCCAGGATCTTGAAGGGCATCGTCGCGATGTGCGCGCCAAGCATGGCTGCTTCCACCACGTGGAGGGGGTTCCGCACGCTGGCGACGATCACTTCGCAGTTCAGGTCGTAGTTGTCGAAGATGGTCAGGATCTGCTCCACGAGGTCCATCCCGGTATGGGAGATGTCGTCCAGCCGGCCGACGAAGGGGCTCACGTAGGAGGCGCCCGCCTTGGCCGCCAGCAGGGCCTGGGACGGCGAGAAAATCAGCGTCTCGTTGACGGCGATCCCCTGTTCGGAAAGAACCCGGGTGGCCTTCAGCCCTTCCGCGGTCATGGGGATTTTCACGACCACGTTTTCCCCCAGCCCGGCGAGGGTTTTTCCCTCTTCGACCATTCCCGGGGCGTCGAGGCTCACCACTTCGAGGCTGACGGGCCCCTCCACGATCTCCAGGATTTCCCGCACCACGGAATCGAAGTCCCTTTTTTCCTTCGCCACGAGAGATGGATTCGTGGTGACGCCGTCCACCATTCCCAGGAGGATGCCTTCCCTGATTTCATCGATGTTTCCCGTATCCAGAAAAAATTTCATACCTTCTCCCCGGTTGCTCTTCTTCCATTCCGGCGGATACCGGAATTTCCTCCTTTGCGCCCTGCCTCTCCGGCGTCGTGAAACCCGCGGGACCTCATCCGAAACGGTCCCTCAGACGTTCCTGCTTTTCCTGAATTCCTCCATGCACTCGTTGCTGCAGAAATACACGCGTTTCCCGCCGACGACGAGACATTTCGCCTCGCTCACCGGGATGTAGACGCCGCAGCAGGGGTCTTTTACCATATCTTCGCTCTTTGGGGGAGTCCCCCCCGCCCGGGGGAAGGAGGGCCGCACCGTCCCTCCCGGAAGCCTGAGGAGGAATCGGACGAGCCGGTAGAGGAGGAACGCGAGGACGAGAATGAGGAGGAGCCGTCCTATGAACATGATGTCTCCGTCTTCCGGCGATGTTCCTTCAACAGTCCCGCTCCTTCCCGTTTTCCGTGATGCGCGCCGGCGTCCCGCCGAGAAATTCGACCTTCCCTCCCGCGCCCGCCAGCCTGTCCAGGAGGCCCCGGATGGAAATCCCGAAGACGGGGTGAACGGCATAGGGAGCGATTTCGTTCAGGGGAACGAGAACGAACCGCCTCTTGTGCAGCTCCGGATGGGGAACGGTCAACCCCGGTTCGTCGATGACGGACTGGTCGTAGAGAAGCAGGTCCAGATCGATGACCCTGGGGCCCCATCGCCCGGCCCGGACCCGCCCCATGAGGCTCTCGATGTGAAGCAGCGCCGAAAGGAGATCCCGGGGCGGCAGCGTCGTGCGGATTTCGGCGACGGCGTTGACGAACCAGTCCTGATCCTCGATGCCGAGGGGCTCCGTCCGGTACAGGGAGGAAACCCGGATCAGCCTGGAATGTTCCAGGTCGGCAAGGTGCCCCATCGCTTCCCTGCACCTGTCCGCCGGCTGGTCCAGGTTCGACCCTATGGCGATATGGCTTATAATCCCTGGACGACTTCGTAAAAAGTCCATATGCTGCGTTCCCCTTCATCCCTCGTCCCTGCGGCGTACATCCCGGTACGCCTCAGTCCTCGGGATTCGGGCGCCTTGCCTCTGGAGCTTTTTACAAAGCCGTCCAGCAGAAACGCTTTTCAGACTTTTTACGACTTTATGCTCCCTTCGATGTCGCTTTCCGATCCCCCCTTCTGGGGGATGCGTCATTTCAGGCCGAGGACATCCTGCATGTCGTAGAAGCCCGGATTCCTTCCGGCGACCCATTTCGCCGCGCGGATCGCCCCCCGGGCGAAGTTGTCCCGGCTGTGGGCCCTGTGGATGAATTCCAGCCGCTCTCCCATGCCCCCGAAAAGGACGTTGTGTTCCCCTACGATGTCTCCCGCCCGGAGGGTCTGGATGCCGATCTCTTTCTTCGTTCTCGCCCCGATCATCCCTTTTCTCTCGTAAACGGCCACTTCGTTCAGGTTGCGATCGAGGGACTCGGCGATGATCTGGGCCATCCGGACGGCCGTGCCGCTGGGCGCGTCCTTCTTCTGGTTGTGATGGGCTTCCACGATTTCGACGTCGTAGTCGTCCCCGAGAATCCTGGAAACGTCGGCCAGAACCTTGAAAAGGACGTTGACGCCCACGCTCATGTTCGGGGCGAGGACGACGGGGATCTCCCCGGCCAGTTTTTTCACGGCCGACCGCTCCTCGTCGGTCAGTCCCGTCGTTCCGATCACGGCCGCCTTTCCCGAACCGGCGGCGATCTTCAGATGGCCCGCGACCGCCGTGTGGTGGGAAAAGTCGATGACCACGTCCGCTTTTCCGATGACCGACGCGAGATCCGCCGTGATGGGAACGCCGACTTTCCCGAGACCGAGATGCTCGCCGGCGTCGGTTCCCAGCATCGGGTGTCCGGCGCTCTCCACGGCGCCGACCAGTTCGATTCCCTCCGTGGCGGCGGCGAGGGAGATGATCCGGCCGCCCATGCGGCCCCCGGCACCGATGACGATGGCTTTTACCATGGTGAAACCCCCTTTGTTCGGAAACGGTTGTGCATCGAATCATGAGACCGGGACGCCGAACGGGAAACGGTTTTCCCGCCGGCGCACCCGGCGTGTCGAAACGGAAAGAAAGGCGCTACGCCCGGATCAGGCCGTAATCCAGGAGCACCTTCTTCAACCTCGCGTCGTTGGCGTCGGACATCCTGCACAGGGGGAGCCGTACCTCGTACTGGATTTTTCCCATCATGGCCAGGGCCGCCTTGGACGGAATGGGGTTCGTCTCGAAAAAGAGGGATTCCATGAGAGGCCACATCTTGAAATGATATTCGGCGGCCTTTTTCAGATTGCCCGCCTCGAAGGCGTCGATGAGCCCCGCCATGTCGGCCGGTGCCACGTTGGACACGACCGAAATGACGCCCTTCCCGCCGACCGCGAGAAGGGGAAGGACGGTGAAATCGTCGCCGGAAAGAACGGAGAATTCCTTGTCCACGAGGCTCAGGATCTTGCTGACCTGGCGGAGATCCCCCGTCGCCTCCTTGACGGCCACGATGTTGCTGATCTTGGAGAGACGGGCCACCGTTTCCGGGAGGATGTTCGTCCCCGTTCTCGACGGGACGTTGTAGGGGATGATGGGGATGGGAACCGCTTCCGCGACGGTTTTGTAGTGCTGGTATACGCCTTCCTGGGTGGGGCGGTTGTAATAAGGGGTGACCAGCAGGGCTCCGTCGGCGCCGACCTCATGGGCGTGCTTCGTCAGCCGGAGGGCCTCCCTGGTGCTGTTGGAACCAGTTCCCGCGATGACGGGGACCCGCTTCTTCACCTGATCCACCACGATTTCCACGACCCGGTCGTGTTCTTCGTGCGAAAGGGTTGCCGATTCTCCCGTAGTGCCGCAGGGGACGATGCCGTCGGTTCCATTTTCGATCTGGAACTCGACCAGTCCCCTCAGGGCCTCCTCATCCACCTCTCCATTCCTGAAGGGTGTAACGATTGCAACGATTGCTCCTTTGAACATTGGCTCCTCCATTACCCTTTTCTTTTTCTGGGCCTGACGTTCCGGAATCCTTTCCGGAACGGTTGCAACAGTTTCCCGCGACGCCTTTCCGCCGCCGGGTTCCCCCGTCCCCCCTGCGGTACCGCCGGGGGGCCCGTGGAGGGTCCCGTCATCGGCCCGCGGGGAGAAAAGCGGGGATGTGTTCCCCCCGGACGAGGTCGTCGTAAGCCTCGCGCTCGCGAATGACGAAATACTCCCTGTCCCGGACGAGCACCTCCGCCGCCCGGGGTCTCGAATTGTAGTTCGAGGCCATGGTGAATCCATAGGCCCCGGCGCTCATGACGGCAAGAAGGTCCCCCCGGCCCGCCGCGGGAAGCATCCGCTTTTTCGCCAGGAAGTCCCCCGATTCGCAGATGGGCCCGACGATGTCCGCCTGGACCTTTTCGCCCGGTTTCTGAAGGACGGGCTGGATGAAGTGATAGGATCCGTAAAGGCTCGGCCGGATGAGATCGTTCATGCCCGCGTCGATGACGACGAAATTCTTGTCCTCGTTGCTCTTGGTGTACAGGACCCGGGTGACCAGGATGCCGGCGTTTCCCACGATGACCCGCCCCGGCTCGAGGATGAAGGTGACCCCCAGGTCTCCCGCCCGCTTGATGATGGCCCCGGCGTAATCCGCAGGATGGGGAGGCGTCTCCAGATTGTAGGTGATGCCCAGTCCCCCGCCCAGGTCGAGGTAGCGGACGGCGATCCCCTCGTTCCGGAGAAGCCCGATCAGCTTTTTCAGGCGGTCGAGGGCGTCGAGGAAAGGCGTGATGTCGGTGATCTGCGATCCGATGTGGCAGTCCACGCCGATGGGATCGACGTTCCGGAGCTTCGCCGCCTTCCGGTAGGTTTCCAGGGATTGCTCGATCTGGATGCCGAACTTGTTTTCCTTGAGCCCGGTGGAAATGTGGGGGTGGGTCATGGGGTCCACGTCCGGGTTTACCCGGATGGCCACGGGGGCCTTCAGTCCCATCTTCCCGGCGATTTTGTCGATGACCTCCAGTTCCTGGAAGGACTCGATGTTGAAGAGCAGGATTCCCGACTCGAGGGCGAAGGAGATTTCGTCCTCCCGTTTCCCGACGCCGGAGTACACGATTTTACGGGGATCCGCGCCCGCCTTCAGCGCCCGGAAGAGTTCCCCTCCGGAGACGATGTCGATGCCGCTCCCCTGGCCGGTCAGGGTGCGCAGGATGGCCACGTTGGAGTTCGCCTTGGCGGAAAAGCAGACGATATGGGGGACGTCCCGGAAGGCCTCGTCGAAGACCTGATAATGCCGGCACAGCGTTCTGTGGCTGTAAAGATAAAAAGGCGTTCCCACGTCCTCGGCGATGCTCCGTATCGGCACCTCTTCGCACCACAGCTCGTTGTCATGAAGCTGGAAATCGTTCATGCCTTTTTCCCTTTCCCTCCTTTATACGATTCTTTCGCTGTTTTTCAATACCGCCCGGGACGGTTTCAGGGATTTTTTTTGCCGCCGAAGAGAATTTCCGCTTCGTTCGAAGGCGACCCGCAGACCCCCCTGTCGTCGCAAAGAACGAGCCGGTAGCCGTACAATGTCCGCTCCTCCACGTCACGGTCCTCGATGACGGCGGAGCCCCGTTCCGGCAGATCCCCCCTGTAGAGCACCCGGAAGGGAACGTAGCGCCGGGGGCAGCCGGGACATCCCTCCCCGGGGGGAAGCGCGCTCCGGTACACCCGGCAGGTTCCCCGTCCCGTGACGCCCTCGGGAACGGTCCAGCTCAAGACCACCGCCCCGTCGGCGCCGGAGACCTTGAGGTCCGTCACCGCCGGAGGCTTTTCTCCGGAGGGACAGAAGGGATCGGCCTTTTTTCCGCACCCCGCCGCCATGAGGCAGGCCGCGAGGAGAACGAAAACGAGGCTAATCCTTCTTCCCGGAAGGCGGTGCCGTGTCGATTTCCTCGATTCTTGCTGCGACCGTGTCATGAGCCGTACCACCGGCGAGTTTCCTTGCGTTCACGGAATATTCCGGTGTCAGAAGGGTGAACACCCCTTCGTCGAATCCGTTGTAAAAAGTCCTGAACTCGTCGAGAGACAGGGACTTGAGATCTTTTTTCCCCTTGTCCAGCGCGTACCGGACGATCCGTCCCACGATCCGGTGGGCCTCCCGGAAGGGGATCCCCCGGGTGACGAGGTGTTCCGCCAGGTCCGTCGCCGTGGAAAACCCCCCGGCGACCCGTTCGTACATCCGGTCCCTGCAAAAGGCGATGCCGCCCAGCATCCCCGTGAACACCCGGACCGCCTTCGTCACCGTTTCGGCGGTGTCGAACAGGGGCTCCTTGTCCTCCTGGAGGTCCCGGTTGTAGGTCATGGGGAGCCCTTTCATGACCGTGAGGAGGGCGACGAGGTTCCCATAGACCCTCCCCGTCTTTCCCCGGACGAGTTCGGCCGCGTCGGGGTTTTTCTTCTGCGGCATGATGCTGCTTCCCGTCGTGTAGGCGTCGGAGAGGGAGACGAATCCGAACTCCTCGCTGGACCAAAGGACGAGATCCTCGCAGAAACGGCTCATGTGCATCATCAGGAGCGCGCCGTCGAAGAGGAACTCGGCGATGAAGTCCCGGTCCGACACGGCGTCCATGCTGTTTTTCGAGACTTCCGGAAACCCGAGCAGTTCCGCCACGTACTTCCGGTCGAGGGGCAGCCCGGTTCCCGCCAGGGCTCCCGATCCGAGGGGAAGGACGTTCACCCGCCGGAGGCATTCCGCAAGCCGTTCCCCGTCCCGGGAGAACATCTCCCGGAAGGCGAGAAGATAGTGGGAAAGAAGAACGGGCTGGGCCTGCTGGAGGTGGGTGTACCCGGGCAGGATCGTCCCCATCTCCTTCCGGGCCAGCGCGACGAGGGTCTTCTCCAGCTTCCCGATATCGGCGAGAAGGGTTTTCAGGGTGTCCCGCAGGTAGAGCCGGACGTCGAGGGCCACCTGGTCGTTCCGGCTCCGCCCCGTGTGCAGTTTTCCCCCGGCCTCGCCGATCCGCTCGATGAGGGCCTTTTCCACGGCCATGTGGACGTCTTCCAGGTCCGCCGTCAACGGAAGCTTCCCCTCGTCCATCTCCCTTCCGACGGCGGCGAGCCCCTCCAGGATGGCCTTTTCCTCGGCCGCGGTGAGGATCCCCTGCCGCGCCAGCATCCGGCAGTGGGCGACGCTTCCCTCGATGTCGTACCGGAGGAGCTTCCGGTCGAAGTCGATGGAGGCCGTGAAGTCCTCGACGAGCCGGTCCGTCGGTTCGGTGAACCGGCCCGCCCAGGGTTTTTCGTCCTTTTTCGTCATGGTCCGGCCTTCCGGATTTTATTCCGTCACTTGTTGAGAAGGGCCCGGATCCGCATCCTCAGCGCATTGAGGCGGATGAAGCCGGTGGCGTCCTTCTGGTCGTAGACGGCGTCCTTGTCGAAGGTGGCGAACTCCTCGCTGTACAGGGAGTGGGGCGACTTTCTGCCCGCCACGATGCAGTTGCCCTTGTAGAGCTTCATCCGGGCGGTGCCGGTCACGTCCTTCTGGGATTCGTCGACGAATTTCTGGAGGACTTCCATCTCCGGGGCATACCAGAAGCCGTTGTACATGAGCTGGGCGATCTTCGGGGTGAGCCCGTCCCGAAGGAGCATGACCTCCCGGTCCACGGTGAGCGATTCCACCGCCCGGTGGGCCGCCCAGAGCACCGTTCCGCCGGGGGTTTCATAGACGCCCCGGGATTTCATGCCCACGAAACGGTTTTCCACCATGTCCACCCGGCCGATGCCGTTGGCGCCGGCGACGATGTTCAGGTGGTCCAGGAGCTTTGCCGGGGACATCCGCGTGCCGTCCACCGCCACGGGGTTTCCTTCCTCGAAGTCGATCTCCACGTAGGTCGGCTTGTCGGGAGCGTTCTCCGGGGATTTGGTGAGGACGAAGATGTTTTCCGGGGCTTCCGCCCAGGGGTCCTCGAGGATGCCGCCCTCGTGGGAGATGTGGAGCAGGTTCCGGTCCTCGCTGTAGGGCTTCTTTTTGGAAATCGTGATGGGGATACGGTACTTCTCCGCATAGTCGATCATGGCGTCCCGCGACGTGAGGGTCCACCGGTCGTCCTTCCAGGGGGAGATGATCCGGATGTTCGGTTCCAGGGCCATGAAGGTCATCTCGAACCGGACCTGGTCGTTGCCCTTTCCCGTGGCGCCGTGGCAGACGGCGTCGGCGTTCTCCATCCGCGCGATCTCCACCTGCCGTTTCGCGATGAGGGGCCGGGCGAGGGAGGTTCCCAGAAGGTAGGTTCCCTCGTAGATGGCGTTCGCCCGGAGTGCGGGGAATACGAAGTCCCGGACGAATTCCTCCGTCAGGTCCTCGATGTAGCACTTGCTCGCACCCGTGTTCAGGGCTTTTTCGCGGAGACCCGTCAGCTCTTCCTTCTGCCCGACGTCGGCGGCGAAGCAGACCACTTCGCAGTTGAAGGTTTCGATGAGCCAGCGGACGATGACGGACGTATCCAGCCCCCCCGAGTAGGCGAGGACGACTTTTTTCACATCACTCATGAGGTTTTCCTCCTAACAATGTCTCCAGAATCGCCTTCTGGATATGCATGCGGTTTTCCGCCTGATCGAAAACGATGGAACGGGGGCCGTCGAGGACCTCGCCGGTGATTTCCTCTCCCCGATGGGCAGGGAGGCAGTGCATGACGAGGACCTCCTCCTTCGCCCGGGAGAGGAGGGCGTCGTTGATCTGGTATGCGCGGAAGACCGTTTTCCGGGCCTCCGCTTCCTCCTCCTGGCCCATGCTGGCCCACACGTCCGTGTACACCACGTCCGCCTCCCGCACCGCTTCCCCGGGGTCCCGGAAAAGCGCCACCCCTTCCGGCGACTCCTTCATGCCCCGCTCCAGGATCGCCCGGTCGGGTTCGTACCCGCCGGGGCAGGCGAGGCTGAGACGGAAGGGAAGACGGGCCGCGGCGTTGATCCATGAGTTCGCCACGTTGTTTCCGTCCCCCACGTAGGCCACCTTGATCCCCCTCCAGGTCCCCCTTTTCTCGATGATGGTGAAGAGGTCCCCCAGAATCTGGCAGGGATGGAGAAGGTCGGTGAGCCCGTTGATGACGGGGATCCCCGCATAACGGGCGAATTCTTCCACGAGCTCCTGGCCGAAGGTGCGGATAACGACGCCGTCGAGAAACCGGGACATGACCCGGGCGGTGTCGGCAACGGTTTCCCCCCGGCCGAGCTGGATGTCCTTCCGGGAGAGAAAGGTGGCCGTTCCCCCGAGCTGGAACATCCCCGCCTCGAAGGAAAGCCGCGTCCTCGTGGAGGACTTGTCGAAAATGAGGCCGAGCATCTTCCCCGCCAGGGGACGGTGGGAGACGCCCCTGCGGTGGAGGTCCTTCAGCGTTCCCGCCAGGCGGAAGAGATCCTCGAATTCGGAGGGATCGAGATCGAAAAGGTTGAGCAGGTCCTTTTTCATGATTCCCCCATGACCCCGTCGAGGATCCGGACGGCCTCGTCCACGTCATCCTCCGTGACGACGAAGGGCGGAACGAACCGAAGCACGTTTCCGGCGGTGCAGTTGATGAGGAGCCCCTTCTTCATGGCCCGGACGACGATGTCGTCCCCGGGAACGGAAAGCTCCATCCCCGTCATGAGGCCCAGCCCCCGGACCTCCCGGACGATGCCGTGCCGTTTCTTCAGCGATTCGAGACCGGACCGGAAGCGGGTTCCCATGGCCCGGCAGTGGGGAAGGGTGTCCCCGTCGAGCAGGATTTCCATGACGGCGATCCCCGCCGCCATGCCCAGGGGATTCCCCCCGAAGGTGGATGCGTGGTTCCCCGGAACGAACACGGACGCCACGTCCTCCCGGGCCAGGAGGGCTCCCAGGGGATAGCCGTTCCCGAGGGCCTTGGCGAGCGTCATGACGTCCGGCGTCACGCCCCATGCCTCATGGGCGAAGAGATGCCCCGTCCGGCCCATTCCCGTCTGGACCTCGTCGAAGATGAGGAGAAGTCCGCGGTCGTCGCAGAGTTTCCGCAATCCCTTCAGGTATTCCGGCGAGGGGATGCGGATGCCTCCCTCGCCCTGAACGGGTTCCACCAGGATCCCGCAGGTCCTGTCGGACACGGCGGCCGCTGCGGCCTCCAGGTCGTTGTAGGGAACGTGGAGGAATCCTTCCGGGAGGGGCTCGAAGCCGGCCTGGTATTTCTTCTGGCCCGTGGCGGTGACGGCAGCCAGGGTCCTGCCGTGGAAGGAATTGTCCATGGCGATGATTTCGTGCCGGTCCCCGCCCATCCGCTCGTGGCCGTATTTCCGGGCGAGCTTGATGGCCCCCTCGATCGCCTCGGCGCCGCTGTTGCAGAAGAAGACCCGGTCGGCGAAGGAGTTCTCCACGAGGAGCTTCGCCAGGCGGATCTGCGGTTCGATGTGGTACAGATTCGAGACGTGGGTGAGCGTCTCCGCCTGCGCCTGGATGGCCCGGACCACCCGGGGGTGGCTGTGGCCGAGGCTGCAGACGGCGATCCCCGCGAGAAAGTCGAGATATTCCTTGCCGTCCGAATCCCAGACACGGGCGCCTTTCCCCCGGACGAGCACGATGGGGAATCTCCTGTACGTTCCGAAAAGGTACCGGTTTCCCGCCTCGATCAATTCTTCCGTCGTCATTTGCCTTTGCCTCTTATTCCTTCGAGATGATTTCCGTTCCGACCCCCCTGTCGGTGAAGACTTCCAGAAGGATTGCGTGCCTTTTCCTCCCGTCGATGATGTGGGCCTTCCCGACGCCGCTTCTCAGCGCCTTGAGGCAGCATTTCACTTTCGGATACATGCCCCCCTCGATGACCCCCTCGGCGATGAGGCGGTAGGCCTCGGTGTCGTCCATCGTGTTGATGAGGTTCTTCCCCTCGTCGAAGACGCCCGGCACGTCGGTGAGGAGGACGAGCTTTTCCGCTCTGAGGGCCGACGCGACGGCGCCCGCCACCAGGTCGGCGTTGATGTTGAACGTTTCCCCCTGCTCCCCGAGGCCCGTGGGGGCGATGACGGGGATGAAGCCGTCACGGCTCAGGGCCTGGATGAGATCGGCCTGGATGGCCTTCACTTTTCCCACCAGCCCGAGATCGATGATCTCCGGGGGGGTGTCCTTCGCCCGCTCCTCGCTCAGGAGGTATTTTTCCGCCAGGACGATGCTCCCGTCCTTGCCGCTCAGGCCGACGGCCCTCCCGCCGTGGTGGTTGATGAACCCGACGATCTCCTTGTTGACTTTCCCGGCGAGGACCATCTCGACGATGTCCATGGTTTCCTGGTCGGTGACCCGCATCCCCTGGACGAACCGGGATTCCTTCCCGAGCTTCTTCAGATACGATCCGATCTGCGGGCCGCCGCCGTGGACGATGACGGGATTCATCCCGATGTACTTCATCATGACCACGTCGAGGGCGAAATTCCGTTTCAGCTCCTCGTCGACCATGGCGTGCCCGCCGTATTTGATGACGATGGTCCGGTTGGAGAAACGGCGGATGTAGGGCAGGGCCTCGAGAAGAATGTCGGCCCGGTCGACGATTTTCTGGATGTCTTCCATGAACGCACCTCGCTGTCTGCGGGCCCCGCACGGGGCTCCGGGACCTTACAGGACGTACCGGCTCAGGTCCTCGTCCTCCATGATGAATTCCAGCTTTTCCCTGACATATTCGGCGTCGATGACGATCTCCTTTTCCTGGAGATCGGGTGCGTCGAAGGAAATGTCCTCCACCAGGGTTTCCATGATCGTGTAGAGCCTCCGGGCCCCGATGTTTTCCGTCCGCTCGTTCACCACTGCGGCCACGTCGGCGATCTGTTCGATGGCGTCCCGGGTGAATTCAAGAGCGATCCCCTCCGTGGAGAGCATCTCCCGGTACTGGCGGATCAGGGCGTTGTTCGGCTCCGTGAGAATCCGGACGAAGTCCTCTTTTCCCAGGGAGTCGAGTTCGACCCGGATGGGGAACCGCCCCTGGAGTTCGGGGATGAGGTCGGAGGGCTTGGTGAAGCTGAACGCGCCCGCCGCGATGAAGAGGATGTGGTCCGTCCGCACCATGCCGTACTTGGTGTTCACCGTCGAGCCCTCGACGATGGGCAGCAGGTCCCGCTGGACCCCCTCCCGGGAAACGTCGGGGCCGCTCGTGGAATCGCTTCCGACGATCTTGTCGATCTCGTCCAGGAAGATGATCCCCGACTGCTCGACCCGCTCGACGGCCGTACGGACGACCTTGTCCATGTCCACGAGCCGCTGGGCCTCTTCCTCGGCGAGGATCTGCACCGCTTCGGAAACCTTCATCTTCCGGCGTTTCTTCTTCTGGGGAAAGAGGTTCCCGAACATCTCCCGGATGTTCACCCCGAGGTCCTCCACTCCCGACGAGGAGAAGACCTCGATCATGGGTCCCGAGCGGCTTTCCGTGATCTCCACGTCGACGGTCCGTTCGTCCAGCTTCCCTTCCCGGTAAAGCCTCCGGAGCTTTTCCCGGGTGTGGTCCTGGACCAGTTCCGTCGGGGGGTAGGATTTGTCGGGGCCCTCGGGAAGGGCCTCGTGGAGCGGTTTGGGCTCGACGCGCCGGGGAGGGAGGAGGAGATCGAGAATCCGTTCCTCCGCCATCTCCATGGCCTTCGACCGGACCTGCTCCTGCTCCTCCGTCTTCACCATGTTGACGGAAAGCTCCACCAGGTCGCGGAGCATGGATTCCACGTCCCGCCCCACGTATCCCACTTCGGTGAACTTGGAGGCCTCCACCTTCAGGAAGGGGGAGTTGTCCAGCTTGGCGAGGCGGCGGGCGATCTCCGTCTTTCCCACGCCCGTGGGGCCGATCATGATGATGTTCTTGGGGGCGATCTCTTCCCGGAGTTCCTCCGGGACGTTCTGACGCCTCCAGCGGTTTCTGAGGGCGATGGCGACGGCCCGCTTGGCCTCGTCCTGCCCGATGATGTACTGATCCAGCTCCGAAACGATTTCCCTCGGAGTCAAATTTCCGGACGGCATGGTCTTACTCCGCCTGATTTCATTTCCTTTCGAGGATTCGAAAAGATCAGAAAGTTTAGAAGACTATCACTAATTGCGCCGTTGTCAAGGGGTCGGCCGTTTTTTCATCCGATTTTTTTTGATCGGGGGAAGGTCCTCCTCCTCGGTGTCGAGTTCCTCGATGGTGATGTTCTTGTTCGTGTAGATGCACAGATCCGCCGCGATGTCCATGGATTCCCGGACGATCTCCGCCGCCGAGAGGTCGGTGTGGCGGATGAGGGCCCGCGCCGCCGAAAGGGCGTAGGGACCGCCGGAGCCGATGGCCATGACCTCGTCGTCCGATTCGACGACATCCCCGTTTCCCGAGACGATGAGGGCGTTTTCACGGCTCACGGCGATCATCAGGGCCTCCAGGTGCCTGAGGACCCGGTCGGTCCGCCAGTCCTTGGCGAGCTCCACCGCCGACCGCAGCAGGTTCCCGCTGTACAGCTCCAGCTTCTGGTCGAACCGTTCGAAGAGGGTGAAGGCGTCCGCCGTGGCGCCGGCGAACCCCACGATGACGCGGTTGTGATGGAGCCTCCGGACCTTTTTCGCCCCGTGCTTCAGCACCGTCATGTCCAGGGTCACCTGGCCGTCTCCGGCGACGGCGATCTTTCCCTTGTGGCGGACGGCCAGGATGGTGGTTCCACGGATCTTCATGTCAGGTTTTTTCTCCTTTCGCTTTCGGGTGGGCTTTGTCGTACACTTCCAGGAGGCGCATCACCGTCACCGACGTGTACTTCTGTGTGGTGGAAAGGCTCTCATGGCCCAGGAGTTCCTGGATCGTCCTCAGATCGGCGCCGCCGTCCATGAGATGGGTGGCGAAACTGTGCCGCAGGGCGTGGGGGCCGATTTTCTTCGGGATCCCCCTTTGCGCGAGATGCCTGTCCAGAATCCGGGCCACGCTGCGGGCCGTGAGTCGTTTTCCGAATCGGTTCAGGAAGAGGGGAGTCCCTTCCCCCGGCGGGGGCGCCGCCGGAACCGCCGTCTCGAGATAGTCCCGCACGGCCTTCCCCGCGGGAGCGCCGAAGGGAACGATCCGTTCCTTCCTTCCCTTTCCCCTGACCCGGATGAGGCCGTTTTCGGAATCCAGGTCCTCCCGGTCGAGGCCGGTCAGTTCGCTCACCCGGATGCCGGCGCCGTAGAGAAGCTCCAGGATGGCCCGGTCGCGGAGGCCCGGCGCGTCCCCTTTCGACTGCCCGTCCAGGAGGTCGAAGGCCTCGTCGACGGTGAGAAAGACGGGAAGGTGCTTTTCCCCCCTGGGGGAGGAAATCCCCTCCATGGGGTTCCCCCGGATCCACCCCCTCCGGGCCAGATAGCGGAAAAAGGTCCGAAGGCTCGAGATCTTCCTCGAGATGGAGGACTTCTTTTCCTTCATCCGGTGGAGGAGGGCGAGGTGCGCCCGGATGTCCCCGGCCGAAATACCCGCCAGGGGGGTCTGCGGATCGCCGGAAGGTTCCCCTTCCGCTTTTCCGGCGGGCCGGAAGAACTGCCTCAGGTCGGAGAGGTAGCCCCGGACCGTGTGCGGGGAAAGGTTTCTTTCATGGAGAAGATGGTCTTCGAACGCTTTCAGGGCGTCCGCGGCGGTCCGTCTTTCCATCGTCAGGGGAGTCCCTCCGTGCGCCCGGTCGTTTTCTTCACTTCTTCGAGAATCTCCGGATGCCGGCGTGGTAGCAGCAGCACGAATTTTCGATGTTGTTGTCGAAAATCCGCGTCTTCCCGTCCCGGAAGGCGATCCGGACGTAGGAGACCCCCCCCAGCACGTTCGAATTCATCTCCTCTGTGACGATCCCGAATCCCCATTCGGGATAGCGGAGGTGGGTGACCTGGTCTCCCGGCTTCAGGTAGAGCCGCCGGATTTCCTCTTTCAGATACGAAGACATGACGAACTCGTAAAAGTCAAATCAACGTTTTCCCTTTGCCGTCAATACGTGGCGTTACATCTTGTACTTACCGAAGGCCTCGGGGGAAAGCGTTTCCAGCACTTCCTTCAGTTTCTCCCTGGAGTATTTCCCGAGGTCCTCCGCCTGCGTGCTGATGTCGATATGGGTCGACTGCTCGATCACCTTCTCGTCCACGAAAATCGGGGCCTCGGCCCGAAGGGCGAGGGCGATCGCGTCACTGGGCCTGGAATCGATGGTCTTCTCCTTGCCGCCCTGAATGACGTGGATGAGGGCGAAAAACGTGTTGTTTCTCAGATCGTTGATGACGATTTTCACGATCCGGGTGTCCAGCGCCTTCATCACTTCGTGGAGGAGATCGTGGGTCATGGGCCTCGCGAAACTGATCTTCTCCAGGACGGAGGCGATGGCGCTCGCCTCGAAAAGCCCGATCCAGATGGGAATGGCCTTCTTTTCGCCGAGGTCCTTGAGGATGACGATGGGCGTGTTCGACAGGGGATCGATGGCGAGTCCGAAGACTTTCATTTCAACCAGCATGGGTTACCTCCTCGTTTCCGGGTCGTTCCCCCCGGAGGGAATGGGCGCAGGCCTCGACGATCCGCACCGAAAGGGTCCGGCCGATCATGGCGGCGTTCCCGGGAAAGTTGACGATCCGGTTGGATCGGGTCCGTCCCGTCACATCGTTCCCGGAATTTCTGCTGAATCCTTCCACAAGGACCTCCTCCAGCCTGCCCTCGATAAGGCGGTTCCGTTCCATGGTGTGGTGTTCCTGAAGGGCCTGGAGCTCCGTGAGCCGGGCCCCCTTGACCCGCTCGTCCAGATGGCCGTCGAACCGGGACGCCGCCGTTCCCTCCCGTACAGAGTACTTGAAAGAAAAGGCGCCGTCAAACTTTACCGCTTTCATGAGGGCCAGGGTCGCCCGGAAGTCCTCGTCGGTCTCCCCGGGGAAGCCGACGATGATGTCCGTCGTGACCGCGATGCCGGGGCACACCCGGCGGAGCCGTTCCACCCGGTCCACGTAGGCCGCGGCGGTGTAACGGCGGTTCATCCGTTCGAGGATCCGGTCGGAGCCGGACTGGACGGGAAGATGGATGTGCCCGCACAGTTTCTTCACGGAGCGGAAACAGTCGATGAGCTCGTCGGAAAGGTCCTTGGGATGGGACGTGGTGAAACGGATCCGTTCCAGCCCTTCCACGGCGTCGATTTCCCGGAGAAGCCGGGGGAAGGTGTCGCCGTTTCCGAGCGTCGCGCCGTAGGAGTTCACATTCTGCCCGAGAAGGGTGACCTCCCGCACCCCGCCTTCGGAGAGGGTTTCGATTTCCCGGAGGATGTCCCCCAGGGGCCGGCTTTCCTCCCTCCCCCGGAGATGGGGAACGACGCAGAAGGCGCAGAAATTGTTGCACCCCTGCATGATGGTCACCCAGGCGGAAACGCGGCCCGGTCCCGGGGGGGCGACGACGCCGATGGACGGGACGGATTCCCGGAAATCCGTTTCCACGAGGGGTCCTTCCCCGTTCCGGAGCCGTTCCACGAGGGCGGGAATCCGGTCGATGTTGTGGGTTCCCGCGACGAGATCGACCTGGGGGAACTGTTCGACCAGTTCGCCCTTGAATTTCTGCCCCATGCACCCGCACACGGCGATGATGAGGGCGGGGTTCGCCTCCTTCAGGCTCCTGAATCGGCCGAGAAGGCTGAAGACCTTCAGCTCCGCCTTCCTGCGGATGCTGCAGGTGTTCACGACGATGAGGTCCGCTTTCCTCTCGCGGGACGTTTCCACGTGGCCCGACCGCCGCAGCAGTTCCCCCAGCTGTTCCGAGTCGTGGACGTTCATCTGGCACCCGAACGTCCGGATATGAAAGTGCAGGGGGGCGCTCAAGGTTTCCTTTTCGTTCCTCTTTTCGGGACCCGCCGTTCTACTTGACATGGCGAAGGGAAAGCTCCGTGTACGGGTGCTGCTGAAACTTGAACCTCTTCCCCTGGAAGAGTTTCATGCAGGCGTCCACCACGTCCGGATCGTACAGGATCCCCCGGTTCCTGGAGATCTCGTCCAGTGCCGGCCTGAGGCCCAGGGCGGAACGGTAGGGACGGTGGGACACCATGGCCTCCACCACGTCCGCCACGGCCAGGATCCGCGCCTCGAGGATGATTTCCTCCCCCATGAGACCCCGGGGATAGCCCGTTCCGTTGTGCCGTTCGTGATGCTGGTAGACGATCTGGGCGACGGGCCACGGGAACTCGATGTTCTTCAGAATGTCGTACCCCACCTCGGGGTGGACCTTCATCATGAGAAACTCGATGTCCGTGAGCATGTCCGGCTTGCTCAGGATTTCCGCGGGCTCGTAGATTTTCCCGATGTCGTGGAGCGTTGCCGCCACGACGAGACCGTCGATCCGGTCCTCGGGAAGCTTCATTTCCTTGGCGATGGCCCGGGCGAGCTGGGTCACCCGCTGCTGGTGCCCCGCCGTGTAGGGGTCCCTCTTCTCCGTCATCGAGGAAAGGGCGTTCACCGTTTCCTCCAGCCGCTTCTGGAGCCGCTCGAAGCTTCTGTCCAGTTCGTCCTGGGCCTGCTTGTGGGCCGTGATGTCCCGGACGTAGCCCATGTCGGCGGGCTGGTCGTTGATGGTGATGATGCCGAAGGCGATTTCCACGTCTTTCTGTGTGCCGTCCCTGCACAGGACCTTCGTTTCGTACAGGGGGAGGACGCTGCCGCCGGCCATGCGCATCTTGTAGCGTTTTTCGACGAGTCTCCGGTATTCGGGGGTGAATATCTTCAGGAAAGGCATCCCCGTGAGTTCCTCCACGGGATACCCCGTGATGTCCGCCATGGCCCGGTTCGCGAACTTGAACACCTCTTCCTGGATGATGACCACCCCGTACATGGCCTGTTCGACGACGGCGGAATACTTCTCCTCGCTTTCCCGAAGCTGCCGTTCCCCCTCCATCCGCGTGGTGATGTCCTCGTAGACGACGACGATCCGCCGTTCCCGGAGGACCCCGCCGACGCGGGCCGCGCTGACGTTGCAGATGATGGGGGTCCCGTCCTTGGCGAGGCAGGGGAACTCCTCGCTGTGGGTCTCGTCGTGTTCGAGAACGGGGTAGAAATGCTTTCCGATCTTTTCGAAATCCTCGTCGGAACGATAGAAGATCCTCGTGCTCTTTCCGATCACTTCCTCCGGTTCCCATCCGAAGACGGTTTTCACCGAATCGTTCGCGAAGACGATCTTCCGGTTTTCGAGGCCGATGACGGCGTGGGGGATGGCGTCCAGGATGGACGACTCCATCTCCTGGATTTCCTCCAGGCGCATCCGCGCCTCCCGTTCCGTTGTCACGTCCATCGAGTTGCCCAGAATGGCCCGCCTCCCGAAATAATCGATGGTCGTGACGTTTTCGAGCACCCAGATGATCTTCCCGTCCTTGGTGACGGTCCGGTGCTCGTAGGGGAAGTGCTTCTCACCCTTCAGCATCCGGACGGCGTTTCTCCGGACCGCGTCGCGGTCGTCGGGATGGACGAGGTGCATGGAATCCATGCCGATCAGCTCCTGCTCCGTGTATCCCGAGTGCTCCGACATGTAGGGGTTCACGAACACGAACCTGCCGTCCTGGATGACGTACACCCCCGCCTGGGAACTCCGGGCTAGCTTGCTGTAGAGTTCCTCCGCCTGCCTCTGGATGCTCCTGTCCCGGACGATGCCGTGGTATCCCTCCACCCTGCCGTTCTTCCTCCGGACCACCATGTTCACGGCGCAGTCGATGATCCGGCCGTCCATGCTTTTCAGCCGGACAGGATAGTTTTTCAGGTGTCCCGTCTTTTCGATTTCCTCCTTGAACCGCTCCCGGTCCGCAGGATCGGCATAGAGCCTCCGCACGTTCAGGGTTCTCAGCTTCTCCGCCGGATATCCGAAAAGTTCGAGGGCCGCCTCGTTGAAATTCACGATCCGTCCGCCCCGGGTGGTGATGACCATGGCGTCCCGGGATTCCTCGATGAGCGCCCGGCACTTGGCCTCGCTCTCCCGGAGATACAGGATTTCCTCCAGGAGCTTTTTTCTCGTCTTGTCTTCGTCTCTCATTAATTTCCTCGGAGGCTCCCGCCCGCTCTCACGCGGGATCGGAGCCGTAGGTTCTGAAACCGTCACGGCTTTCCGTTTTCACGGCGTACATGGCCTTGTCCGCGTTCTTCATCAGGAGGTCGAGGTCTCCGCCGTGATCGGGGTACAGGGCGATCCCGACGCTCGTCGTGACGGAAAGTTCGTGACCCTCTATGTGAAACGGCTTCCGGAAGGCGTGAACGATCTTTTCCGCCATGGCTTCGGCGTCCTTCGGCCTCCGGATTTCCTGGAGGAGCACGATGAATTCGTCCCCTCCGATGCGGGCGACGACGTCCTCCTGCCGGATGAGTTCCTGAAGGCGCTTCCCCACGGCCTGAAGAAGGAGATCCCCCATCTTGTGTCCCAGGGTGTCGTTGATCTCCTTGAACTTGTCCAGGTCGAGGAGAAGAAGGGCGATCCGTTCTCTATATCGGAAAGCCCTGGCCCTCGCAAGGTTGAACTGTTCGTTGAAGAGGAACCGGTTGGGCACCCCCGTGAGGGGGTCATGGTAGGCGAGCTTCCGGATCTCCTCCTCCGCCTTGACCCTGTCCGTGATGTCCCGGACGAATCCCATGTCTGCCGGTTTCCCGTCGAAACGGATGACGGTAAAGGAAATCTCGACGTGCGTCGACGTGCCGTCCTGCTTCCTGACCTTTGTCTCATAAACGGGGGGAGGGGTCTGCCCTCCCGAGAGCCTGAGCTCGTATCTTTCGTGGATCAGGTCGCGCTGGTCCGGGGTGAAGAGGTCCAGGAAGAGCATTCCCCGCAACGCCTCGACGGGGTAGCCGGAAATTTCCGCCATGGCCGCGTTGGCGTACTTGAAGATGTAATCCTGGATGATGACGACGCCGTCCCGGGCGCTTTCCACGACGTTCGAATATTTTTCCTCGCTCTCCCTGAGCCGCTCCTCCGCCTCCTTCCGTTCGACGATGCGTCCCAGCCGCTCGGCGACGGACCGGAAGAGCTTCTGTTCGCTTTCCCTAAACACGGGCCTGCCGTCCCGCTCCGGTTCCTTCACGTAATTCAGCTCGAGAAATCCCACTCCCGCACCCCGGACGAAGATGGGCCTGACGAGCTTCCAGGAGGTTTCCCGATAGGTGTCCGTCTTGTATTCCTGCCCGTAAAGGGAAAGGCGGGCGGAGGCGTTTTCCGGAAATTCCGTAGCCGAAGGAAGCAGGCTCACGGTGCCTCTCAGGATGTTCTCCAGGGAATCCTCGTTTTCAATCAGGTCCGATATGGAATAGAGGCAGTCCAGTTCGCTGACCCTCTTTTCCAGCTCTACGGTCTTTTCGAGCAGGGCTTTCTCCGCGTTCATGTACTGGGCTTCGAGAATTTCCCACTCGGCCCGTCTGCGGCGCATTTTCTCCAGCTCGTCCGCGAAATATTGCCGGTCCTTTTCCGGCCGATCGGCTGCCGCCAATTTCTCCTTCCCCCCTTTTTCGATCCTTCCTTTTTTCTCCATAAAACAAGCCTATATTATATATACTATTCGACCGGTCGAGTAAAGATCGGCGGCCCGCTCCGGCGGTTTCCACGAAGCCCCGGCGGCAGCGGCGCCGGCCGGGCGGGGCTGGCGGATGCGGGGACGGCGGGCGCTTGAAAAAGCGTTTCTTCTCTGTTACCGTAACTCCCCGGGATGGATGTACGTCCCCCATTATCCGCGCTCCCGGAATCCGTGTGATGAATCTACGATCGTTCGCCAGAGACTATCGGAGGGAAATGCGATTTTTCCTCCTGTTCCTTCTGATCTTTCTCATCGGACAGGGCGTTCACTATGCGACCCGTTCCTGGACCGCGCCGTTTCTCGTCAACGTTCTCAACGCCGGTGCGGGTTCGAAGATCATCAACGGGATCACGCCGGGAGAGGAGACCCGGGTGGAGGGGAACGTCATCGTGTCGGGCAACTTCCGCCTCAACATCGCCCAGGGGTGCGAGGGCATCGAGGGGTTTCTTCTCATCGGCGCGGCGATTCTCGCGTTTACCATGAGCATCCGGGGAAAACTCCTGGGACTTCTCTGGGGGTTTCTCGTCATCTATCTTGCCAACCTTCTCCGGATCGTCCTTCTGTACTACGTCCTGAAATACCGGCCGTCCCTGTTCGATTTTATGCATATCTTCGTCGGGCAGACCTTCATCATCGTGGTGGGCATTCTCTTTTTCGTCTTCTGGGTCGGCAGGTCCGCGCCGGTCGGTGGAAAGAATGGCTGATGGAAAGGCCTTTTCGGTCAAACGGTTCGCCGTCCGTTTCCTTGCGGCCTTCGCCCTGCTGCTCGCCGTCTTCTATGCGGCGGGGCCGCTCTTCGCGCGCCTTCTCCTTCCGGTCATGGAGGCGGAGATGCGTCTGCTGCGGCCCGCGTACCGGATCGATCTGACCCTCGCAGGGCGGGACCGGATCGAATACGGGATCGACGTCCCGTTCCCCTGGACCAACCCGTCGGGAAAACGGCTGGACGGCGTCACGAAGGAAGGACGTCTCCCGGCGAGCAACGTGTCCATCCACCCCATCCTGGTCCTGTCCGTCCTTTTCGCCTGGCCGGCGGCGTCGTGGAGGAAGACGGGGGCCCTCATCGTCCTGTCCCTTCCCGCTCTCTTTCTGGTCGAACTGCTCGACCTTCCCTTTCACATTTTATGGAAGGCGGAATCGGGAATCCCCCTGGAGACCTTTTCAGCGGGAATGATCCGGTTCTGGGGACACGTCCTCAACAACGGCGGAAAACAGTTTCTTTCACTGATGGCCGTCTTTTTCTCCCTGGGAGCGTTCATGCTGCTCGAAAGGAGGAAAAGGACGGCGGCGCCGGGCGCGCGGGTGGGGAGAAACGACCCGTGTCCCTGCGGAAGCGGCAAGAAGTTCAAGAACTGCTGCAAGGAGTGAAGCCATGTCCGCTCTTGTCGTTCTCGCGATTCTCTTTGCCGTTTTTTCCCTTCTTTCCCTGGTCTCCCTGGCCGTCGCGATCCGGCGGGGAAGGTGGCTCAGGGGCGCGGGAAAGACGATCCAACTCCTTCTCCTCCTTTCCCTGGCCGCTTTCTTCGGAACGGCGGCCCTCGGCATCCGGGGATACGAGGCGTTGACCCGGGAGGACCGGGTCGCCCGGATCGCCGTCCACCCGGCGGGGCCCCAGCGGTTTTCCGTTTCCTTCGAATTTTCCGACGGAAGGCATAAGGTCTTCAGCCTTGCCGGCGACGAGCTGTACGTGGACGCCCACGTTCTGAAGTGGACGGCGCCGGGGAACCTCATCGGCCTGCACACCCTGTACGAGCTGGATCGGGTTGCCGGGAGATACCGGGACATCGAGAAGGAGAAAACGGAACCCCGGACGATCCACGGCCTTTCCGAAAGAACCGGTCCGGATCTGTTCGATCTGCGCCTCCGTTATCCTGTTCTCCGCTGGTTTGTCGACGCGCGGTACGGTTCGGCCACCTTCGTCCCCGCGGGAAAGGAGGAGCGGCTTGTCCTGTGGATTTCCACGACCGGTCTCCTGATCCGGGAGGAAGGGGAGCGCTGACCGCCGGAAGGGCCCGCCCCGCCGGCTACGACCGTTCCTCCGGTGAATCCGTCGCCGGCGCTTCGCCGGGGTTCCCGCCCCCCGCCATCAGGGGGGACCGATAGAGTTTCTCGCGGGTGACTTCCTCTGAGGGCTGGAACGCCCTGGAGGGGGGGGTGAACTGCTCCCTCGTGTTCAGGAAATCCTTGATGTACCGTTCCCGGGTGAACATCCCGTCGGCCTTCCCCATCTGAATCGTGCTTTCCAGCTGGAACAGCTTGTTGTCCCGGATGATCCCCTTGACGGGCTGGGTGTTTCTCAAGATGGAGAGCACGGGAAGCCGGTAGCCGAGCTTTTCCTGGAAGACGAGATTCTGGACGATGAGCCATTGCAGGGTGGAAGCGAGCTGGGAGCGCACCTCCTCCTGGGCCTCCAGCGGGAAGGCGTTGCACAGGCGGTAGACGGCGTCTTCGGGATTGGTCGCGTGCAGGGTGGCGATGACCAGGTTCCCGGCCTCGGCGGCGTTCAGGGTCAGCCGCATGGTCGCCCGTTCCCGGAGTTCTCCCACGACGATGACGTCGGGGTCCTCCCGGAGGGCGTCAAGAAGCCCCTGCTCGAACGAGATCACGTGGGTGCCCAGTTCCCGCTGTTCCACGAAGGCGCATTTGGACTGGAAGCGGAATTCGATGGGGTCCTCCAGGGTGATGATGTGGTCCGTCCGGGTCTGGTTGATCCGTTCCACGAGGGCCGCGATGGTCGTCGTTTTTCCCGTACCCGTCGCCCCGCAGATGAGGACGAGGCCGGACCGGAGCTCGCAGATTTTCTCGAGGGAGGGGTGGAGGTTGAGATCCTCGAAGGAGGGCGCCGTCCCGGGAAGAAGGCGGACGGCGATGCTGAGGCCCCTCATGGAATTGAAGACGTTGATCCGGAGCCTCGTGCTGTGAACCGTGGCGGCGAAATCCAGGGACTGCCTCGACCGCAGCATTCGAAGCTGGTTGTCGTCGAGAAGGCCCCCCACCAGGCGGTCCACCTCCTCGTGGGTCCAGGTCTCGTCTTCGTCCTTCCGGATCCTTCCATGGTGGCGGAGCACCGTGGCATGCCCGCCGGCGATGTGGATGTCGGAGACTTCCGATTGAACGGCCGTGCTGATGAGCTTTTCGAATTTTTTCATGATCCTCCGCCGCTGGCGTTCGTCCTTTCCTTCACCCGAAGGGAAATTACTGCTTGCGTAACACACAAGTCAGGGTACAATCAATTTCATTTTCCGGGGCGCGGCGTGCGCCCGGGGTAAGCCCATCCTCACAGACAAGGGGAGGTGACATGGAATCTTCCGTCCTGTACTTCGCCGCCGGGATCGTGGTCGGGGCGACGGCCGCCCTGGCCATCGCCTCCGCCCGCTGGCGGGCCATGGAGGAGACGGTTCGGGGCATCCTCGATGAAACGGAACGGCAGGGGGCGGAGGAACGGGACCGCCTCAGCGGCCAGATGCGGGATGCCTTCAGCGCCCTTTCCCGGGAGGCCCTTTCGAGGAACTCCGGGGATTTTCTCGGAATCGCCGGAGAGACCCTGTCCAGGCAGGCGGAACGGGGCACGAGGGAACTGGAAGGCAAGAAGGAACTGATCGACCAGGCGCTCCGGCAGATGCGGGACGACCTCCTCCGGGTCCGGGAACTGATCTCGACCCTTGAAAAGGACAGGGAGCAGAAGTTCGGGGAGCTGAGCGTCCAGGTGCAGCACACGGCGGAGCAGGCGAGGCTTCTCCAGGAAACGGCCGAGGGGCTCCGGGCTGCGCTCACGAACACGACGGCCCGGGGCCAGTGGGGGGAGCGCATGGCCGAGGACGTCCTTCGGGTTTCCGGCCTCGTCGAGGGGGTGAACTACATGAAACAGAAAACCCAGGACGCCACGGGGCGGCGGCCCGATTACACGTTTTTCCTCCCCGGGGACCGGAAGGTGCACATGGACGTCAAGTTTCCCCTGGACAACTACATGCGGTTCATGGACGCGGAAGGGGAGGGCGACCGGGAGCGGTTCCGTACCCAGTTCCTCAGGGATGTCCGCCTGCGGATCCGGGATGCGGCGGCCCGGGACTACATCCACCCGGAGGAGGGGGCCGTGGACTACCTGATCGTCTTCATCCCCAACGAGCGGGTGTACGCCTTCATCCATGAGAACGACAGGTCCGCCATGGACGAGGCCCTTCGCCAGCGGGTCGTCCTATGCTCCCCCTTCACGCTGTATGCCGTTCTGTCGGTGATCCGCCAGGCCGTGGAGAATTTCACCCTGGAAAAGACGGCGACGGAGATCCTCACGGCGTTTTCCCTGTTTTACCGGCAGTGGAAGGGTTTCGCGGGAACGATGGAACGGATGGGAAAAAAGATCGAGGAGGTCCGCGGCGAGTACGAGTCGCTCGTCACCTCGAGGAAGACCCGGCTGGACCGCTCCCTGCTCCGGATCGAGGAACTGAGAAGGGAAAAGGGCGTGCCCGCCGGGGAGCCGGAAGAGGATACCATTCCGGAAGGACCGGAGGCAAGGGAAGACGAAAGCTAAACCGTTACTTTAAATAACGTATCGGATCTATCTGTAATAAGATGTAATATCGGTTATATATGATATAAGTCGTCGCCCAGAATCCTGATCCAGTTGTCCTCGAAAATCCGGATGGCCTTCTCGATCGGCCGAAGTCCCACGATGAGGACGGCGATGCTTCCCGTGGCGATGCAGGGATACATGAAATCCACGTTGATGTCGGCCTTCTTCAGCGGTTTCAGGATGGCGTTCAGTCCGCCCGGATGGTGGGGGATCTCGCAGGCGACGACCTCGGTCACGTCGAAACGGTAGCCGGCGGTGCCGAGCACGTTGATGGCCTTGTCGGGATCGTTGGCGATGAAGTGAAAGTTGAACTCCTGTTCCTGGGCCGTGGCGTAGCAGGCGATGACGTTGATCCTGTATTCACTCATGAGATCGCTGACCCGGGAGAGGGATCCGGGGATGTTTTCCACGGAGAGATCGATCTGTTTTACCGTTTTCATGAACGTACCCCTTGTTTGGCATATTCGAAGCCCACGTCGAGACTTGCCCTGTTGAGCTTCATGAGGGCGGCCTTTTTTCCCTTGGTGATTTCCGCCAGCGCGGCCATGATGGACTCGAGGGAGGTCATCCCCGTGATGACCGAGAAGGCGCCGAGCATGATCATGTTCAGCGTCTGGTCGCTTCCCGCCTTCTTGGCGAGTTCGTTGGCCGGGATCCGGAAGACCTCGATGTCCTTCCGGGAGGGGTCCATGTCGACGAGACTGGAATTCAGGAGGATCTTTCCGCCGGGCTTGATGGCGCTCTCGTAGCGGATCATGGACGGCCGGTTCATGATGACCCCGAAGTCCGGAGAGGAGGCGACGGGGGAAAAAATCTCCTCGTCCGACACGGCCACGGTGCAGTTGGCCGTTCCTCCCCGCATCTCAGCTCCGTAGGATGGAAGGTAGGTCACGTGCTTGCCGTCCATCATGGCGGCAACCGCGAAGGCGTACCCCATCATGAGAACGCCCTGGCCTCCGAAACCGGCGAATATCGTTTTCTTCATGGAAGATTCCTGTCAGTTCCCGTCCTGTCCGGGCGTTCCCGTCAGGTCCTTGATCACCTTCAGGGGATAGGTCTTCGTCATCGTCTCCTCGGCCCATCGGGCCGCTTCCACGGGGCTCAGCTTCCAGTTCGTCGGGCAGGGGGAAAGAACTTCCACGAGGGAAAATCCGAGACCGTCGATCTGGGTCCTGAAGGCTTTGGTGATGGCCCGCTTCGTCCGGAGAATGTTTTTCGGCGACGTGACGGACGTCCTCTCGATGTACACGGTCCCTTTGGCCACGGCGAGCATTTCGCTCAGGTCCACCGGGTAGCCGTCCCGCAGGGGAACGCGCCCTCCCGGGGTCGTCGTCGAAAGCTGGCCCGTGACCGTCGTCGGCGCCATCTGCCCGCCGGTCATGCCGTAGCACCCGTTGTTGACGAAGATGACGGTGATCCGCTCCCCCCGGTTCGCGGCGTGGATCGTTTCGGCCGTCCCGATGGCGGCGATGTCGCCGTCACCCTGGTAGGAAAAGACGATCCGGTCCGGAAGGACCCGCTTGATTCCCGTGGCCAGCGCCGCGCCCCGGCCGTGAGGCGCCTCTCCCATGTCCACGTCGATGTAATCGTAAGCCAGCACAGCGCATCCCGCCGGGGGAACGCCGATGGTCCTCTCCCCGATCCCCAGCTCCTCGATGACCTCCGCCACGAGACGGTGAAGAATGCTGTGGCCGCAGCCCGGACAGTAATGGGTGGACGCCTTTTTCAGGTAGCGGGGTCTCTCGAACACCTTCTTTTCCATCACGACTCCTCTTCCAGGCGCTGGCGGTGATAGAGACTGTTGACGACCTTGGCGATTTCATCAGGCGTGGCGACGCTTCCGCCGGGACGGCCGTAGAAGTGGACGTTGCCCCGTCCCTCCAGGGACAGCTTCACGTCTTCCACCATCTGGCCGGTGTTCATCTCGAAAACGAGGTACTCCCGGACGGACCGGCTCAACTCGCAAAGGGCTCTCTTCGGGTAAGGCCACAGGGTGATCGGCCGGAAAAGGCCCACCTTGAGGCCGATTTCCCGGACGCGCTTGATGGCGCCCTTGGCGATCCTCGCCGCCGTGCCGCAGGCGACCACCACCAGCCGGGCGTCCTCCGTGAGATAGGATTCCGCCCGGGGGATTTCCCGGGTGATGTTGTCGTACTTCCGGGCGAGTTTCCAGTTCCGTTCCTCTTCCTGGGCGATATCCAGGAGAAGGGACCGGATGTAGCGGCTCGGTCTTCCGGCGGCCCCGCTCAGTCTCCAGGGCTTCGGCGGGAGTTCGGCCGGGTCCACGGCCTTGTGAAGCACCACGGGCTCCATCATCTGGCCCATCATTCCGTCGGCGAGGATGACCACCGGGGTCCGGTAGCGGTCGGCGTAGTCGAACGCCTTTCCGGTGAGATCCGCCAGTTCCTGCCCGCCCCCCGGTGCGAGGACGATGGTCCGGTAGTCCCCGTGGCCGCCGCCCCGGGTCGCCTGGAAGTAATCCCCCTGGGAGGGGGCGATGTTTCCCATGCCCGGACCGCCCCGCATGGTGTTGACGATGACCGCAGGCAGTTCCTGGGCCGCGAGAAAGGAAATCCCCTCCTGTTTGAGGCTGATTCCGGGACTCGAGGAACTCGTCATGGCCCGGGCGCCGGCCATGGAGGCCCCGATGACCATGTTGATGGCCGCGATTTCGCTCTCCGCCTGGATGAAGGTTCCGTCTTCCAGACCGGCCATGGCGGAGGCCATGTATTCCGTAAATTCGTTCTGCGGCGTGATGGGATATCCCGCGTAGAAACGGCAGCCCGCCCGGATCGCCGATTCGGCGATCACGTGGCTTCCCCGCATCAGGACCTTTTCATTCACGATAGACCTCGATGGCGACATCGGGGCAGACGATGGCACAGGTCGTGCAACCGGTGCAGCGGCTTTCCTCCCCCTGATTTTTCCCGTCCAGGAATTCGACGGGATAATACCCTTTCTGATTCAGCGTACCCGAAATGCCGATCGACCCGGTGGGGCACACGGAGATGCACAGATAACAGCCCTTGCAGAACTCCCTGTCGACGGTGATCCTTCCCTTTTTCGCTTTTTTCGTCATGGAAATGCGATCCGCCCTGTTTCCTGGGGTTGATGAGTGGTTCCCGAAAGCGTGGGATTACATAGACGGGACGATCGGTTTTGTCAAGGATTTTTGACGGCTTTGTCGAAAATTCCCATGCCGCGTCGCTTTTCGTCCCCGGTTCCCGGGGAGGGAAGTTCCCCTTTTTCCGTTTTCAACGGGGAGGTTTGCTGGTACACTTGGACAGATTCCGGGGACCATAAAAAAAGAAAGGGGGCAATCCATGGCCGTCCATCCGCTTGCGGGAAAACCTGTCCCCCCGTCCATGCTGGCCGACATTGCGAGACTCGTCACGGCCTATTACACGAAAGGACCGGAACCGGGGAACCGGGAGCAGAAAGTGGCCTTCGGCACCTCCGGCCACCGGGGTTCCTCCCTGCGGGGCAGTTTCAACGAGGCCCACATCCTCGCCATCACCCAGGCGATCTGCGATTTCCGTCTTTCCCGGGGGATCGCGGGTCCCCTGTTCCTCGGGATGGACACCCACGCCCTTTCCGAACCGAGCCACGCCACGGCCGTGGAGGTTCTCGCGGCCAACAGGGTGGACGTGTTCCTCCAGGAAGGCCCGGGATACACCCCCACCCCCGTCATCTCCCACGCCATTCTGACCCACAACCGGCGGTCCTCCCACAGGGCCGACGGCATCGTCATCACGCCGTCCCACAACCCGCCCGAGGACGGCGGGTTCAAGTACAACCCCCCGGAAGGGGGACCCGCCCCCGCGGAGACGACGCGGTGGATCGAGGAGCGGGCGAACGGGTTCCTGGAGGCGGGAAACGGCGGGGTGAAGCGGATCCCGTATGAAAAGGCCCTCCGGGGGAGCAACGTCCATCGGCACGATTACGTCGGGCCCTACGTGAAGGATCTCGAGAACGTTCTCGACATGGAAGCCGTCCGGTCTTCGGGGGTCCGGGTGGCCGCCGATCCCATGGGCGGATCCACCCTTCCGTTCTGGGAGCCCATCGCCGGGACGTACGGCCTCGACATCACCGTTGTCAACGATGCCGTCGATCCCACATTCCGCTTCATGACCGTCGACCATGACGGGAAGATCCGGATGGACTGCTCCTCCCCCTGGGCCATGGCGCGGCTCATCGATCTTGCCGGGAAATACGACATCGCCTTCGGGAACGATCCCGACGGCGACCGGCACGGCATCGTGTGCCGCCACAGCGGGCTCATGAACCCGAACCACTATCTGGCCGTCGCTATCTGGTACCTGTTCCGGCACCGTCCCCTCTGGGGAAGGGAGGTGGCCGTGGGGAAGACCCTGGTCAGCAGTTCCATGATCGACCGGGTCGCTTCCCGTCTCGGCCGGAAACTGGTGGAGGTTCCCGTGGGGTTCAAATGGTTCGTGGACGACCTCCTCGCTGGCCGCTTCGGCTTTTCCGGGGAGGAGAGCGCCGGGGCCTCCTTCCTTCGCAGGGACGGGACGGTCTGGACCACGGACAAGGACGGGATTCTCATGGCGCTCCTGGCCGCGGAGATTCTCGCCGCCACGGGCCGCGACCCCGGGGAGCACTACGCCGAACTGGTGAAAAACTTCGGAGACCCCCTGTACGAGCGGCAGGACCGTCCCGCCACGGCCGCGGAACGGGAACTCCTCTCGAGCCTGTCCCCGGGGGACGTCACCGAGGACACCCTCGCCGGGGAACCGATCCTCGCCCGGCTCACGAATGCCCCGGGAAACGGCGCCTCCATCGGGGGATTGAAGGTCGTTTCGGAAAACGGCTGGTTCGCCGCCCGCCCGTCGGGAACGGAGGACATCTACAAGATCTACGCGGAGAGCTTCCGGGGGGAGGGGCACCTCAGGAACATCCAGGAGGAGGCCGGAAAGATCATCGGGAACGCGCTGCGGAAAGGGGGCTCGTGACCGGCGCCGCCGATCCCGTCCCCAGCGCCGCGGCGGGGTGCCGGGAGGCGGCCGGACGGTGAAGACGAGGGGCCGGGCTTTTTCGCGAAGTCCCTGCCGGCCCTTGACGGAAGCCGGGGACCTGTGATAGGAAGCACCTCTCGCAGTCGGAAAATCCCTTCTTTTACGGGGGGATGGTCCGAAAGCGTCCATGGTGGGTGTAGCTCAATGGTTAGAGTGCCGGGTTGTGGCCCCGGAGGCTGAGGGTTCGAGCCCCTTCACTCACCCCAGGATTCAACCGAGGGGTTGGCCGGTACCGGCCAACCCCTCGTTCATTCAAGGCGAAAAAACGGAGGGAAACCGGGGGGGACAATGAATCGAGAAGCGCCCATGCCGGGCCGGGAAGGCGCGGCCCGCTGGATCCTGGTGGCCGCGGCGCGGCCGAACTTCATGAAAATCGCGCCCATCGTGAGGGCCGTCGACGCCCACAACGAAAGAGGCGGCCGTCCCGTGAAGACCATCCTGGTCCACACAGGCCAGCACTACGACGCCAACATGTCCGACGCTTTCTTCCGGGACCTGGACCTGCCGGAGCCGGACATCCATCTCGGCGTCGGTTCGGGCACCCACGGGGAACAGACCGGCCGGGTGATGATCGCCTTCGAGAAGATCCTTCTCGAGGCCCCCCCCGATCTCGTCATCGTCGTCGGCGATGTCAACTCCACCATGGCCTGCGCCCTGGCGGCGGTGAAGCTCCACATCCCGGTGGCCCACGTCGAGGCCGGGTTCAGGAGCTTCGACCGGACCATGCCCGAGGAAATCAACCGCGTCGTCACGGACGCCGTGTCGGACTACCTGTTCACCCCCTCCGGGGACGCCGGCGAGAACCTTCTCAGGGAGGGCGTTCCCCGGGAGAAGATCCACACGGTGGGAGACATCATGGTGGACAGCCTCCTGGCGGGCCTGGAAACGGCGAAGGGAAGGCCCACCCTGGACCGTTTCGGCCTGACGGGCAGGCCTTACGCCCTTGTGACCCTCCACCGTCCGTCCAACGTGGACGACAGGGACGCCTTCGGCCGGATTCTCCGTGGGCTTGCAACCGTCGCGGAAAGAATCCCCGTCCTTATCCCCATCCACCCCCGGACACGGAAACAGGCGGGCCTTTTCGGCCTGGAATCCCGTTTCGTCTTCCACGGGAAGGAGGAGCCCGTTCCCCCGGCCCCGGGGTCCCTCATTCACGCCTTCCCACCCGTGGGCTACCTCGATTTTCTGAACCTCATGGCTTCCGCCTCCGTCGTGCTCACCGATTCGGGGGGCGTCCAGCAGGAAACCACCGTCCTCGGGGTTCCCTGCATCACGCTGCGGGACACCACGGAACGCCCCGTCACCCTGACGGAGGGGACGAACGTCCTGGTCCACAACGACCCGGACCGGATGGTCGCCGAGGTGGAGCGGGCTCTCGGCGGCGGCCGCCGGCCGAAACGCCCGGCCGTCTGGGACGGGCGCACGGCGGAACGGATCGTCCGGATCCTGACCGGATCGCCGGAACCGGGCCGGTAGCGGGGAAAGGGGAAGACCGGGCGGGCCGGAACCGAAAGGACTGGACAGAAGGAAAACGCGCCTTATATTAAGTTGAAAAAGGGTTTGTTCGGGACCCCTCTTCATCGACCGAAAAGGAAGGAGGCCCTTGTGTCCGAGTCCCCGAAAATCAGCAGGAGAGGATTTCTGAAGGTCGCCGGTGGCGCCGCCATCGCCGCGGGCGCGGGCATTCCCGGGACCGCCGGTGCGAAGGAGCCCGGGGGGGCCGCCACGCTCATCGACATCGGCCGGTGCGACGGGTGCCCGAATTACGAAATGCCCCTGTGCGTAACCGCCTGCAGGGAACGTTATCTTTCCCGGGTCCCCGAACCGGTGGACCCCATCCCGAAGCTCTTTCCCCGGGGAAAAGTGGAGGACTGGTCGAAGCGGAAAAACGTCTTCGACCGCCTGACCCCATACAACCGGATCTACGTCCAGAAGGCGGCCGTTTCGGAGGACGGCAAGAACCGCGAATTCCACATCCCCCGGCGGTGCATGCACTGCGACCACCCCGCCTGTGCCACCCTCTGTCCCTTTTCGGCGAACAAGAAATATGAAAACGGCGCCGTGGTCATCGACCCCGATCTGTGCTTCGGCGGGGCCAAGTGCCGGGATCTGTGCCCCTGGGCCATCCCCCAGAGGCAGTCCGGCATCGGCCTGTATCTGCACATCCTTCCCACCCTCGCGGGCAACGGCGTTCTTTTCAAGTGCGACCTGTGCCACGAGCGGATCGAGAAGAACGAACTGCCCGTGTGCGTCGCCGCCTGTCCCCGGGAGGTCATGACCTTCGGCCCCCGGGAGGCCGTTTTCGCCGAGGCCGAAAAACGGGCCGCCGAAACGGGGGGATTCCTTTACGGGAAGACCGAGAACGGGGGAACGAGCACGCTGTACCTGTCCCCCGTTCCCTTCGAAAAACTGAACGGCGTCATCGAAAAAGGACCCGGGAAGCCCCACTTCGACCCGGTGAAGCCCCGGATGGCGGAAACGAACGCCCTGGCGAAAGCCGTGTTGCTGTCCCCCCTGGTGGGACTGGCCGCGGCCTGGTTCGGCACGGCCGTCGCCGCTTCCGGATCGGAAGACGGGAAGGGAGGGAAGTAGGCCATGGAAGAACGCGTGCTGGAAAGAAAAGGCCTCGTCGTGCGGCACAGCCTCCTGGAACGGATCGAGCACTGGGCCGTCGCCCTGTCGGGACTCGTCCTCGTCGCCACCGGTTTTTTCGAACTTCCCGTCGCCAGGCGGTACTTCATCACCGAAATCCCCGGGCTCGGCTGGTCGGGAGACTACATCACCTCCCTCGGCATTCACTACGCCGCCTCGGCGGTCTTCATCGCCGCCTGCCTTTTTCACCTCGTCCATCACGGGCTTCTGCGCCATGACGGGATGGTCCCCCGGAGGGGGGACCTCCGGGCGTCGGTCGAGGTGATCCGCACCTTTTTCGGCAAGGGCGAGGAGCCGCCCTTCGACAAGTACCTCCCGGAACAGCGTCTCGCCTGGGCCGGGATGGCGGTCATTATCGCCCTCCTCATCCTTTCGGGGCTCGTGAAGACCTGGAAGAACCTCGTCGATCCCCAGATGTCGCCGGCCCTCGTTCTCACCGCCACGTGGGTCCACAACGGGGCGTTCCTCCTTTTCATCCTGGCCTTTGCCGCCCACATCGGGGCGCTCGTCCTCAAGCCCAACCGGCCCATGGTCCGGAGCATCTTCACGGGCACCGTCCGGCTGGACTACGCCCGGAAAAGACACCCCCTGTGGATGTCCCGGCTGGAGGGCGAAAGCCTTGGCCCGGAAAAAGGAACGAAGGGAGGCGCCGGGGACACCGCGGGCGGCCACGGGCGTACCGGGCAGGGCGCTTCCGGTCCTTGACTTCTTCGGGAAAGAACGTTTACTATCTTCGTATGCATTCTTGCCGGCAACAGGGACGGGCCGCGGTCCGGCACTTTCAACCAGACGGAAAAGCGCAACCGTAGGGTCGATTTCATGCAAACCCATCGCCGAAAGCCTGTCATCGCGTCCTTTGTCGTCGTCTGGCTCATGGTCTGCCTGGGGTGCAGCGGGGGGTCGGATTCGTCGGCCGGTTCCCAGCCCTGGCATGACCCGGCAAGGCTCGATTCCGCCCTTGTGGTCGACTGGTGCGCCCTGGCCCTGAAGATGACCAGGGAGACCGCAGGGTACACCCCGCCCGTGGCGGCCCGGGCCTTCGGCTACCTGGGCGTCGCCCTGTACGAGGCGGTCCGTCCCGGGATGACGGGATACCGGAGCCTCCAGGGCCAGATCAGCGGACTCGCCCCCGACAGCCTTCCCGTCCCCGCCCCCTTTCGGGACCATCACTGGGGAATCGTGGCCAACGAGACCCTGGCCAGGATTCTCTTCCTCCTCTATCCCGGGGCTTCGGACGAAAACCTGGAGGCCCTGGAAACGCTCCGGGAGCGATACCGGAACGCCTTTTCCCCGGGGGTGGACGGGGACGTGATCGACCGCTCCCTGTCCTTCGGGACCGCCATGGCCGACGCCGTTTACGCCTACGCCGTAACGGACGGCCAGGAGTTCGCCCACCTGGACAACTTCCCGGCGGACTACGTCCCCCCGGAGGGGGATGGCCTGTGGGTTCCGACACCGCCTTCCTACCAGCGGGCCATGCAGCCTTACTGGGGGCAGGTCCGACCGTTCCTCGAAATCAACCGGACCCACGGAACCCCCCCGCCGCCCATGCCGTTCTCCGCGGACGAGGGTTCCGCTTTCTACGCCCAGGCGATGGAAGTGTACCAGGTTTCCGTGAACCTCACGGAGGAACAGACCGTCATCGCCCTGTTCTGGAGTGACGATCCCGGAACGACGTCGACCCCGCCGGGACATTCCCTGTCCATCCTGATCCAGGTGCTGGAAGAGGAGGACGCGAGCCTCGGCCTGGCCGCAGAGGCCTGCGCGAAGATCGGCATGGCCCTCCATGACGCCTTCGTCTGCTGCTGGAGGACGAAATTCACCTACAACCTGGTCCGGCCCATCACCTACATCCGCGAGCGGATCGACCCGGCGTTCACTCCCGTCGTGACGACGCCGCCCTTCCCGGAATACACCTCGGGACACTCGGTCCAGTCGGGGGCCGCCGCGGAGATCCTCACCGATCTTTTCGGGGACGGCTACGCCTTCGACGACCGGACCCATGCCGGCCGGACCGACATCGACGGGACGCCCCGTCACTTCGATTCATTCTATGCCTTCGCCGACGAGGCCGCCATCTCCCGGCTGTACGGGGGCATCCATTACCGGGAGGCCATCGAGGTCGGCCTGGATCAGGGGATTCAGATCGGGCAAAACGTCCTGGGACTGACCTTCCGGGAATGAGCGGATCATGAAGGGGGTTCCGGCAGCGGATGGGTATCGGACCCGGTGAAACGATAGACCCCCTGTGCGGCGGAAGGCTCAGGATTCTCCAGAAGGCGCAGGGATACAGGTTTTCCGTGGATTCCCTGCTCCTCGCCTGGTTCACACGGGTCCGCGACCGCGGCCGCGTCCTCGATCTGGGTTCGGGGAGCGGCATCCTTTCCGCCGTCCTGGCTTTCCGGTTTCCGACCGTGGAAGTCACGGGAATCGAAATCCAGGAGGAACTGGCCCGGATGGCGCGGCGGACGGCGGCCCTGAACGGCCTCGACGACCGGGTCCGGATCCTCTGCGGCGACGCGTCGGAGATCCGGAACCTGGTTCCCCCCGAAAGTTTCGACGTCGCGGTCTTCAATCCGCCCTACCGGAAGCTCCGGTCGGGGAGGATGAACGACAACGCCGAAAGGGCGGTCGCCCGCCACGAACTGCGAGGCTCCCTGGGGACGTTTCTCCGGGCCGCCCGGTACGCCCTGCGCGGCGGCGGGGAGGCCTTTCTCGTCTATCCCGCCGTCCGGGGCGTCGAGCTGTTCTGGAGGATGCGGCGGGAGACGCTGGAGCCGAAAACGGTCCGGTTCGTCCATTCCAGGAGGGATTCGGCGGGCGAGTTCGTTCTCGTCCGGGCGGTCCGGGGCGGCGGGGAGGAGCTGAAGGTCCTTCCCCCTCTTTTCCTCTACGGGGACGGGGACGGCTATTCGGCCGAAGCGATGGAGATTTTCCGGGAAATCAGCGAGCCTCCCGGTCCTTCCGGGACATGAGGGACGTGGTCATGACCTTCCTGAGGACCTCCCGGAGATCCTCGTCCCGCAGCGGGGACACCTGATCATCGATCCATGCCTGCTCCCTGTCCGAAAGAGGGGGCGCCGGCCGCGGCGGAGGTCCCTTCTTTTCCACGGTGCCGATGGAGAAACGGAGGCTCTCCATTTCGCGCCCGGGGCCAAGAAGGCCGTTCAGCTTTTCCAGGATATCGCCCTTGAGGAACTGGAGCTGGTGCATCCAGACCGAACTCGACACCTTTACAAAGAGGGTCCGTTCCTTTACCATGTACGGACGGGCCTTGCCGGCGATCCGGGAACCGACGGCCCGCTCCCAGCTTTCGAGGAGAAAGCGGTCCAGGAACTGCAGCCGGAGCTTTTTCCTGTTGAACCATTTTCTTAAGACCTCCCCGACGGAGAGCAGGGGATCGCGGGGATTGCCTTTTCGTTTCACGGGAGAGGGTTTCCTCCGGGTCATTCGACGCTCCTCCGGCACGATTGCGGGTCTTTCGACAGGGAAAGCGGGAAAGGATGAGAGAGGCATGATTGCAGAAATGATTCAAAAGATCAAGAGGCATCCCCGGTATCACGAGGCCGGGATGATCCTGTGCCACAACGGCGTGGTGCGGAAGACCTCCCGGGACGGCGGTCCCGTGGGGGAACTCGTGGTCCGGTGCGACCACGGGAGGCTCCGGGAAATCGTGGAAAAGCTCAAGGAGCGGCCGGGGATCGTCGAGGTCCTCGCCCACGTGAACGAGGGGATTCTCCGGCCGGGCGACGACATCATGTTCGTCGTCGTGGCCGGCGACATCCGGGAAAACGTGTTTTCCTGCCTCATGGACGGAGTCAACGAAATCAAGAGAACGGTGACGGACAAGGAGGAGCGGCGGGTGCCCGGCGGGACGGGAGGGGCATGATGGCAAGGAGAGATCCCAGGGCGGACGCGATGGCCATATTCCGGGCGGGACTCCGGGCTGCGGACCCCCGGGCGGCGGTTCTGAGGGCCGTCCGGACCTCCGGGGACGGAACCCTGTCCGTTGCCGGCGTCTCTTATGATCTCGGCCGTTTCCGTCGCATCCTGATCGTCGGAGGGGGCAAGGCGGGGGCGCCCATGGCGAAGGCCCTGGAGGACCTCTTCGGATCGCGGATCACGAAAGGCGTCGTCGTCACCAAGTACGGCCACGAACTGCCGCTGGACCGGGTGATCCTCCGCGAGGCGGCCCACCCCGTTCCCGACGAGGCGGGACGGACCGGGGCCGAGGAGATCCGGTCCCTTCTCCGGGAAGCCGGGGAGGAGGACCTGGTGTTCTGCCTGCTCTCCGGCGGCGGGTCCGCCCTTCTTCCCCTGCCCGCACCGGGTGTATCCCTGGAGGACAAGCAGGGAACCACCCGCGAACTGCTCGCCTGCGGCGCCTCGATCCACGAGATCAACGCCATCCGGAAGCACCTGTCGGGAATCAAGGGCGGCAGGCTGGCCGGGGCGGCCTTTCCGGCGACCCTGATATCACTCATCCTGTCCGACGTCATCGGCGACGACCTGGACACCATCGCCTCGGGCCCCACCGTCCCGGACCGTTCCACCTTCGCGGAATGCGTCGAGATTCTGGAAAAGTACGGGATTTCGGGGAAGATTCCCCCCCGGGCCCTGGAACGTCTCCGGCGGGGCGTACGCGGGGAGGTTCCGGAAACCCCCAAGGAGGACGACCCGGTGTTCAGGAGAACGCAGGCCGTCATCGTGGGAAGCGCCGGCCTTTCCCTCGCCACGGCGAGGGAGGAGGCCCTTCGAATGGGATACGGGACCCTCATCCTGTCCTCCGTCATGGAGGGGGAAACGAGGGACGTGGCGCGGGTTCACGGGGCCATCGGGAAGGAGGTGGTCCGGACGGGAAATCCCGTGCCGAGACCGGCATGCCTCCTTTCAGGCGGGGAAACGACGGTGACCCTTCACGGGAACGGCCTGGGAGGGAGAAACACCGAATTCGTCCTCGCGGCGGCCATGGAAATCGCCGGGCTTCCCGGCATCGTCGTGTTCAGCGCCGGGACGGACGGCACGGACGGCCCCACCGATGCGGCGGGGGCCGTCGCCGACGGGACCACCCTGGACCGGGCCCGGGAACGGGGGCTTTCCCCGTCCGAATTCCTGAGGAACAACGACTCCTACCATTTCTTCGAGGCCCTGGGAGACCTCGTCGTCACGGGACCGACCCTGACGAACGTGATGGACCTTCGGATCGTTCTCGTGCCGTGACCTCAGGCTTTTCCGTAGATGGACCGCTGCCGTTCGACGACGTCGGCGATGTCGTACAGGATTCTCGGGAGCTTCATGATGATCCGCTCCCAGGACACCGTCTGGGGGATTTCGAACAGCTGGCTCCGGTTTTCCATTTCGTACATCATGAGGTCCTCGGTGATCCCCGCCTCCAGGTACTTCCGGAAACGCTCGTGGCTCGAGAGGATCCGGAGAAACCGCTCCGTCGAACGCTGGGGCGTGGTGAGGTAGTCCCCGGCGGTGAGGACGGCGTCCTTGAAGATCTTACGGACGATCGCCTCTTCGGTGTTCCGGTCGTAGTGAAGGGCGGAAAAGGAGGAGTTGTCCGCGTATTTCTTGATCAACTCGTCGGCCACGTTCAGGTAGGTCAGGGTGAGGTCCTGCATGAAGTAGTCCGAGATCTCCAGGCCCTCCTCGATGACCAGGGCGGAGAGGATCGTCGTGACGATGTCGATGGCCATCTTGTGAAGCCCCTTTTCCTTGTCCTCCATGGACACGCTCTGGTGCTTGTGGTCGAAGGCCCGGCTGGAAAACTGGATCTGGGCGATGTTGGTGGCCTTCCGGTAGACCTCGATGAGGGTGAAGATCTCCACCCCCCAGTTCATGGCGAAGTGCATCCGCTTCAGGAGGCTCATGTCGAAGGCCACCTCGCCGGAAAGCTGGTAGTTGAACATGAGCAGGTAGTCGATGAGGCGGAGGAACTTGTCGTCGCCCGATTCGGAGAATTTCCGTTTGAAGGCCAGGAGCAGGGGGTCCACCAGGAGGCGCTTCACCCTGCCGTACATCCGGTTGTCCCCGACCCGCGCGTAAAACGCCTTCGAGAACTGGTATTCCAGCGCCAGGACGGGGTAGAACAGCCGGTCCAGCTGCCGCCGGTGGAAGGTCCGGATGTCGGCGTCGAGGACGCCCACGCACCGGGCTCCCAGGGCCTGGGCCACGCCGAAGGACATGAACATGTTCCGGCCTTTTCCGGGAAGGGTGAGGTCGAACCCCCCCTCGTTCAGAGACTGGTAGAGCCTCCGGAAGTCCTCCCCGTCGTTGTGCTGGATCACGGCGTTTCGAATGCCGCTCTGCCGGCACAGGGTGGCGAGTTCGTGGGCCTCCGCGTCGGTGGCCCGGTCCAGGCCGAAGATGATGTTGGACAGATAGGTGAGCCGTCCGATCTGTTTCAAAATGTTCATAAAAACGGGACGGTTCTCGTCCAGGGTGAATTCCGTGGCCAGGGCCGGAATGACAAGAACGGTTTTTTTCCTGCGGGCGTTGAGCTTGAGCTTCGATCCGAGATCCTCCGTCTCCCTGGAAAGAAGATAGAAGGTTGTGATCCTGGTGTGTTTCTGCGACACGTTGAACATGGCGGCGGACCTCCTTTCCTGAATGTTTGAGGGGGTGGCGGGCACTTCTGCCGGGACGGACATGAATATATTTCATTGAATAGCATGATCGGGCTCATTTCACAAGACCGCCGGAGGGGGAAGGGGCTCATTGACAGTCAGGTCTTCCCGTGTTAGGGAACGGTCAACCGGCGGCGCGCCGCCAAGGAGGACAATTGCAATGGCATGGCACGGAGATCAGGGGAACCCCTGGGGGGGCCGCAAGCGGCCTGACGTAGAGCAGACGCTGAACAAGCTGCGGCAGGCCTTCTCCTCCCAGCGTCTCCCTTTCGGGGGAAGGTTCGGACTCTTCCCGGTGGCGGTGGTGGTCATCGTCATCCTGTGGCTTGTATCGGGGATCTATTTCGTGGCCCCCGACGAGATCGGCGTCGTGAAGCGCTTCGGCGAAGCGGTGAGAACCGCCTCCCCGGGCCCCCACTACCGTATTCCGTACCCTGTCGAGACGGTCTTGCGTCCCAAGGTCACCCAGGTCCGTAGGATCGAGGTCGGCTTCAGGACCATCGGGGACCGGGGAACCAACAAGAGCCGTGCCGTTCCCGACGAGAGCCTCATGCTCACCAAGGGGGAAAACATCGTCAATCTCAGCTTCATCGTCCAGTACAAGATCAGCGACGCCCGGAAATACCTCTTCAACGTCAAGTTTCCCGACATCACCGTGAGGGACGCCGCAGAGGCGGCCATGCGGGAGGTCATCGGCCAGAACGACATCGACGACATCCTGACGACGGGAAAATTCCAGATCCAGCAGGACACCAAGGCGAGCCTCCAGAGAATTCTCGACATCTACGATGCGGGTATTCAGGTGACCGCCGTCCAGCTTCAGGACGTCCACCCCCCGGACCAGGTCATGGCGGCCTTCAAGGACGTGGCGAGCGCCAAGGAGGACCGGGCGCGGATGATCAACGAGGCCCAGGGGTACCAGAACGAGATTCTTCCCAGGGCCAAGGGAAGGGCCTCCCAGATGGTGAACGAGGCCATGGCCTACAAGGAGGCGAAAATCATCCGGGCCAAGGGGGACGCGAGCCGGTTCTCCCAGGCCCTCTCGCAGTACAGGCTGGCAAAGGACGTGACGAAGAAACGCCTCTATATCGAAACCATGGAGGAGATTCTTCCCGGCATGAACAAGATCATCGTCGGCGAGGAAACGGGCAGGGGGATCCTGCCCCATCTTCCCCTTCCGGGAAGGGCCGCCACGGCGCCCGCCCCCGCCGGAAAGCCCTGAGGAGGAACCCCGATGAAAGGAAAATCATTCGCTTTGATTCTCGTCCTCCTGGCCGTCCTTTTCCTGGTTTCCCAGTCCCTATTCATGGTCGACCAGACGGAGCAGGCCATCGTCATCCAGCTCGGGAAGCCCCTCGAGGGGATCTCCAAGGCCGGTATTCACTGGAAGATCCCCTTCATCCAGGATGTGATCCTCTTCGAAAAGAGAATTCTCCTGTACGACTCCGATCCCACGGAGATTCTGACCAAGGACAAGAAGAACCTGCTCGTCGACAACTACGCCAAGTGGCAGATCCGGGAACCGCTTACCTTCTACAAGTCGGTGCGGAACGAGGCGGGGGCCCAGCTTCGTCTGGACGACATCGTCTACGCCCAGCTCCGCGTCGAACTGGGCCGGCACACCATGGAGGACATCGTTTCCACAACCCGTAACGATATCATGACCGTCGTCACGAAGAAATCGGACGAACTGGCCAGGGCCTACGGGATCGACGTGGTGGATGTCCGGATCAAACGGGCCGACCTTCCCGAACAGAACGAAAAATCCGTTTTCGAACGGATGAGGGCGGAACGGGAACGGCAGGCGAAACAGTACCGGTCCGAAGGGGAGGAGGAATCCCTCAAGATCCGGGCCGCAGCCGACCGGGACCGGGAAATCATCCTTGCCAAGGCATACGAGGAAGCGGAGAAGATGAAAGGGGAGGGGGACAGCCAGTCGATCCGGATCTACGGGGAGGCCTACGGCCAGGATCCGGAGTTTTTTGAATTTTACCGGACCATGGAGGCCTACCGGAAAGCCCTGAAGACGGAAACCACGCTGGTGGCGACTCCCGGGGAGGACTTCTTCCGGTACCTGGGAGTCAGGTCGGCGAAGCCGGCCAGATGAACGGGCATCCCAATACCCCGGAACATGGGTGCCTGGAATTTCCGGTTGACATTTATCACGGGATCCGGTACAGAGACAAAATATAGAATTTTGGAGACGCAAATGAATCGTTTTGAGCCGTCGGGTTTGTTTTTTTGCTTTTTTATCTTTACCAGGGAGGTCTGCCTGACAGGCTCATAGTCCGAAAGAGGATCTGAGAGCCGCGGGCGGACCGGATACCGCCCGCGGCTTTTTTTATTTCACGAAGCCGTGGCCGACCCCACGGCTTTTTTTAATCCAAAAGGGAGGGTAACGATGAAAGCAAAAGGAATCATGCGAGTCACCGTTCTTTGTGCTCTCGTCCTTCTCGCCGTCTCATGGACGGCGGCGGGCGCGGCGGAGGAAAAAGCGATCCGGATCGGGGCGGCCATCAATCTCACCGGGCCGGCGTCCACGTTCGGCCAGTACCACGCCAAAGGATTCCAGGATTACCTCACTTACGTCAACGAAACGAAAGGCGGCATCACCGGCAGGAAGGTGGAGTGGAATCTCGTGGACACGGCCTACAAGGTCCCCGAGGCCCTGGCGGCGGTCCGCAAGTTCGCCACCCAGGAAAACGTGGACATGATCGCCACGTGGAGCACCGGGGAAGGCCTGGCGGCGAAACCGATTCTCCAGAGATACGGCATCCCCACGATCAATTTCTCGACGGGTTGGGAGATCCTCGAGGCCCCCATCGACTACATGTACCTCCCCTTCGGAAGCTACAAGCTCGACTGCTACGCCATTCTCGACTACATCCGGACGATCCACGGGGGAAAGGAACCCCCCAAGGTGGGGCTTCTCACGTACAACAACGCCTACGGGCGCTCCATCCACAAGCCGAGCCGGGAATTCGCGGAAAAGACGGGGATCAACATCGTCGCCGTGGAGGAATTCCCCCCCAAGACGGTGGACCTCACCACCGAACTCCTGAGGCTGAAGAAAGCGGGCGCCGACTATGTGGTCCTCCAGATGCTCCCGGCGGCCGTCATCACGACCTTGAAGAGCGCCGACCGCATCGAGTACGCACCGCGGTTCTTCGGGACCTGGACCTCGACGGACCCCGATTTCTTCAAGATGGGCCAGGGGCTTCTGGGCGAACGGCTTGTCATCCAGTTCCCCGGCGGCCTTCCCTCGGACGGCACCCCGGGGATGGCGGTCTTCGACGATCTGATGAAGCGGTACAAGACCATCGCGTCCTTCGACGCCTCCTACTGGGAAGGGGTCTCCGTCGCCATGATCATGGAACGGGCGATCCAGAGGGCAGGAGAACGTTCGGGAACGATCTCCCGGAAGACGATCAACGATGCGCTCGAATCCTTCCGGGGCGAAAGCTTCGGCGGCCTGATTCCCGACGTCACCTACACGCCGAAGAATCACGAGGGGTCCTTCAAGGCCCGGCTTGTACGGGTCCACGAGGACGGCCGCTTCACCCCCCTCACCGGTTTCTTCACGCCCTGGAAGGACCCTATTGTTCTTCTTGAAGGGGGATCGAAAAAATGAAGGCATTCCGGGCTGATCCGGAACTTTTCCGATCGAGGCGGGAGCAGGGGGACCGGGCGGATCTTTCCGTCGACGGCCTCACGCTCCGCTTCGGCGGCGTCGTCGCGGTGAACGACGTGACGCTCCGGGTCCGGACGGGCGAGTTCCTCTCCGTCATCGGGCCCAACGGGGCGGGAAAGACCAGTCTCCTCAACTGCATCACCGGGTACTACAGGCCCCAGGAAGGGTCGATTTCCTTCAACGGGAGGAACGTCACCCACATGCACACCCACGAGCTCGTCCGGGAGGGGATCGGGAGGACCTTTCAGAACATCGAACTCTTCCCGGGCATGTCCGTTCTGTCAAACCTGCTCCTGGCGCGGCACATCCACTATCGCTACGGGTTCCTTCCGGCCGCCCTGTTCTTCCCGTCGGCAAGGAGGGAGGAGGTGCGTCACCGCCGGATCGTGGAGGAACTCATCGACTTTCTCGAAATGCAGTCCATCCGCCACCGCCTCGTCGGGTCCCTCCCATACGGCCTGCGGAAGCGGGTCGAACTCGGACGGGCCCTGGCCCTGGAGCCGAAACTCCTCATTCTCGACGAGCCTTTCGCGGGAATGAACCTCGAGGAGAAGGAGGACATGGTCCGGTTCCTCAGGGAGCTTCACGGGGAATGGAAACGGACCATCGTTCTCGTGGAACATGACATGTCCATCGTCATGAGCCTTTCAGAGCGGATCGCCGTTCTCAATTTCGGCGAGAAGCTCGCCGAGGGGACCCCCGGGGAGATCCAGGACGACCCCGAGGTGACCAGGGCCTACCTGGGGCCTTCGGAGGAGGGTTGACCATGGCCAGGATGTTTTCCGCGGAGAACCGGAAAAAGGAGGAGGCTGAAGCCTTCCTCCGGAAGTGCACCCTTCCCCAGATGCTTCTCCGGCAGGCGGAAACGGGGACGCAGGGGACCCCGGCCATCCGGGAGAAAGCCTACGGGATCTGGCACACCCTCAGCTGGCGGGAGTACGCGGAGCGGGTGGCGGACACGGCCATGGGGTTCAAGAACCTCGGCCTCCGGAGGCGCGAAACGGCGGGGCTCATCGTGGAAAACTGCTCCGAGTGGCTCTTCGCCGAACTGGGGGCCCAGTCCCTGGGTGCCGTCACGGTCAATCTTTTCAGCTCCGCCGTGGCGGACGAGCTTTCCCAGGTCATCCAGCGGATCCAGGCTTCCGTCATCGTCGCCCAGGACCAGGAGCAGGTGGACAAGCTCCTGGAGATCCGGGAAAAGATCCCCCAGGTGAACAGGGTGGTCTACGTCGACCCCACGGGGATGAACGCTTACCGGGACAATCCGTGGCTCGTCAGCTTCCGCGACCTTCTGGAGGAGGGGCGGAAATGCCGGGAGGAGAATCCCGGCCGGTTCGAGAAGGAAGTCGCCCGGGGGAGGCAGGAGGACATCGCCGTCATGATGCTCACCTCCGGCACCACGGGCCTTTCCAAGCTGGCCATGCTGTCCCACGGGAACTTCGTTCACATGGGCCTTCAGTGGCTCGACAGCCTTCCGGGGGAGGGGGCCATCGACTGGGTTTCCCTTTCGCCTCCCGCCTGGATCGTGGACCAGATGTGGGGGATGGGGGTGTCCCTCGTGGGGGGATTCACCATGAACTTCCCCGAGACGGCGGAGACGGTTCCCGAGGACCTCCGGGAAATCGGTCCCTCCGTCATGATCACCTCTTCCCGGTTCTGGGAGGATCTGGCTTCCCGGATCCGTGTCCGGATGGCCGATTCGAGCTGGATCAAGAGAAAGGCCTTCCAACTTTCGGAACGGACGGGGAGGGCGGCGGAGAAGGCCCGGATGCGGAGGGGAAGCGTGTCCCCGGCATGGAGTGCCGCCTGCGCCGTCGCGGAAAGGATCGTTTTCAGGCCCCTCCTGGACCGGGTCGGATGTTCCCGGATCCGGAGCGCCTTCACCGGGGGCCATCCCATCAGTCCCGACGTGATTTTCTTCTTCCGCTCCATCGGGTTGAATCTGAAACAATGCTACGGCCTCACCGAGGCCGGGGGGATTTTCCAGGCCCAGCCGGACCATTCCCCGAAACTGGACACGGTGGGCCTGAGTCTCCCCGGGGCGGAGGTAAAGTTGTCGGAAGATAAGGAAGTGCTTGTACAAAGCAAGGCAAACTTCAAGGGTTACTTCAGGGATTACAAGGCGACGGAAGAGGCCTTCGCCGACGGGTGGCTGAAAACGGGGGATGCCGGGTTGATCGACGAGAACGGCCATCTCGTGATCATCGGCCGCAAGGCCGAGGTCATCCGTGACAAGGGGGGAAACCTTTTCTCCCCCGATTTCATCGAGACCCGGCTCAAGTTCAGTCCCTACATCCAGGAAGCGGTCATCTTCGGGGAGGGGCGGCCCTACCTGACGGCCTTCATCAACATCGACATGGGCAACGTGGGCAACTGGGCGGAGGAACGGATGATTCCCTACACGACCTACACCGACCTCTCCCAGCAGCCGAAAGTGGAGAAAATGATCCTCGGCGAAGTCCGCCGGGTGAACCGGGAACTCCCCGGCCCCATGAACATCCGCAAGCTCGTCCTTCTCTACAAGCTTCTGGACGCCGACGACGAGGAACTGACCCGGACGGGGAAGGTGCGGAGACATTTCGTCTACGGCCTCTACCTCGACATCATCGAGGCGATGTACGACAACCGGCAGGAGATCCCCGTCCAGGGGAAAGTCCGGTACCGGGACGGGCGGACGGGGGTCATCGAGACCACCGTCCGGATTCACACCGTGGAGGAATGAACATGGAGTTCTTTCTGCAGCTTCTCATCAACGGCATCAGCATCGGCTTCCTTTACGGCCTTGCGGCCCTGGGGTTCGTCATGATCTTCAAATCCTCCAGCGTCCTCAACTTCGCCCACGGCGAGCTCGTGGCCATCGGGGCCTTCCTGTTCCTCACCCTGGTCACCTCGGCGAAGATCCCCGTTCTCCTTGCCTTCCCCCTCACGCTGGCGGGCACCTTCGCCCTGGGCTTCCTCATCGAGCGGGTCTTCCTGCGGCCCCTCATCGGGGAATCGCTGATCTTCGTCATCATGCTCACCCTCGGGCTCGCCTCCATGTTCAAGGGAATCATGCTCTTCGTCTGGGGAGGGAACCTCTACATGTTCCCCGACTTCCTTCCCTCCTGGCTCTCCTTCCGGGGCGCCGGGATCTACGTGCCCCCGGTGTACGTCCTGTCCACCGCCGTGGGCCTCGTCTTCCTCGTCCTTTTCGGGTTCTTCTTCAAGTACTCGTCCCAGGGGATCTACATGCGGTCCGTGGCGGACAACCAGCCGGCGGCCCTCTCGCTCGGCGTAAACGTCAGGCGGGTTTTCGCGCTCTCCTGGGCCATCGCCGCCCTCGTCGCCGCCATGAGCGGCATCGTCCTCGGGATCATCAACGGCATCAACGTCCACGACCTCACGTCCATCGGGATGAAGGTGTTCCCCGTGGTGATCCTCGGGGGACTGGAAAGCATCGGGGGGGCCATCCTCGGCGGGCTCATCATCGGGCTTCTCGAAACGTTCACCGGGGGATACCTGTCGCCCTCCCTGAGGGACGTCATCCCCTACGCGGTGCTCGTCGTCATTCTTCTTGTCAGACCCTACGGCCTGTTCGGGCTGGTGGAGATCGAAAGGGTGTAAGGCCATGGCGCGGTTGCAGTTTCATCCATGCGGTAACTACCGGGAGTCGTACGGGGAGGAACTCCGGATCTTCGAGACCGATTACGGCCGGGCGGCGCTTCTGGCCGGGCTGGTCCTCCTGTTCGCCGTCGTTCCGTTCATCTCTTCGGCCTACTTCCTCTACGTGATCAACCTGGCGGGGATCGCCGTCATCGGCGCCGTGGGGCTCAACATCCTCATCGGCTTCACCGGCCAGATCTCCCTGGGGCACGGCGCGTTCATCGGGGTCGGGGCCTACGGCGCGGCCATCCTGGCCACGTCCCTCCATCTCCCGCTATTTCTCGCGGTCCCTCTCGCCGGGTGCGTCACCGCGGCGGTGGGGATGATCTTCGGAATCCCGTCGGTCCGCCTGAAGGGCCTGTATCTCGCCATCGCCACGCTGGCGGGCCAGTTCATCATCGAATACGTCCTCATCCAATGGGAAGGGCTCACCAAGGGAACCATGGGGATCGTTCTCCCCCAGGCCACGCTTTTCGGCCTTCCCATCTCGGGGGACAGGGGATTCTTCTACCTCATCTTCGCCCTCGCCGTCTTCATGACCTGGACGGCGAAAAACCTCTTCCGGACCCGGTCGGGCCGGGCCTTCATGGCCATCCGGGACAACGACCGGGCCGCCGAGGGCATGGGGATCCCCGTGTTCCCCTACAAGCTTCTCGCCTTCGGAATCAGCTCCTTCTATGCCGGGGTCGCCGGGGCTCTGTGGGCCTACTACACCATGAGCATCACCCCCGAACCGTTCAACCTGGACCTCTCCATCGAATACATCGCCATGGTGATCATCGGGGGGCTGGGGAGCATCACCGGCTCCGTCTTCGGCGCCCTGTTCATCTCCGGCCTCAACGAGATCCTCCGCTCCCTCTTCGACCTCCTGACGAACCTCCCCCTCCTTCAGGGGATGGAACTCAATCCGGCGGCGCTTAGGCAGTTCGTCTTCGGCCTCGCCATCGTCCTCTTCATCCTCTTCGAACCCAAGGGGCTCGCGGAGGTGTGGCGGGTCGTCCGGTCGAACTTCCGGCTCTGGCCGTTCTCCTACTGAGGTGTCCCCATGACCGAAAAACTCCTCCAGGTGAACAACATCAGCGTCGTCTATTCCGACGTGGTCCAGGTGCTCAAGGGGGTGTCCCTTTCCGTGGAAAGGAACCGGATTGTTTCGCTCCTCGGAAGCAACGGCGCGGGGAAGACGACCACTCTGAAGGCGATTTCAGGGCTCCTCAAGCCGGAAAACGGCAAGGTGACCGACGGCTCCATCACGTTCATAGACACGGACATCGCCAACGCCGCCCCGGAGGACATCACCCGCAAGGGGATCATCCAGGTCCTCGAGGGCCGTCAGCCCTTCAAGTACCTCACCGTCGAGGAAAACCTCCGGGTGGGGACGGCGGCCCTCCGGGAAAAGCCTGGCCCGGAGAAGCTCGCCATGATCTACGATTACTTCCCCGCCCTGGTGAAACGGCGGAAGTCCCTGGCGGGATACTGCAGCGGCGGGGAACTCCAGATGATGGTCATCGGGAGGGCCCTCATGGCCCAGCCTGCCCTGCTTCTCCTCGACGAGCCCTCCCTGGGACTCGCCCCGCTGGTCGTCAAGGAAATTTTCGGGATCATCAAAAGGATCAACGAGGAACAGGGGACGACCATCATCCTGGTGGAGCAGAACGCCCGGATGGCCCTCCGGATCGCCCATTTCGGGTACGTCATGGAAAACGGAAAGATCGTCATGGAGGGAAAGGCGGAAGACCTCCAGGAAAACCCGGACATCCGTGAGTTCTACCTGGGCACCAAGGCCGACGGCGAACGGAAGTCCTACGACAACGTGAAGGCCTACAAGCGCAGGAAACGCTGGCTGTAGGAGGGATTATCCCTTTTCGCCGCAGCACAGCGCCCGCATCCGCTCCATCATCGACTTCATGTCCTCCTCCTTTGCGGCCCCCTCGCCCATGCAGGGGCACGCGGCGGCCATCTTCCCGCAGCATTCCCTCATCTTCCGCCTGTCCTCCTCCGACAGCCCGTTGAAGAAACCCTGCATCATCGGTCCGAACGTCTTTTCCATGTCATGCTCCTTTTCGGTTGGATTTTGAACGTATAGACGACGGGAGGGCGGAAAAGGATACAGGGGGACACGGAACGGGGCGAACGCCGCACGGTCCGGGCGGACGGCCGGTCGGGGGGAAGAAGGGGATCCGTCATGGAAAGCCCGGTCATCCGGGGGATGGAAATTCCCTTTCCCCGTTCAGAAGGCGCAGGGCGTTCGCGATGACCAGGAGCGACGCCCCCATGTCCGCCGCGATGGCCATCCACAACGTGGCGATGCCGGCCAGGGCGAGTCCCATGAACGCCAGCTTTACGGCAAGCGCGAAACCGACGTTCCAGCGGATGGTGCGAAGCGTGCGGCGGCCGTGGCGGATGAGCCAGGGGATCCTGGTCAGATCGTCGGACATGAGGGCGACGTCGGCGGTCTCCGTCGCCGCGGCCGTTCCCGCGGCGCCCATGGCGATGCCCAGGGTCGCGGCGGCCAGGGCCGGGGCGTCGTTGATCCCGTCTCCCACCATGGCCACGGAGCCGCAGCGCCGTTTCGCGTCCTCGACGGCCTTCAGCTTTTCCCCCGGGAGAAGCTCCGCCAGAAACCCGTCGGCCCCGATCCTTTCGCTCACCGCCCGGGCCGTGCCCCCGTTGTCCCCCGTGAGGAGGAAGACCTCTTTCACGCCGGCCCGTTTCAGGTCGGCGACGACGGACGGGGCGTTCTTCCGGACGCCGTCGGCCACGCCGATGAGGCCGCACACATGGCCGTCGTTTCCCAGAACGACCACCGAGTGTCCGTCGTCCTCCAGGGCGTCGATCGACCGGCGGATCCCGCCGTCCTCCATCGCCTTTTCCTGGAGAAGCCTGCGCGAACCGATCCAGAAGGTCCTCCCCGCGATCGAACCCTGGGCGCCCCGCCCGCTGAATTCGCGGTACCGCTCCGCCGGCACGATGGTGCGGCCCAGCGCTTCGGCCTTCCGGACGACGGCCTTCGCCAGGGGATGGCGGCTGTGGATTTCCAGCGCCGCCGCCCGGTCGAACAGCTCCTCCTCCGTGTGGCCGTTGAGCGGGACGATCCTCTGGACCTCGGGTATGCCGCGGGTCACCGTGCCCGTCTTGTCCAGGGCCACGGCCCGGACCCGTCCCGCTTCCTCCAGGAACGCGCCCCCCTTGATGAGGACCCCCGCGCGGGCCGCCGAGGCAAGGGCCGCGACGACGCTTACCGGTGTCGAGATGACCAGCGCGCAGGGGCAGGCGATCACCAGGATCACCAGGGCCTCGTAAAACCAGCGCTGCCAGCCTGCTCCGGCGGCGAGGGGCGGAACGAGGGCGACGGCGGCGGCGAGAAGAATCATGGAAGGGGTGTAGTAACGGGCGAATTTCTCCACCCATTGCTCCGATGGCGCCCGCCGCGACTGCGCCTCCTCGACCATCCGGACGATCCGGGCGATGACCGTGTCCGACGCCGGTTTTGTGACGCGAAACGCGATCGCGCCGTCCTCGTCGATGCTGCCGGCGAACACGGGGTCGCCCCCGCGCTTTTCCACGGGAAGGGACTCCCCGGTGACGGGCGCCTGGTTCACGAAGGCGCCGCCCTCCGTGATGATCCCGTCGAGGGGAATCCGTTCCCCGGGCCTGACCAGGACCGTCGCTCCGAGCGGAACTTCCTCGACGGGCCTTTCCATGATGTCCCCGTCATGGGGACAGATGTACCGAGCCGTCTGGGGGGCGGACGCGATAAGGGCCGTGACGGCGTCCCGGGCCCGGCCGACGCTCCATGCCTCGAGGACGAGGGACAGGGAGAACAGAAACGTGACGGCGGCGGCCTCGAACCACTCGCCGATGACGACGGCGCCCAGGACGGCGATGGTCATGAGCAGGTTCATGTCGGCGCTGACGCGGCGGAGCGCGGAAGCGGCCTTCGGAAGGACGAACCACCCTCCGGCGGCCACCGCGGCGAGATAAAGGGCGATGGAGACGGCCGGCAGGGGATGCGCCCCGTTCCATCCGCCTCCCATGAGGGCGTCGGCGAGGCTCCCCTTCAGGATCCAGTGGGAGAGAAAGCCGGCGGCGGCTGAGACGCCGCTTGCCGCGCACAGGACGGCGCGGCCGTGCGACCGCCAGAATGTCCCGGCGGAGGCCGGGGAAGGGGAGCGGTCCCCGTCGCCTGCGGGCCGGGCGCTCATCCCGGCGCGCTCCACCGCCGACAGGATGTCCCGTTCGCCGGCGGCGCCTTCCGCCGCCGTGACGGTCATGGTGCCCTGCAGGAGGTTGAAGGTCACGTCCGTGACCCCGGACAGCGATCCCACGGTCCGGCGGAGCGCATTCGTTTCCTCGGCGCAATCCATGCCCCTCACTTTGAAGGTTGTTCTTTCCACGGTCTACACGGTTCCTTTCCGCCTGCGGCCGTCATGGCCCAATTTTGCTATATATGAGCAGATATTCATATAATGGTCCAAAAAAATTATTCCTCCACGTGTTTCAGCCCCGCCGTGAGGATCGAGGCGATGTGGTCGTCGTCCAGGCTGTAGTAGGCGATCCTGCCTTCCTTGCGGTACTTGACGAGGTTCATGTTTCTCAGGACCCGGAGCTGGTGGGAGACGGCCGAGGGGGAGATGCCGGCGAGGCAGGCCAGATCGCACACGCACAGCTCCTCCTGGAGGAGGGCCGATATGATTCTGGTCCGCGTGGGATCTCCCAGAACCTTGAAGACCGCCGCCAGACGGAAGACGGTTCCGTCGGGCTTCATGGACGCCCTCGCGGACGCCACTTTCCCCTCGTTGATGCAAAAAACCTCGCAGACGTCATCCTTTCGTTTCGTCATGGTTCCCTTCTTACATATGAATACATGTTCATATATAATTATTCACGGATTCTGTCAAGGAATCGTTCACGGGAAGGGAGAGCAGGGAAGGGGGAGACGCGCCGCCTTCGAGGGTGCGTCTCCCCGGAACACTACAATCCCAGAAGGGCGGGAAGCTCCGAGAGGGAGCGGATTTCCCGGTCCGGCTGCGATGGAAGGCGTTCGGGGCGCTGGTTGAACCGGTTGATCCAGGCCACCTTCAACCCGGCGCTTGCCGCTCCGGCGGCGTCCCAGGCGTTGGCGGAAAGAAAGACGATCTCCCCGGGCGGCGTTTTCAGCGCATCCCCGGCAAGCCCGTACACCCGCGGATCGGGCTTGTAGACGCCCACCGCCTCCACGGAGAGAACGTGGTCGAACAGTTCCGCAAGGCCGGCGCTTTTCACGGCGCTTTCCAGCATGGGCGGCGAGCCGTTGGAGAGAACGGCGAGCCTGAGGCCCCTTTCCCTGAGGCGGCGGAGCGTCTCCGGGACGTCGGGGTAGCAGTCCAGGTTCATGTATGCGCCGATGAGGTCCTCCCTCAGCTTCCTGTCGTCGATGCCGAAGGTGTCGAGGGCAAAATCGAGGGCGTCCCCGGTCACCCGCCGGAAGTCCTCGTGGCGCCGCATGAGGCTCCGCAGCCACGTGTATTCGAGCTGCTTCGTCCTCCACAGGGCGGACACGGCGTCGGCGTTTTCGCCCAGGCGGCCGCGGAACTTCCCCGCGGCGGAATTGAAATCGAAAAGGGTACCGTACGCATCGAAAACGCATGCTCTGACGGGTTGCGGCAACGGGTTTTTCGACATGGCATCCTCCTTCCTCCGATGGCGTTCATGAAACCGCCGTTGTCAGAAACCGACCCACCGCACCCTTCCCTCCTTCCGGGGGGGCGCCTTGGGGGCCTCGTCCGGGTAGCCGACGGGAATGAGGCATACGAGCTTCCTGCCCTCCATTCCCATGAGGGCGTTGATTTCCTTTTCCCTGTAGAAGACCGCCGCGTCCGCCCAGACGGCGCCGAGCCCGGCGTCATGGGCGGCGAGAAGAAGATTCTGGACGGCCAGGGAAACGCTGTGGGGGTCCTCTTCCCCGCTCGGGAATCTGCCGCCGTAGGCCAGGATGACGACGGGGGCGCCGCCCATGGTCTCCAGGAACGTTTTCGCCGCTTCGACAACCCGGGGTTTGTCCCTGAAATTCGCCTCCAGGATCGGCCGGAAGCTCTCGAATGCGCTTCCCGTGATCTTCAGGAGCTTTTCCTTCTCGGGGCCCAGGACGACGATGAACCTCCAGTCCTGTCCGTTCATGGCCGACGGCGCCCACTGGGCGAGATCGAGGATCTTTTCCAGAACCTCTTTCGGAACGGGATCGGCCTTGAATCTTCTGATGCTTCTTCTTCCGCGGATGGCTTCGGATACTTCCATGACACTGCTCCTTTCCTGTGATGGGTTTCCGTGGTCCCCGCACCCGGCCGATTCCGGGAGGATCCCGCCTTCCGCACCGGCGTGCGGCGCGGGGGGACGATCATTTTCCCTCGGAGGAAGGTCCCTTTCTTTCCGATTCCTTCTTCCTGCTGCGGAACGACCGGATCTTTTCCCGGTTTCCACAGATGGACATGGCGCACCACCGCCGGCGGTTCGGGGGCGAGTTGTCGAGGAAAAGCATCCGGCAGCTTTCGCTGTCGCACATCTTCAGGCGGGATCGCGCGCCGCTGCCTGCTATCGTGACGGCGTCCCGGGCGATTTCGGAAAGGACCGATCCGACGGGATCGGCGCACACCCAGCGCACCTCGAGGGAAGGGGTTTCGATCCGGGGATGGGAAGGGGGGTGGGACGCCCATTCGTTGACGAGGTCCACGTCCCGCGGGTCGGGCGGCTCGTTCCGGATGAGGGAACGAAAGGTCCTGTGGACGGCCTCCCGGAGGAGGAGGGCCTTTTCGTGATCCCCGGCGGAAACGGCGGAAACGGCGATATGGGGCGCCGCTAGCCCGAACCAGCGGACGAGGCCTTCGGGAGAGGACAGGAGATCGCGGGGCCTGGACCCGCGATGCCGCACCGTGGCGACGAAGTTCAGCGCCAGGCTCCCGGCGTCGAACCGGAACCTGCCGTATCGGGATGACGACGAGGGATGCACCGTGGATACCTCCGAATAGTAACCACTATATCTGGTTACTACATGGGGGTCAAGAAAATTTTTACGGGCCCGGCCGCAGGGGTCCTTCCGGCGGGCGCGGATGTCAGGCTTTCCGGGGGAAGATGGAAAACTCGATGGATGTTAATGGATTGCGAACCGTAACGATTGTCCTTTACCCTGACGCGAGGGTGAGGAAACGGGGAACGGTGCGAACGGGAATCCGCCGTGGGGCGGGAAAACGGTTCTGAGAACCGGTCGATGGAAATGCGGGGATCGGGGCATCCCGCAAATCGGGGATGCCTCCGCCTCCTTTTTCCCCGCGTATCTCGTTACAGGGGGCGCACGTTGATCGCCATGAGCCCCTTCTGGCCTTCCGTGATTTCAAAAGCGACCCGCTGGCCGCCCTTCAACTTCCGGTATCCGTCCATCTGGATGGCGTTGTAATGGACGAAAATGTCCTCCGCCCTGCCTTCCGTCTGAATGAATCCGTATCCTTTACGATCGTTGAACCATTTGACTCTTCCTTCTTCCATGTCTTCCGGCTCCCGGATCCAGTCATTTACATGCACTATAAACGGGCAGAACCGGTGACACAATACGAAACGATTACGGAGAATATACTGGGGTTATGCCAGCATTATGAAAAGGAGAGAAGGGTGGACCGGAGGTTTGACTTCCGCTCGCACAGTTTCAGCTTCCGGCGGATATTCAGCCGGTGGAAGTCCACCGACCGGGCGGAAAGATGGAGCATGCCGGCGATCTCCTTGGTCGTCTTTCCCTCCCGGATCAGCCGGGCGATCTCGACTTCCCTCGGTGTCAGGTTGTACAGCCGCACGGTCATGTTCGCGAGGAAGGGGGACGTGATGTTTTCCATGTTTGAACGGAGAATGTCCAGACAGGCCCTCTGCTCCGGGGAAAGGGAGCTCATCCCGAGCTTCTCGAGATAGGGGACCAGGAGTTTCTTGATGTTGACGAACATGTTTTCCCGGATTTCCTCCTTGTCCTTCTCGATGTGCTTGAGGAGAACGTTGAGGGCCGTGTTCGCCTCCTCCAGGTAGCGGGACTTGCTGTCCAGTTCCCGTTCCCTGGCGATGAGGGCGTTCTCCATCCTCTTTCTTTCCGTGATGTCCCGGATGGACTCGATGGACCCGACGATGGCGCCGTCCTGGTCGTAGATGGGACTCGCTTTTCCCCACATGCAGCGGTTCCGTCCCCTCATGAACGGGAGATCCGTTTCGACGACGAGGAGATCCTTTTCCCGCTCCAGGAAGGTGTAGTGTTTTTCCATCTCCTGGTCCGGGTTCAGAACGAGGTCGGCCAGCATGGGCCTCCGGCAGCCGTAAAAGGGCAGGGCATGCTCGTAATTGCCTTTTCCGATAATGTCACCGGCGAAGACCCCGGTCATCTCCTCGATGGCGCGGTTCCACGCGATCAACCTGCCTTCCAGGTCCACGGCCAGCGTGGCGTCGGGGAGGAAATTGATGATGTCGGCCAGAAGCCGCTCCGATTTCCGGAGCGCCTCTTCCGTCTTGTGCCTTTCCGTCATGTCCCGGCCCACCGACTGGATCTCCACACCCCGTCCGGTACGGTCCGGGATGACCCGGTCGGTCCACTGGAGCCACCGGGTTTCCCCGTTCCGGTCGACGATGCGGTGCTCGATGATTTCCACGGGCCGGTTCGGTCCGAGCGCGGCCGCCCGCGTCTTCCGCTCCCATCGGACCTCTTCCGGAAGCCACTGGAGGAAGTTTTTTCCGAGGAGGGTTTCCCCGTCCTCTCCGAAGTAACGGCAACAGGCGTCATTGACGAAGGTCAGCGTCCCGTCCGGCCGCCACCGGCAGACCAGTTCCATCTGATCCTGAACGATGGCGCGATACCGGTCCTCGCTTTCCCTGAGGGCCAGTTCCGCTTTTCTGCGCTGGGTGATGTCCCTGCTGACGCCGAGGAAACTCCTGGGGTATCCTTCCTCGTTCAGGAATGCCGTGATCTTGAGTTCCGCCCAGCGGTTGGCGGCGTTCCGGTGGGTCACCTCCACCTCCAGGGTCCGTTCCCGGTATCGGATCTCCTTGTCCGGACCCGCGGTGACCAGTTCCTCGAGAAAGAAAGCCTCCGCAGCGTCGATCGAAGAGGGGGCGAGGAAATTCCTGAGCGGCTGGTTCAGCATTTCCTCCACCCGGTATCCCCGGATCCTTTCAACGGAGGGGCTGACATAGGTGTAGCGCAACGAGGTGTCCAGGGTCCAGATCACGTCGTTCACGTTGTAGGCGAGAAGACGGTACTTCCGCTGGGTGTCCTCGAGGGCCCGGTTCAGCCGTTTCAGTTCGGAAATGTCGAAAAAGGACGCCACGATCCGGCCGCTTTCCGGAATGACGTTGACGGTGGCGAACATTTCCTTCCAGACGCCCTTTCCGTCGAGCAGCGACAGGCTGTACTTTCCGGGGGCCTCGCCGGGGTGGTCCCGCAGATGGGAATGACAGGACTTCATCTTCTCCAGGTCGCCGGGGGCCACGAATTCGGTCCACGGTCTTCCGAGGAGTTCCTTCCTCCCGTATCCGGTGAGGCATTCGAACTCCCGGTTCACCATGGAGACGGTCATGTCCTTCTCGATAACGGCCATTCCCGACCCGGCGGTTTCGAAAATCGTGCGGTAGTCCTGCTCCGAGTGTTCGAGGTCACCCTCGACGGCATCGGGAGGGAGCGTCCATGAATCCATCCGTTTTGCTCCGGAAAATCCTTTCCTGTCGTTCGGCCGAGCAGGGGACGTCATCGGCGCGCCCTCCCGGGTGTTCCGTTCATTCCTTTCGGGATTTCTCACCGTTTCCTTGAATCTCGCCGAACTTCTGAATCCTTTCCCCCAGATCTCTCAGTTTCCGGTCCACCAGGTCATTGATGGAACCCTCGGGGTAGGTGCCGTCGGGGCCTTTTTCCCCCGCCGGCCGCCCGGTCAGGATTTCGATGCCCTCGTCGATGGTCCGGACGGAATAGACGTGGAATTTCCCCTCTTCGACGGCCTTGACCACGTCCTTCCGGAGCATGAGATCCTTCACGTTGCTCTCCGGGATCAGAACGCCCTGGTCCCCCGTCATCCCCGGATGGCGGCAGCAGTCGAAAAACCCTTCGATTTTTTCGTTGACCCCCCCGATGGCCTGGACCTCGCCCCTCTGGTTCACCGAGCCGGTCACTGCCAGATCCTGCCTCAGGGGAACACCGGACAGGCTGGACAGGAGGGCGTAGACTTCCGTGGAGGACGCGCTGTCTCCGTCTACGCCGCCGTAGGACTGCTCGAAGGCGATGCTTGCGCTCATGGCCAGGGGCTTGTCCTGGGCGTACTTGTTCCGGAGGTAGCCGCCGAGGATGAGGACCCCCTTGTTGTGGGTGTTTCCCGAAAGATCGGCTTCCCTTTCGATGTTGATGATGCCCGCCTTCCCCATGGAAGTCACGGCGGTGATCCTCGAGGGCTTTCCGAAAGTGAAATCGCCCATGCTGAACACGGCGAGGCCGTTCACCTGGCCGACGACGCTTCCCCGGACGTCGATGAGAAGGGTTCCCCGGTCGATCATTTCCTGGATCCGCTCCTCGATCCGGTTGGAACGGAAAATTTTCGATTCGATCGCCCGGTCGACGTGGATTTCTCCGATGACCGGCGCGTTTTCCCGGGCGGCCCAGTAATCGGCCTCCCGCAGGAGATCGGTGATGGCGGGAAAGCTCGTCGAAATCTTCTCCTGTCTTTCCGCCATCCGCACGGCCTGCTCGGTCACCGCCGCCACCGCGGATCGGTCAAGCGGCCGGAGGCCCTCCTGCTCCGTCTTCAACCGGAGAAAGGAGATGAATTTCCCGATCGAATCGTCCGTCCTGTCCATGACCGTGTCGAAGTCGGCCCGGACCTTGAAGATTTTTCTCACGTCCTCGTCGTGGGCGAAGAGAAGGGCATACAGATAAGGATCGGAGATGACCACGACCTTGACGGCGATGTCGATGGGTTCCGGTTTGATCCCCGTCGTGGTGAACATGTAAAAGGGATCGTAGGTCTGAATCTCCATTTTTTCCGTTTTCAGGGACCGTTTCAGGGCGGCCCAGACGCCTGGCTCCATGATGGCGTCGAGAAGGTTCAGGACCAGGAAGCCGCCGTTGGCCCGGAGAAAGGAGCCGGCCTTGATCCTGCTGAAATCGGTCCGCCAGACGCCGCTCCGGTCCATGACCCTTTCAATGCTGCCGAAAAGATTCCGGTAGGTGGGGAAGTCCTCGATCAGGATGGGCGGTTTCTCCAGGTGGCCGTTGTCCACGAGAAGGTTCACCCGGTAGGGTTGAAGGGTGTCCCCCTCGGGGATTACGAAGGGAAGGCCGGGCACCGGCTGGGGACGAGGCATGAACGCCTGCATGTCCCTGGCCATGTCCTCGATCATGTCGTCGAAATAGCCGCTGACCTTGGCGTTGCCGTATGCCTCCCGGAGCGGCGCCATCCGTTCCGATGCGACCTTGACGAAAAGATACCGGTCCAGTTTTTCCACATTTTCCTGAATCTCCTTCTGGAGAACCCGGATTTCCCGAAAGATCTGGCCGATTTCCTCCTTGAGCCCCGCCTGTTTTTTCTGAAGGGCCTCGTACTCCTCCCTGGGAAACCGCCCTTTCTCGACCATCTGTTCCAGCTGGTCCATGTGGGTGGGGTTCCCGTCGATGAGGGGGACCACGTCGGGACGGGTCATCTGGCCCATCTGGACATCCACCAGGGCGAATCCCTCCTCCCGGACTTTCTTGTCCAGGTCCTTGAAGAAACTCCGGCTTTTGGCTTCGTACTGGTCCAGGATCTCCTTCTTGCGGCTCAGGTAATCCTGGCTTTCGAAGAACTGGGGGATTTCCTTTTTCAGGGTTTCCAGGTACCCGTGGACGTCGTTTCTGAAACGGGAGCCCTGTCCCGCCGGGAAACGCAGAAGGACGGGCGCCTCGGGACTCTTGAAGTTGTTGACATAGCAGAGGTCGTCGGGGATGTCGGTCAACGTCGAGACGATTTCCTCGAGAATCCTTTCCACCGTGGAAAGGCGGCCCGATCCGGCGGAGCCGGTGACGAACACGTTGTATCCTTCGCGGTTCATTCCGATCCCGAAGCGGAGCGCTTCCACCCCCCTCTCCTGGCCGATGATCTCCTTGAGCGGCTCCGCCCCATCCGTCGTATCGAAGGGGAGCCGCGAGGGGTCCATCCGCCACCTGAGTTTTTCCACGGGAACTTTCCTGTCCGTACCTGTCGTTTCCATGATGGGACTCCTGTGCGTTTTCGATGATCGCCCTTCCGCCCCGGCGGGAGGGACCGTCCGTGGGTGGGTCCGTTTCAGCGTTTCTTGATTTCAAGCATTCGGGCCCTGTCGGGCTTGCATTTGGGCATGACGATCCGGAGGACGCCGTCCTTGAAGGTCGCCTCCGTTTCGTCGGCGCTCACCCGGCAGGGAAGGGAGATGATCCGTTCGAAAGACCGGTAGCGATGCTCCTGGAGGCCGAAAGACGCTTCCCCGTTTGGGACTTTTTCCGTCACCTCCCCCCGGATCTCGAGCGCCTCGCCGTGGAGCGAAATGCGCAGGTCCTCCGGCTTCATGTCAGGCAGCTCGACCCGGATCACGATGGCCTGGTCCGTTTCCGCCATGTCCACCGACGAAGCCCGGCGGGAAAACACGGGGAAAAGGGATCCATCCATTTCGTCCCGAAGCCGGTTCATGAGCCGGTCCAGATCCCTCTTGATCTTGTTCAATTCCTCATTTTTCCAGATGATGAGCCCCGCCATGTACGCACCTCCATCCGATGAAATGTCTGCCAACAGTATTATCTAAGAAAAAAAGACAGACCTTGCAAGCAATTTTCGTCGTCCGTATCCGCCGGCTTGCCACATGCCCCTCCGATCCCGAAGGGCCGGCCTGAAACGGACGCCGTCCGTCCCATTTCAACCGTCTCCACGTCCATGCCTGCCGCCTTCATCTTCATGCAAACCCTGCCGGCTCTGAGAATCTTCCATGCCGCAGCGCTCTTCCGCCTGCTGAAGCCGTTTCCGGCTGCCGGCTTCAAGGGGTTTTCAGCCGGCTCGATGACGATTCGGATGTGCCGGCGTTGGCGGAAGCGCAGGAACCGATCAATCCAATGGCGTTCAGGATCGGATACATACTGACAGCTCCATTGCCACCAACGCTGGATGCTTTGATTCTGTGTGCGGCGGTTGAAATCAGGCTCATTGATCGATGCCAATGACCACGCCGGATATTTTGAGTAAAGGCCGGTTGAAGAACGCCGGCAGGTTCGTCTACTGTGAGACCAAAGGATTTGGGAGGAAATTATATAAGGTCGTCCCTGAAGCCAGTCTTAACCTCAGATGAAGGAGACGCCCGCCTTAGTTATTATTATTATTGACAATCAACTCTCGTTTTCTTTACACTTAACTCACGAATAAAAGAAGCACGTTCCTTTTCTAAAGGGGGTCCCATGAGGAGGGGTATTATCGTTTTGGTGATTGCTTCGATCCTGGTCTGGCCAGGCGCCGCGGCATTTGCCGACATAGATCTCGTGGTGAACGGTTCTTTTGAAAGCGGCTTGAGCAACTGGTCCTGGGGCCTGGCCAACGAATCGGGCGCCTCGGGCACCGGAAGCTACAACGCGGCGACGGCTCCCGGAACGGAGACGCTTACGAGCACGCCGGGGTTCCCGGCCACCGACGGGACCGAGATCGTCCTCGGCAGTGTTCAATCGACGTCGGGAACGCCCTCCCGGGTGAATTGCACGCTTTATCAGGACATCGCGATTCCGGCGGGAGCGACCTTGCTGACACTCAAGTATGACATCGGCGCCAAGGCCGGCAATGACGGCTGCTCGAACACAGGCGGATTCATAGGGCTGTATTCCACGGCATCGATTCCCATGATCGGCTCGTCTCCGATCGGAGGCGCCGTCACGCAGTACTGCACCAGCACCCCGGACGCCACACTGACGACATTCACAATCACCAAGAACGTGACAGCCGTTGCCGGCACGACCGTTCGGCTCGGGTTTATCAACGGCGCCAACGTGAGCGGACACGAGGTCATCGGCCTCGACAATGTCCAGCTGATCCTGCCGCCGCCTACCGTGACCCTGGTCTCGCCGGCCTCCGGCATGATGGCCGGCGGCAATACCGTGACGATCACCGGGACGAATTTTTCCGGAGTCACCGGCGTGACGTTCGGAGGCGTCGCTGCCATGAATGTCACGGTGGTGAGCGGGTCGAGCATCACCGCGACGGTGCCCTCCGCCGGCGCTCCGGGTCCGGTCGGCGTCGTGGTGACCGCCGCGAGCGGGAGCAATGGCGAAAATACGCTGTATGCATACGAAGCCCCGATTCCCGCGATGAACACGTGGGGAATGATCCTCTTCATGGTTCTTTTGGGAATAACCTCGGTCTACTATCTGAGAAGACGGAGGTCGGCAATCTAGAAGCAACAGGGAGCAAGACACCATGTGTCTTGCTTCCTGTTTTCATGATGTTCAGATTGGAAATCATCGCGGACATCCTTTCCGGGAAACGATATAACCCTCACCGGTGTTTCACTGTCCTGAATCGCCGTATGAAAGACGGCGCAAAACCGTGAGCGGAGCCCTCTTCGATCTCCCGGCACCCGTATTTTTCATGAACCCCGCGCATAACCGTCTGCTGCAGGTCCCTTTGTCGAGGACGCTGGAGCGATCTTTTCTCTTGCCTCAATCGGCGGAATGAAGCATCATCGATATGATTTCGCGATGTCCCGGATCCTTCCGGCAGGAGAACTTCCATGAAAGAACGGTTCGCCGTGTTCCTGGCCCTCGCCCTGTGCTGCCTTTTCCCCGTCCAGGGAGCTTCCGCCGGGCGGGAAATCGTTTACGGATTCGACGGGGACTATCCGCCCCATACCTTCATCCGGGACGGAAAACCGGAGGGGTTCGACATCGACGTTCTCAGGGCCATCCTGGAAAACCGGGACGCCACCGTCATCTACAAACCCCTCCAGTGGGCGGAGGTCCAGGAGGATCTGAGAAGGGGGACCGTCCACATGACCTCGGGGATGGCGAAGACGAAGGAGCGGGAAGCCCTCTATCTCTTCCCGGCGGCGCCCCTCTCCGATCTGCGGATTTCCCTGTTTTCCTCCGACCGGGGCCAGGTCCGTTTTCTTTCCGGACTGAAGGGGAAACGGGTCGCCACGCAGAAGGGCTCCCTTTATCAGAAGATCCTCGAGGAAAGGGGCGTGACGCCCGTCCTGTACGAGACGGAGGCCGACGCCCTCCAGGTGCTGGTCCGGGGCGACGCCGACGCGTTCGCAGGATCGGAAGACACCGCTTTCTACAATCTGCGGGAAAAAGGATGGTCGGGCGTCTATCCGGTGAGCACGCCGCTGCGGGCCTCGACGCTCCACTACGCGGTCCGGAAGGGGGACACCGAACTCCTGGGCATTCTCAACGAGGGTCTCGAACGGATCCGGAAAAACGGAACCCTCGACCGGCTCTACCGCCAATGGTTTGTGACGGAACTCACGGAAGAGGAAATCGGGATGCTCAGGAAGGGGGCGGAAGAGGCCGTCCGTTTCGCCTACGCGCCTTACTCGGGAATCCAGGGGGGCGCCGCCGTTCTCGGTTTTTCGGGAAAAGTGTACCGGGGTTGCACCGTGGAGAACGCCCTTTCCTCCTGCACGACGGGAGCGGTCCAGGCGGCGGTGCTCAATGCCGCCGCGTCGGGCGAGACCCGTTTCCGGGGTGTCCTGAGCCTCCTTCCAGGGGGCGGGACCGCCGTCCCGGGAGCGCAGGAACGACAAATCCTGTGCGAGTTCGGCCGGGAAACGCTCGTCGTTCTCGATGACGGACAAGGCGGCGTCCGGACGGTCATGGTGTCCGAGCTTCTTCCCTTCCCCTGCCGAGTGGAGTAGCGGAAGGCCCGATCCGCGATCCGACAGACCGACGTTTTTTCAAAAAGGAGGAGCCATGAAATCGCGGTTCAATTTTTTCATCCCCACAAGAATCCTGTTCGGTCCGGGAAAACTGGCGGACCTGGGATCGACGCCCTTTCTTCCTGGAAAGAGGGCCCTCGTCGTCATCAGCTCGGGGGGCTCGATGAGGAAACAAGGCTACCTGGACCGGCTCGTGGCAGCCTTGGAGAAAAACGGGGCTTCCTCCATCGTTTACGACAAGATTCTGCCCAATCCCATCTCCCGTCACGTGGAGGAGGGGGCCCGGGTCGCCATGGAAAACCGCTGCGATTTCGTCATCGGCCTGGGAGGGGGGAGCAGCATCGACAGCGCCAAGAGCATCGCCGTCATGGCCAGAAACCCGGGGGAATACTGGGACTATGTCATCGGGGGATCGGGAAAGGGAAGGAAGCCCCTGGGCGGGGCGCTGCCCATCGTGGCGATTCCCACGACCGCGGGAACGGGAACGGAGTCGGACCTCTGGACGGTGATCACGAAGACGGAAACCCAGGAGAAAATCGGGTGGGGGGCGGACTGCACCTTCCCGGTCCTTTCCGTCGTCGACCCCGAACTGATGCTTTCCGTGCCCCCCGAACTCACCGCCTACCAGGGCATGGACGCCTTTTTCCATGCCGCCGAGGGCTATCTGGCGCGGGCGAACCAGCCGGCAAGCGACCGGTTCGCACTGGAGGCCATCGGGCTCATCACGAAGCACCTCCCCGAGGCCGTGAAGGACGGGAGCAACCTGGAAGCCCGGACGGCCCTGGCATGGGCGAGCACGGAGGCGGGGTTCGTCGAGTCCCTGTCGTGCTGCATCTCCCATCATTCCCTGGAACACGCCATCAGCGCCTTCCATCCCGAAGTCCCCCACGGGGCGGGGCTCATCATGACCTCCGTGGCCTATTTCACCTATCTCGCGGAACGAAGCCCGGCCCGGTTCGCCGACATGGCCGCCGCCATGGGGGAAAACACGGCGGCAATGAAGGAGGGGGATCGACCCTTCGCGTTCATCACGGCCCTCAGAAGACTGATCGAACGTGTCGGAATGGCCGGCCTCGGCCCGGAAACCTTCGGCATACGGAAAGACGAAGCGGCGGCGATCGTGAAGAACGCCATGGAAACCATGGGGGGGCTCTTCGCGCTGACGCCGGTGAAGTTTTCCGCCGCAGACGCGGAAACGATCTTCGAAAACTGCTTCCGGTAAGGACCATCCCCGTACCGGAACGGACGGCGGGTCATGGACAGTTCCCTTAGCGCAAGCGCCCTCAGGATCCTCGAGGCCCGGTACCTCGCGAAAAACGGCCGGGGAAGGGTCGTGGAGACGGTGGAGGAGATGTTTCTCCGGGTCGCCCGGCACGTGGCGGCGGCGGAAAGAACGTTTCATCCGGACGCTTCCGCCGCTTCCTGGGAGAACCGTTTCTTCTCCCTCCTTTCCTCCCTCGATTTTCTCCCCAATTCCCCCACCCTGATGAACGCGGGCAGGGCCCTCGGCCAGCTTTCGGCGTGTTTCGTCCTGCCCGTGGAGGATTCCCTGGCGTCCATTTTCGACGCGGTCCGGAACACGGCCCTCATCCACCAGAGCGGCGGGGGGACCGGTTTTTCCTTCGGGCGGCTCCGCCCGAAAAACGACCGGGTGTCCACGACGGGCGGCGAGGCGAGCGGTCCCGTCTCCTTCATGGAGATTTTCAACCAGGCCACGGACGTGGTCCGCCAGGGGGGGACCCGGCGCGGGGCGAACATGGCCGTTCTCCCCGTGGATCACCCCGACATCGAGGAATTCGTCACCGCCAAGAGAATCCCGGGACGGTTCGCCAACTTCAACCTTTCCGTGGGAATGCCCGATTCATTCCTCCGGGAGGTCCGGGAAAACGGGTTCTACGACCTCGTCAACCCGAGAACGGGACGGCCCGCGGGCAGGGTGAAGGCGGCCGGGCTTTTCGATCTCATCACGGACTGCGCGTGGGAAGGCGGGGAACCGGGGCTCCTCTTTCTCGACGAAATCAACCGGCACAACCCCACGCCGGACCAGGGGGCCCTGGAGGCGACGAATCCCTGCGGGGAACAGCCGCTTTTGCCCTATGAATCCTGCAACCTGGGGTCCGTCAACCTGGTCCGGATGGTCCGCCGGGACGGGAAGGGGGTCGCCGTCGACTGGAAAAAACTGGAGGACACGGTCTTTTGCGCCGTCCGCTTCCTGGACGACGTGATCGAGGTCAACCGGTATCCCCTGACCGAGATCGATTCGGCGACCCGGGGGAACCGGAAAATCGGCCTCGGGGTCATGGGATTCGCCCACCTCCTCATCCGTCTCGGCATTCCCTACCATTCCCCGGAGGCGATCGGGACGGCGGAATCGGTCATGGCCTTCATCCAGGAGAAAGGCCGCGAGGCTTCCCGGGAACTCGCCCGGGAACGGGGGGCCTTCCCCCGTTTCAAGGGAAGCCTCCAGGACCGGCGGGGGGCGCCCCCCGTGAGAAACGCCACGGTGACGACCCTCGCCCCGACGGGGACGCTCAGCCTCATCGCGGGATGCTCTCCCGGGATCGAGCCCCTTTTCGGCCTGTCCTCTTCCCGGATCGCGGCGGGAAACATCGAGATCTCCGAAACGGATCCCCTGTTCCTGGGGACGATGCGGGAGAAAGGCCTTCTGACCCCGGAACGGATGCGGTTCGTGGAGAGGAACGGTCGCCTTCCCGACGATCAGGAGATCCCGGCCGGCCTTCGCCGTCTTTTCGAGACGGCCTGCGGAATCCCCCCGGAATTCCACGTCCGGATCCAGGCGGCCTTCCAGAAGTTCACCGACAACGCCGTTTCCAAGACGGTGAACTTCCCCGCTTCCGCCGGCAGGGAGGCCGTCCGTGACGCGTTTCTCCTGGCCCACGAGCTTCGATGCAAGGGTATCACGGTCTACAGGGACGGCAGCAGGGCGGGGCAGGTGCTGCGCTGCGGCCTCCACCGTCTGTGCTGATCTTCCGGACCGGGACGGGCCTTTCCGTTACCCGACGATGCCTTTTCCCCGGTACTCGCCGATCTCCTTTTCCGAATAGCCCGCCCCCCGGAGAATCTCGTCCGTGTGGTCCCCGTGGAGGGGCGGGAGGGACCGGATGGAGCCGGGCGTACTGGAAAGCTTCGGAAGAATGCCCACCTGGCGGATCTTCCCGAGTTTCGGGTCCTCCAGTTCGACGACCATCTTCCGCGCCAGGATCTGGGGGTCGGTGAAGACCTCGTCCATGGCGTAGACCTTGCCCACGGGGACATCCTTGGGGGCGAGGAGATCGAACCATTCGTCCCTGGTCTTCGTCAGGAAGATCTCCTTGAGAACGCGGAACATCTTGTCGTGCTGTCCGCCGGGTTTCCGGAACGTGGTGTCCATGGACCAGGGATGGGAGCTGAAATCCTCCCGTCCGACAACGCGGCACAGGTTGTCCCAGAAATGGGGTTCGAGGCACCCGATGGAAAGGTACTTTCCGTCCTTCGTCTCGTACACGGCGTAGTAGGGGTAGGTGCCGGCGGCCCACGATTCGCCCCGTTTCAGGATCGTCCCGTTGTAGAGGCAGTCCTGGGTGAACCATGTGAGGAGATGAAGGGCCCCCTCCATGTAGGTATGGTCGATGTACTGGCCTTCCCCGGTTTTCTGCCGGGCGATGTAGGCCAGAAGGATTCCGACGGCGCCGTAAAGGGAGACGCCGGCGAAGTCGGCGATGAGGTTGAGGGGAACCGACGGCGGGCCTTCCGCGGGGCCGATGACTCCCAGAACGCCGGCGATGGAGATGTAATTGATGTCGTGGCCCGAGTAGAGGCGGTAGGGACCGTCCTGGCCGTAACCGCTCAACGAGCAGTAGATGACGCCCGGGTTCATGACCCGGAGCGTGTCGTAGTCCACTCCGAGGCGCTGGACGACCCCGGGACGGTAGCCTTCGATGACGACGTCGGCCTTCCGGGCGAGACGGTGGAAGATTTCCCTCCCTTCGGGGGCCCTGAGATTGAGCCCCATGCTCTTCTTGTTCCGGTTGAGCGTGAAAAAGGCGGCCTTTCGCCGCTTCTCCTCGCCCTTCGAGGAGTATCCCATGTCTTCCATGGGAAAGGGCGCCGCCGGCTCGATCTTGATCACTTCCGCGCCCATGTCCGCGAGAATCATGGTGCAAAGCGCGCCGGGAACGTAATTCGACAGGTCGAGAATCTTCACTCCGTCCAGTGGATGCATGGCTCCCTCCTTATGGGTTTTTTGAACGGGGGACCCCCTGTTTTCCCCCGTCGATTCCGAAGATCCCGTACGCCGCCTTTCCCGGGAAAGGGACCGCGGGCGCAAGGGGACCGAAGGCGCTCGATCCGGTATGGTCCGGCACGAGAGCGGAAGGGAGGAAGGAACGGGAATCCGGACGGCCCGATGGAACGGGGCGGCGGGAGCCGTTCCGTCCGGAGGAAGGGACATGCCGGCATGCCCCTGGCGACAGGAAAAACTATAACGGTTCGGGGGCCTTTTTTCAATCCGTTCTTGCGGGGTGGCGCCGGTGGTGGTACATAGTTCTTCCTGACAAGGAGGCCGTCGTGTTTTCCTTTCCCGGACAGAAAACGAAAATCGTCTGCACCGTCGGGCCGTCCTGCCGGTCCGCCTCGACACTGTCGGAGATGATCCTCCGGGGGATGTCCGTGGCGAGGCTCAACCTGGCCCACGGAACGGCGGCGGAACACGGGGAGGCCGTGGAAAACATCCGGAAAGCGGAGAAGGCGACGGGGAGAACGGTGGCCGTCCTCGCCGACCTTCCGGGGCCGAAGATCCGCGTGGGGACGCTCCCGTCGGGACGGAGGTTCCTGGAAAAGAACGACCGGGTGACCCTGGCCCCGGAAAACGCCGGGGAACCGGCCGGATTCATCCCCGTGTCCTACCCCCGTCTTGCCGAAAGCGTCCGTCCCGGAAACCTTGTCTACATGAACGACGGGTACATAGAGCTTCAGGTCCTCGGGGTCCGCAAGGGCGCCGTTCTCTGCCGGGTCAACGTGGGAGGGGAACTCCTGTCTGGAAAGGGGCTCAATCTCCCCGGCGCCTCCCTCTCCCTGGAGGCCGTGACGGACCGGGATCTCGCGCTCGCGGACACGGCGCTCGAAATGGGAATCGACACCTTCGGCATTTCCTTCGTGAAGGACGCCTCGGACGTGGACAAGCTCCGCCGCCATGCGGCGGGAAAAGGGAAGCGGGTCTTCGTGATCGCCAAGATCGAGCGGAGGGAAGCGGTGGATGCCATCGACGGCATTCTCGATGCGGCCGACGGCGTCATGGTGGCCCGGGGGGATCTCGGCGTGGAGGTCCCCATCGACGAACTTCCCCTCCTGCAGAAGAAGCTGATCCGCAAGGCCAATCTCCGGTGCCGTCCCGTGATCACGGCCACCCAGATGCTGAAGGCCATGGAACATTTCACGAGACCCACGCGGGCGGAGGTCGCCGACGTGGCGAACGCCGTCCTCGACGGGACGGACGCGCTCATGCTTTCCGAGGAGACCGCCGTCGGACAGTTTCCCGTTGAAACGGTGGAGATGATGGCGCGGATCGCCCGGTCGGTGGAGGGGGACCGGGGAATCCTCCCCGGATACGTGAGCGTCCTGGAAAGGCTCAAGGGGGAGATCCTGAAACAGGAGATCTCCGTCTCCGACATGGTTTCCCTGAACGCGGCGGAAGCGGCGGAAGCCCTCCGGTCCCCATTGATCCTCACCCCGACGACGGGGGGCAACACCCCCCGGAGGATCTCCCGTTTCAAGCCCGGGGCCTGGATCGTCCCGCTTTCGGGGAGAGAGGGGGTCGTCCGCTTTCTCGCCTTTTCCCACGGCGTTTTTCCCCTGTTTTCTCCGGAAGGGGGGGCACCGTGGACGGAGGAGCGTGTCCTGGGGGAAATGGCAAAAGCGGGGCTTCTCCGAAAAGGGGACCGGGTTCCGGTCACCGAGGGAAAACACCGGGGGGCGGCGGGCGGCACGGACAGCCTGGGCATCCTCACCGTGTCGTAGCCCCTCCGCCGGGCGCTTTTCCTTTACATGACGCCCCGCGATCCTGTAAAAGGTGACGGCTTCGTAAAAAGTCCATATGCTGCGTTGCCCTTCATCCCTCGTCCCTGCGGCGTACCATAAGTGCGCCTCAGTCCTCGCGATTCGGGCGCCTTGCCTATGGAGCNNCCGTTCGAAAAAGTGTTGATTCGGCTTTTTTACGAGTTCATCAAAGATGTCCCAATGAACATCGCCTCGAGGTCCGGTTCCCGTGGGTAGCAGACGATCGTCCCCGCAGTCCGCGCAGCTTCTTCCGAAAGCCCTCACCACCGTGGACGCCTTTTATGAGCTCCTGGACGTCCTTCTCGAGTTCGATGAAAGGCGCCGCTCCCTGCCCCTGAAGGGCTTCGGCGCCCCGGTACGGACGGAGGAGAGGGCAGGAGCCCTTCTTGACCGGGTGGCCGGGATCACCGCGGATCTCCTCGGAAGCGGCCGTCCCGCCGTCGGGCGGCCCGCCCTCGTCCTCAGGGGGAACCTTCGGAGGCTCCGGTTTCTCACCCTGAGGCTGTACGGCGTGCTCCTCCCCATCATCCTGTTCTTCTTCTACCTGACCCTCGGACACCCCGCGGAAGATCCCGCCGTGTGGTTCGTCCGGGCGGTCCTGCTTTTTCTCCTCGCCTTTCCCCTGATCTACCGGCGGAGACTCCGTCTGAACCTGGAGCACAGCTGCCGGTGCAGCGACGACGGCCGGGGAAACGCCACCATTTACATGGAGGAGCTGGGGGAGATCCCCTTCCAGTCGTACCTGGCCCACGAGTATGCCCACCATGTCCATCGGGGCCTTTTCGGCGACGAGGGGGACCGGTGGCTCCGGGAGGGCTGGTGCCGCACGATCCAGCGGAAGGTTTGCGAGCGCCTCGCCGCGGAGGAGCACGAACCGGCCTTTCTCCACCATGTGCTCCTCCAGGTCACCGGGGAGATCAAGTTCGCCCTCGGTCTCATGGGACGTTCCCTGAGACTCGGGCTTCCCTCCAGGGCGCGGCGGGTGAAAACGATCTTCCGGATCAATTCCCTGGTCAATTTCTTTACCGGGAACCCGGGATACGACGTCCGGAGCCTCCTGATCCACGCCCTGGGAACCGCCTTCTTCGCCCTGGCGGAACGGCGGATGACCTTCGAGGAAGCGATCCTCCGGCTTCCCCTCCGGGATGCCCCCGATGAAATCGTCTTTCCCCCCACGGGAAAGACCCCCTGAGGCGGGCCCCCGTCATGCATCTTTCCGTTCTTGTCCCCAGAATCTTCTCGCGGGAGGAAAAGGAGGAACTGGAACGTTTCCTCCGGGATGCCGGTTTCGAAAGGGGGGACGGCGGGTGGTACCGGGACCGGGCCGCGCCGGGTTCACTGAAACTGCGGTTCGAGGAGGATCCCGCCACGGACCCGTTCTGGATCTCCTGCCCCCTGGAGAGCCTCTATTTCCTGCCGCAGGAAGAGGTCTTCCTCGACTCGGGGGAGGAGACTTCCGTCCGGGAGCGGGCCCGCGGCCTTGCCCGGATGCTGGCCCGAAGGGTCCGGGGGCTCATATACGATCATCGGCAAAACGGGATGTTCGGACCCGACGGCGCGCCGCTCGACGGCTGGGGCGCGGGGAAGGCCCTCGGGGAGGATGAGGGGAACGGCGGAAATCTTCCGGGGCGATGAAAAAAAACGGCGGGCACGGTCAATGGATGCCGCGCCCGCCGTTTCCGTGATTTCCCTTTTACGGGGTCTCGGAATAATCGTACGGGGGATCGCTCCCCAGGGTTTTGTTGAACGTCAGCGTCGCCGTGACGCCTGTCGAGGTGTTGGTGAACGTCATGTTCCCCGAGGCCGGAACCGTTTCCCAGTCCAGGGGGATGGTGACGTCGTTTATGGACACGGTGTAGTGCCCGAGGGTGCCCGCCGTCTCCGTGTCGAGGACGACGGAAGTCTCCCCGACTGTCACGTTCACGGTGATGTCCATGATCCCTTCGCTCGTGTTCAGGTTCAGGTCGAAGGTCCCCTGGTCCTCGTCGGTAAGGGTGATATCGACGGTGCCGCTCGTGATGGTGAAGTCATTCATGGTGAAATTGTCGAAAACGATCCGGAGCGTCTCGGAGGCGAGGTTGTCCAGGACGAGGCTGACCGACCCGGAAATGCTGTTTTCGCCGAAAACGAAGGAGCTGAAGGTGACGGTGACCGTTCCCGAGGGATTGTTGAGGTCGAGGACGAGCGGCGTGGAGGAAAGGGTGATCGATCCCGAGAACGGATTTCCCGCCCATTCAAAATTCTGGAACCCGATGGTACCGGACAGGACCATGACCCCCTGGGCGTTCTGGGTGATGGAAAGGCTTCCCGACACGGCACCGTCGAGATAGGTCTGGCCGTTCACGGCGATGTCGTTGAAAACGGCCGATAAACTCGCACCAATGGCGGTCTCGGAAACGACGATGTTGGAGACCGTGATGGTGCCGCTTCCCGTGAAGAGACTCCCGTCGTCGGTCGTGTATCCCGCCCCGAAATCGATGACGATCGTGATCGCCTCCGGCAGGTTTTCCAAGTCGATCGAGTCCGGCGTGACGGTGATCAGTCCCTGGGGAAGTTCCTCCTCCTCGAGGAGGGAGGTCAGCACGTCCACCCCCTCGGTGACCCCTTCCGACTGGAGGACATTCAGGACCTTGTCCGTCTTTCCCTCGATGTCTTCTTCCATGGTGGCTGCCGTGCCGCCGTTTCCGGACGTTCCCTCGGTGCTGCTCGACGAGCCGCCCCCGCCCCCGGTGCCCACGATCGAGCACAGTCCGAAGGCGAAAAGGAAAATCAGGAGCACCATCCGCAATTTGACGAAAAATCCCTCACCTGGCCTCTGTTCCATGGTTCCTCCTCTGTTTGCATATTTGCAGTACCATATATGCGGTGACGCCCGCCGCGGCCATGGCGGTCATGTCGGCCATGTCGAAAACGCCGTGGCGGAAGAAGCCGGCCGTGTTTTCGAGAAAAGGGATTCCCTGGAACCAGGATGGGACCATCCCGGCCGCCGCCTCGCCGAAATTCTGGCCGAGTTCGAAGAGGAGATCGACTGCCGTCCAGAAGGAACAGGACAGAAGGATCGCCTTTCCCGTCGGCGGGAAAAGGGCGGCGGTGAGAAGGGAAAAGGAAAAAACATGTAGAAAGGATGGAAGCGAGTTCGTCAGGGCGGAAACGGCGGGAGGAAGCGATACGGCCTCCCCGGGGGGAAGATGGAGAAAACGGAGAAAATAAACATGCTCCGGGGCACGGAAGAATCCATAAAAGAAAACCCCGGCGAAAAGAGCGGAAAACCCCATCAGAACCGGAGTCAAGGCATAGCGATTCTTCATGATTTCCCCCCTCTATTCAAAATTATACTATATCGATACCGGTGAGACAACCTTTTTCCCGTCCCCGCCGTCTTTCCGGCTAAGGCCGGGAAATAAAATATTTCTTGAATGATCCTGAAAAACTGGTATGACCCTTTTCAATTTTACGCACTCTTGAGTCGTAAACAACGTTTTTGAAGAGGAGGTTTCCTGGCCTTGGCGAACGAACCGAACAAGGTGATTTACTCCATGCTGGGAGTGGGAAAGGTCTACGGGACCCGGACGGTGCTGAAGGACATTTCCCTTTCCTACTTCTACGGGGCCAAGATCGGCGTGATCGGCCTCAACGGGTCGGGAAAGAGCACCCTGCTCAAGATCATGGCGGGACGGGAGAAGGAGATCCTGGGAAAGACGATCCTTTCCCCCGGCTATACCGTGGGATTTCTCGAACAGGAGCCTCTCCTGGACGACAACAGGACTGTCCGGGAGGTCGTTGAGGAAGGCGCGGCGGAAGCGGTGAACCTGCTTGCGGAGTACAACAGGATCTCGGAGCGGCTTTCCGAACCCCTTTCCGACGAGGAAATGGAAAAGCTCATCGCCCTCCAGGGGGACATCCAGGAGAAACTCGACGCCGCCGATGCCTGGGATCTCGATTCCCGCCTCGAAATGGCCATGGACGCCCTGCGGTGCCCCCCGGGGGACATGTCCGTCAGGGTCATCTCCGGAGGCGAACGGCGGCGGGTCGCCCTCTGCCGACTGTTGCTCCAGAATCCCGACATCCTGCTCCTCGACGAACCAACGAACCACCTCGACGCCGAAACGGTGGCCTGGCTGGAACATCACCTTCAGACCTACCCGGGAACGGTCATCGCGGTGACCCATGACCGGTATTTTCTCGACAATGTGGCGGGCTGGATCCTCGAACTGGACCGGGGGCACGGGATCCCCTGGAAGGGGAACTACTCGTCCT